>JAXLWU010000001.1:0-561347 GCA_046328335.1 Thermomicrobiales bacterium
GCAACACCCGCTTCCAGGCCAGCGTCCAGGGCGGCAACTTCACCAACGCCTGCCTGCAGGCGGCGGTCTTTTCCGGCAACGTCACCAATACCTCCTTCAGCGGCGCCTGCCTGACCGACGCCGATTTCTCCCTATCGAGCGGCCTCGACGCTTCGGTGGCATTCGCCCAGGCCCGGCTGTGCAAGACGAAATTGCCTGGCGGCGGCGTCGATAACCGCGACTGTGCCAGTCCCACCACCTGTTGCGAATCGAGCAGCCCGACCGGTCCCACCTGCACCTCCTGCCCCACCGGCCCGACCGGACCCAAGGGGGCCACAGGATCAACGGGACCGACAGGACCGACAGGACCGACCGGCGCCAAAGGCGACACCGGCCCGGCTGCGCCGACCGGCTCGCAGGGACCGACCGGGTTCCAGGGACCGACCGGCGCCCAGGGCGCGGCTGGGACCAACGGCTTGCCCGGGGCGCAGGGACCGACGGGCTTTCAAGGACCTACCGGTTTTCAGGGTGCACAAGGGGCAACGGGTTTCAAGGGCGCCACGGGAGATCAGGGTTCCACTGGCTCTCAGGGACCGACCGGGTTCCAGGGCTCGCAAGGGCCAACCGGGTTTCAGGGTACGACCGGCAGCCAGGGGCCGACTGGGTTCCGCGGAGACCAGGGTGCAACTGGCTTCCAGGGCACGACCGGCGACCAGGGCCCAACCGGGTTCCGCGGTCTGACCGGATTCCAGGGCGCAACGGGTCAACAAGGACCCACCGGTTTCCAGGGAGCCACCGGAGACCAGGGTCCGACGGGATTCAAGGGCGCCACGGGTGACCAGGGCGCGACTGGGGATCAAGGACCGACTGGATTCCAGGGCAGCCGAGGTCCCACGGGAGATCAGGGTCCCACCGGCTTCCAGGGAGCAACCGGCCACCAAGGCGCAACGGGTGACCAAGGTCCGACTGGCTCTCAGGGAGCGATGGGGTTCCAGGGAGCGACGGGGTTCCAGGGCGCCACCGGAATCCAAGGGCCAACCGGATTCCGCGGCCCGACCGGTTTCCAGGGCGACCAGGGTCCGACTGGCTTCCAGGGCGCGACAGGTCATCAAGGGCCAACCGGTTTCCAGGGCGCCACTGGCGATCAGGGTCCCACCGGTGACCAGGGTCCCACGGGGTTCCAAGGCGCAACGGGTGACCAAGGCCCGACCGGATTCCGCGGAAATCAAGGTCCTACCGGCGATCAGGGACCGACGGGATATCAGGGTCCAACTGGCAATCAAGGCGAGACCGGCGACCAAGGTCCAACCGGGTTCCAGGGAGCCACGGGCAACCAAGGCCCGACGGGTTTCCAGGGAGCCACGGGTCATCAGGGCGCCACCGGCTTCCAAGGAGCAACGGGCGACCAAGGACCAACGGGATTCCGCGGTCCGACAGGTTTCCAGGGCGCCACCGGGGACCAGGGGCCGACCGGAGATCAAGGCCCAACTGGCTTCCGTGGCGACCAGGGTCCCACGGGCGATCAGGGACCGACCGGATTCCGGGGCGATCAAGGGCCAACCGGTGATCAGGGTCCAACCGGATTCCAGGGCGCAACGGGCGATCAGGGACCGACTGGGCAGCGGGGGCCGACCGGCTTCCAGGGTGATCAGGGCCCCACCGGCTCCCGCGGTGCAACAGGAGATCAGGGGCCAACTGGGTTCCAGGGTGCGACTGGCGATCAAGGTCCCACCGGTTTCCGCGGCGCCACGGGTGATCAAGGCCCGACGGGATTCCGGGGTGACCAGGGCCCGACGGGAGATCAGGGGCCCACCGGCGACCAGGGCCCAACCGGATTCCAGGGGGCCACAGGCAATCAGGGCCCAACCGGGTTCCGCGGCGACCAGGGTCCTACGGGCGATCAGGGTCCTACGGGCGATCAGGGACCGACCGGATTCCGTGGCGCGACTGGGGACCAGGGACCCACTGGCTTCCAGGGTGCGACCGGAGACCAAGGACCCACCGGGTTCCAGGGCGCTCAGGGCCCGACCGGTCTCCGTGGTCCAACAGGTTTCCAGGGTGCGACAGGGGACCAGGGTCCGACCGGATTCCAGGGCGCGCAAGGTCCAACTGGCGTTCAAGGTCCCACCGGATTCCGGGGCGATCAGGGGCCAACTGGTGATCAAGGCCCGACCGGATTCCAGGGTGCCACCGGGGACCAGGGTCCGACGGGTCTCCGCGGTTCAACCGGTCTTCAGGGCGCGACCGGGGATCAGGGGCCCACGGGATTCCAGGGCGCCACGGGTGATCAAGGATCCACTGGGCAGCGTGGCCCGACCGGATTCCAAGGGGATCAAGGGCCGACCGGATTCCAGGGGACTACTGGGAGCCAAGGCCCAACCGGCTTCCAGGGCGCCACGGGCAACCAGGGACCGACCGGGTTCCAGGGACCACAAGGACCAACCGGAGACCGCGGACCGACCGGGTTCCAAGGCAGCACAGGATTCCAGGGGCCCACCGGGTTCCAGGGATCGCAAGGCGCGCAAGGACCGACCGGGTTCCAGGGTGCGACTGGTTTCCAGGGCACCCAGGGTCCCACCGGCTTCCAGGGGTCCCAAGGCCCGACTGGGTCCCAAGGTTCGCAAGGACCAACCGGATTCCAAGGGGCGACTGGTTTCCAGGGCCCAACCGGAGCGCAAGGTGCAATTGGTGCTCAAGGCGCTACCGGATTCCAGGGGCCGACAGGGTTCCAGGGCGCGACTGGTGCTCAGGGCGTAGCCGGCGCACAAGGACCGACTGGCTTCCAGGGTGCGCAAGGGGCGACCGGATTCCAGGGCCCAACTGGACATCAGGGAGCCACAGGGTTCCAGGGCGCGCAAGGTCCCACCGGGGCGCAAGGGGCCCAGGGCGCAACCGGGTTCCAGGGTCCCACTGGGTTCCAGGGCGCCACGGGCAACCAGGGTCCGACGGGATTCCAGGGTTCACAAGGACCGACCGGATTCCAGGGGGCGACGGGGCCGACAGGCCATCAAGGCGCGACCGGATTCCAGGGATCCCAAGGGGCAACCGGCTTCCAGGGTCCCACTGGGTTCCAGGGCGCGCAGGGTGCCCAGGGAGCGCAGGGCGCTACCGGGTTCCAGGGACCAACTGGCGTTCAGGGACCGACTGGGTTCCAGGGAAATACTGGACCCACCGGACCGATTTCTGGCGTCCTGTCGGCAACTGTCGCTACCGCACAGACAACGGCATCAACGGTTTATGGAGATCTCACGACAGTGGGCCCAAGTCTGACTGCGACGATCCCTGCATCCGGAAGGGCGCTTGTCACGTTGACCACGGTGATCGCTCCAAATGGCAATACCGTCGCGGGGTTCATGAGCTTCCAAGCCGGTGGGCACGTAGCAGTTGATGCTCATGCGGTGCGTTTCGAGGATGATGGAGAAATGCAAGCCAGCGCAACCTATCTGATCACTGGGCTTACACCAGGTTCAAATGTCTTTACTGCGAAGTACAGGCTTGGAAACGCTGGCATAAACACATCCGTGACCTTCTCAGAGCGGAACATCATCGTGATACCGCTGCCATAGCAGCGGACATTGGAAACTGGCGAGGTGCGAGGCAACGCTGCCTCGCACCTCGCCAATCTCCACCTTTAGTCATGCAGACAATGGCACTCCGAATCTTCGATACGAGGCAGTCGAAGTCACGACAATTAGATCAAGATTGGTCGGTTCAGCCATCGAGCATCCTCAGCGATGCGTCATCAGTGAGCCAATGGCCTTTGATCTGATCCGGGTCGCCGTCTTCGGACGGGACGATCCGGAGTGGAACGCCCGCGTCCACCTGCGCGGCATGGCCCCCTGGGAGGCCACCGGCTTCGCTCTCCGTTCCTGGCAGGACGACGCCGATCTGGAGCATGTCCTCGTCGATTTCCGTCCCCAGGTGATCGTCACCTTCGGTGCAACCAGCGACTACCCGGTCCTCTGCCAGGCGCCCCTGGAGATACGCCGGCGGTGGGTCAACCTCCCCGATTGGGATCTCGATCCGGCGGCGGTCGCCGAGCGGGTCATCGCCGCCTACATCGTCAACGCCACCACCCCGCGCTTCGCCCAGGAACCGCTCATCAGCGTCTTCACCCCCACCTATCTCACGGGAGCCAAGATCGAGCGGCCCTTCCGCTCTCTCCTCGCCCAGCACTATCCCAACTGGGAGTGGGTCATCTACGACGATTCGCCGGACGATGGCGCGACCTTCCAGCAGATGACGGAGATCGCCCAGCGCGATCATCGCATCGCCGTGTTCCGTGGCGATCGCCACAGCGGCTGCATCGGCGAGGTCAAGCGCCGCGCCTGCGGGCTGACCCGCGGCGCGATCCTGGTCGAACTCGATCACGACGACGAACTGACGCCCAACGCCCTGCTCGATATCGTCGAGGCCCACCAGACCTTTCCCGACGCCGGGTTCTTCTACAGCGATTGCGCCGAGATCTACGAGAGCGGCGAAGTCCGCAGCCACGGCGATGACTGGGGTCTCGGTTTCGGCAGTTACCGCGAGGAGATCTACCAGGGCCGCCGATTGCTGGTCACCAACTACCCCGATATCAATGCCAAGACCATCCGCCACATCGTCGGCGTGCCCAACCATTACCGCGCCTGGACCCGCGAGGCCTATCTCGCCGCCGGCGGCTACAACACCGACGTCCACGTCTGCGACGACTACGAATTCCTGCTTCGCACCTTTCTCACCACGCGGATGGTCCACATCCGGCGCCTCGGCTACATCCAGTACATCAACAACGACACCTCCGGCAATACGCAGTACCACCGCAACGCCGAGATTCAGCGCCTCGTCCACTACTTCCGGTTCCAGTACAACCAGCAGATCCACCAGCGCCTGCTCGAGCTCGGCATCGACGATTTCATGTGGCGCGAGGACGGCGCGTTCGACTGGAGCATCCCCAATCCCCTCGTCGTGCCGATCGCCAACTACGAACTCGGTCCCCGGCGCGAAATACCTCTCTCCCTCGTAAGCGAGAGCGAAACCTGGCTCGCTGCCGCGCCGGAAGCCTCCCCCGCATCCGCGCTCGCCACCGAACCGGATGTCGCACCGGAATCGACGCGGCCGGTGCTCGTCTCGACCACCATCACCGGCAACAGCGCGGACGTCATTGGCGATGCCCTGCGCAGCGTGGCCGATTGGGTCGATCGCTGCCTGGTGATCGACACCGGGATCACGGATGACACGCTCGAGATTGCCCGCGCCGTCGCGGGCGACAAACTCGTGGTCCGCGCCTTCCCCTGGCAGAACGATTTCTCCGCCGCCCGCAACTACGCCCTGGCGGCGGCAGCCGAACTCGGCGCCGAGTGGGCCTTCACCCTCGACACCGACGAGCGGATCGATCCCGGCCCGGTCGATCTCCGCGCCGCCCTCGCCGGGATCGCCGCCGATGTCATCCTCATCCAGCACGAGGGAGGAACCTACGGCAAGGAACGTCTGTTCCGCCTCCCCGCCCGCGGCCGCTTCGTCGGCCCGACCCACGAGGCCTTCAACCGCGAGGGGGAAGTCGCTACCCTACCCGGCGTCGTCTTCCGCGAACTGGGCAAGTCCCCGGAGGCCTACCGGCGCAAGGCGGAACGGGACGTGCTGCTCCTGGCTCGCTACACTGCCGATCACCCGGACGAACCGCGCTGGTTCTACTACCTCGGCGATTCCCTGGCCGGTCTCGGCCGCCATGAGGAGGCGATCGCCGCCTTCCGCGCCTGCGCCGATCTCGATGGGTGGGACGAAGAGGGCGCCTGGGCACTCTATCGGGCCGCGGAATCGCTGATGATCCTCGATCGGCCGGCCGAGGCGGTCGAATCGTGCGCCGCCGGGCTGGCGCGGCACGCCGGCATCGGCGAACTCTGCTGGCTGGCGGGGTACGCCTCGTGGCACGTCGGACGTCCGCAGCAGTCCCTCTACTGGGCCCGCCACGCCATCGCCCTCGGACTCTACGAGGGACACGGCGCGGACGTGCCCCGCACCGGGTTTCGCTATCCGGCCGCGCTCTGGGAACTGCCGTACGACCTGCTGCGCCACGCCTACCGCGCCCTCGGCGACGCCGCCGCTTCCGCCGACGCGGAGCGCACGATGGACGCGGCCAAGGCCGCCCGCGAACAGGCGCGCTAGCGCCAGAGATTTCCAGGGACCACCATGAATTCGCTTGGTCTCGCCACGCCGCCTTCGTGTCGTCCCGACCGCAGGCGGTTCTCCAGCACGTGGCCGAGAACCTCGTTTTCGGCTTGATTTGACGGGGATGAGCGCGGTCTCGCGGTGCAAACCTGCACCCAAATTGGGATGGGCGAGGGGCTTCCATTGGGATGTTCCTGCCGGGGCTCGTAGCAAGGTTCTCACCAATCCCGCCGCATCATGACCCACGGAAGCCCCTCTCCCGGCTCGACGGGAGAGGGGTTGGGGTGAGGGTTCGCACGGCAAGATCGCCTTACCTCCCCTTGTCAGCGTGGTGCGGAGGGAGAGGGGTTGGGGTGCTGTGAAAATAGCAGCTCCGCCCGCGTACGTACGCGAGTCGGATTTTCCTGCTTCGGTGGTGCCGTCGGACGGCATGACACGTGAGGGTTTACGCTATGAGAAAATAGTCATCACCGTCCGTAATCGGTATCACGCCATGCCGGCACGCCGCCAATTGTCTTGCGGCGGCATCCAGGAGTTGTGTCGTTCCGAGCCGCACGAGGAATCTCGTCGTTCGTCGCCAACAGCGGTCACGTCGAGGCCCCTGCGACGGGACGACATTCGCGGATCTGATCGGCACGACTCATCTCCTGCCCGCCGGTGTGAATCGATCGAGGCTCCGGTTCGCGAGTCATCTCCGCTGATTTCATCCACTTCCAATGAAAATTCGCTTTACGACAAAGTGTCGATCCCTTAGGATGCCTCTCGAGAATCATCATCAGGAAGAGAGGGGATCAGCATGGACCGCGACCAGTTCGACCGGCTCAGTCGTCTTGTCGCCGCGGCGGGCACCCGGCGCGACGCCTTGCGCCTGCTTGTGGCCAGCGCTGTGGCCGGCGCCGCGGGTGGCGCGGCCACTGCCTCGGCCCGCAAGCAGCGGGGAAAGGATCGCAAGCGAGAGAGAGTGCGCGGCGAGGCGGATCTGATCTGCACCAACATCTGCGTCAACTGCGGCAGCAAACCGATCAAGCCGGGAGCCAATCTCGCCAAGTGCGATTTCAGCAACCAGTCGTTCATCGACGGGCTGAACCTCGGTTCGGCGAACCTCACCAACGCTTGCTTCGCCCGTGCCGAACTGCGCGGCGCACAGTTCAACAGCGCCAGCGCCGGCGGGGTCTGCTTCCAGTTTGCCGATCTGCGCAACGCCAGTTTCCGTGGTGCGAACGTCGCCAAGGCGGTCTTCTGTGGCGCCAATCTCAAGGGCGCCGACTTCCGTGGTTCGAATATCACGCAGGCGCAGCTCGGTTGCGCCGTCGTCGGGTGCAACACCATCCTGCCCAATGGCAAGACCGCCGGCTGCGAAGCGGGCTACACCTGCTGCGACGGCGCCTGCATCAACACCCGGACCGACTCGCAGAACTGCGGCGCCTGCGGCAACACCTGCCCGCGCTGCACGACCTGCGTCGACGGTTCGTGCCGGAACGTGCCGGACAACACCATCGCCTGTGACGGCTCAGCGCTGAACGTCAACGGGGATACCGTCTGCACGGCAAGACCGAACGTCGGCATCTGTGTCCGGGGCGTCTGTGACTGCGCATCGGCCATCCCCAGCGGCGAGGGCACCTGTCTTTGCAATCCGCTGCAGACACTTGTCTGCGTCAACGAAGACGCGTGCTGCCGCATCCAGCAGGTCTGCCGCACCGGCAACGAAGGGACCAGCCAGGCACAATGCGTCGCCTGCCAGGCGACCGCCGAAGGATAGCGACCTCACGCTGTCCCGACTTCTCTGCCACGCGGCAGAGGGGTCGGGGGAGGCGCTTCCAGATGTTTGACCCGCTGGTCGGGAGTGCGGGGCGCCGCAAGCGTCGCCCCCTACACAGCGGATTTCGTGGGGTGCGATGCTTGCGGCGCCCGGGCCCCCAACCGGGGAATCTCATGATGTGCAGCGTCGCCAGAACGTGTCATACCGCGCGGAGGCGAGGCATCTCGGCGTGGGCGTGAATCAACCGAAACGCCGGGGTCCTTCCCGCGATCGGGACGACATGGTATGGGCGCGTTGCGTTCCGCCCCGTACCCGCCACGTGACGGATCGAGGCTGACGCCGAGACCTACGACCCGAAATAGAATCGCGTCAAGAGGTAGAACACTGGTGCCGCGAAGCAGAGGGAATCGATCCGGTCGAGCACCCCGCCGTGCCCGGCGATCAGGGTTCCGAAATCCTTCACCCCCCGATCGCGCTTGATCGCCGACATCGTCAGCCCACCGGCAAAGCCCATCAGCGCGATCACCAGCGACATCACCGCCGCCTGCCAGAGGGCGAACGGCGTGATCCACCACAGCGCGGTCCCCAGCGCCACCGCCGTCGCGATCCCGCCCAGGAAGCCCTCCCAGGTCTTGTTCGGGCTCACCGTCGGCGCGATCTTGCGTTTGCCGAACAGTTTGCCCCAGGCGTACTGCGCCACATCGCTGCTCTCGACGACGATCACCAGAAAGATCAGCAACTTGGCCCCCTCGTGCTCGTAGCCGCTGATGCGCAGGTTGAGCAGCGCCGGAGCGAAACTGACGCAGTAGACGCAGACCATCAACGCCCATTGGACCATCGCCGTCCGCTCCAGGAAGCGCTCGGTGTCGCCGGCCACGGCCGTGCGGGTTGGCGCGAGGAGGAAGACGAACACCGGGATGAAGATGGTGAACAGATCGTAGCGGTCGCCCCAGACCAGCCAGTACTGGAGCGGCGAGACGATGAAGACCACCCAGAGCAACGTGCGGTGATCGCCGTGCTTGGTCGGGATGAGGGTGATGAACTCCCGCAGCGCGAGAAACGACAGCAGGGCGAAGAGCACGACCGACCCGATGCCGCGAATCAGCAACGCGGCCACGAAGACGGCGATCATCACCCACCACGAGCCGATACGAGCATTGAGATTCGCGATGGTGGCCTGGCCCTTCTCGCTCATCACCCGTCGCGCCAGCACGAGCCCGATGACGGAAGCCACCACCAGCACCACGAGCACCCCGCTCCCGAGCCAGAGCAGATCCCGATCCATCAGGTCGCTCGCTTCGGTTGCAGACTCGCCACCGCCTCCCGCGCCCGTGCCAGGAAGTCTGCTTTCTGCTCACCCGGCTCCAGGTGCATCGGGGCGCCGAAGGTGATCTGACTCAATTGGGGCACGGGGAGAAACTCCCCCTTCGGCATGATCCGCTGCAGGTTGTCGAGATAGACCGGCACCAGCGCGACCTGCGGCCGCTTGCGCGCCAGGAAATCGAGCCCGCTCTTGAACGTCGCCATCTCCCGGCCACTGCCGCGGGTTCCTTCCGGAAAGAGAATCAACGAATCTCCGGCATCGAGCGCCGCGGTCAACTGCTCGATCTGCGCTCGCAACTGACCGAGATTGCCGTCGCGCTCGACCAGCACCGCCCGGAAGACCCGCGTCGCGGCGAAGCGCCGGATCGCGTTCGCCTCCCAGTAGTCCTTCGCGGCCACCGGCCGGGTGCGGTCCCTGATCGCGCGCGGCAAGACCGACCAGAGCACCACGAAATCGAGATGACTGCCGTGGTTGGCGAACAGGATGCACTGCCCTGGGCACGGGGTCCCCGCCACGCAACGCACACTCGGCCCGCTGGCAACGCGCGCCAGCAGGGCGACGCTACCGGCGATGGTGCTGGTGAGGATGCCCCTGGCGGGGGACGCGACGACCGGCTGCCCCTCCAGTTCGGCAACGATCCGCCGCAGTCGCCGCGCCACTGTGACGACTCCGCCAACGATGACGACGATGAGCGCCGCCGCCAGTACGCGCCCCTGCGGCCACCCAGCCGCGGTCTCCACCGCGGAGAGAACGCAGGCCGCGATCAGGATGTGCATCCGGCGCGGTTTGGCCATCGGACCGGTGAAGTAGTGCGACGTGCCAAGCGCCGCGCCAAGGGTGCGCACGTAGGCGGTCAACAGCGCGACCGTCCCCGCCGCCCAGCCGAGTTGCGGTCCCCAGGTGGTGTTGCCGATGCCGTACCCCGCCCCGACGAGGATGAGGAGATCGGCCAGCCGGTCGGGCAATTCGTTGTAGAGATCGCCGCGGGCGGACTTCAGCCCGCCCTCGACCGCGAGCAGGCCATCGAGCATGTTGCAGAGGAGCCGCAGGGGCATGGCGACAGCGGCGGCGAGGAGGTACGCGACCCTGGCGCCCCCTTCGCTGCGGCCGGCGAGGACGAGGCAGAGCGCGGCGAACGCGGCGAGCACCACGCCGAAGACCGAAACCTGGTTGGGACGAACACCTCGCTGCTGCAGCCAGCGGGCGAGCGAGAGAGCCCAGGACGCGCTGCGCGCCTGGATGGGACGCCGGGTGACCCGCTCTGTCACGCCTGTGCTGGACACCGTCACCTGCTCGCTCGGGCCTTCATTGGCCGGATTTCGCTATCTGCCCATTGTATCGGCTCATCGCCCACTCGGTGCCTCGAACGCTGGCGGGCCCGCGCCGGTTCCCCATGGTGCTGCTACGCTCATCATCACGAGAAACAGGAGCGACAATGGCCGGTATCGATGGCGAGCAAGGCGCCCTGACGCCCCTTTCATCACCCGCGTTCTGGCACGATCTGGTCTGGTCGCGCCCGGCCGCGGCCGTTGCGTTTGGCTGGGGGCTGGCCGAGGCCACCGCCTTCTTCATCGTTCCCGATGTCTGGCTGGGTCTGATCACTCTTTTCGACAGGCGAGGCGGCGCCCGCGCCGTCGCCTGGTCGGTGGCGGGGGCGCTGCTCGGCGGCGCGATCATGTACGGCGCTGGCGCCGCCTTCAGCCCTCCAGCGACGGCGCGCTTCCTGGATGCTATTCCGGCGATCTCACCCGCGATGATCGACCGCGTCGAGCAGGAGATGCGCGCGCAGGGTCTCGCCAGCATGCTCCTCGGTCCATTGCGGGGCACGCCGTACAAGATCTACGCCCGCACCGCCGGGGTGCAACGGCAATCGTTGCCCGCGATGCTCCTCTGGACCATCCCCGCCCGCTCCGCCCGCTTCCTGCTGATCGCCGCCCTCGCCGCCGCGTATGGCGCGGCAATGCGCCGCTGTACCTCTCACCCGGCGTGGCTGCTCGGTCCGTATTTCCTCACCTGGATCGTGTTCTACTGGTTCTACTTCCGCACCTACGGCTCTTGACCACCGCTATCACAACGCTCAGCGATAAGTGGTTCCCGAATTGCCAAAATAGCAGGCGCTGTTCAGTGAACGCGGAATCGCGACTTCGGGTCCTGACATCAGGTGCGACATCTCGGTCGTCAAGAGCAACGAAGGAATCTCGTGTCGTCCCGACAAAGGAGGACCGCGCCGTGGTTACTCGCCATGCTGAACGCGGAGATTGCTCCGCTCCGCCCAGCATGACACCAGCATTGCGCGACGCTGGCATCGGCGCTGATCCAGTCAACGGTCTCGTGCGCCCGGTCCAGCATTTCGTTCCTGCTGGTCGAGCCATTGGCGGCACAGTTCAGCCCGTTGCACCTTGCCTAGCGCGGTGCGAGGTAATTCGGCGACAAACCAGATGCGGCGCGGCACCTTGAGCGGGCTGAGGCGAGTGAGCAACCAGGCTCGTATGTCGCGCGCGCTCGGGTGGTGATCGCCCCGGCGTTTCACCGCCGCCACGATATCTTCCCCCAACCGCGCGTCCGGTACCGCGAACACAGCGGCGGCCTCGATCGCCGGATGAGCGAGGAGCACCGCGTCCACCTCTTCCGGCGAGATCTTCGCGCCGCCCCGGTTGATCCGCTCGGAAAGGCGGCCCGCCAGGAAGAGAAATCCAGCCTCGTCGAGGGAGCCGATGTCGCCGGTGCGGAACCAGCCGCCCGGGGCGAGGACTGCCGCATTGGTGGGTGGATCGTCGAGGTAGCCTCGTGAGAGCTTTGCCGCCCGGACCCAGATCTCCCCTTCTTCACCTGGAACCGCATCGCTCCCGTCCGCGGCGACGATGCGGATGTCCTGGACAGGCCGCCCGACGGAGCCGGACTTCTGCATCGCAGGTGGCGGCAACGCGGTGGCGACCAACCCCGTCTCCGTCGCGCTGTAACAGTTCAGCACCGGCGCATCCAATCGTTGCGCCAACTCCTCGCAGACCGCGACGGCAATGGGCGCCGCCGTGACCCGCACGAAGCGCAAGGATGACGACCGGCGCGGGGCCGGTTGCTCGCGCAGATACGCGACCAGCAACTCGACCAGACCGGCCGAGGGGAACATCCAGGTCGGGCGGGCTTCGTCGATGGTGGCAACCAGGGTCGGCAGGTCGGAACTCAAGGGAATGATCAGGGCCGCACCTGCAACGATGCTGTGGAAGAGAACGCAGGTGCCGAGCGAGAGAGTCAACGGCGCTACCACCAGCGCGCGGTCGTGCTGGTTCAGGCCGAACAGGTCACGTCGCGCCCGGCCCTCACCGACCAGCCAGCGATGGGTCGCCGGCACGAGTTTCGCTCCGCCAGTAGTGCCGGACGTCCGCAGCACGAGCGCAATGTCGTCGGCATCAGGTCCGGCTTCGCCGCATGGTGACCGTTGTGTCTCCCCGCTCCGAGGCAGCACGTCCGGATCTTCGTCCGCGTCCAGCGAGATGACCGGAAGACCGTGGCGCGTGAGGCAGTCATGGATACCCGGCGTCAGCGGCGGCCCGACGACGACCGCCACGGCCGCGAGATCGCGCAGCGCGCTGTCGAGTTCGGCCGCGGTGAGATTGGCGGCGAGTGGAATCGCGGTCGCCGCCGCGGAGACGCCGAGCAACGCGATCGCCAGGTCCGGTCCGTCCGGTACGAGCACCACCACGCGGCCGCCGCGCCCGACACCCGAGTGATACAACGCCGCGGCGATGGCGCGCGTCCTGCGCGCCAAGGCCGCGTAGGTGAAAGCCGGCTGACCAGGGATGACAAGCGCTGGCGCATCCGGCGTGCGTTCAGCCCAATACGCGAGCGCGTCGGGAATGCTGCAGACGGTGTCCGGCAGGCGGTTGTTGCTCATCCGAACCCCCTGCTCCGCCGTAGGTAGGCGCGGACGCCAGTCGCACCTCTCGGCACCGGGTCAGCAGCGTGGTGCCAGTCGCATGTGCCCCTTCGGCGCCAGCATCGCCTCATCTTAGCGCGCCACCGATGTGCCTGTGCTTGGCGACAACCAGGTGGCCGGGAGATCGACCGCCACGATCTGTTGGATCGTCACCACCGTGGCGATGCCCTGATCGAGCCGACCAACCCGCGATCACATCTCTTTGACCTCGACGCACGCGCCGCCGCCCGTCGGACAGGTGAAGCCGGCGCAGCAATCGCTGGGGAAATCGCAGGGAGCGCCCAGGTCGCCGCAGCACTCTTTCGGGTCGGTCTCGGCCCCGCCGAAGGGGATGCCGCAAATGTAGTCCTTGCTGGCGCAACACGCCTTGGTGGACTCACACCGCTTGCCCCGCAGATTCGTCAACTTGCACCGGCGGCGGCGCTGCTTCTGCTTCTTGCCGCCCTTCGCCGCGGCATCGTCGCCAGCCCACAGGGTGACGACGCCGAATACCGCCAGGGCAGCGCCTCCCACGGTCTCGAGCACGGTACGGCGCGACGCGCCGCCCCCGAGAGCGCGGGTTAGACCATCGAATCGATTCTCGTTCACGACCGTCGTTCCTCCGTTTTGTCGTCTCTGCCGGCGCTCCGCCGGGTTCCGGTCCCCTGCTCGGTTGGGGGCGAGGTCCAGCATGCCGCTTCCGCGCCGCTCCGGCATCATCCGAACTATGTAGGCGCCCTGTGTATTTGTTGGCGCTCTGCGTGGCAAGAGAACGAGGAGCATGCGCGGACCGGTGATCGCCATCTCACCCGGGACGGGATTCGCATCAGACCAGGCAGAGCGCCTTCGCGATGATTTGCGCTCCCGCGGTGGACCCCGCTTCGGCTGTCCGGCGCAACTGGACGACGCAACCCGACCGGTCATCGTTCGGTTCGACCGAGTTCACCAGCGTGTTCACGAGTTGGGCGGGAGACGCCACCGAGACCAGATAGCCGCAGGAGACAACCTTGCCGATGCCTTCGCAGTCCGCCGTCACGCCCACGCTGGCGCCCGCCGTGACGGGAAGGGCATTGCTGAGCCCTGAACTGACTCTCCGCGTCGGCAGCGTTGCTCCTACGGCCCCAGCGGGACCAGTCGGGCCGGTCGGGCCGGTTGGGCCCGGCGTCGGACGGCCCTTCCGCTTTTGATCGGCGTGAACACCCTCGTGCTCCTGCCGAGTCTGGGCCGGGATCGACTCTGGCGCGGCCTCGCGCGCGCCGGTCTCCGTCTTCGCATCGACGGGCTGCGCGTGGGCCCTGTCACGAGTTCGCCTCCGGCTCTGATGTGCGTCCCGGCGCGGGTGGTTGTCGCTTCTGGATGTGGCCGAGGTTTCGCCAACTCCGAGTGCGGTCAGTAGACCGACCCCGGCGACCCCGAGCGATCGCAGCACGGCACGGCGATAGGGCGCGGCGCCCAGCGAGCGGGTCAAGGTATCGAAACGGTTCCGGTCCATGGACGCTCCTCACCGACGTCATGAGTCGTCGTGGGAGCGGCAATGTTGCTCCCACGCGCCCATCATCCCGGCGTCGGCCGTGACTCGCATCACCTGAACTATGTAGGTGACCCATGTAATTCGGGCGGATCGGGAACAAATCGCGTTTGCCGGGGACATCCTTCACCGACGCTTGTTGCTTGACGGCACGCCACGGGACCGTCCGTCAGGAGCGCTCGCTTGGTCCCATCGTCCTCACATGGGTCGTATGTCCCTGGTTCTCGTTTCGCCGCACCATCTTCTGACGATCGCGAAATGCCTGAAGGCGATCGTCCCTTCACACTCGGCAATATCGGCATGATTCCCGTACAAGGTACGGGTGACCTGGCGCGCCGCTACGGCGCACGATGAGGGTAGTCAGCCGCTCGTGCGGCCAGTCACATGGAATCGGAGGAGATCATGCAGCACAGATCAACTGCCACGGGCACGTCTCGCCGTACAGCGGTCAATAGCCTGGCCACCCTGGGACTCTCGATGCTGGGCATCGTTCGCTTAGTTCCCGAGGCGAGCGCCGACAGTCGCCTGAAATGCGGCAAGTCCTGCCCGTGCCGCAGGAACGAATCGAAGGGCAAATGCCGGAAGCGCTGCCAACGGAAATGCGACTGGTGATCCTCCATCAACGGAACCCAACAACTGTTAGGATGAACGAACTCGTCGTCATATCGTTAGTGAATAGATCACAAGCCCTGGAGTCAGAATCGGGAGAGGCTGTTCGCAGCACCCACGGAAGTCGGCGGCACCCATCGCCCATAAAGCGACAACGGTCCGCGGACTGAAGAGAGAGGATCGGCCGTGGACGACCGACGTTTCGACGCCATTGCGCGTTCGTTGGGACACGTCGCCACGCGGCGTGACGCTCTCGCCTTGCTGGTCGCCCTTGCCGGGATTCCGGTCAATACTGCGGCGCGAAAGCGCCAGCACCACGACCATCCCCCGCCGCACCGACAGGTCCAAGTCGAAGCCCGCTGCCGGCTGAACGGCAGCCCCTGCAACACGAGCGCGCAGTGCTGCTCGCGCAAGTGCGAAGGCGGCAAGGGACACAAGAAGTGCAAATCCTGCACACTCAAGGCGTGCAGCGCCAAGGCGGACCTTTGCCGCGGTGGGGCGATCTGCGGATGCAAGGGCAATCCGAATTGCGCCTGCTGGACGGGCATCGCTGGCGATCCGGTTTGCGCCAGCCTGCCCTACGGCGTCTGCACGCCGTGCGAGAACGACGCCACATGCGAGGGGCTCTTCGGCGTGGCCGGCAGCCGCTGCATCAAAGCCGAAAGCGCGGCCTGCGGCTGCAAGGCGGAGGGCAACCCCAACGGTACCGCCTGCGTCGCGCCCTGCGGCCAGCGGTGCATCCCCCGCGGCGTCGATTGCGAGAACGACACACGCTCCTGCTGCTCCGGCAAGTGCGGTTGTACGGTCGACGGTTGTTTCTGCCGTGACGCGCAATGCGTCGGCTTCGACCAGCCTTGCATTGACACCGATTGGTGGACCGATTGCTGCGAGGGGCGCTGTGCCGGCGAGGCTGGCGCGGGATTCTGCACGTACCAGGGTCATTGCAGCAGCCGCGGCGAAATCTGCTCGGACACTAATCCCTGCTGCTCGGGGGTGTGCGATTGGCGGGAGACACCGAACCGCTGCCGCCAGCTCGGGGGTGGTGCCTGCAACAGCGATAGCCAGTGCTGGGCAGAACGACACTATCCCGCGCGCTGCATCGACGGTGTTTGCTGCACCCCGCCCGGGGCATCGTGTGCCAGCAGCGCGGAGTGCTGCAAGGGTCAGTGCGAGAACGGAACATGCAAGACGCCGATTGGCGGAGAGTGCGGCGCAACCAGCGAGTGTTCCGTAACGAAGGAAGGCGACGTCCTCTGCTTCAACCGGTGCGGCATTCGGCGTGGTGGCGCCTGTACAACTGACGAGAGTTGTCTCGCCGACGAGTGCCGAGCGGGCGTCTGCTGCCAGCGGTTAGGAAGCCCCTGCTACCAAACTGACGAGTGTTGCCTCGGCGATGGCATCTGTGGCGACTATCTGGGCACGTCCCACGGAAGTCTCAGTAAAGCGTGTTGTCATCCTCCCGGAGACACATGCACGGCGAAGGAAGACTGCTGCGACCCGTCTAGAGCCTGCACTGATGGTCGCTGCTGCTCGCCACTTGGCTCCTTCTGTTATCCCGGAACGGTGTGCTGTGAGGGACAATGCGGAGATAGGGGTGGCGCCTGCTGCAATGGACCGGGGGGACGCTGCAGCGCCAACGAGCATTGTTGCCCCGGCGCCCTCTGCGACACGATCTCTGGCACATGCGCCACCTGCCTGCCGCAGGGCCTACGCTGTAGTGGTCCCGGGGACTGCTGCGCCCCGCTAGTCTGCGATTATGGCGGTTCACCAATGGCTTGCCAGCCATGTGGCACCAAATTCACGCCCTGCACGAGCGACGAGCAATGTTGCAACGGCCCCTGCGTCAACGGATTATGCCCGGGCTACTAGAGCATCGTGCATACGTCATGTCGTTCCGAGGAACGAGGAACCTCGTCGTCGTGGTTCGCCATCGCGAAGGACGAGATTCCTATCTGCAGCTCGGCATGATACTTGTGACGCACGCGGCTGTAGTGCCCGCCGGAAACCCTGATCCGAGGCGACATCGCTCGCTAATGACCACCTAGCATGGGGAGCAGAGGCGCATCCCGAGTCGTGGTACGGGACCAGGTTGGCCGTTAGACCGGGGTGCGCCGAGGTGGTTCTTTCTACGTCGGGATGACCCACCGCTCGCCCGGTCTAACAGGAGCAACATCGATGAAGACACGAACCGCTCGAAGTGACTGCAAGCGCTGGCGACTCGTGGCGCGGTCACTCGTCGTGGTCGTGCTGCTCGCTCTCACCCCCCGGGGCGCCTCCGGGCAGGATCCGACGCCGGTCACCGCCTCGCCCGCGGCGGCAACGATCACCGCGGCGATCGAGGCGTTCTATCAGCCGCCTGTCCCCCTGCCTTCCGGGGAGCCCGGCACGTTGCTCCGCCGGGAACCGCTTTCCGCACCTGAGGGCATCCGCGCCTGGCGCATCCTCTATCTCTCGACCGGTCTGGACGGTAAGCCCGTGGCCCTTTCCGGCGCGGTCTTCGCGCCCGATGCGCCCGCGCCGACAGTTGGCTTCCCTCTGATCGCCATGGGTCACAACACCACCGGCACCGCGCGGCAATGCGCTCCCTCGCTCGATCCCTTCCAGCCCCAGTTCGGCGGCGAGGACGCGTTTTTCGCCCAGCAGGTCGCCGGTTTCGTGACTGGCGGCTTCGCCGTGGTCGCGACCGACTACCAGGGTCTTGGCGCACCGGGCGATCACCCGTTTCTGGTGGGCGAGATCGCTGCCCACAACGTCCTCGACGCGGCGCGGGCGGCACGAGCCCTGCCCGACCTTGCGCTCGCCCCGTCGACGCTGCTTTGGGGACACTCGCAAGGGGGACACGCCGCCGCCTGGGCCGGACAACTGGCGCCCGTCTACGCGCCAGACCTGGTCGTGGCTGGCGTCATCCTCGCCGCGCCTGCCGCCGAACCGGGGTTGGTGTTGGCCGCGGCGACGAGTGGTCCGCCGGAGCCAACGCCACTGACCGGCTATATCGTGACCCTGGTCGCTTCCTGGAGCAGCGTCTATCCGGAGCTCGCCGCCGCTCCCGCGCTCACCGATGCTGCCCTGACCCGAATCGATCTCCTGGAGACGGAGTGCATTCCCACCGTGGCGGCCGACTTCGCCGATCGACCCCTCGCCGACTATGTCGACGTCGCGGTCTTGCAGGCATCGCCCTGGTCGGAACGGATCGAGCAGAACGCCGCTGGGCGGCAGCCAATCGCGGCCCCGGTGCTGGTGCTGCAGGGCGCCGCCGATCCGCTCGTGCCGGTCGCGGTCACCGACGCCTTTGTGGCGCGGCTCCGCGCCGCCGGTACCTCGGTCGACTACATCGTCTATCCCGGTGTCGCGCACGGTGCGGTCATTGCGGCGGCGATGCCCGACATCCTGGCCTGGAGCGCCGACCGGATGGCAGGGGACCCTTCGACCTCGACCTGCGCCACCGATTCCGCCTGAGCGCAGCATAAACAAAGACGGCGACGACGAATCAGGATCACCGCCACTTTGGTGGAACGGTGAAAGCGAGGCACGCGTGTCATTTTTGGAGGAACTGACTCGTTTGCCAATCCCATCCAGCATGCCCTTGACAAGAGACTTCCCATCGCTAGAGTGCGAGCAACCGTCATCGAGTGAACCGGCACACCGAGGAAGAAACGATCCTTGGCTGACACTTTTCTGCCCGTGAGCGACCGGCGCCACGAGACAAGCCAGGCCGTCTTCCAGCAGGGGTGGCGCATTTACCGCGTCCTCGTCGATGAGAACTACCTCTTTCACCGCGAGGCCTATGCCGCGCTGCGGCAGATCCTGTTGAGCGAGATCGACCGCCCCTTTCGTTTCCTCGATGTCGCCTGCGGCGACGCCTCCGCCTCGGTCGCGGCACTGCAAGGCACGGCGATCACCGACTACCACGGCATCGATCTCTCCGCCGCGGCACTGGAACTGGCCCGCCTGTCGCTAGCCGCGCTCGACTGTCCGGCGACGCTGGAGCACGCCGATTTCGCCGAAGTACTCAGGGACTGGTCCGCGCCCGTGGATGTGGTCTGGATCGGCCTGTCGCTCCATCATTTTCAGACGGCGGAAAAACTCGAGGTCCTGCGCGCGATCCGCGCCATCCTGCCGGAGGACGGGCACCTGCTGATCTACGAGGACACCAGCCCGGATGGCGAAGAACGCGAGGCGTGGCTCCAGCGCTGGGACGACCAGCGGCCCCTCTGGACGGCGTACACCGCCGAGGAATGGGACGCCATCACCGGCCACGTGCATGATGCGGACTACCCGGAAACCGCCTCGGGCTGGGTCTCCCTGGCGCGGGAAGCCGGATTCGCCGCAGCGCGAGAAGTCTTCGTCGCGCCATCGGATCTCTTGCGTCTCTACTGGATGCCCGCCAGCGAATGCGACTAATCTCTTCGTCATACGTACCTAGTTGCGCCGACACCAAGCGATTATGATACATGGAATAATGAGAATATAATCCTAAACGTTCAGCACTGAAATTCAAGGGTACCTCCACAAGCACCTCAAGCATCTAATCTGCCAGGAAGATCGTGCGGTTGACACAATTAGGATAGGGATAAGCATAGGAGAATACCTCTGGACCCCGACCCACTCCTGCTGGATCCTGCTTAATGACCGTCCTTGATCCAGCCTTTTTCCAGAATTCGGAGGGTACTCGAGGTATTCCCCATCCTGTGAGTTCGCCAATGAAATCCAAGACGGGCTGTACGTCTTCGCTCACCCATTTACCGTCACTAAAGCCAAACTGCCCCCCGCCGACGCCTAATTCCCGCGAGGCGACTTGTCCTTCTCCCTTGGGAATTCTCACGTTGGATGCGAAGTCGTCGATGAATTCTGCCATTGCCAATTCGAATTGTAGCGTGTCGCACGCCAGAACGGAGTTTCGAAGCAACGGAATTGGAAGCCATGATTGTAGCCAAGCCTTGACGTTCCACTGGAATCGATGGGATTGCGCGTTGATCCAAGATGAATCGGGCAGCCAGAACAGCAATTGGTCGGTTGCATTACCGGGTGGTGCAATGTCATGCAGATACATAAGAAAGTGGACCGTTCCCAGAGGATATTTGTGTCTAAAATTCTTGTGTGAAATGCCATGAATCAGATTCGGATTAACAGAGTTGGCAAGACCCCTGGGTCGGTCGGATTCGTCGAGTGTGATGATGTGATGTCCAATACTCTTGATGTCAGCCTGATTGACATCAAGATCAACCCAGACGGCATTTCGTAGATCAGCCATTGACGCACTCTCGGCACCATAGATTCTGGTTAAATCGTAAACACCCACAATTTCCCAGCCAAAAAACTGATGCAGGAGCGTAGCGCTCATCAGCGCATCGAGATCAGTTCCGATAACCATTTGGCGATCTTGCTCGGTCAGCCAAGGATGTTCCTCAAGAAGGCTGATTCTCCACTCGTTACGCTGCAACTATCTCTCCAATCTTTTACGAAGGTGTAAATGCCGCCCGCTTACCTAGATCACAATCCGGTCCACGATGAAAGGTGACACGTGTTCCAGGTTGACCTGGTACTTCAGGGGACGGGACCGTCCATTCGAGTTCCGACCCTGGCGCATTGTTTCGAGATGGCCAACATTGCTCCCATCGAACCGAAGAAACAAGAGTTCGGTCAATACTGCACTGGTCTTCCGATAGCGGGAAACCGAAGTGCGTACCGCACGCTCCCTCTCGTATCGCGATGGGCCACCTTTCAGTTCCATATGCCATCGCTGAAATGACCGATCAACATCGTTGTATTCGACGTCACAGAGCGCGACAACGGATCCGTGCTCACCGAAGGTCGTGATGCTCCACTCCATTGCGGCGCAGTCGTTCAAAATAGCCCGATGATCGTCGCTCTTGATCGCTTTGCTCTTCAGATCCCAGTTCAGCCTGCGCTTCAGATCGAACGTCACCGAACCATGTCGACCCCTTGAATCTGAAACTCTCCCTGGAGTCGCGCGCGGGCCAGCCATTCAAAATAGAATCCCAGCCACTCCATCTGCTTCCAGTGGTAATTCGCATCCTTGAGCTGAAGCACCGCTTCACGACCCTCCCAGCTGACCGGGAGCGTTGCCAGGGAGCGCTGCAGGATGTCGATGTCCTCAGAATAGGCGTGGCTGGGCATGGACCTCTGCCTCAAGGCGTGCGGCGATGACGTCGCCATACTCCGGGCTGATCTCGATCCCGATGTATTGGCGCTGGTGCTGGGCAGCCATCACGCAGGTGGTGCCGCTCCCCGCCATGGGATCGAGCACCACATCCCCGGGATCGCTGAAACAGAGAATCACGTCCTCCGCCAGTTTGTCGGGAAACGTCGCGGGGTGCTTCAGCTTCGTCCGGTTCCCCTCCGCGTTGCTGGTGACGTACGGCCAGATCGTGCCCCGGCATTTCAAGGGATTCACCGTCTTCGGCTCGATCCGCTTGAATCCGCCGGAGGTGAGCCGGTCGGTCCCGGTATAGACCTTGCCCGCGTGTTTGCTCGGAATCATCAGGTGGTCCTTGTGAAACGTCTTCGGCCGGGCGCCCTTGAAGAAGATATGTACGTACTCGTGATCCACCCGAAAGCGCTGCTTCCACCACGCGCCCGGGTTCCCCGGCCGGCTGTAGATGACCGTTTCGAACAGGCGCCAGTTCGCCTGGTCGCACCAGTTCACCGCGAGGCGAAACGAGGTCAGGGATTTGGCGAAGTTGCGGGCGCTGTCGCCAATCACCGCGACGGCCACCCCGCCCTCTTTGGTGACCCGGAAGAGCTCCCGGCCCAGGCCCACGAAATCGAACTGCCACTCGCCCGTATAGTCCCGAATCCCGTCGTAGGGCGGACTGAACAGCGTGAGATCGATCGACGCGTCGGGTAAACCGGGCAAGACGCCGAGGCAATCGCCGATCAGGATCGTATCGGCGCCCGGTGCGATCTTCTCGACGGCGCTCAATGGTGGGAACCTCTCGCTCACGCGTTCTATACGTACACGTACATCGTAACAGATCAGGTGGCCGAGACAACACTTTGCCATGGTGGTCACGACGGCGGGCGGCGCAGGCGTCGCCTCCCCCATCAGCGCGCCCGATTCCAGCGGCATATGCCGAAACATGCCGCCAGCAGCGGTAGCGCCAGGCCTTGGGCGCGCGGCTAATCGCGGCTGCGGTCACGGTGCAGATCGTGTAACGCCAGCAGCGCGATGAGCGTGAGCAGGACCAGGCCACTCACCACCCACATATGCGGGATCAGGGCGGCGCCCGCCACGAGGATGAGAACCAGCACGATGACGAGGATGGCCAGGAAGATGTAGCCACAACTGTCGTCGTCGCAGTCGGGGGCGTCCAGGCCGGAGACATCGACCCCGTTCGGCAGGAGATTGCGCGTGATGGAGTACCCGCGCGTCCCGATGTAGGAGTAGTCGATCTCGTCTCCGCCAATCCCTTGCCGCTGCCCCTCCGGCGATACGACGACCACTTCCGTCATCGAGATGCCAAGGGCAATCGCGGCCCCATAGCCAACAAATGCGAGCAGCAGCACCCAGGTCGGCGTCCGGTAGAAACGGTCGACGTACCAGGATGTCTGCCGGCCGACATAGAAGAGCAGCAGGGCCAGTCCGATCGCCACCGCGCCGACCGGAAACCACCCGAACCAGAACGCATTCGTGACCTTGCCGTAGTAGAAGAGGCACCAGAGGTAGACGAACGCCGCGATCACGCCACCGGCAACGACGACGTGGGGCCGGGAGATTCGCCGCTGGCGCAGTTCCGTCCATTCATCTGCCAGATCCTCACTGAGGAATTCCGGGTGGGGACTGTAGAGCGCGGGCAACAGGACGCCCGGGACGAGGACCGTGCTGGTCACCACCAGAACGATCACCGCCAGGATGAAGAGGATGCGCCAGCTCTCCAGCGACAACTGGTGCCCCATCACCAGCGCGGTCGACGCCACCCCGACCAGCAAAGCGATCCCGAACAACGCGAGCGTGAGTTTCTTGAACCGCGGCCAGCGTCCGTCCCTCATCCCGTCGGCTCCGCCTCTCCCAACCTCATCGCCCGCCATGGTGCATTATCGGCGCGATCCGGCGTCAATTCCGACCCGCTTGCCTTTGTCGGAGTTCACGTATCCGTGATGAGCCAGGGCAGAGCGCGAGGTGATGTGAAAGAGGACTTGACTCTCGCGTGCAGTAGCGTAGAGTGATGGCCAGATGGGGAGAGGGAAGCCCACCTGGCCGGAACACAAGACCTGGCCACGGTTCCACCGATTACAAGGACGAGGCGACGCACTGATGGACCGTGCCACGCTCGAGGAACTGCTCGCCAGACTCGGCAGCGCCGCCAACCGCCGCAAGACCGTCAAGGGTCTGCTTGGCGGCGCGCTCGCCTCCGCCGCGACGCTCACCGAAGCCGCCGCCAAGGGCAAGAGCGGCAGGAACAAGAAGCGCAAGCAGGGCAAGGACAAGGACAAGAGCAAGGACAGCGGCAAGGCCAAGTCAGGCCAGGGCAACCGCGACGGCAAGGGGAAAGACCATGCCGGCGCCGGCAAGCAGCAGCACAAGGGCAAGGGCAAGGGTAAGGACCACGCGGCCGATCCCCACCAGGACGACGCCAACGACACCGTGAGCGCCAGGAAGGACGCGTCCGCTGAGGTCGCGACCGAACGCCGCGGGAACAAGAGCAAGCGCTGCAAGAAGAATGGCCGCAACTGCCGGGAACTCCAGGCCAACGCGCACCTCGCGACCAACTAGGGTGGGACTGAACCCGGAACGCGCTCGAATCTGAACCAAACCGCGAGGATGTGAAGCGTGGAGACGGTTGTCGCTACCGGCACGCGTGGGGAGGCCAGGCGCGAAGTCGGACCGCTCAACCTCGACGCCGTTGGCGTGCACAACGGTACTGATTTGTCCTCGCTCGGCCGCGATTGCCTCTCCTCCTGCGAACGGTTCTTCGCTCCTGTTCGTGACGATGCCTTCGATCTGCTGGAAATCGGCGTCGGCTCCGGCGCCTCGCTTCGCACCTGGCGCGAGTGGTTCCCGCGCGCACGGCTGACCGGGCTCGATGCACGGCGAATTCATCTCGACCCGCCCATCGCCAACACGACCATTGAGCACGGGAATCAGGCGGACCCGGCGGTGCTCCATCATCTCGTGCGGGGGCGGGAATTCCGGGTAGTGATCGACGACGGCAGCCACCGCGCGGATGACCAGATCCAAACCTTCCTGCACCTCTTTCCCTGGTTGGCCGCGGACGCCATCTATGTCAGCGCCGGGCTCGGTGATGGCACGGCGAGCGGACCGGAGGCGGCCAACGCAGCCATCGCGTGGTTCGCCGCCTTCGGCGGGGCTTTGGTCGATCGTACGGGTGCTCACGCCGACTTCCTTGCTCAGCCCGGCGTGGCGGTGGCCCTGCATCGTGCCAGCGGCGTCTATCTCGCCGCGGGCTGCGCGATCGTGACGGCCTGAGCGGTGGCCAGCGGCAAGACCGACCGCGCCGCCACCGGCGGCATGGCTGCGCACGGCGCCCGCAAGCGTCATGGGAGCGCCAATGGCGACCGTCACCCGAAGAACGGCCGTGCCGACAACGCAACACGGGTCGTGCTCTACGTCGCGGGTGACAGTGGAGATGAATTGGGGAGCGATGCCCTGCGCACCTTCCCCCTCACCATTCAGGCGAGCGGCGAATCGCGCGTGGCCCATCTCCAGCGGGTCGTCAGTCAAGTCGAAGAGGCGCTGGCTGCGGGGGGCACCCACCTGGTGGTGCCGCCCGAAGCCGCGGACTGGCTGCAGGACCACCCACTGGTCAGCGCGCATCTGATCCAGCACCACCATCTGGTCGAAGCCAGCGACGCGAGCGGCGTCGTCTTCGCTCTGCGCCCCGCTGGTCCGGTCACATTCTCGGTCGAGGTCTCCGGCTGGCGAAGCAAATCGGGGAAGGAGATCGGGCTCGTCGCCGACCGCCGGCTGGTCGCGCCGCGGGTGACCCTGCGACCACGCGAGTCCGCACGCGGTTCCTTGCGTGGGAGGATGACGCTGGAGACGAAAGGGATCGCCACGCTCCGGCTCGCGTTCACCCTGACCCGGCCCGATCGGGCGCGGCCGCAGCGGCGGGAAGCGGTCTTCAGTCTCGCCCGCCTCGGCAACGTCTTTCACGATCTTCCCTTTTTTCAGGCGACCGTCGCGCCTGACGGCACATTGCGGATCGAGTACGATCTCGCCCTGCAGCGGGCACGCACCCTGGACCGCATCGACATCGAGGTGGTGGAAGAGGACAACTGGCGCGTGCACCCCACGTTTCCCGGCGGCGCCTCGTTCGCCCTGCCGGACGCGGTTCCCGCTGGCGCTCGACTCGCCATTCACGATCTGACGCTGATGCCCGTGGAGCGCGTCCGCAAGGGGCCGCCGCACGGCATCGTGCGCGGTTTGCGGCCGGCCCCCTACCGCAAGTCACCGGGTCGGCCGCGGGATGTGGTGATCTTTTCCAGTTGGGTCCCGCGGGATGGCCTTGCTCTCGGCGAGTACTTCATCGACACTCTCTGCCGCTGGCACGCCGATTCCAGGATCTTCGTCGGCGTCAACCACGGCTCGTCGCCACGCTGGTTGGCCCGCCTCCGGCAGAGCGGACTCGACGTCACCGTCCATCAGGCCGCGCCCACGCTGACGATGCCATATGACCCGACCGGCTTCGTTGCCGCCCTCGACGCCTATCGCCGCTGCGATGAGCCATTCGATCTGGTCTGGTTCGGTCACAACAAAGGCGGCGATCACCTGCAGGATCCGCAGTACGCCACTGGCCGTTGGACGATCGAGCGCATGTTCTGGAGCCGCCGCGCCGAAATCGAGCACTACTTCGCCAATCCCATCATCGGTCTCTACACCCCGCATTACCTGATGCTGCTCCAGCAGCATCTCACCCAGACCGATGCTCTACAACAGATGTACGCGGCTACCTGCTCGCCCCTCCATGTCATGGCCGTGTCGGCGCACTACGTGATGCGCGACGAGAGCGTCCGCGAGTTCTGCGCGAAGGTCGATTCCCGCTTCTTCCGCTACGGCCCGGAGCCGTTCGGCGGCGACCGCTTCTTCTTCGAGATGGCCATGCCCAATGTGCCGCTCATGCAGGGGTATGAGCCCTATATCGAGCCTGGCCTGGGGGGTACTCGGGGCGTGCCGAAGGTGGATGGACTCGCCTCGTTTCTCAACGACTGGCGACAGAACAATGCGGTGGCGGCGATCGAGTTGGAGAAGTGGCGGCGGCAGCCGACCGACTTCCACACGCGGCACCGCGAACATCTGCGGATCGATTGAGGCGATGGGCATCCCGAAGCGCCAGCGCACCGCGCCGCCGGCGCCGCTTCCCCCACCGGATCACCAACCGCGCCAGCGGCGGCCACCGCGCGTGGCCGTGGCGCCCACGCCACGCGCCGATCTGGTCTTCCCGCCGGAACTCGATCCCGCCCATTACCGGATGATTCACGCCGATCTCTGGACCTATGCGCTGGACGAAGCCGCCGCGCATTACGCGGCGCGGGGGAAGGCCGAGGGGCGGCAACCGAACGTGCTCGCCTCGCGGGAGATGTTCCGCGATCTGGCCGCAGGGCTCGGCGATATCCTTGAAATCGGCCCCTTCAGTCGGCCCCTCTTCCGCGGACCTCACGTCACCTACTTCGATGTCCTCGACCGGGCGGGACTGACGCACCTGGGCACACAACTCGGTCTGCATGAGGGGAGCCAGATCCCGGACATTCACTTCGTCTCCGCCACCGGTGATCTCACCATCGTGCCCGGGACGTTCGATGTCGTCGCCAGCAGCCACGTCATCGAGCATCAACCCGATCTGGTGCGCCATCTGAACCAGGTGGCCGCGGTCCTCAAGCCCGGCGGCTACTACTTCCTCTGGATTCCCGACAAGCGCTACTGCCTCGATCACTTCCAGGCGGAGAGCACCATCGCCGGCGTGCTCGCCGCCGCCGCGGAGCAACGCACCTTTCACACCCTGGAAACCCTGCTCGCGCAAGATCTCTTGCGTGCCCACAACGATTCACGGCGGCACTGGCTCGGCGATCACGGTGGGCCCGTACACGACAACCCGGTCGAGACCATCCGCCTGGTGCGCGATCTGCATGAGGCGTCGCGCGCTCGTGGCGAGTACGTCGACCGCCACGCCTGGCAATTCACGCCCGATTCGTTCCGGACGATCGTCGCCTTGCTCGACGCGCTGGGGCTGATCGCCCTCCGCCCGCTGCGGGTGTACAACACCCTCTTTTCCCACAACGAGTTCTGGGCAATACTCATGAAGCCGGGTTGAGATCGGGCCAGTCTAACGGTCACCCGAGCCAAAGGAGACTTGCCTACGATAACCACGCTCGCTCCGTGGTCCGAGGATTATCATGTCCGATGCAGCACCCGAAACGCGGACGATCGATCTTGCCACGAGTGATGCGCAACTCTCGGACCTCGTCCGACAGGTTTCTCGCCAAGGGGGGCGCATTCTCATCCTGGATGCAGGCGGCGTAATCGCGGCGTTGATTTCCGCGGCCGACCTCGAACGACTTGTTCATGATGAAGGAGTGCAAGCCAGGCGGCGACAAGCCCTGAAGACGATCGGGGGCGCGTTCGCCGATGTGCCGCTGGAAGAACTGGATGTCCAGATTACCCGGATCATGACTGAGGGACCACAAGTAGACGAGCCCGCATCACCACGCAAATTGGCGTGATCAGGGCGGTCCTCGATACCAACGTGTTGTTCTCCGGGATTCTGGGTTTTGAGATCGCACAGTCCACACCGGGTGAACTGGTCCGTCGCTGGGATCGGAACGAATTTCGCTTGATCGTCTCCGAGCACATCCTGTCCGAGTTGGCGCGCGCTTTCACCGACCGATACGTGACCAGCAGGTTAGACCCTGATCAGATCGCGGCTATGTTCCGCTTGCTGCGCCTCAGCGCAACCGTCCAGCCGCTCACGGTCCACGTGCGCGGTGTTGCCACCCAACCCAAGGACGACCTGGTATTGGCGGCCGCAATCAGCGCCCGTGCCGACTACCTCGTGACCGGCGACCACCCGCTGCAGGGGCTTGTCCGCCTCGAAGGCGTCAGCATCCTGTCGCCGCGGCAATTCCTCGAACTGTTGGAGGCGGAGCCAACGCGAGAATGATACAGAGGTCGCAATGTCAGCCAGCCGAGGCATGGTCCCGCCCAAGCGCTAATTAATCGAGTCCCAGGTGCCGCAGCGCCGCGCAAGTCGCCGGGGTACTGATGTCGTCGCCGGTACAGATGGCACGGAGACGCGCCAGATCGCCTTCTTCGTCGATATCGAAGGTCTCCGGCAGTTCGACTAGAGATAATCCCTGCTCGCGAGCGCGGGCGATCAGCGCCTCCGCCGCCGATATGGTGCTCATCGGCACGCCGGTCAGGACATCGTGGAACCCGCGCATCCCGATCAGGTAGTAGCCGCCGTCATGGGTGCGCCCAATAGCCACGTCATGCTCGCGCAGGGCCTGGAACGCGGTGTCGATCGTGGCGACGGGAAGTTGCGGCGAATCGGATCCGACCAGCACCACCCGGCGATACCCCTGCTCGTGCCCCCAGCGCAGCAGATTCGCTTGCCGCACATCCCAACCATCCCCCTCCTGGGGGACGTAGCGCACCCGCGATGGCTGCGGGACGCATCCAATCCGCGTCAGCAGCGCGCCGAAATCGGAGCTCGCGGGGGTGTAGGCCCAGCCGAGATCGAAGGCTCCCGCATCGAGCGCGGTGAAGCGTGTGGCAAGATCGCGCAGGAATGCGGCATAGAGATGCGCCGCCCGCTCCATGCCGATGCGCGTGCCAAGCCGTGTTTTCACCTGCCCCGGTTCCGGCGCCTTGGCCGCGATCAGGAAGAGTTGTCGCTCCATCGGCGCTCCTATCGTTCAGTCTCCAGCCAACCGGGGCGGCCAGATTGCGGCCGGATGCTTCGTCGCGGGTGCGAAGGGCACGATCGTCGGTTCCGGCAACGGGAAGGCGGACGGCTCCGTCGGCTGGCCCCCCGTCTTCAACCCGGGCACGTTCCACCTCGGCAACCCTCCTGGCGGCCAGGGATTACCCCAGCGGCGCAGGAAATAGAGATAGACCGGTTGCCGCTGCAGCCAGGAGGAATACTCCTGGCGCTGCACCAGCGTGTGCTGTGCCAGCGGCTTCCCCGCCACCACGTAGGCCGAATCGGTCGCGGGAGCGTAGAAATAGACCCACCACGGCCCGCCCTTCGGGGTGCGGGAGCGGACGTGGTTCGCCAGCCCGTACTCGTAGAGGTAGTAGCCATCCCAGCCGGAACCGGCATCGAGCCGGTCGAGCGGCACCCCGGCGACCGTCGCCTCGGACCCCATCGCCCAGACCGCTCGCATGAAGACGAGGTAGTCCCGCGTCCCCGCCACGGCAAAGAGCGCCAGCGCCGCCACCACAATCCAGCCCAGTGGCGGCACGATGCGCGTCCCGCGCAGACCCCACAGCGCCAGCGCGATCGTCAGCGGGATGAGGGGTAGTAGATAGCGGTCCAGCGAACCGGCCGACCAGCCGATGTAGTGATAGGACGGCGGCAGCACCCCGATGACCTGCCAGAGGAGGAGGCTCAGGACCAGACCGGCACGCGATCGGGTCAGCGCTGGTGGAGCACCGAGACCGCGCCCGGCGACGAGCGCCAGTCCGAGCGACGCCACCAGGCAGACCGCGGTGAGGACAGCGCGTGAATCCGCGCCGAGCAGGATGGGGCGCGAGCCCTGGATATCGGGGGGGCCAAGCCCGCCGGAGCCGAAGAACTGGCCGATGTACGGCATCCGCGCCCCGCCTACCCAGAGGGCCGTCACGCCAATCAGCAGAATCGCCTGCCAGACGGCCACCAGCAGCCAGCCCCGCGGTGGAATCTGGCGGATGATCTCACACGTCGCCGGGATCATCGCCACGATCAGCGGCAGGGTAAAAAAGCCGAGGTACATCAACTCGATGACGGTCAACCGCCGCAGCAGCCACCACGTCCCGCGCCAACCTTCATCGAGCACCTCGCGGAAGAAGGATTGTTGCACGTGTGGTACGTCATTGCCGTAGCGCAGCCAGAGCGCGTAGCCGATGGCGGTCAGGAGCGGCAGCGCCACCACCTGCGCCACCAGCCGCGCGCTCGCCCAATCGAAGCGGAGGCGGCGCGTCACCAGCAGAAAGAGGAGTACGGCGGGCACGATGAGCATACCCTGCTGCCGGGTGAGCAACGCCAGCGCGGTCGCCGCCGAACCGGCCACCAGCAACCGGCCGTCGATCCGCTCCGCGGCGATGGCACGGACAAAGAGTGCGGCGGCAATCGTCAGCAGCGCCATGAAATGGGCATCGGTCATGAAGGTAAAGGCGAGCACGAAGACGAGCGGGTTGAAGAGGAGCGTGGCGACGCCAAGCGCACCGCGCCCCCGGCTCACCCCGAGATGGCAACACAGATCGTAGAGCGCCACACCACCGAGCGCGGTGATGACCACGGTCGATAGACGAAACGCGCCAAACGTGGGTTCGAAGAAGAGACCGAAGATGGCGCCCCAGACGATCTGGAAGACCGCGGTGGCGGCGACCACCGGGAACACCACCAGCCGTCGCTCGGCGAGCAGGATCTGCGCCGAGCGAGCGTAGGCCCAGTCGTCGGTGGTCGCCACCGGCGTGAAGATCGGCACCACGATCGCCGCCAGCGCGAACGCGGCCAGCACGGCCGCGATGGTCCAGTGCGCCATCCCCCAGGCGGCGATCCGCGCCGACGTCACCGCGCCACCGCGAGAGATGACCGGCCGCACCGCGGCGCTCAGCGGCTGCCCCTCTCGACGGCGCCACACCGCGATCGATGCAACGCGCGGCACCCCTGTGTCGTCCCGACGAAGGAGGGACCTCGGCGTTCCGACTGGCAGCAGCGGAAACCGGGATACGGGGCGTTCACCCGGAATTGCATCAGTTCAAAGCGGCGCGGCAGCATGGCTCTGGCGGTCATAGGCGCCATCATGTCCGCCAGCAGCGGGCGATCGTCGCCGTGATGCGCCCCCCGGCGCGGATCGAGGCGCGCAGATTGCCGCTGACTTTCGATTCCCCCCCGGCGCGCTTGCGATACGTGACGGGCACTTCGCGTACGCGCAGACCCCGCCGCGCGGCGCGGGCGATCATCTCCACCGACCAGCCGTAGGTCATCTCGCGCATCCCGAGATCGAGCAGATCGTCGCGCCGGATCACCCGGAACGGTCCAATATCGGTCACGCGCACCCCGTAGAGCAGCCGCAGCAGGCGAGCGGCGAGCCAGTTGCCGAACAACTGCTGGGGCAGGAGCGAGCCCGGCTCGTAGTGGCCGAGCACACGCGAGCCGATCACCAGATCAGCCTCCCCGGCGAGCAATGGCGCAAGGAGGAGCGGTAATTCATCGACGCGGTCGCTGCGATCGCCATCCATCAGCACGATCAGATCGACATCCTTTGCCGCCGCCACGCCGCTGGCGCAGGCGCGCCCGTAGCCGCGGCGCGGTTCGGAGACGACGGTCGCTCCCGCCGCGGCGGCGCACTCCGCGGTGCGATCGTCGCTGCCGTTGTCGACCACCAGCACGCGGGCGATCGCCGCCGGCAGATCGGGACGCGCGGCGACGACGAGGACCTCGGCCACTTGCGCGGCGATGGTCGCCTCCTCGTTGAGGGCGGGAATGACCACCCCGATGGCCAGTTTGGCGGGGGACGCGCCGCTCACACCGTCGCCCGCTTGACGACCTTGCGCCGCCGTAGCGCTCGCTCCGCGTTACCGAAGTATTCGGCGATCGGACCTTGCGCGCGTACCCAGTCGAGATAGCGATCGATCCCCTCAGCGAGCCCGACGCGCGGCGCGAAACCGAGCGCGGCCAGGCGGGAAGCATCGGAGATCAGCGCCCGCATCTCACCCGGACGAAATTCGCCGGGGATCAACGGCTCGATCGGCGTGCCGAGCCGTGCGGCAAGAAGGCGGGCGAGGTCGCCGATTTCCGCCGCCTGCCCGGTGCCGACATTGAAGACCTGTCCATCGGCGCGGGCATTATTCGCGACCAGCAGGTTGGCGCGGGCCACGTCCTCGACAAAGATCAGATCGCGCGATTGCCGCCCGTCTTCGTAGACCACCGGCGGCAACCCGTTGGCGAGACGGGTGCAAAAGATGGCGATCACCCCGGTGTAGGGATTGAACAGCGACTGCCGCGGGCCATAGGTGCAGGAGTAGCGCAGGGCCACCGTCGGGATTCCTGTCGCCCGTCCCCAACTGATCGCCAGCCGCTCCTGGATCATCTTCGAGATCGCGTAGACATTTTCGCCCCCGGTGGGGGCGTCCTCGTCCGTCGGCGCCGGGACGGCCGCCGCGCCGCAGACCGGGCAGTGCACGTCGAAATCCCCGCGCGCCAGTTGGGCGATCGGCCGGGTCTGGCCGTAGAAGTGCCCGTGCTCCGGGCAGCGGTAGGCGCCCTCGTTGTAGACCGCTTGCGACGAAGCCACTACCACCTTCCGCACCGGCAACTCGCGGTCGCGGATCGTCTCCAGCATCAGGGCGGTGCCGACCCCGTTGCTGTCGATGAACTTTGCGATCTCCGGCATGTAGCCACCATACGCCGCCTGGTGGAAGACGACATCGACGCCTTGCAAGGCGCGTTCCCAGGTCTGCCGGTGACGAACGTCGCCCTGGATGAACTCCGCCTCCCGCGGCACCCAGGGTGGCTTGCCGTGGCGATGCGTCTGCCGTTGCAAGTTGTCGAGAATGCGGACGTCCCATCCCTCGGCCAGCGCCGCATCGACGATATGAGAGCCGATCAGGCCGGCGCCGCCGGTGACGAGCGCGCGGCCAGGAGACGTCTTTGCGGATACTCGAGAGGAGGTGGTCATCGTGTCCTTCACGTCGGTTGCGAGCCTGCTGCCGGGAGCATCGCGCCCGGTCACGATTTCTTGCTATCGGTTTCGCTCGTCTTGAAATGCGAAACGAAGAGGCTGGCCAGGTTGGCCGTCAGGTAACTGAAGAACCCGACAGCGTAGATGCGCATCAGGACCGCGACTACCCGCCCCCAGGGCGAGACCGGATCGAGACCGCTATTGACGGTAGTGATCAGCGTCGCCGCCCACCAGAGCGAGGCGCCATACGTCGTGATTTGCGATTGGGACCACCCGTGCTCCAGCGCCAGCACCCCCGCCGCGCCAATCAGGGTGACGAAGGTAGTGAGCAGGATTAGAAAATAGAAGACCTGCCCCCGGCTGACGGTGCGTAGCGCATCCAGGCCACGCACTCCTCCCCAGAAGAGAACGGCAAGCCGCACCGCGATCGAGATCGGCGTCGTCAACCGCCGGTCGAATGGCAACAGCAGCGGCAGCACCAGCGCGATGACCAGGAAGATGTTGTGGCGGAGCCACACCACCCGGTGCGGATTGAGAACAAGTCGAATCGCCGCGTCGAGAAGAAAGAATGCGTAGATGACGAGGTTCGCCACGTGCAGCCAGTTGCGCTCGACATCGCTCAGCGGCAGCCCCGCGTAATCGATCACGATCAGGATAAGGAAATTGAGTCCGAGCGCGACCATCAGCGGATCGACCGCCCGCTCGTATCGCTGGAGCAACGCCTCGCGCCCGGATAACGGCGGTGCCGACGCCACGACTGGCGCTACCGCACTCACCGCGCCCGCCCCCAGCCGCGGAACGTTGAACCCCACTCCGCCATGCCAGCCCCAGCCGTAACAGGACTCAGTGCACCCCGGATGCCGATGCTGTGGCGAGTATGCCGCATGTCTTCAGGAGGGATGCATCGACTTCTGCCGTCAGACGCGAAGGGGCATCGGGATTCACCGTCGCATCACGCTGTCACGCTGCCGGTCAGGCCACAGTCGCCACCACGCGGTGGTAGCCGGTCGCGCCCTGCGGCACGATGCTCCGGGTCTCGCTCGGCTGGGGATCGCCGTTGCCATCAATCGCGCGGGAGAGGAGGGTGTATTCACCCGGCGCGGCCGGCGCCCAGGCCACGCTCCAGAAGGTCCAGGTGAGATCGGTGCCGGGGTAATCGATCCGCGCTTCGGTCCAGGTCTCGCCGTCATCGTCGCTGAACTCGACACGCTGGATGCCGCGGTCCCCGGCGAAGGCCCGGCCGCGGATGGTCGCGGTCTGTCCCACTGAAAAAGGCTCGACGAAATCATCTCGGCGGCGGCGCACCCAACGCGGCGAGAAGATATCGGAGCGGGTCGGGATCTCGAAATTGGGTCCCCACCCCTGCTGTTCGTAAAATCCCTTGGCGTCGTAATCGACGACCTCGATGCGGGTGACCCACTTGACGTTCTTCTCGCCAAACAGCCCGGGCACGACGACCCGCGCCGGATAGCCATGTCGGCGCGGCAGCGGTTCTCCGTTGATCGCGAAGGCGACAAGGGTGGTGGGGTTCATCGCCTTCTCGAACGCGAAGGAATCGGTGTAGCCGTCCGCGCCGTTGAGGAAGACTTCCAGCGCGCCCGGCAGCGGCCGCGACGCCGCCAGCAGATCGCGCAGCGACACGCCCTGCCAGACCGCGTTGCTCATCAGCCCTGCGCCGATCTTGTTGCTGATGCACATCAGCGTCGATTCCTGCTCGACCCCGGCCAGCGCCTGCAAATCGGCAAAGGTGTAGGACCGCGGCTCCTCGACCATCCCGCCGATCTCCAGCCGCCAGAGATCCGGCGTCACGTCGGGATCGACCACGTTCTTGGTGACCGTATAGAACTTGTCGTTCGGAGCGATCGGTTGCACGCCAGGGCCGCTGTACGCCGTGCCGTCGTAGGCGAAGGTCGCCTGGTTGTAGAGATTGCGAATCAGGGCGCCGGAGGCGGCGGCCAGGGCCGCCCCAGCCGCCCCGGCCACCACCGCTCGTCTCCCCACCGGCGCCGCGACCGGCACCGGCCGCGCCGCGCCCTCCGGCCGTGGCGCAAGGAACCGGTAGACGATGATGGTGACCACGGCGAAACTGAGGTACTCCACCAGCAAGGCGGCCGCGCTCGCCAGACGCGCCGTTCCCGGCGGCATGCCCCGGTAATTGGCATCCAGCACCGGCCGGAGGAGCGCGATCGAGACAATCCAGAGCACCAGGGCGGCGCCGCTGATGAAGCCGACCGCCGGGATGCTCAGTCCCTCCCGCCAGCGGCCGGTCAGCCGCGAGCGCCGGCTCTCGCTGATCAGGGCGTAGGCCAACCCGAGGAGAGCGCCAACCACGATCAATCCAACGATTCCCGAGCTGACGCCAAACTGCTTCAGCCCGTTGTAGCCGCCGAAGCGGGCAAAGAGGGAGAAGAAGGTCGGAATCGGGATCAACGGCGCGAAGCGGTCGGGCAGCGCCTCCGGCGGCGGCGCGATGCCGAGCCAGGTCCTTCCTGCGGCCATCAGCGCGATCATCCCAAACGCGCCGACCAGTCCCGAGAGCAGCCCCGCCGCGGCAATGGCCAGCCGGCGAGCCACAGTCAGGTCAGATTGAGTGTCACCGTCCATACCGACTCCCATTCCACATCGTTGCAAGCCACGGCACGGGAAGGCATCGATCACGCCGCGAACGTTCTGGTGCCGCCAGATTCAGTCATCTTCTCGATCGACCTGATACGTCCCGCGGCGCCTTCCTGGATCACCGCCCACGGCGCCCGAGGATCAGGGTTAGCCGCCCAGTCCTTGACATGGCACGTCCCCAGGTTGACTGCATTGTTCCGTGGTGCGCCTGGACGTTACAGGGGAGGCTGGAACGCAGCGGCCGTGTGCCGGACCGCGACACGTCTGGCGAGAAGTCGCGCCACTCCACGTGGTTTCAGCGCGATAGCGGAAACGCGGCATGCTGGACCGGCAACCCGGCAGCGCGCGGGCGACGCTTGCGCCGCACCTCCGGCATGCGGGGCATCATTGCGGTGCCTGCTCGACCGAAGCGCGCAAGTCCCCCGACCCAGGTCTCTGCTCACCGACGTCGCTGGGCAGAAGGTGTGTCATTCCAAGCGAGCGCGAGGAATCTCGGCGTCGGGATGAAACGCGGTCCGCGCGTTGCCCTAGGCTTGGTTCCAATCGCGGAAGAGTTGCAGCAACTCGGAGCGGGCGGCGGGGTCGAGTTGCTCGACAGAGAGCGTGCCGGAGAGGCGGATCGTTGTCCGCATCTGGTAGACGTAGCGGCGGCAGCCCTCACACCCCGCCAGGTGATGTTCGAGCCGTGTCCGCTCGGCATCCGGCAAGGCGCCCTCCAGGTAGTCGCTCACCACCCGCACCAGTTCCTGACATGCCATCTCTTGCGGATCCGCCATCACCCGCTAGGCCCCTTCCAGATACTGCTCGAGCCGCGCCCGTACTTTGGAGCGGGCGCGGTGCAGCAACACTCGCTGATTGGTCTCCGAAATTGACAAGACGTTACAGATTTCTTCCGGGGCCAACCCATTGACATCGCGCATGGTAATTACCAGGCGCTGGTTGGCTGGCAGCGCGTCGATCGCTTGCTGCACCATCGCGCGGGTTTCGTCGGAGAGAAGGCGGTCTTCAGGTGTGTCGTGCCAATCGTGCGGTAGCACCGCCCAATGTCCGGCCCAGCGCTGACCAGCGGGAATGAACTGATCGGGAGAAACGTCCGCCTCACCGTCATCGTCACGGGGGGTCAGCGCGGCAAAGGGGACCGTACGCGACTCCCGCTCCCCGCGCCGCTTTGATTGATTGACGAGGATCCGGAAGAGCCAGGTCTTCAGCGAGGAGCGTCCCTCGAAGCGATCGATCCCCTGCAGTACCGCGATCCAGGTGTCCTGGACGACCTCCTCGGCAACCGCCTGACTCGGTACGTACATCATTGCCAGGCGGACGAGTTGCATGTGATAACGGTCAATCAGCATGGCGAACGCCGTCTCATCGCGACGGCGCAGCCGCTCCACCAACGCCGCATCGTCATCCGTGACACGTTCGTCCTGGTCCATCGCGCGGGACTCCTTTGCCCCGATGATCGGCGCGGCACTGGCAAAGCAACGCGCAAACAAATCCCCGTTGCGGCTAGCCGCCCGAGAAAGGAAGACACGATAGCGCGGTCCCAAGCCGTCGCCTACGATAGCGCACTTTGCGTGATCGTTCATCACGGCCACGAGGAAACGGAGTGCCACGGGAAGCGAGCGTCTGAAGATGAAAAATCCCCTCCGCGCGATGCGGAGGGGATGCGAGCGAGACGAACCAGAGCGTTTCTCGGCTGCCCTGCTGCCGACCAACCATTACCAACTCATGATCAGGGGGCAGTTCGACACGAGACCGACGCTATGCGTGGCGCCTCCGTCCTTGCCGACGATCCAGCCATTTTCGACCAGCGTCAGCCATTCGAGTTGACTGTGGACACGTGCCCGATAGCCCTTGGCGATCGCCTCCTCCGTCCACCAGCCGAGGTAGAGATCCCACAGCGGGCTGTACCCTTCGTGCACCCCGGGGGCGCTGTGGAAGATGTCGAAGACCTGGCCGGTGCTGTCGCTGAGGGCACTGGTGACGCCCTGGATTTGCGGGTTGCCGTCGCCGGTGGGGCCGTTGATCATGATGTAGTTGACCGCCACGGAGCTGCCCGCATCATCCGCGGCGCCGAAGGAGACGTCGCTCAGCGCCGGCGTGTACGTCGTCGCCTCCGCGGCAGAAACGAAGTGATCGTTCGACTCCAGGCTGATGAATACGATCGGCCTGCCGTTCACCGTGCCGGTGTTCATGGCAAAGGTGACGGTGCCCGCCGCGGGGGAGATCGCGGTGACCCGATCCAACACCTTGCGATGGTCAACCATGCCGTGTGGGAACTCGATCTCATCCGCTTCGACGTCGAAGGCCACGGTTGTGGCGTTGTAGACGACATCACCGATCCGTACCAGCGGGGTGTAGTCGGCGTCGGCTACCGAACCGGCCTGGGCCAGCATCGGGGGAAAGACATTCGGCGCGTTGCCGGGAATCAGCATCCGCTCGGGTGAGAAGTCGACGCCACCCCGCGCGAAAACCATGGCACCATCCATATCGCGCCGTGCGGCGCGGACCGCGCGCCCGCTGGCATTCGCCAGTTTCGGCGAGTAGATGATTCCCATGGCCTCGGCAACCGCCGCGTCGGAGGCATCGGTTACAACATGCCAGACCGTCCGGCCATCCTCCAGTCGGCCCCGATGGAGGGGCAGCGTCACCTCCCGCCGTTCCAGATCGACCTCGGCACTCTTCAGAATCAGGTTCCCCTCGTAGCCGTAGGCATAGAGCGGGCCAAGCGAGGCGGGCAAGCGCTGCAGCGGCGCATATGTCGTCATCTCTGCGATCACGAGAAACTCCTTTCGCGAGTGTCGGGTATCGGGTGTCGGGTGTCAGGTGTCACGTTCTTGCCGTCTTGCCGTCTTGCCGTCTTGTCGTCTTCTCTTCTCGACGCCTCGACTCCCCGACTCCCCGACTCGTTCTTGCCGTCTTGGCTGATAGCCAATCGCGCGTCGTCTAGATCGCCTCGATCCCCGCGGGACTGCCCAGGGCGCTGAAATCGAATGACGCGTGGTCGCCATCGACCGTCTGCGGCAGTCCGGCGTACTCGCCGAGTTTGTTCAATGCGCCGTCATCCATGATCTGCCAGCCGGCGACCCTGCCCGACCCAGGCAGCACCACGTACAGGTAACGCCCATCCTGGCTGATCCTGGCATCGAGCGGCGTCGAGCCCTGGACGTTCTCCGGGTCTTCCGTGCCGCCGGCAACCGCTTCCAGCAAGGTCAGGCTGCCGTCGGCGCCGATGGTGTAGGAGGAGACCGTGCCGGAGCTGTAATTCGCGCCGTAGGCGTAGGTGCCGTTGTTGACCAGCCAGCAGGTGTCGAGTTGATGATTCGGCACGGCAGCGGAGATCGCCGTCAGGCTGCCATCGTCGTTGATCGTGTAGGAGCCCGCCGCGCCGACCAGAGCGTCCGCGCCATTGACTTGCTCGATGCCGCCACCGATGAATTCGGCGACGAGCAGATTTCCGTTCGTGTCAAAGGAGAAGCCGAACGGTCCGCGATTATCGAAATTGCTCTGCACGAACTCCGCGTCAGGCAGCCCATTCGCATCGACGGCGAAGACAAGCACGCGCCCCGGACCCGACGGGGTGAACCCCGGCACAAAGCCCGCGGCCGGTCCGTCCTTGATGGTCACGATCAACTTGGCGCCGTCGGGCGTGAACTCGATCTGGGTCGGGTTCGCCAGCGGATCAGGGGTGAAGCGCGTCTGGTTGGCGTTGAGGGTGCGGGTCGATCCAGCAAGTGGCGTCAGATGACCATCCTCCGCCAGACGGAACCCGGTAATACTTCCCTCGTCGGCGGAATTGAGCACATAGACGAGATCGCCAAACTGGGTGACGCTATTCGGGAAGCGGCGGTTGCGGGAACCATCCCCTGTCGGTGCTACCTCGACGAGATTCAGCCGATCTTGCATCACTTCCATGACCGACACGGTATTGCTGCCGGCATTGGCCACAAAGAGCCATCGGTTGTCCTTGCTCAGGCGAACCGAGTTTCCGGCGCCGAGTCCATCGCCCGCGAAACGTTGTGAAGGGCCGGAACCCTGGCCACCAGTAGCGAAGGCGTCGATCAGGGAGAGGTGCCCGTCCGCTGTCCGGCGGTACATCACGATCTGGTTCGCCGGTTCGTCAGCATCAGACGTGTTGTTGTGATTGGTTCCGACGAAGACCGCGCCTTCTCCATTGGCAAACATCTCGGCTTGCGCCGCGCGTGTTTGTCGCGGGGCCATGACGCCACTGCCGATGAGCAACCCACTCCCAAGAGCGGCGCCCGTGGCGAGAATGGCGCGCCGACTGTGACGGGAGGAAGCATCACGATTCATGAGGTGGTCCTTTCTTTTCAGACGCTGTCGAGTACCACTTGTGACGTTTGGCATAGAGTGATTTTGGTAGGAATGTCCTCCTTTCCAAGATTCAGGACGCGGTTCGGCGACCAGTGGCGCGTACCACTGCCCCGTGTTCCGATAGCCGATTTCCTCGTCCTGGCTACCTTCCCGAGTTGAAGGTTTGGCTTTTCGCACTCATAGTCGCGGCGTAGCGCAATCTGTTACACCAGCCCCGAGCAAGACCAATTCATAAGCGTGGATGAAACGGTGGCGTATCTTCCCAGGCGGCATAGGGCGACATCCTGCACCGCGGGGATCTGTCGGGGACGATCCGAACGGGCCTCGAGCGGGGGGATCGTCATGACCTGAATGCTGCGATGGGTGCTCCTGATGACGGTGCTGCTCCTGGCCCCGCCGCTAGGGGCCGAGGCGGTCCGACGCGGGGCGACCGCGCCGACTGCCACGGCCGTGACCCCAGTCGATGTCCGGGTGATGACCTTCACCGTCTGGTTGGGCGGCGTTCAGGTCGAATTGGGGGCGTCGTCGCGGCCATCTGCGCCGTGAATACCGATGTTGTCGGATTTGCAGGAAGCCAAGGGGTATACCCGCCTCATTGCCGGCATGCTCGGCTGGCCGTATGCCGACGAGCGGATGCAGGTGATCGCCCATTCCCCCCTTGCTCGATCCGCCCGGCGCGAACAGGCGTTAGGTCTGTCGTTCTCACGGTGACGACGGTCAGGGTTGCCCCACCCGATCGAAGGGTGACCGCAACACGCCTCCCGACCGTGTGCATGATCGGTACGCTTCAACTGGCGCTTATCGTGCAACAATGCGCTATTGATTTTTCGGTGAGAGCCGATAGTATTTGCTCTAATCGCATCGTCATGCGTTCGGCGCGTGGAGTGTCACGGTCTCGCCGCTCCAGGGTGGGAGCGACAAGTGATCGTCTGCCCGACCTGGCGCGGTTCGATCGTGTCTCGCCGGAGGTGCTGGGCCCCCGGCAGCAGGCCAGCAGAGGAGTGCAGCATGGACAATGAGCGGTTTGACTCGGTCAGTCGCGTGCTCGCGAAGAACGCCACGCGGCGAGGCGCCCTTGGCGCCATCGGGACCCTGGCCGGTCTGGTCGGCGTCGGCGCCGGCGAGGCCAAGTCCTCGCGCAAGCGCAAGCGCGTTCAGGTGAGCGCGGACGCCGTCGCCGCGGCGCAGGACGGTTCGTGCGCGCAGTTGTGCGGTCTGCTCTTCCTGTTCGATCGGAACGCGCAGGCAGTCTGCAAGCAGAATTGCGGCTGCTTCCGCAGTTGCCTGGGGATCACGGATCGGCGGCGCCGGGATTCCTGCATTCTCAGCGCCGTTCTGCAGCCAGGGTCCTGCGCAGTGAAGATATCCCCCGCCGAATAGCGAAGTCCAGTAATTCGATCTCCTTAGCCCCCTTTCCGGGATAGTCCCGGAACGGGGGCTTCGCGTTCGCGCCAGAGTCAAAATCCGGGCGAATCTGGCAACGCGTCAATGGTTGCCGTAAGTTGCGCTTATCCCGAACATGGGGTGGAACAGCGATCATTGACCAGACAGAAGGCTCCGAGCGGGCAATCGTCATCCACTGCGCATACCGTGGTCGTAACGCTCAGAAAACATGCTGCGCTGCCTTCATTGCGGGCGCCGCAGGTGCAGGCTGCCGGACAGTCGTTCTCCCCCTCGCAAGAGCAGGCTCCATGGAAACACTCGTCCTGGATGCAGTCGTTGCCACATGCACCACAGTTCTGCGCGTCGACAAACAGGTTCACGCACGTGCTTTCACAGTCTGTTTCACCAGTGGGACACGTACAGGATCCGTTCTGGCATTGGCCACCCGTGGGACACCTGTTGCCACACCGACCGCAATTGGCTGGGTCGATTTTCAGGTTCCGACAACGGCCACCGCATCGCTTCTTCCCCTTGGGACATTTCTTCTTACCTGCTGCGGCATCGTCATAAGCAAGAATGGCGGCTCCGGCAACACCCCATGCCAGGAGTCCTCCAAGTGCAGCGCGGCGCGTCTTCGCCAGTGCGAACGTGCGTGTCAGGCCGTCGAAGTGATCTGAGTCCATGGTTCTCCTTTCACCCATCACCGGGTTAACCATTGCAGGGCAGCGAACACTTCTTGATCATCAGGCAGACGGACCCCGCCAGACAATCCCTATCCACCACACACTGGGTATTCGCGGCGCCCGCCACGCAGACCTTGGATCCTTCCAGGCGAGCGTCGCACTTGCATGCTCCCGGACAATCTTCGTCGCCCGCACACTTGCAGGCGCCACTGAGGCAGGCATTGGACGTACAGTGGATGCCACACGCGCCGCAGTTGGCCGCATCAGTGAGCAAATCCACGCACGCTCCACCACAGGTGGTCGTCCCTGGCGGGCAGATGCAGGCGCCGGCCTGACACTGTCCACCGGTGGGGCAGACGTTTCTACATCTGCCGCAGTTAGCCGAGTCGCTGCTCAGGTCCTTGCAGCGGCCGTTGCAACGTCGCAGACCGCGCGGGCACGTCTTTTTCTTCCTGGCCGCGACATCCCCCGCACCGTCGCCGACGTTGCTCGCGAAACCTGCCAGCAGTCCGCCAAGGGCAACCCTGCGCGATCTGGTTTGCCCGACCAGCCGCGCGAATCGATCGAAGTTGCCCGCGTCCATGCCCCTCTCCTCCCTTGTCCACGCCTTCACCATACATTTATGCGCAGCATCAGGGGTGAGGCAGTCGCTGTCAACGTGGAATCATGCGTCGGGTGCGTTTCAGAGTCTTGCAGCAGCGACGCTCGATGACTTCTCGGTCGGACTCAGCCCCGTTCACGGGGCTTCCGTGGAGCAGCCGGTGGTCTTTAGCCACCGGCGGACCGGCCGTGGCCTGCCTCAGGACCCGCATCGCGATCCAACCCCAAAACTCTGCGCCGCACCCTCATGCGTCAGGAGCGCATCAGCGTTTTGCGGAAGGGATCATGTGCAGCGTGGCGGGCTGACACGACCCGCCAGTGACCACCGGCGGCCACCACGAAAAGCCCATCACATTGGGCGACATGCCGCTCGCCGCTTCAGTTGGCCACCCCCTGGAGCCGAAAGGCCTCGGCCAGTGCCGCGAACTGTCGATCCAGGCTGCCGGTCAGATCCTGGTTCACCACACTATTCGCCAGGGTATCCCAGGCGGACCCCGACGTCGTTCCCCTGACTCGCTGTGCAGCGTGCCGGTGGCGAACTCCCTGAAGAATTGGCCCCGATCTTCATCAACGCCAGCAGGCAGGAGTCCAGTGGCGCCACGTCGCGCTCGTAGAACGTCAGAAACGCGTCGTAGGTCGATCGTGGCGCCAAACGGGGGAGGGTGCTGATCGCGGCGCGCATCGTTCTTAGCAGCGGGCCGGATATCAGGTAGCAGGTATCGACCGCGCGAGTGCCAATCATCCTGGCCGAAACGTTCATCGCGCGAAAGGATCACGTCCGAAGCGTGGAACTCATACGTCCAGAAGTCCGCCGCCATGGTGTCGCGCAGCGCGGCCTGCGGGTCGAGAATCGTGTCCTGGCGCGAGAGTTCGTCCTGGAATCGCTGCTGATCGACCGCCTTGCGGTCGTCGATCTGCTTGCCGACGAGTGGGATGAACAGGTTGCTCAACCCGAGGAGCAGGACCGACAGGACAAGGTTCTTCAGGAACGAGCCCTTGGGGTCGATCGTCTGCATCCACCGGTCCCCGCTCCGTGGCGAGCAGCGCCACACTTCATCAGATGGCGACCAGGGCTCACGCGCTGACCCTTGCCCCTGACAACGCTCTGGCAATACTCAACGAGATCTGACCCCACGAGCGCCGCTCGACCCCGGCCTCTCCGCGCCGAGTCAGCGGCGTGGATAGATCGTGACACACCGCGCCTGAAGAGACCAACCGCCAGGGCGCACCGCGGGTTTCATGGTGATCAGGCAATGCCACACCCAGGTCTATCGAACGTCGCATTTCGGGTTGCATCCGTATTCATGATCGTTGCTAGCGTCGGGAAATCGACCTATCCAGGGCGATCAACCGATGAAGGGATGGTCCTTCTATCCACATCCGCCCGCGCATTCACACTCTCCCGCGGCCACGAAACAGCACGAACTGCTGCAGCAGGCATCCCGATTGTCCAGAGTCGTCACCACCACTGGCATACCGCCCGAACACGGCCACATCTGGGAATCGCATCGCACCATGTCGATTTCGGTCAGCCTCGATCGTCGTTTTGATAGAACCGCGCAGCGGCGGACAGCGAGACAGTACGTGGAGGCAGGCAATGAACCGAAATCGCGCATTGTGGATCGGCCAGATCGTGCTGGCGGTGGTGTTTCTCTTCGCGGGTAGCATGAAATTGCTGACCCCACTCGAGGCGCTGGCGGCGATGTCCCCCTTCCCGGGGATGTTCATTCGGTTCATCGGGGTCTGCGAGGTGCTGGGCGCGGTGGGACTTATCCTGCCCTGGGCGCTCCGCGTCCTTCCGGGGCTCACCCCGCTCGCGGCGGTGGGATTGGCCGTGATCATGCTCGGGGCGACGACGACCACGGTGCTGCTGGGTGGAGGCGTGATGGCGGCGCCGACGGTGGTATTGGGGCTGCTCGCCGCGCTTGTCGCCAATGGCCGCTGGCCAGAGGTGTCCTCGCGTGTGAGCGCGCCACGGGCGCTGCAGCCGGCCAGTTGATGCCGAGTTTTCTCAGGTTGAGTTCAGCGTCCAGTCAGCACAGCAGGTCTGCTGTGCTGACTGGACGCTGACGCAATGGTCGATTGACACCAGTCGATGCGGCACGTCTCCACCGGGGCGGCTCGGTCACCAAACAGGTGCCGCGCGAATCACTTCGGCGGCTTGTAGACGCACTTCCGGTTGACGCAGTCGAGATCGGCGCCGCAGCACTCGCACGAGTTGCCGCTGCACGGCTGGCCGATCCCGGCGCAACAGCGCGGTCTGTCAGGAGTGGCGCACCCGTTCTGGGCGCAGATGCGACCGCCGCAGCACTCATCGCTGTTACTGCACAAATTCGGCGTTGGGTCGCAGCCCCCACCCTGCGGAGGGTGCTTCTTGTGCTTCGCCTCGCTCACGAGGCCGCCGGGTCCTGCCGCAGCGACGGCGGCGGTGAGCGCGCCGAGTCCCTTGCTCACCAGCGAGCGACGGGAAGGCATCGCCCCAATCCGTCGTGCCAACCGATCGAACCCGCCCTCGTCCATCGTTCCTCCTCCACCACGGCGCCTGAGATGAGATTATGTACCAGCCACGCACCGCGCGAGCATGGCACTTCGCTCCATTCCATGCAAGGCGAGCGGCAAGAGCACCGGGATTTCAGGTCGCGTTGGTCGTCCCTGGCCCGTTCGCGCGAGCGCGGGACGGTTTCCACGACGGCGGAAATGTGGGATCAGTGGGCAACCTGATCAACAAGGAAAACCGACTCCGCATCGAGATGAGACGCATATGCGCCAGACCACGTTCGTCCTGTTCCCGTCCCGGGGAATCGACACGAATTGCCTTCAGCCCGGTTTGGCATCTGAAATTCGGGCGAACGGCCTGGCGAAAATCTCAGCGCGACTGCCGCGCCGCGCCCTCCCGTTTGGCGCGTTCGAGATCCTGGTCGGTCAGCATGCGCTGATCCGGATCAGGGGTATTACCGCCGGGTGTGAAGCGCAAGCCTTCCATATAGGGTGTGGGGAGTTTGCGCCGGTAGTCAGCAAACTCCTTGGCGTAGTAGTCGCGTGCCTCCTGGACCGTCTTCGCTCCGCTGACGATATCGTGCATCAGGTTCAGCGCCAGGAAATTCGCCTGCTCGTCGTGGCAGCGTGCCGATACCTCACCGGCCGTCCTCTCGACGATCACGCTGCCGTCGAATGCGGCCAGCGGCGTGAATTTGTCGACCGGCACCTGGTAGTCGATCACCGACTCGACCGCGTCGATGTGAGGCGCGGGGAAATGGTGCTGGTAGAAGATTTTGGAGGCGACGATCCGCTTCCATGGCCCAGGCCGGTGCCAGATCAGCTCGGTCTCCGTTGCCTCATCCGGTTCACCATAGGCGTCAACGACGAGTTGCGCCGCCTCGCGCGATTCCTGCGGCCACTCGGCAATGACCTGCGATTTCTGCTGCTGCACTTGATTCATCGACTTCAGCCTCGATCTCTACCGCAGTTGCACCGATTCACGCCGGAGCAACGAACGGCAGTGACACCGCCCAATCCCTTGTCCACACTCCGCTACAGCGGGGTGCGCAAGACAAGTCATTCCGCGCCGCCGCGAGGAACCTGGGTGGCGGTCGCCATCACCGCCAACGCCGAGGTCCCTCCTCTGTCAGGATGACACCACGTCTCCCCGTTGCTTTAGGAAACTGGAGTGCCCGCCGCCAGCGGGGTGGCCACATCGGCCGAGACTATGAATTGCCCCGCGATTTTGACCACTTCGGCCGGGCTCAGCGGCGCATCGAAGGCATCGGGAAACGGGCTCTCCTCGTTGAGAATGTTGAGATAGGCAGCATGCCGAGCTTCGACTCCGTGGATGGTCAGGGCCGCCGTGAGGAGATCATCGTTGCCGATCAAATACTGCGCCGCGCCGGTGTAGGCAGCGACCCCGGTGTTTTCCAGCGCCATCGCTGTTTGCAGAAAAGCCGCGGGGTCGGCCAGCGCACCGCTGATATCGTACTGCCCCTCCGCAACCGGGGCGCCGCCAAGATTGGTGATCACGGTTGTGAGTGTATCGACGTGCGCAGCCTCGTCGGTTCCGATCTGAGCCAGGTAATCGACGACCGAAGGCTGAAATCCGAGCCCGGTGAATTGTTCGAGCGTAAAGCTAGCGAGGCCGTCCCGGTAGAAAGCATGCTCCAGGTGTTCTAGCGTGAGCGCATAGTTGAGAACGGAAATGATATCCCTGCCGGTCTCGGTGTCCTGGGCGGTGGTGCCGCGCACCATGGCCAGCCCCAATCCAGTCGCCGCACCAACGGCGAAGGCGCCCTGCACCACGGTGCGACGGGACGAGAAGCGTCCGTTGCCACAAGCGGAACAGGTAACAAGATCATGCTGTGATTGCATGGAATGACTCCTTCGTATGGATGATCAAGCGTAATGGCTACCGCCGAAGCGAGCCCTAAGCCGTTGGCGTGGCGACTGGCGAGGCGTTATTGACAATGAACGGTCCGGCGGTCGCCAACACCTCATCCGGGGCCAGGGGCGTCTCGAACGGCGCCGGGAAGGGCAGCACTCCGTTGAGGAGATTGAGATACGAGGCGTGGCGCGCCTCAACCGCAACGATGCTGCCGGCCGCCGTCAGCAGGTCCGCGCTTTCGAGAAACTGCCCGGCCCCGTCGTAGGCACTGACGCCGGTGTTTTCCAGAGCCTGCGCTGTCGCCAGGAACGAGGCGGCGTCGGAATAGCCGAAGTTGTACTCCGCCTCGACCACCGGCTCGCCTCCAAGGTCGGTGATGACCTGCGTCAGTTTTTCGACGTGGGCCTGCTCGTGGTCCCGGATATCGGCCAGAAAATCGCTGATCGGCCGGTTGAAGGGACCGTCGCCAAAGTCGGCGTCGGAAAACTGCTCCAACCCATCGCGGTAAAACGCGTATTCGAGGTGCTCCAACGTCAGCGCGTAGTTGAGGACATCGACATCGTCCTGAAACTCCGTCTGCGCCTGGGCCACACTAAGTCCCGGGACGAACGGCAAACTCGTGACCACCAGGGCGCCACCAGCAGCCAGGTACGCGGATCGGGTCAGGAATCCGCGCCGTGATGCAAGACGTTGGCGCTCGTGCCATACCTCGGCGAGGATGCGCTCGTGTAATGACTTCATTATCATTTTCTCCTTCTTCGGTTGAACAAGACCTGAGTGGGAGCGGCGAGTCGCTCACCGTGAGCGATGAACTTCCGTGACTGACCATTTCCGAATGGCGTGAGGTGCAAAGAATCTCGCGTCCCTTTGGCAGGACTTGTGCGCAGGTTCTATGCCAACTGGTCACACATGCCTCAACCTGAGTGGAACCGGCGGGACGCGGTGTGCAGGTCTGGTGCCGGTGCTCAGCGGCATCGAGCTGCTCGCTGACGGCCATGTACGGTCGCCCGGTCAACTCGTGGAAGACCAGCAGCTGCCCATGTTGCCAAGGCGAAAAGGATGTCCCGGCCACGATGCCGCGCGAGACGGCAACGCTTTGGGCGAGCATTTCAGGCGATCCATCGCAACGCATCGTGAAAGTCGTTGCCGCTACATCCCCCTGGCGCCACACAGAGCCTTACCATCCGGAAGTGTCTATCTGGCACCCCCCTTGCATCCACGACCCGGCAACCGGACAGCGAGCCGGGGAGGACGGGTTTCGCTTTTCGGATCGATGGAGAGCGAGTTACTCCCGCAGTCAGTGGAAGCGCTCCGTCGACTTCCGGAAAGGATCACCCGATGACGTCCGATCTCTCTTCAGGTCGCGCTGGCCGCTTGTCCCGCCGGGGGCTGATGCTCGGCGCCGCCCTCGCCAGTGGCGCCGCGGCGATGACCAGCACTGGCATTGGGTTCGCGGCGCCGCGCGTCGCCCAGGATGCGACCCCGGTTCCCGCCGCGCAGCCGAACGACCAGATGCAGGCGGTGCTGGACGAACTGGCAAACTTGAACCAGATTCCGATCGAAAGCCAGTCCCCCTTCAATGCCCGCCAACTCCCGCTGCCCTCGGATGCCGCCTTATCGCTCCTCTCGGCGCGAGACGAGCCCGCGCAGGAGCCGGTGGGAGATGTCGATCACCGGCTCATTCCAACCCCGAACGGCGATCTCGTGGCGCGGATCTACACCCCACAAGGAAGCGGTCCGTTTCCGGTTCTCGTCTATTTCCATGGCGGCGGCTGGGTGATCGCCAACCTCAACACCTACGACGCCTCTTGCCGCGCCCTGACTAACGCCGCCAACGGTGTGGTCGTGTCCGTGGCGTACCGCCAGGCGCCAGAGAATCCCTTCCCGGCCGCCGCCGACGACGCCTACTACGCGTTCCAGTACGTGGCGGCGAACCCGACCGAATTCGGCGGCGAATCCGGCAATGTCGCAATCGGCGGTGAAAGCGCCGGCGGCAATCTCGCGACCGTGACCTGCCTTCTGGCGCGGGATCAGGGCGGCATCATGCCGGTCCACCAACTCCTCGTCTACCCGGTGACCACGTTTGTACCGGAAGGACTCGGTGCGGAGACGATCCAGCAATTCGCGAACGCCCAACCGCTGAGCGCGCCCCTGCTCGACTATTTCGGCAATCTCTACGTTCCGACACAGGCGGAGCGGCAGTTGCCGTCGGCGTCGCCGCTGCTGGCCGCCGATCTCAGTGGGCTCCCACCGGCGACGATCATCGCCGCCGCGATCGACCCCCTCGTCGGTCAGGGCCGCCAGTATGCCGACGCACTGGAGGCCGCCGGAAACGACGTGACCTACACCGTCTATTCCGGCGTGACGCACGAGTTTTTCGGTCTCGGTGCGCTGGTCGACGAGGCGCAGGAGGCCGTGTCAGAAGCGGCCGGTCGTCTCACCGCCTCGTTCCGCGGCGCCATCGCCGCAACCCCTACCCCGTAGCGGTCACCACCCTCCCTCTGCCCACTGGAGACAAGTCATGGCCACGCCTCGTTCCAACTCCACCTTCCCCGCCTCACGCGCGCTCCTCCGTCAGGTCGCGCCAGCGCCGCCGGCGCCCACTCCGCTCGCGGCGGGTGGTGGGGTGCCCCGAGTGGCGGCGGCAGGCATCGATGACCTTGCCGGCGCCGGTCAACCGGCCCCTGCCGGGCTGGAACTGGTCGCGGCGCTGGAAGGACCGTTGCTCGTCGGCGTCGCCGTCTCGAGCGCGGGCCGCATCTTCCTCAACTGGCCGCGCTGGGGCGATCCAGTCGCTTTCACCGTCGGCGAATTACGCGAGCGGGAGGTCGTGCCGTACCCGACCGCGGCGGTGAATACCTTCGATCCCCGCCGCCCAGGCGATACTTTCGTATCAGTGCAGGCGATCGGCTTCGACCTTGCCGGACGACTCTGGATTCTCGATACCGGCAGCCTCAATTTCCAACCGGTCATTCCCGGCGGAGCAAAACTGGTAGCCGTCGATCCCGCCCGCGATCAGATCGTCCAGACGATCGTCTTCCCACCGGACGTGGTGCTCCCGACCAGTTCGATCAACGACATGCGCTTCGATCTGCGCCGGGGCGCCGGCGGCGTTGCCTACCTCACCGACGCCTCACCGCTCGGCAAGAACGCGATCATCACGGTCGATCTCGACTCCGGCGATTCGTGGCGGCGACTCGACGAACACCCGACGACGGTAGCGGAACCGGGGTTCGTTCCGATCGTCGAGGGAGCCGAACTCTATGAGGACATGCCTGGCATGCCGCCGCGGCCAATCTCCCTCGGCGCGGATGGCATCGCCCTCTCCGCGGACGGTTCTCAGGTGTTTTATTCGCCGCTCGCGAGCCGGCAGTTGTTCATGGTCGCCACGGAACCGCTCGCGATACGAGCGGCGGAAGCTGAGGTCGCGGCGGCCGTGGTTGATCTCGGCACCAAGGGGAGCGGCTCCGACGGGCTCGAATCGGATGCCAGCGGCAACGTCTACCTGACCCAGTACGAACTGAACGCGATCGCCGTCCGCGGTGTCGATGGCGGGCAACAGACGCTGGTTGCCGATGGCCGCATCCTCTGGCCCGATACGATGGCGGTTGCCAACGACGCCTACCTCTATTTCACGGCCAATCAACTCCACCGCCAGCCGCGCTATCACGACGGTCAGGACCTGCGGCAGCCGCCCTACGCACTCTTTCGCTACCCGGTCAACACCGCGCCGGTGCGTCTCGGCTGACGCGCTTTGCGAGCCCGGAGCGAGCCGACTCGGGTCGCGGTCACCATCCCGGCGGTCACGTTCCATCACGGAGAAAGGGACGACTCATGCATCATGTCACCGTTGCTCAACGAATCGCTGGCGTACTGCTCGCCACCTCATTCCTTGCCCCCGGCATTGCCGTCCACGGGCAGGAAGCGACCCCTGCCCCGCCATCCGCTACCCCGGTTGCGCGCGGTGAACCGCTGATCGTGCCGCTAATCGATGCCTCGGGAAATCAGGTCGGCGAAGCGGGTCTTCAGGAAGAGGCCGGCGGCGTTGCCGTGGTGGTTACGCTCGCGGGGCTTCCTCCCGGCGAGCATGGCTGGCACCTCCACGCCATGGGTCAATGCGATCCCGATCTCGCCGAGCCGTTCAGCACCGCCGGACCGCACTGGGACCCCACCGCGATGATGCATGGCGGTCCCGAGAGCAAGGAACACCACGTCGGCGATTTCGGCAACCTGACCGCCGGTGACGACGGTATGGCCGAGGCGACGATCACCACTGAAACCTTCACGCTCGGCGAAGGCCCGACATCGGTCTTCGATGCCGATGGCACGGCCATCGTGATCCACACCGGCCAGGACGACCTCGTCTCTCAACCGTCCGGCAACAGTGGCGCCCGCTTCGCCTGCGGCGTGGTTGCCGCGCCACGGGAGATACCGGCGACCCAGGGCAAACCAAGCAAGCAAACCTCCGCCGAGGGCAATGTGCTTGCGCCGTCCCAGATGCCCTTAAGCGACGACCTACTCAGCCAACTACAGGCGCCGGACGGCTTCACCATCGAGACCGTTGCCCAGGGTCTGACCAATCCGCGGATGATGGCGCTCGGTCCGGACGGCACCCTCTATGTGACGCAACCGGCGGCGAACATGGTTAGCGCCCTGCGTGACAACGACGGTGACGGCGTGATGGAGGATGTCTCCGCGGCGGCCAGCAATCTCCCGTTCGTCCACGGCATCCTCTTCCAGGACAACCGCGTCTATCTGGCCGGAGAAAAGACCATCTGGCTCGCCGATGTCAATGCCGATGGCACCTTCAGCGCACCGCGAGTGATCGTCGATGACCTGCCGGATGGCGATCAACACGGCCGGCACACCCTCCAGTTCGGTCCGGATGGCAAGCTCTATGTCTCCGTCGGCAGTTCCTGCAACGCCTGCCGCGAGACGAATCCGGAAAACGCGACCATCCTCCGCATGAACCCGGACGGCAGCGAGCGCGAAATCTTCGCCGCTGGGCTCCGGAACACCATTGGTTGGGCCTGGGATCCACAATCGGGAGCGTTGTGGGGCATGGACCAGGGCAGCGATTGGCGCGGTGACGAGCAACCGCCCGAAGAACTCAACCGCTTGCGCGAGGGCGCCAACTACGGCTGGCCCTATTGCTTCGCCGACCAGCAGGTCGATGACTATCTCCCCTACCCGCCCCCAGGCGCTACCCCCGATCAATACTGCGCCAACACCGAAGCGCCGGCGCTGACCTACGAAGCACACAGTTCGCCGATCGGTATGGTTTTTTACGACGGCGCGATGTTCCCCGCCGAATACCAGGGGGACGCCCTGATCGCGATGCGCGGCTCCTGGAATCGCGCAGAGCCATCCGGATACAAGATCGTGCGCCTCGATTTCGAGAACGGGGAACCGGTCGGTTTCGAGGATTTCATCACCGGCTGGTTGCAGCGGGACGGCGTCACCGCTTTCGGCCGGGTGGCCGGATTGCTGGTCATGCCGGACGGCTCGCTGCTGATCTCCGAAGACAGCAATGGCGTCATCTACCGCGTGTCATACCGCGCCTGAGTACCACGGAGGCCGCCCCCGCGAATCATGCGCTCGCGGGGGCGACACTGGTATCATCCGCCGCCCTCGTCGGCGACGTCATCACCAACGCGAGACGGATCGCCCTTCGGTGGCATCTGACGCGGCGCCGGGAGCTCCGGCCAACACCTGCCAGGGCGGCTCCGCAAACGCGCCGTCATGAAAGAACGGAGTGCGCAGGTAAAGATCGAGTTGCGGCGGCGAGGCAAAGCCGCACCCGTAACTCGGTCCGGCGCTCGCATCGCGCGGACCGCCGATCGAGTGGTGAACGCCGCACGGCGCGAGCAGGACATCGAGCGGATCCTCTTCGATCCAGTCGCCATCGCAATAGGCCTCACCCTTGCCGGACCAGTTGAAGAGGCACTCGTCGGAGACGGGATGGGTATGGATCTCGGCCCGCTCGCCCGCCGGGGTGCCGCCCATGTGCAGCCCGGCACTGCGCACCCCATACCCAGGCCAGGTGATGAGGAGCATCGGCGTTCCCAGATCGCCGAATCCCGCGCCCTTGAAAATGCTGAACAGCGCTCCGCCCTGGCGGATTTCGGCGACCGTGAGATTCCAGGGGCGCACCTCGGGATGGGTCTCGCGCACCATCACCTCCGTTGCTGGCACCAGATTCCCTGGGGTCGCCGTCAGTTTTGCCGCCTCGATCGCGTCGAAGTTCATCACCCCATGTTCACGGTCGTAGTAACCACCGGTTTCGTAGAGATCGAACTGGGGCGGCGTCACCTGATTGACGAGAACGAAGTCTGCGCTGTTGCCGGCCCGATTCCGCAAACCGCGAGGGACTCCCGCGGGCACGAAGGCGAGATCGCCGGGAGCCACCGTGACCCACTGCCCGCGGACAAAGGCTTCCCCGGTCCCCCACAAGCAGAGGAACGCCTCCTCCGCCAGATCGTAGGTGTAGCAATCGCTGGCGTCACCGGGCGCCAGGGTGAGAACGTGGACGCTCTCGGTCTGAAACCCGTTGCCCGGCCAGGCGATGAGCCGGGTCCGCACGCCGTGGCCGGTAATCTCGATGCCGTGGTTGAGATGGCCCATTGCCCCACGCGCGCGAATGACCTCATGGCTGCGGTTCCACTCGCGGTACTTCTCGTCGATCATGGCGGTCTCCTTGCTTCGCGCTCCTTGCGCCACATCGTGAGCATGGGATGCGGAGCGAAATCGCGCATCCGGGATTTCCCGTAGTTCGTGGCGATGCTCTGGCGCAGACGAGCGGTCAGACCAGTCCTTGCCGGGCGGCGTAGACGACCAGCGCGAACCGCGAGGGCAATCCGAGTTTGTTGAGCATGTTCGTAATGTGCGTCTCGACCGTCCGCGGGCTGATGAAGAGCATCGCGGCGCTCTCGCGGTCGGTATGACCGGCGGCGAGCAACCGCAATACCTGACGCTCGCGCGCCGTCAGCCCGCCGTGCGTCGCGTCCGCCCGTGCCTTCGTGACCTTCACGGGCGCACCTTCGGCCAGGGCCTCGGCAATCGCCTCGGCCAGTGGCAATCGCTCTCCCGAGGTCCAGGCCGCGGCAAACCCGGTCTCGCCTAGCGCGCGCCGCGCGGCAGCAACCTCACGCTCGTGGTCCTCACGGTGCTGGGGATGCACGGGCGTCCCGACGATCGCGCGCTGCCTCGCCGCCGCGCCGAGGAGACGCGCTGCCCGCCGATGATCCCCTGCCGCGCCCGCGATGATCCCCAGATCAGTGAACGCCTGGGAGAGAAACCACCGCTCCCCTGGCTCCTGGAGACAGGCCAGACTCTCTCGCTGCAACGCCGCTGCGCGGGCGAGATCACCGCTCAGAAAGGCATGTCGCGCCAGGTAACGCAACGGCAACGACAGGAGCCAGGGATCGCCGATCTCGCGCAGGATGACCACTGCCGCGCGGTACCGCGCGGCGGCCACCGTTGTCTCACCATGCGCCCACGCCACATTGCCCACCGCGATCAGGGCAAAGGCCAGGCCCCATCGATCGTCCCCTGCCTCGAACCACGGAAGGAACTCTGCCGCGAGGCTTGCGGCGTACAACCGGTCCCCCTCGGCGAGCGCGACGGCACTGAGGAACCCGAGCGCATAGCCACGATGGCTCCCCTCACCCGCTTCGCGCCACAGCGCGATACACGCCTCGAGGTGTCTTCGCGCCGCGGGAAAATCGGACTGGACCCACGCCAGGTGGCCAATCCCGAAGTGAAGGCAGGCCCGCGCCGTCTTCGCCGGCAACGAGTCCCCCTCCGCCAGGGGGAGGAGCGCCTCCATCGACGATCGCCCCTCGTTCCAGTGCCCGCGATAGAACCAGAACAACCGGAGCGCGCTGGCCAGCCGCACCGCCAATTCGCGCCCGACAGGGGACGCGCGGCCCCAAGTCAGCGCGGCCCGCAGGTTGTCATGCTCACGATCGAGCCGGTGCAACCAGAGCGTGCGCTGACCACTGTTCAGGTGCGGTGCCGCCGCGTCGGCGATCGCCACACACCATGCCAGGTGCGCCCGGCGGGTCTCCTCGGTCTCCCCATGAACCGCCAGTTGTGCGAGCGCGAATTCGCGTACCGTCTCCAACATGGTGAACCGGGGTTCGTCATCCGGCCCCGCTCGTTGGCGGAGCAGATTCTTGCCAACGAGCGAGGCGATGAGGTTTAGAGTGGAGGGGGTGACGCTGCGCTCAGGGGGTGCCAGCCGCTCTGCGGCTTCAGGGGGTGGCGCTGCGCTCAGGGGGAGAAGGAGCGACGATGGTTCGCCGTCACGGCCGATCGGTCCTCCACCCCCTTCACCCCCTGAAGCCGCAGAGCGGCTGGCACCCCCTGAGGCAAAGCCGACACCCTCTGAGCGCAGCGTCACCCCCTCGACGGCCTCCAACGAGAATCCGCCAGCAAAAACAGCCAAGCGGCGGAACAGTGATCGCTCCTCCGGGTCGAGCAGGTCGTGACTCCAGGCGATCGCATCCTGCATCGTCCGTAACCGCGGCGGCTGATCCCGGGGACCGCCGGTCAGCAACGGCAGACGAGGCTCCAACCGGCGCAGCAGCGCCGCCGGTGGGAGAACCTTGCTCCACGCCGCGGCCAGTTCGATCGCCAGTGGCAATCCGTCCAGCCGCCGGCAGATCTCGGCGACGACCGGCGCATTCGTGCCAGTCAGGGTGAAATCGGGATTGACCGCCTGCGCCCGCGCCACAAAGAGCCGTACGGCGTCGAATTCCGCCACCGTCGTGGGCGGTGTCGACCTCTCTGGCATTCCCAGGGGTTGCACCGGATACTCGCGTTCCCCCGCAATGTGCAGCGGCGCCCGGCTGGTGGCCACGATCCTGACGTGCGGCGCGGCATCGAGCAACTCCGCGACGAGTGGCGCGGCCGCGACAACGTGCTCGAAGTTGTCGAGCATGAGCAGGAGATGCTGCCGGCGGAGCGTCTGGATCAACGCTTCACGCAAGGGTCGATCGCCCGCGTCCGGCACCCCGAGCGCCTGAGCGATCGCCGAGGCGACGAGCGTTGCCTCGCGCAGCGGGGCCAGTGGCACGAATCGGACGCCAGCGCCGAACGCATGGGCGACGGCCGGCGCCAGCGCCAGCGCCAGACGGGTCTTGCCAACCCCGCCTGGTCCGGTCAGGGTGAGCAGCCGCGTCTCCGGCTGGAGCAGGACCCCGCGGGTAGCCGCGACATCTGCGTCACGGCCAATCAACGAGACGCGGGGCGCCGGCAGCCCCGATCGATCGGGAGCCGGCCGTTCCGCTTCACCGGCCGGCACCGGGTCTTTCGCGGGTTGGCTAGAAGACCTCTTGTGCCGCGCCACGTTTGCAGCCGCTACCAGCGAATGGAGCGCTGCACCGGGCGGTCGTGGAAATCACGGCGCGGCGCGAGCGGCCAATTGCGCCACTCCTCGACCAGTTCCAGGATGCCGCTGACCGCCGCCTCGAAGATGATTCTCCCCTTCTCCGCGGTCGCCGGGCGAGCATCGCCATGCACGCCGAGATCGGTCCAGCGGGACCAGTAGTCGTTGAAGCGGGCGTACGGCGTGGTGCTGTCGGAGGAGAGGTACTGGCCCATCACGTCGTCATCCTTGCCCGCCTTGTCCATCTGAACCCGTTCCGGGGCAAGGTGGAGATAGAGCGAGGTTTCGAACTCGTCGGCGTGGGCGATGACCTCGCTCTCCTTGATTGCACGGAAGGTTTCCAGCACCAGATTGATGTAGTGGCAGGCGGCGCAGAGCGATTCCGTCTCCAGCGTCGTCCGCCGCGCAATGATGTCGATCAGCGGCTGATTGGAGCCATGGCCGTTGACGATGAGGATCTTCTCGAACCCGTGGTACGCCACGCTCTTGGTGACATTGAGCGCGAAGGCGATGAAGACCTCCGGCTCGATGTGGATCGTGCCGGGAAAATCGATGTGGTGCAGGTTCAATCCGTAGGGAATCGCCGGCAGCACCAGCATCCGCCCTCCCGAGCGCCGGGCCGCCTCCGACACGATCGATTCGGTGAGAAAGAGATCGACGTCGATCGGCAGGTGCCGGCCGTGTTGCTCGGTCGAGGCGGTTGGCAGCACCACCACCGGCTGGCGGGCGATGGCCTCGTTCACCTCCGGCCAGGTCAGCCGGTTGTAGCGATACTCGTACTCCGTGACGGCATTCATTCCGGTCTCCGCATCCTTTCGCTAGTGGTCTCGCATTCCCCTTTCCGAGGGTACCGTGCAAGGCCGCATCTTCCCCGTTGGCGCCCACTCCGGCAAGGGGCGGTCCCGCGTCTGGCGGCTACACTCCTCCCACCGCGGCAGGGCGCTTCATCGCGGCAGGAGCATTCCATGGCGACCACAACCGGCGAACTCGTGAGCGAAGAGACCTACCGGGAGCTGGCGGTTCTCGGCGAATACCAAAGGGCCGAGTTGTACCGCGGTCAATTGCGGGAGAAACCGCTGATGAGCGTCGAACACGGCGAGATCGAAAGCCGGCTGGCTGAGCAGCTCATTCCGCAGTTGGATCGGGACGAATACCGGGTGCGTATCGAGCATGCGCGCCTGCGCGTCTCGCCCGAGACCTATTACATTCCCGATCTCGTCGTTATCCCGACGCTCACGATGCAGACGTTGCGAGAGCGTCCCATGACTCTCGACGCCTATCTGGAGCCACTGCCCCTCGTCGTCGAGGTCTGGTCGCCGCGAACCGGAGACTACGACGTAGCCGTCAAACTTCGCGACTACCAACACCGCGGCGATCACGAGATCTGGCTCGTCCACCCGTACGAGCGCACCCTGACCGCCTGGCGTCGCCAACCGGACGGCGGCTACGTTGCGACGGTCTATCGCGAGGGACACGTTCAGCCGGCATTGTTGCCCGGCGTCACCATCGATCTCGACGAGCTGTTCGCGTCATAGCCAGGAGGCCTCACATGGAACCCGACCGCTTCGATACCTGGACTCGTCGCCACCTCGGCCTTGCTGGTGGCATTGCGGCGCTCGCTGGTCTGATCAACTCTGGTCGGGTCGACGCAAAGAAGAAAAAGCGGAAGTGCACACATGACCGCTGCCGGTCGGTCACGCAGACGTGCGATTCCAACGTCGCCGATTCGACCTGCTGCCCGGGTCTCAATTGCGATGTCTTTGGCGCGGGTCCCGATCTCCGCTGTTGCCTCGGGCTCAACAGCCATTGCCAACCGGCACAATCGAAATGCTGCCGCGAACTCATCTGCGAGCTGGTCGCTGGGTCCGCGAGCGGGCGATGCTGCGCGCCCGAGGGCGATCTTTGCGTGATCGACAGCGACTGTTGCACGGGTCTCGACTGCGGCCAGGGGCGCTGCAATCAACTACCTACGAGCGACCGCACCCTGAAAACCAACTTCGGCAGCGTCGATCCCGCGGACATGTTGCGGCGGGTCAAGGACCTGCCGATCACCACCTGGAACTACCGCGGCGACGATCCCTCCGTCCGCCACATCGGCCCGATGGCGCAGGACTTCGCTGCCACCTTCGACGTCGGCGCCGACGACCGTCACATTCACCCCATCGACGGTCAGGGCATCGCCTTCGCCGCCATTCAGGGGCTTGCCGCCGAGATCGACGCCCTGCGAGTCGAGAATGCCCGGCTCGCCGCTCGCGTTGCCGAACTCGAGGTCAGGGCCGATGGGTGGAACGAGACGTGATAGCGGAAGCGCTCTCAAAGCCGCAGGCACATTCGCTCAGTCGGGCGCGTCACCCAACCCGATCTCGTTGCCATCGGGATCGCGGAAGGTGATCTTGCGCACCCCGTTTTCGTACGTCTCGCGCAGCGCCGGTTCCAGTCCACGCGCCGCCATCGCGGTGAGACGATCGTCCAGGTCTTCGACGAGGAGGGTGAGCATCGCATGGCCAGCCCGCGCGGGACGTGCTTCGATGTACACCCAGCGCTGCGCCGCGAGTTCCCAGACCGCCTCGGTATCCGCTGGGAAGAAGGCGGGCGGCGCGCCGAAAAGGCGCTCGTACCAGGCGACCGCCGCCGCGAAATCACGCACCGCAATCCCGGCGAAGAGATGGAGCGCCATGCTGCGAGTATAGTCGGGCCGGCCACGGACGGCCGCGTACCCCGGCGTTGACGGCGACGTGCAGCATGCGTGTCGTCCCGAGGAACGAGGAATCTCGGCGGTCACAGGAGGACCCACGACGGACGAGACGACTCGCTGCGGCTCGGCATGACACGTCGCGCAGCGAGGCAATGCGGCGTCGGTATCAATCCAACAGAGCGTCCGGCTCCCTCCTCCATCGGGATGACACTATTGCCGGACGCTGCTGGCTTTGCCCGCTCACGCTGCGGACGTTGCCGCGGGAACCACGCTGCTGACGCTCACGACCGCGTCGCCCACGCGCAACCGCTCGCGCACGGTCACGCAGAGACTGTGCGCCACGATCAGGTGCAGATCCTCGACGACCTCGATCCGGTCGGCGGGACTCTTCACGGCGAGATCGACCATCCCGGCGAGGCGGCCGCCATCGCGCCCGGTAACGCCGATGGTGACAACATCGGCCTGGTGCGCCGCGTCTACCAGGGCCAGCACGTTCGGGGAGTTGCCGCTGGCGCTGATGGCGACGAGCAAATCCCCTGGCCTTGCCAGCGAGATGAACTGCTCGGCGAAGACGCGATCGAACGCGTCGTCATTCGCCCAGGCGGTCATCAGTGCCATGTTGTCGGTCAGGGCCATTGCGCGGAAAGTCGGCGGGCCGCCGGCGCGCGTTCCTTTCAGGAGATCGCACGCCATGTGGGAGGCGGTGCTGGCGCTGCCGCCGTTGCCCGCGGTAAAGACCGTACCGCCCCGCGCCTGGCAAGCGAGCAAGAGCCGCGCCGCCTCCTCGAGGGCGTTTACATCGAAGGCGCTGCCCGCCTCCACCAGTTCGCTCCAGTAGCCACGCAACATGCGCTGCAAGGAGGCGTGTCCATTCTTCCGGGTCAACTCTCTCATACTGGCGTTCCTTTGCGCGTCACATTGCTGGACGATGTCTCGACCGTGGTCGCGCCCTGCCGATCGAAGGCGAAGGGAAACGGGGTGAGTCCGGCGCGGCGCAGGGCGCTCACGAGGCGCCCCCGGCGCTCGGGCGCGATGCAGAAGAGGAAGAATCCTCCCCCGCCCGCGCCGCTGATCTTGCCGCCGTAGGCGCCGGCCTCGCGGGCGAGGGCGTACCAGTGATCGATATCGGCGCTGCTGACGCCGGAGGCAAGCCCGCGCTTCAGTTGCCACCCCTCATCGAGCAGGGCGCCAAAGGCGGGAATATCGCCACGCACCAGCGCCTCGCGCATCGCCGTGGCGATCCCCTTGAGGGCGTGCAACCGCCGGGTCACCTCCTCATCGACCCCGGTTGCCGCTCGCTGCGCGGTCAGCACGGAGGCGGAGTCGCGCGTTCGCCGCGTCGACATCAACATCAGATGGTCTTCGAGACGTTGCTCGATCTCGGGCGACAGGGAGAGTGGTTCAACCTCGACCCCATCCGGGGTAAAGACCAGGGTATTGATCCCGCCGAGTGCCGCCGCGTACTGATCCTGACGGCCGATCGGCTGCTGAAGCATGTCGATCTCGATCTCGCAGGCGATCTCTGCCGCGCGCTCCGCGGAGATCGGCAGCGCCACGTGGTGCGCCAGGGTCGTGACCAGCGCCACCGTCATCGCGCTCGATGAGCCCAGTCCGCTGCCAGGGGGCACATCGGCACTCAGATCGAGGCGAATCCCGGAGGGGAGCAGGGCCCGCGTGGCGAACCAGGAGAGCACCGCGCGCGGGAGTGAAAGCGGTCCGCCGATATCCACGGTCCGGCCCCACGCCACCTTCTCCGAGCAATCGAAATCGGAGGAGACGAGGAGCACGCCGCTTCCCCGCCAGCGGGAGAGATGCACGTGGCAAGCAGGCGTGATCGCCGCGCTCAGCACCTGACCGCCGAAGCGCTCGTAGTAGGCGGGGAGGTCGGTCCCCCCGCCGCCAAAACTGATCCGCAGCGGCGCCCGCCCGGCGATCACGGCCAACTCGTTTCGGTCAGCGGCGTGAGGATCATCTCCTGCATCGCCGAACCACGCGGCACGCAGACCGCGTAGAGGATCGCGTCGGCCACGGTTGCCGGGTCCTGGAGGTGCGCCTCGTCTGGCAGCGGAATCCCCTGCTCCGGAAAGCGATCGAACCAGTGCGTCTTCATGCCGCCAGGGATGAGCGTCGTCACCCGGATACCGTCCGGACGCCCCTCGACGCCGAGACCGCGACCCAGGCCGACGAGGCCCCACTTGGAGGCGTGGTAGGCGGCGGCGTTGCCCCAGGCGCGTACGGCGGCGGTGGAGGCAACATTGACGATATCGCCGCCCTGCTGCCGCATCGCCGGCCAGACCGCTCTGGCGACGAGAAACGGACCACGCAGATTGACCGACAGCACCCGGTCCCACTGCTCGACGCTGATCTCATCGATCCCGACGACGTAATCGACCCCAGCGCAGTTGACGGCAACATCGACTCGCCCCCAATCGGAGACGATCTGCTCGACCGCGTTCTGGACCTGCTCCTCCTGGCTGACATCGACGCCCACGCCGCGGACATCATTTCCCCAGCCCGCGATTGCCCGCGCGGTGCGCTCGGCACGCTCCACGTTCAGATCGAAGCAGGCCACCTGGGCCCCGGCCCGCGCCAGCGCGCAGGCAGTCGCCTCGCCCAGTCCACTCCCAGCGCCGGTCACCAGCGCCACCTTGCCCGCGAGTCGGTTGTCCATCGAATCAGGCAAATCAGGTGCTCCTTTCAAGCCGAAGCCGGGATTGGCGCGACAGGCACTGAGCGCGCCGTCACGCGTATGGTCCGGATGTCGTCCAGTTCCGTGTTGATTCCGCTCCGCTCCCACAGCAGGTCGGCGTACAGCGCCATGGTGCGACGGGCGACGGTTGGCCAGGTGAATTCACGCTCGACCCGCGCCCGCCCGGCGCGGCCCATTCGCTCGCGCCGCGCGGGGTCGGCCAGCAGGGTTTCGAGCCGGTCCGCCAGCGCCGCCGGATCCTTGGCGGGCACCAGGAAACCGGTCTCACCGTCGGCGATGGTGAACGAGATCCCGCCCACGTCTGCTCCGATCACCGGGCAGCCGCAGGCCATCGCTTCCAGCGGGGTCAATCCGAACGGCTCGTACCAGGGCGTCGTTACCGCGACATCGGCGGCGCTGTACCAGCGATGCAAGTCATCTGGCTGGCGGCGGCCGACAAAGGTGACCACGTCGCTCAGACCAAGCGCCTCGGTGAGATCCCGCAGCACTCCGATCTCCGGGGTCGCTATCGGGTCGGGCGTCTCGGTTTCGCCACCGACGAGGTAGAGCCGGGGCAGGTCCCGCCGTCCGGCCTCGCGCCGCCGCTGGGCGATCATCGCCAGCGCCTGGACGATGTTTCGCGCGTCCTTGCGGGGAACCATCCGTCCGACGTAGACGACGATCTTGTCATCCGCGACGAGTCCGAGTTGCCGGCGCGCCAGAGTGCGGGGAATGGGCCGGAACCGCGTGGTATCGACTGCCGAGGGAATCAGGCTGATCCGTTCCGGCCGGGCGTCATAGTCGTCGATCAGTTCGTCCCGCTCCGCCGGGCACTGGGCGATCATCCGGTCAACCCGTTGCACCACCTCCCGCTCGACCGCGATCCGACCATCGGGACTGGTATCGGCGCCGCCCTGCTCGCGGCGCTTGGTCATTCCCGTGGCATGGAAGATCTGCGCCACCGGCGTCTGCCAACACGCCGCGAGTTCGGCCGCTACCCATCCCGACATCCAGAAATTGCCGTGGATGACGTCGTACTGGGGACCCAGGCGCGCGAAGCGGTCGATCCCGTCGCGAAAGGCGGGCATATGAGGCCAGAGGTCGTCCTTGGGCAGCCAGCATTCTGGCCCGGCGGGGACATGAATCACCTGCACGCCATCGGCCCAGGGAACACTTTGCGGCCGGGCAGGATCGTCACGGCGGGTGAAGACATCGACTGTGCATCCGAGCGCGGCCAGTTCACGGCTGACCGCATCGATGTAGACGTTCTGCCCGCCGGCATCGACCCCGCCGAGCAGCGCCAGCGGGCTGGCGTGCTCACTCAGCATGGCGACGCGCATCGTCATCGTCCTACCCCCGCCAGCACCGGTTCTTCGCGCCGGGTGATCGCCATCGCTTCATCGAAAGCCGCGTTCCAGTCCGCCCGGAAGCGATCCAGCCCAAAGCGCGTCCGCGCTGTCTCCCGCGCCTGCTCGCCCAGCCCGCGGGCGAGATCGGGATCGGCGATCAGGCGCTCCATGCGGCGCATGAGCAGATCGATATCGCACGAGACGTACCCGTTCACCCCATCCACGATGACGGTCGGCAGTTCGCTCGTGGCCAGAGCGACCACCGGCATCCCGATCGTCATCGCCTCGATCACGGCCAGGGGGAGACTGGTGTAGCGCATCGGGCTGAACAGGAAGCGATAGGGCGCGATGCGCCGGTGCAGTTCGCGGTACGGCACATCGCCCAATCCGCCGAGCGCCTCGCTCTCCATCCCGGCCACATCGAGCGGCACCCGCTGCCGCGCCTCGAGAAAGAGGTCGTACCCGGCGATGCGCGGCCGTTTCGCCATGCCGTTGGCAACCGTGATACCGCGCGGCAACGTCCCCTGATACGTCAGCGTGGGGTCGATCGCCACGCTATGCTCGATCACCCGGGTCGGCGCCGCGCCGTTGGCCCACATCAGCCGGTTGAAGTGGGTGACGTGGACGAGCAGCCCTCGCTCGTCTGCGAAGGGATGGCGCTGGTTGACGGCATCAGGCCGCGGGGTGTTGTGCTCCAGGTAGATGCGCGGCAATCGTTGTTGCGCTGGGCTGAGCAACGCCGGAACGTCCTCGTGCAGGTTTCGCGGCGTCTGCAACAGCACCAGATCGAGATCGAGCCGGCAGACCGCCTCGGCGTCGACTTCCAGCACGTTCTCCGGCAGATCGAACGTCGCGCCACGGCCACCATACCCTTCCGGCCGCCCCGGTCTGACCGGTAGCAACCAGTCATGGTCGATCCGCGCCAGGGTGTTGAGGTAACTGCCGTGGATGTGCCAGGCAAGAATGCGTAACCGCGTCATGCCACGCGCTCCCGGGGCGAGTTGGGTGTCGGACGTCGGAGGTCGGAAGTCGGGATGATGGACGCCTCGTCATCCTTGCCGTCTTGCCGACTCACCGTCTTGCCGTCTTGCCGACTCGCCGGCTTTCGCTCTTGCCGACTCGCCGGCTTTCGCTCTTGCCGCCTCGCCGTCTCCCCCCATGCCATGTGATCAAGCGCGGCACAGGCGGCGGACAGCACGACTGAAACCGGGAGTGCCCGCAAGGCCGCGGCGCCGTCGCTCGGGAGGCCGGGGATCGCGGTCGCGTCGATTGCCCGATGCAGGTGCGCGGCGAGGGGCGCCCAGCGCTGCGGGCGGGTCGGCCCGAACAGGACCACGCTCGGCGTCCGCACCGCCGCGGCGACATGCGAGAGACCGGTATCGTTGCTGATCAGTAGATCGAGCCGATCCACCACCGCCGCAAGTTCGCCGAGGGTCGTCGCCCCGGTGAGGTCGCGCGGCCTCGCCCGCATCGCGGCGCTCACGGCGGCGGTGAGCGGGCGCTCCTCGGCGCTGCCCGTGAGGACGATCCGCGCGCCGTAGCGCTCGGCGAGACGATCGCCAAGTTGCGCGAACGCCTCGGGCGGCCAGCGGCGGAACGGATCGCGCGCGCCGACATGCAGCCCAATCGTGATTTCGCCGTTATCGGGAACGAGGTCGCGGGTGCGTTCTGCTTCAGCGGCAATGATCGGGAAATCGGGCGTCAAGCCGTCCGGTTCGACGCCAACCGCGCCCAGCAGCCGCAACCAGCGCAGCGCCTCCGCTTCTTCCTCGCGCCAGGGGAGGCTCGTGGTCAATCGGTTCTCGCCAGCCGGGCCGAATCCGAGTGTCTGCCGCGCCGCGAGCGAGGCGAGAAAGCCATTGCTGGCCTCACCGGAGCCATGCATCTGAATCGCGAGGTCGAAACGGGGCCAATCCGGCACAACCGCCTGGTCCGGTGATTCGGCGATGCCCGGCCAGCCGGGAAATGGCAGGAAGCGATCGAGCGACGGCAGGCGGTGGGCGAATTCTTCCGCCCAGGGCCGTCCGATAAGAGTAATTTCGGCGTGGGGAAAGCGCTTCCGCAAAGCGCGCAGCGCTGGCGTGGCACAGAGGAGGTCCCCGAGATTGAGCGCCTGGAAAACGGCGATGCGGGATGGCTGCTCACCCCAAGCGCCCTCCCCCCAACCCCTCTCCCATTCCGACGGCAGAGGGGCTCGTGTGGGTAGCTCGGGTGAGGGCGCTCGTTGGGGTGAGGGCTTCTCCCGCGCCACCGCCGCCACCGCCCGCGCCACCTCATCCGGCGAGATGTCGAGGCAGGGCAAGCCGATCGGGCAGGTAAAGCGGTAGCAGGGAGTGCACGGTGTATCGCGGCGAAGCATGATCGCCGGGGCGCGGCGCGGCTGCCACTGCGCTACGAGATCGGTCCCGGCGTAGAGGGCGACGACCGGCGTCCGCGTCGCATCGGCGAGGTGCATCGGCAGGGTGTTGTTGCAGACGACGGCGGCGGCGCCGGCGATCAGCGCGGCGAAACCGCCGATGCTCAGATCGGTCAGGCAGGTCACCGCCGCTCCCGCGCCCAGCCGCAAGGCATCGAGCAATGGCCGCTCCCGCTCCGTCCCGGTGACCACCACGGTCCAACCCTCGTCGGTGAGTTGCCGCGCCACGTGTCCAAAGCGCGCGGTTGGGTAGCGACGCGCCTCCGCGCTGGCGCCGGGATGAATGACTACCAGCGGCGCCGTGTCATCGATTCCGGCACCCTGCAACCGGGCGGCGCACTCCACCTTGCCTTCTTCAGGAATGGCGATCTGCAACCGGGGATCGACCTCGCTGAAGCCGAGACTGACAACCAGATGGAGATTGCGCTCGACCTGGTGTAATTCATCCGGCAGCGACGCCACCCGATGCGAGAGCGCGGCGCCGCCGAACTCCTTCGACGCTCCGGCCCGCAAGGGAATACCGGCCAGGTAGCAGGCATACCCCGCGGCGTGCGGCGTCTGGCTGAAGGAGGTAAAGAGGAGCGCGCCATCGAAACTACCCGCCGCCAGCCGGGCGATCAGTTCCTGCTCCCGCGCCGGATCGAAGGGCAGATGACCCAGATCCTGCCAGATCGCGCGCCAGGTGATGAGATCGTCGATCCAGGGCAGCAGCGGCGCGGCGGCCGCGCCAGCCGGCGACGCCAGCAAGGTGATCCGCGTCTCCGGATTCGTCTCCTTGATCGCCCGTAGCGCCGGACCGAGCATGACCACGTCACCTGCATTGTCGAGACGGACGGCTAGCAGATTGCGCGCGCCGAGCCAGGGATTGACGGTGGTCATGGTCGAACTCCTGCGGGAAGTGTTGCGTCGGAAGTCGGAAGTCCGAGGTCGGAGGAGAGTTGCTCAGCCGAGAGTGTCGTCCAATGGTGACCCACGACGTGCGCCCCCTCACGTCCGACTTCCGACTTCCGACCTCCGACTTCGTCCAGCAACTCCACACTCGCCGCAACCACCATCTCCGGCGTCACCAGGCGCAGGCAGTCGTGCCTTGTCGGACAGACGCGGCTGTAACAGAGGCGGCAGGGAACGTCGTGCGAGAGCAACCGGTGCGGCACCCGCCACGGTCCCCACTGCTGCGGCGGATTGGTCAGCGCGAAGAGCGCCACCACCGGAGTGCCGACCGCCGCGGCGATGTGCATTGGACCGGTGTTGTTGGTGATCGTGAGGTCAGCGGCGTCGATCAGGGCGCACAGGCCGGCGAAGGAGAGCGCCCCGGCCGCGGGAATGACACGCTCACGCATCCGCTCGTCAACCTCACCGACAATGGCGGCAACGAGGTCGCGCTCATGCTCGGCGCCGGTGACGACGATCCGCGCCTCGAGATCGCGCGGCAGCCGGGAGATGACCGCCGCGTACTGCTCCCACGGATAGGTGCGCGCCGGCATGCTGCACCCGGGGTGCACCACTACCAGCGGCCGCGGCGCATCCACGAACCTGGCCGCGTCGTCCCGCGCCTCCGGCGGCACCTGGAGCACCAGGCGATCGTCATCGGTGGCGGCCCCGATCGCTGCCACCAGATCGAGCCCGCGCTCGACTTCATGCATCATCCGCTCGGGATGCCGATGGCGCGTGGTCAGGAGCGATCCGGGCCCATCGATGGACGCGGCGAGACGGAGCGGAATCCCGGCCAGATAACAGAGGTAGGCCGCCGGCAGTGGACTCTGCCGGAACGAGGTGAAGATCACTGCCGCGTCGTACTCGCCCGCGGCAACAGCGGCGATGGCGCCTGCTTCCCGCGCCGGATCGAGCGGCAATGTCTGCCACGGATCCATCCAGGGCGCGGCATAGACGATGACATCATCCAGATCGGGATCGAGCCGTCCCACCTGCGCGCCGACTTCGCTCGCCAGCAGCGTCAGGGACGCCCGCGGCAGCGACTGTCGCAAGGCGCGCATCGCCGGAGTGGTGAGCAACACGTCGCCCAGGTTGTCGAGACGGACCACCAGCACGCGCCGCGCCGCTTGCCATTCCGGGGGGACGGCCGTCGTCCCGCTGGATGAAATCGCTCCAACGGGCGCCCTCACCCCACCCCCTCGCCCATCGCAATGGGCGAGGGGCATCGGCTCGCGTCGTAGTGATTCCGAGTCCGCGCCAACGACCGATTCCGGGCAATCCCTTCCTTGAAAGGTGGGGACGGGCGAGAGAGGAATCGAGCCCCTCTCCCGTCGGAACGGGAGAGGGGTTGGGGTGAGGGCTCCCGCGACAACACCGCCATCCCTCCCGATCCACGCCGGGACAGGAGAACGGAACGAAGGAGCAAGGTCACGACGCGCATTCATCCCTGTTCGCTCACGGTTCCGGCGGTAGCCAGAATGCGATCGATCACGGCGGTCGTGCTGCGGCCATCGACCAGCGAGAGAATTTCGACGCGCGCCCCAACCTCGCGCACCGTCGCGATTTCGGGGAGCGTGGTGGCGTCGTAGTCGCCGCCCTTGACGTGGATATCGGGCCGAATCGCCCGGATCAGGTTGTCCGGGGTGTCCTCCGCAAAGAGCACCGCGTAGTCGACCGCGTCGAGTGCGCTGACCAGCGCCAGGCGGTCCGACTCCCGATTGACCGGCCGGGTCGGGCCCTTCAGGCGGCGCGTGCTGGCGTCGGAATTGATCCCGACCACGAGTACGTCACCGAGCGCCTTGGCCCGGCGCAGCAACTGGACGTGTCCGGCATGAAGAATGTCGAAGACGCCGTTGGTAAAGACGATGCGCCGCCCCAGGAAGCGGTCTTCATCGAGCCGGGAGACCAACTCCTTCAGGGAGAGAGCGGTGCCGCTGCCATCGAGACTGACCCGCCGCAGCAACTCCTGGCTGGTAACCAGCGATGTGCGGCCCCGGGTAATCACGATCGACGCCGCATCGATGCCGATCCGCACCGCCTGCGCCACCGGCGCACCGGCGGAGAGCGCGAGGGCAGTCGCCGCGGTGAAGGTGTCTCCCGCCCCGACATCGCTTGCGCGCTGCACGGGATGACAGGGAACATGCTCCTGCTCGCCATCCGGTCCGGTGAGGAGTACGCCATCTTCCGCCATCGTGACGGCGATGTGCTCGGCATCGAGCATGTCCCGCAGCCGGCGAGAAATCTGCCGCGCGCCGGTCGGGTCGAGGGGAATTCCCTCCGTTCCGGCGGGATCGACCGCCAGCCGTGCCTCGGCCAGGTTGGGCGTCACCAGGGTGGGACGGGTGCCGTGGAAGCGGGCGATCTGCTTGGCGTCGATAGCCAGCACGTTCGGCGTCGCGGCACGCAACTCGCGCAGTTTCGCGATCACCTCCTCGTCGATCAGACCGTGGCAATAGTCGGAGATGACCACGACATCGCAATGGACGTAGGCCTCCGCGATCCGCCGCAGCAGGAGCACACGGCTGCGCTCGCTCGCGCCGGCGATGTCGCCATCGTCGAAGCGGACCACATACTGCCCATCCGCGATCACGCGCAGTTTGTGCAGGGTGGAGATGCGGTCATCCGCGACCAGCCAGGCGTCATCGACGCCGGCATCGCGGAGCGCCTGGCGCAGGTGGTTCCCGGCCGCATCCCGTCCCACCAGGGAGACGAAGAGCACTTCGGCGCCGAGTGCGGCGAGATTGGCGGCGGTGTTCGCCGCTCCGCCCGGACAGCGGTCGCTCGCGGTCTGACGCACGACCGGCACCGGCGCTTCCTTGCAGAGCCGGATCGCCTCTCCTTCCAGCCAGGTATCGAGCATCGCCTCACCGATGACCAGCGCGCGCAGTCCGGGAAAGCCGCGCACGACATCGACCGGGGATCCGAACGGTGTGGCGCCCATCAGACTTGTGCCGTGGTGCGGCCGCCGGAGAGCCACATCCCCGGCCAGACCGGTGCGAAGCGCTTGTCCATTGGAATCAACCCCTCTGCCACCGCGATCTGGCGCAGGACGTCCGCCGTGGAGAGCCCGACGATGCGCGGCCATCGCTCCGGCCGCTCCGGCATCCGTTCCGTGCCGAGATCGACCAGCGCCGTGCGGCAACCCGCCACATTGCCCGCCTCGATGTCATCGAGGATGTCGCCGACCATCCACGAACGGGAGAGGTCGATCTCGTGCTCTTCCACCGCTCGGCGGAGCATGCCTGGCTCCGGTTTACGACAGGTACAGGGGATCGCGAGATGGGGGATGATGCCGTCGACATGGTGCGGACAGGCGTAGATGGCGGTCAACCGCACGCCCCAGACCGCGAGCAGTTGCCGCAGCCGGTCGTGCATTCGCTCCAGGTCCTCCATGGTGAAGAGACCGCGCGCGATGCCCGACTGGTTGGTGACGACGATCAACTCCCAGCCGGTGGTGGCGAAGGTCCGCAGCAGCGGCCCGATCGCCGTGCTCAGCACCAGTTCGTCCGGGTGCGAGGGATAGTGGCGTGGCTCGACCAGGGTGCCGTCGCGATCGAGAAAGAGGGCACGTTTCATCGCAGGATCTCCTCGCGGTCGCTCGTCGCAACACGCAACCTCGGTTCGCGCGGCGCGCTGAGCGCCGCCTCGACGACCTCGCAGATCACGTGGACCAACACGATGTGGACTTCCTGCACCAGGGGGGTCTCCCGGCAGGGAACGGTGAGATCGACGTCGGCGAGACCACCCAGACTCGTCGGCTCACGGCCGGTGAAGGCGATGATCTTCAGCCCACGCTCGCGGGCGAAGCGGGCCGCGTTGACGACGTTGACCGATTCGCCGCTGGTGCTGAAGCCGATCAGGACGTCGCCGGGGCGGCCAAACGCCGCTACCTGTCGGGCAAACACCGTCTCGAACCCGTAGTCGTTGGCTACCGCGGTGAGCGTCGCCATGTCGGCGGTCAGCGCCAGCACGGGCCAGGCGTCGCGGTCGCGGCGGAAGCGTCCGACCAACTCGCCCGCCAGATGTTGCGCTTCCGCGGCACTGCCGCCGTTGCCGCAGACGAGCACGCGGTGATCGGCGCGGATGGCATCGACGATGATTGCCGCCGCTCGCGCCACCGCCGTGCCGCGCGTTGCCATCAACGAGAGCATTGCGCCGATCGCTCGGGCCCGCTCCGCGAGGACGGGAGCGAGATCATCGGGCATCTCGGTTTCTGGCGGGCTGGGCGGATGAACAAGGGCAATTGCCACGACAAACCTCTCTCCTCCCGACTCGCCGGGGAACGCCAACCAATGACGGGAGTACCCGCCACTGGCGCAGGACCGATCGAATTGACGGAGTGTCAGACCAGTCGCGAGGCCGACTTCCGGGTGGCTGAGCGACTGGTGAACTTTCTCGGAACGAACTGCGGCGTCGTCCGCTGACACTGGTTCCTATCAGCAGGAATTGGGCCAGGAGAAGAAGAAGGGTGCGCTACGGGGTCGACTCTTCAAGCGGAGTTCCATGAAAATGAGAGAAGACGCGAGGCTATCGACGAGGACCGCGATGACCGACAGCAGCCTGATCCTGACACCGCAAGACGTGCTGGCGGCAACCGCAATCTGCCGGGGCACGCTGGAACCGGCGCTCGCCGGCGATTGGCAGATTCCCGCGGGCGACCTGGACTGGTCCTGCCAGCGGACGCTCGATCACATCGTCGACACGCTCTTTCTCTACGCGGCGTACGTCGCCACCCGGGCGATCGATCGCATCACCCCACCGCGTAACGGCGATCCCGCGGCATCACCGGCCCAATTGCTGACGACCGTTGGCGCCGCGGCGGCGGTGCTGGCCGAGGTGATCCACGCCGCGCCGCCCGGAACGCGCGCCTTTCACCCGGCCGGCATGGCCGACGCGACCGGCTGGATCGCGATGGCGTGCGAGGAAATCGTGATCCACACGGACGATATCGCGCAGGGCCTGGGTCTCCCCTTCCACCTGCCGGACGATCTCTCCCGCCGCATCACGGCGCGCATTTTCCCCTGGGCGCCGGCTGATGCCGAGCCGTGGGCGGCGCTGCGCTGGGCCGCCGGCCGCGCTCCCCTCCCCGATCGGGAGCGCCTCGGTCCGGACTGGTGGTGGCATTGCGCGCCGCTCTCCGAGTGGGACGGCACAATCCGGAAACGGACCGCGCCTCCCGCGTGGCGGTAGCCCCGCACGAGCGCAACGTGCGGCCATCGTGTCCCCCCGAGCGCGGGAGGGACCTCGGGGCGGTGGCCGCGACCGTGACTGAAGCCGAGATGTCAAGCCCGAACGCCGCGGTCCCTCGTTCCTCGAACGATACAACTCCGGTTTGGCCGTGGTCGGCGACTCGATTGCTACGCGCAGCTCTATGCGGCCAACTCCGGGGTGCGGTAGAGGATCTTGCCGCCGATGCTGATCTCCACGTCGAGGAGATAGCGCCTGGCAGCTTCCAGGTTCGGCGTCATGCCGAGACCTGGCGCGTCCGGCAGGTTGACCATCCCGTCCGCGTCGCGCTCGATATGCTCGCACGTGATCTCGCGTGCCAGCGATTTGAGTTCCATCGGGTACTCGCAGATGGCGCCCGCCGGATGCCCGGCATACGGCTGCAGCGAGGCGCTCAGGGCGAGGTGCGAGGTAAAGGTGTGGTTCACGTAGACGACCCCGTGCGCCTGGGCGTAATCGGCGACCCGCTTCGCGGGCGAGATACCGCCGATGCGGCCGGCATCGATCTGGATGAATCCGACCCCGGCCAGATCGATCATGTGCCGCGCCATGTCCTCGGTGTGGGACCCCTCGCCGCCCGCGATGCGGACGCTGCCGCTCATCTCGGCGAGGCGGCGGTACGCCCCGAGCGCGCCGGTGGCAAACGGTTCTTCCAGCCAGGTCGCCCCCACTGCCTGCAAGGCCGGTAGCCGCTGCTCGGCGGCGGCGAGGTCGTGCTTCCAGATGGTGCCGGCATCGACCAGCAACACCCCTTCCTCGCCGAGGCCCTCCCGCGCCGCCGCCACCTGCGCCGCGTCGGCCTCGACCGTTCCCGCGCCATACGGTCCCCAGCCAAACTTGGCGGCGCGGAACCCGGCGGCGCGGATCGTCCGCGCCTTCTCGTAGGTCTCGGCAGCGGTGTCGCCGAAGAGCACCGAGGCATAGGGCAGACGCGGTTCGGAGCGTTCGTACCCCAGCAACCGGTAGACCGGTACTTCGCAGCGGCGGCCGAGGAGATCCCACATCGCGATATCGATGCCGGAGAAGGTGTGATCGGCCTGGAGCAGGTCCTGGCTGTTGGCGCGCACCAGATCGCCGATGCGGTCGATGTCGGCAACGTCATCGAGCGTTTGACCGAGCACGGAATCGCGGACTGGCTTGCAGGCGCTGTGCGACATCGGACAGACGAGCGAGGCGATCGAGGGAAGCGGCGCCGCCTCGCACTCCCCCCACCCGACGTACGGCCCGGCCTGAAGCCGGACCAGGAGCAGGTCCTGGCTGCCGTCGCCGATATCGAGCACCTCGGGCATGGAGAGGTAATAGAAATCGACCGCGTCGATCCGCATCGGAATCTCCTTTGTCCATTCGCCTTGAATGATCGTGGCGGTACGGTATCAGGTTGCGGTCCTCGCCCGCATCACGCCTACAGATCACCGATCGCTGCGTAGGGCGCGACGCTTGCGTCGCCCGTTCTTCCCCAAGAATTGAGAAACCGATGCCACAATGGCACCAGAGATTCAGGTAAGGCGGGCGACGCAAGCGTCGCACCCTACGGATATGGATGACAAGAATGAACTGCCACGAACGCCGGATAGGCGGCCAGCGGTTGCCTCGCCGTCGTCCGATGCGAATGCCGCACTTCGATTATGCCTGGAATGCGGCGTACTTCGTGACCATCTGCGCGGCGCAACGAAGATGTCTCTTTGGAGCCGTGGAAAATGGAGTCGTGCAACTCTCCGACATTGGTCAAATCGTAGATGAAGCCTGGAGTGAAGTAACGGCGCACAGACCTGGGGTGATGCTTGATTTGTGGGTAGTGATGCCCAATCACGTTCATGGCATCGTCGTGCTCCCTGGATCAGCAAATCCCCCTGGTCCACATCCCATGGCGTCTGACGGACCTCAGCAGGGCTCTCTCGGGGCGGTCATTGGAGGATTCAAGAGTGCCGCCAGCCGAGAGGCAAGACGAGGCAACCTGGTGCCAGACGGCGTTCTTTGGCAGCGCGGTTACTACGACCGCATCATCCGGAACGCGAGGGAATTGGATGCCATTCGGCAATACATCGCGGACAATCCCGTTCGCTGGGCAGACGACCCTGAGAATCCCGAACGGTTCGAGCCAGAGTCGTTCGGTTCGATCCTGCAACGTTGAGGCCGGTAGCGCCACTCATTACCCATCCAGTCCAGGTCAAGGAGACCATTTGTGCCTACTTCCGATTCGTCGAACCTCCCCGCCACCCTCGCCACCCTCACCGTCCCCATCGGCAGCGCGGCCACGGTCTGGCTGGGGCAGGGTGGGTATCTCTTCAAATCGCCCCAGGGGGTGACGGTGATGATCGATCCCTACCTCTCCGACTTCGCGGAAGCGGTCTGGGGGGTGCAACGGGCAATTCCCCCGACCATCGATCCCGAACGGTTCGCGCCGGATGCCTTCCTCTCCACCCACTGGCACGAGGATCACCTCGATGTCCCCGTCGTGCGCCACTACGCCAAGCAGCCAGAGGTGATCTTCGGCGGCCCCACCTCCTGCGTCGTCCGCGCGCAGGTCTGGGGCTGGCCGGCGGAGCGGACCGTGACCCTCAACCGGGGAGACAGCCGCCGATTCGGCGACGTCACGGTGACGGCCACCTTTGCCCGCCATGATGAAGAGATCGCGATGACCGGCGATGCCGTCGGGTTCCTCCTCGACATCGCCGGGGCCCGCATCTGGCTCGTCGCCGACAGCGAATACGACGCCCGCTTGCGCCCGATGCGCGAGGAGCGGATCGACGTCATGCTCGTGCCGATCAACGGCGTCGGCGGGAACATGAACGCCCACGAGGCGGCGCTCCTCACCTGGCACGTCGCGCCGCGGATCGCGGTTCCGATGCACTACGGGATGTGGCCGGACGAGCAGTACGGCGCGGACGCCACGCTCGACCCCGCCCTCTTCCAGGAAACCCTCCAGCGCCTCGGCAGCACGGCCGAAGTCCGCGTGTTGGAACCGGGGGAGATTGCGCTGTTCGCGGCTGGTGAGACATCTTGAGCCAGACCGATGCGGTAACCGCGGGTTTGCCCACCCTCGCCTATTCCGGTACCGGAATGGAGCGCGAGCGACGTAAATCAGCGTTTGGTTATGACCGTATTTCGTTGACACGACGGAATAGACGCTCCTAGGATGGGCCAGGGTGGGAACGCGAACGAGGGAGAACGCGCATGGACGCCGGCCGCTTCGATCGCTTGACTCGTGCGCTCGGCGCCAGCACATCGCGGCGCGCCACGGTGGCCGGCATCCTCTCGGCCATGCTCGGTGGGACGTTCGTCGAGACCACTGACGCGGCGAAGCGGCGCAAGGGCAAGGACAACGCCAAGGGGCGCGGCCGCAAACCGGACAAGCGGCGGGACCGCGACCAGCAGTCAGACAAGGATGAGCATTCGAACCCGCCCCCGGACCAGGGGGAGCAGCCCGCTCCTCCGGTTGCGACAGTTCCGGCATCGTGCTGTTCGACCGGCAAATGCACACCCGGCGCCGGCAAGAACCTCTCTCGCTGTTGTTACGAGAACGCGAACCTCGCCGGCACGACCTTCCGCGCCGCGAATCTCTCCGATGCCAACTTCCGCAATGCCAACCTCACCAACGCCGATTTCCGCGGCGCCAATCTGAGTGGCGCCTGTCTCGTTGGCGCCGATATCACCGGGGCGAGGTTCGGCGGCGCCAATTTGAACAAGGTCATCCGGTGCCGCACGAAGACCACCGACGGCATCGACAACTCCGGTTGCGACAAGGGAACCGATTGCTGCCGCACCGAGGAAGGCGGGACGGACTGCCAGCGTGATGCCGATTGCTTGCAGTTTCCCTGTGATGGCGCCGTCTGCCAGAACGGCACCTGCGTGCGCACGACTGTCACCACCGGACCAAGCCCGAACAACCTCTGCTCCTACTGCTGCGGGGGCACCTGCTGCCAGGCTCCCGCCAACCAGTGCAATGCCGGAGGGTTGTGCTGTGCCCCGAACTGCGCCGGCAAGCAGTGCGGCGCCGATGGCTGCGGCAGCGGTGGCACCTGTGGCACCTGCCCTGACGGTCTCGCCTGCAACGCTGAAGGACAATGCGTCTGCACTCCGCAGAGCTGCGGCTCCGGCTGCTGCGATAGCAAGGGCGCTTGCCAGCCCGGGACCACGAACCAGGCCTGCGGCAAGAATGGCGAGACCTGCGCGGCATGCGGCGCCGGCGATACCTGCCAGAAACAGGTCTGCGCGACCTGCATCCCCGACTGTGCCGGCAAGAAATGCGGTCCCAATGGCTGCGGCGGCAGCTGTGGCTCCTGTGCCGATGGTCAAGTCTGCCTCGACGGCGAATGCATCTGCGACGCGCGAAGTTGTCCCGATGGGTGCTGCGCCAACGGACCCGGGCTGCCTGGAGTCTGCCGCTCTGGATCGAACCGGCAGGCCTGCGGCGCCGGGGGTGAGCAATGTGCGGCCTGCCCCGCTGGCAAGGACTGCATCGGTCAGCAGTGCCTCACCTGTAGCCCACAGACGTGTCCACACGGGTGCTGCGCCATTGACGGCACCTGCCAGTCCGGGAACGCCTTTGGCGCCTGTGGCGGTCCGGGCGGCGGCCCTTGCGCCAGCTGCAACGGCCAGCAGACGTGCGAAAACCATCAGTGCGTCACCTGCGGACCGACCTGCATCTGCACCGGTCAATCGATCTGCACGGATCCAGGCGGAAACAACCTCGTTTGCACCGGCCCGTCGGATCCCCAGGTCTGTTTCTGCTACGTCTCCCAGAGCGGTCAGCCAATCTGTGGAACGCCAACGCTGATCTATCCGAATGGATGCGGCAGCGACGCCGATTGCGGGAACGGCGTCTGTGTCGATAGCGTTGGCGCAACCGGTCCGTGTGCTGGCAACGGCAAACCGTTCTGCGTCACCCCATGCTGCACTCCCGATTGCACCGGCAAGGTGTGCGGGCCAGATGGATGTGGAGGAAACTGCGGCACCTGCGAAGGGGCGCTGCAATGCAAAGACGGTCAGTGCGTCTCCACCTGCACGCCCGAAACGTGTCCGCATGGCTGTTGCGCCGCGGACGGCAGCTGCCAACCGGGAACGACCAGTCCTGTCTGCGGTACCGGCGGCGTGGCCTGCCGCGCTTGTAGCGCGGGACAGGGCTGCATCGAGCAGCAATGCATCGCCTGCACCCCAAAGACCTGTCAGGAATTGGGGAATGTCTGCGGACCCTATCCCGATGGATGCGGCGGCACCCTCCAGTGCGGACTCTGTCCTGCCGGAGACACGCCAGTCTGCAACAAGGGCGTCTGCGCCTCATGCCCCGCCACCTGTTCCGAAACGTGCAACCAGTGCAACAATCTGGTCAGTGGCGAGACGCTCTGCGGCAGCGTCTCCGTCATCAACTGCCAGTCATCGTGCTCATCTGACGCGGACTGCAGCGGCACGCAATACCCGACCTGCGCGGCATCGTGGACCGAACGTGCCACGGGCGTGACCACGATGTTCGGAGACTACTGTCAGACGCCGGGCGTTCCGGGCGTCTGCGTCAGCGTCGTGCCATGTTGCGTGGGAAACTGCACCGGCAAGATTTGCGGCTCCGATGGCTGTATCGGCAGTTGCGGCGACTGCGGTCAGTGCCAACTCTGTCAGAACAACGGCACCGTCTGTGTCTCCGTGGGGGAACCTTGCGGGGACAAGTGCTGCGTCGACGGCGCCGTCTGCTGTGGCGGGAGTTGCTGCCCCTCCGGTCAATCCTGCTGTAACGGGGTCTGCTGCGAGAGCGGTGCCACCTGCTGCGGCGGGACCTGTTGCGCCTCCAACCGCACCTGCTGCACCGACAGCGCAACGCCCTATTGCTGCATCCCAGAAGGCCCAGACGGGTTCTGCGGTTGCTGCAACGGCTTGTGTTGCTGTCCATAGATTGGAGAGTCGGGCAGGCGAGGAGTCGAGAAGGAGAGACGGCAAGACGGCGAGATGATGCTGTAGGGGCCAGGTGATCCATGCCACAGACTCAGGGTGTAGCCCTTCACCCCAAACTCCTCCGATCGCCATGGCTTACGGAGAAGACATGGCGGTGTCGTCGCGTGCGCCCTCACCCCCACCTCTCGCCCCGTGCGCGGGGCGAGGGGCTCGGATGCAGGATGTTGATTTCGGATCGACTTGGAAGCGCGAAGCGAAAATCGTGTGGTGAGAGTTCGAGATCCTGGTGGCTGGAACCGGCTCAGCCCTAATGATCCGGCTTTCGTAGGAAGAGCCGGTGGTTTAGCCACCAGCGGCAAGTTAGCGGCGCTTCGCACAACTCCGAGCATCTCTCCCGCTGGTAAACTCGTCACCCGCCTCACCCGCCAGCCGTCTTGACACTCCTTCGGCCCCTTGCTACAAGAAGCCGCGCCCGGCGTGGGCTTTGGCCGCGAACGCCGGCTGTTTCATGGCGTGATCACGAGAGGGAGTCACCATGACCCAATTCCATCGTCGCCGTCTGCTGCAAGCCGCGGGCGGCGCCGCCGCGCTGGCCGCGTTCGGCCTGCCGCGCTTCACCATCGAGGCGGGCGCCCAGGACGCGCTGACCATCACCATGTGGGGCAACCACCCCGAGTGGAAAGACCCCATGCTCCAGATCATCGCCGCCTTCGAGGCGGCGACGCCAGGGGTCAAGGTCGAGTTCACCGGCGTCCCCGGTCCGGACTACCCGACCAAGTTGCAGACCGCCATCGCCGGCGGCGCGCCCTCGGACATCCTCGGCGCGCTGGAGGGAAGCATCATTACCCAGGTCGCCAGCGGCGACGAACTCCCCTTCATCGATCTCACCGGCAAGGTTGACGTCAGCGGGTTGACCGATACCGCCCGCGGCCAGGTCGAGGTCGACGGCAAGGTCTACGGCACGCCCCTCGCCTCCTACACCGTCGGCATCGCTTACCAGAAGAAGATCTTCGCCGATAACGGCCTGAAGCCGCCGACCACCTGGCAGGAACTGAAGGAGACCGCGCAGGCGCTCAAGGACGCGGGCGTCAGCCCGATCGTGCTCGGGGCCAAGGACGGTGTCCATCCCTACTTCATGTACATCGGTCTCGTCTCCTCGGTGCTCGGGCCCGACGGTTTCGCGCAGTTGCGCAAGGGCGAACGGAAGTTGACCGATCCCGATCTGGTCGCGGCGGCGCAACTGCTGCTCGATCTCCAGCCGTTCTACCAGTCTGGCTTCCAGGCGACCGACTACGTCACCGCCAAGGCGATCTTCGCCAACGGCCAGGGGGCGATGGAAGTGGCTGGCACCGCCGACTTCACCGGCTACCGCCAGGTCAATCCGGAGGCCGATCTCGGTTTCATCGCCTGGCCGGGACCGGAAGCGGGCAAGTACTCCACCAACACCGGTATGGAACTGCTCTACACCGTCAGCCGCTTCTCCACCCCCGAGGCGCAGGACGCGGCGACCAAGTTCGTCGCCTGGTTGGCGACCAAGGACGCCCAGCAACTCGTCTCTGACACGATCGCGCTTCCGGTTCACAAGGACATCACCGAATCGAGCGATCCGATCCGCGCCGAGACGGTGGCGGCGCGCGGTCTCGACGTGATTGTCTGGTACGACCTGCCAGAGACCGCCCTCACCTTTGACGCGGCCTCCAAGGCGCAAGGCGGTCTCTGGACCGGGCGCCTCACTGCCGAGCAGTTCGCGGACGAGATGCAGAAGTCGATCACCCCGTCAGGCTAAGAACGTCGATGGCGGTTCAGCCGGCTGCAACACAACCGACGGCCAGCGGGCGGGGCGCGGGAGACCGGGCCCCGTTTCCCGCCGTACCTCCCTCCTCTGCGGCCGGCACTACCACCCGCCGCCATCCGTGGCAGCGGGTCCCTTTTCTCTGGTTTCTCCTCCCGGCCCTCATCGGCTACGGGATCCTCTTCGTCTACCCCACGATCCGCGCCTTTTATCTCAGTCTGTTCGAGTGGAGCGGGGTCGGCTCGATCGGTGATTTCATCGGGTTGCGCAATTTTGGGGAACTGCTGCAAAGCGACCGCTTCTGGCAGGCAGCGCTCCATTCGGCGCAACTCTTCGCCTTCATCTTCGTTTTCCAGAACACCGTCTCGCTCGGTCTGGCGATGCTCCTCAACCGGAGTTCGCCAATGACCCACATTTACCGGGCGATCATCTTCCTGCCGGTGATCATGTCCGCCGTGGCGACGGGGATCATCTGGATCCTGATGCTCGATCCGATCATCGGCATCGTCAATCCAGTGCTGCGCGATATCGGGCTTGGCGCCCTCCAGCGCGAGTGGCAGGCCGATCCCGACTGGGCGATGCGCACCGTGATGCTGGTCCAGGCCTGGCAATGGAACGGGATGGCGGTGGTCCTCTATCTGGCCGGGTTGCAGAACGTCCCCGAAGACCTGCGGCACGCGGCGCTGGTCGACGGCGCCCGCCCCTGGCAGGTCTTTCGCGACGTCATCTTCCCGATGCTGGCCCCCGCCTTTACCGTGGTCACGGTGCTGTCATTCATCCTCATCTTCCGCGCCTTCGACCTGATCTATGTCCTGTCTGGTCCCCAGGGCGCGCCGGACGGCGCCACTCTGGTGATTGGGGTGCTCATCTACGGCGATGCCTTCGGCACCAGCGGCTTCAACTCCCAGCCGCGCATGAGTTACGCCATCGCCGAGGGGGTAACCCTCTTCGTCTTCCTGGCCGGAGTCTCCGCCCTCCTCGTCACCCTCCTCGGCCGCCGTGAGGAGGCAATCCATTGACGGAGGGGGTGCCGGTGTTGCCACAGGGGGTGGCAGCCGCTACGCGGCTTCAGGGGGTGCCACTTCGTTCAGGGGGCGAAGGGGGTGAAGGAGCGAACAGTCCTCTCCCAACTCCTTCGCCTGCTCCTCCTTCTCCTCCTCCACCCCCTGAGGCCGTAGGCCGCCACCCCCTGAACGCAGTGGCACCCCCTCCGTCGCGCGCGGCGCGACGGCTCCTCGGCGCCGTCGCCTGGCATGCGGTGATGCTGCTGGCCTGCGCCTTCGTGCTGATCCCGATCGTGATGGTCGTGCTCGGCTCGTTCAAGACGGTCAACGAATTCTTCGCCTCGCCCTACGGCCTGCCGGAATCGTTCGGGCTGCACAACTACCAGAAGGCGTTTGCCGAGGCGAATCTGCCGGCGGCGCTGCGCAACAGCGTCATCGCCACCCTGCTCGGCGTCGCCATCAGCACCTTCCTCTCCTGTCTGGCCGCGTACGGACTCGCCCGCTTCCGCTTCCCAGGCCGGCTGGCGACGCGAATGCTCTTTGTCGGCGGGCTGGTGGTGCCGGTGCAGTTGATCATCCTGCCGCTCTTCATCATGTTCCGCCAGATCGGCATTCTGGGCGATCTCCGCTCCCTGATCGCGGTCTACGCCATCTTCGGCATCCCCCTCGGCGTGCTGGTGCTGACCGGCTTCTTCGCCGCGCTGCCGCGCGATCTGGAAGAGGCGGCGCGCATCGACGGCGCCAGTCACTTCCAGGTCTTCTGGCGGATCATGCTCCCGTTGACCCGCCCCGCGCTGGCGGCGGTGGTGATTCTCAACGGCGTCTGGATGTGGAACGATTTCTTCCTCGGCTTCATCCTGCTCACCAAGCCGGACGCGATGACGCTTCCAGTGGCGATCATGGCCTTCCGCGGCACCTACTCCACCGAATGGGGCCTCATCTTCGCCAGCGTCACCGTCTCCGCCCTGCCGGTGGTGCTCGCCTATCTCCTGTTATCGCGGCAGTTCATCGCCGGTCTCACCGCCGGGTCGGTGAAGGGGTGATCGTGTTCGCGCGTGTCTCGATCGCGTACACCAGCGTCCAAGCCGGCGCAGATGTCATGAGATGGTAGCGGTGTCGAACCACACCGAGCGCATCATCCAGGATCCGGCGATCCTGGGCGGCAGACCCGCGGTCAAGGGAACCCTCATTCCGGTCGTGGTCGTGCTTGACGACCTGGCCCACAATCCAAGATTCGACGAACTCCTCGCGGATTACCCGCGGCTGACGATGGACGACGTCAAGGCCTGCTTCGCCTACGCTGAAGCGGGACATCCGCTCAGCCCCATTGATGGGGCTTGCGTTGGCATAGCCGGACGTCTTTAGCGTCCGGCGCCGAGACCACCGGGTCGGTGTCATTCAGACCAGCGCCAGTCAATCTCGTCGTTGGTTTTCACGAGCACGAATGCCGAGGTCCCTCCTTCGTCGGGACGACACGAACCCCGCCCGTTGCCCGAATCACGCAGCAAGTCGCTGCGCAAATCCAAGGCACTCCCCGTTGTGGAACGCCGCCGCTGCCCATACAATCCCGCCACAAACCCGTTGGGTGGAGAGATCGTCGTTTCGGGTATTGCGTCGCCGCGGAGACGGCAGGCGATCGCCGGATCGCCGGATGAGTGCGCCGCCACAGGCAGAACGGAGTCGTGAGGCCATGACCATCCCGATCATCGATATCGCCGGTAATGCGGGCGAACGCGGCTACGCCCACGGCCGCGCCCTGGCGGAGGGGATCGACCGCTTCTACGAACGCTGGATGCTCAATGCCAGCGCCGGTCCACGCCCGATTGTCGAGCGCGATGCGGTCGGGTTCGCCATGGGCCTCCTCCCGGAGAGCCGAGCGCAGGCGCCCGATCTGGTCGAGGAGGTCGAAGGCATCGCCGCGGGCGCGGGCTTCGCCTTCGAGAAGGTCTGGTTTCTCAACTGCTTCGACGAGGCCGGCGGGTACTGGCTCTACAAGCAACTCAACCTCGGCCGCGCCTGCACCACCTTCGCCGCCACCGGCCGCAGCACCAGCGACGGCACGACCTACGTCGCCCAGAGTTGGGATATCAACGAGTGGTACGAATCGGTGCTGCTGCGCATCGCACCAGGCAACGACGAGGTCGGGGCGCTCGTCTACAGCCACCCTGGGGTCGTCGCCGGCATGGGGATCAACGCCAACGGCGTCGCCCTCGTCTGGAACTCGCTGCAAGCGACTGATCAGCGCCATGGCGTGCCGGTCCCGTTCCTGGTCCGCCTCGCCTTGCGCCAGCCGAAACTGAGCAACGCCATTGCCGCCTGCCTGCGTCCGGTCCGCGCCATCGGCTTCAACTTCATCGTCGGCGCCGATTTCGGCGCGGTCTGCATCGAGGCCGCGGCCATGAAGCAGCACGTCACCTACATTGGCACACATGGCGCACATGGCAATCATTACGAGGCGCCGGAACTGCTCGCCCTGGAGGGGAATCCCGCCTACGAAGGCTCCTCCTTCATCCGCGCCGGGCGCATGCGGCAACTCCTCGATGAAGCGGCGGGCACCCTCGATCTCGCCCGCTGCCAGAATCTCCTGCGCGATCACGCGAATGAGCCCGGCAGCATCTGCGCCCACCTCGATCCGCCGGACTACCCTTACCTGACGAAGGCGGCGGTCGTCTTCGTGCCCGCCGCGCGGGCGATGTATCTCAGCGATGGTCCGCCCTGCGGCGCTCCCTTCGTGGAGCATCGCGTGGCCACCACGGTGGCGGCCGCATAGGTTTCGAGAACCAGAGAAAGGACCCGAACGCGATGGAGGATGCAACCCGCGAGATCTGCCGCCGCATCGGCCATGGTCTCAGCCGGCGCTCGCTGCTGAGGGCCACCGCGGCCGCCAGCGGCGCCGCGCTGCTCGCCGCAGGCACGCGCACCACGCCGTTTCCCATAGTCAGCACCGTCTCCGCCCAGGACGACACCTCGACCCTGATCTTCCTCGCCACCGATACCGCCTACTCCCTCGATCCCGCGCAGAACTGGGATTACGGTGGAGGAGCGACGATCCTCGCCCACGTCTACGAGGGGCTGTTCAAGTTCACCGGCGCCGATCAGGCGACCCTGACCCCAAATCTCGCCGCCGAGATTCCGTCGCTCGAAAATGGCGGCATCTCCGAGGACGGGTTGACTTACACCTTCAAGCTCAAGCCCGGGGCGAAATTCCACGACGGCTCCCCGGTCAACGCGGAGGCGGTCAAGTTCAGTTACGACCGGGTCAAGCAACTGAAGCTCGGCGTCGATTTCCTCTTCGATCAGGTCGAGAGCGTCACCGCGGTCGACGACGCGACCGTGCAGTTCACCCTGAAGAAGCCGTTCTCGCCCTTCCTCTATTCCGTCGGCAGCCTCTGGGGCAATGGTATCGTCAGCCCGACGACCGTCAACGCCAATTCCACCGGCGAAGACGATATGGGGCTGGCCTATCTCCAGTCGCACGACGCCGGTTCCGGCGCCTACAAACTGGAGAGTTACGACCCCGATCAGAAGACCGCGACGATCGTGCGCGATCCGGACTGGTGGCAGGGTTGGGGCGATGGTCCCTACATCGACAAGGTCATCATCCAGTGGATCGCCGAGCCGGCCACCGTCCGCTCCATGCTAGAGCAGGGGGACGCCCACATCGTAATCGGGCTCACCCCGGAGGACTGGGCCGCCGTCTCGTCGATGGACGGGATCACTACCTCCGAGCACGCCGCCAGCTTGCAGAGCCTGATTTACCTCAACAACAAGAAACCGCCGTTCGATAACCCGAAGGTCCGCCAGGCCATCGGCTACGCGGTCAACTACGACGAGATCGTCGGCGGCATCATGGGCGGGCACGGCACGAAACTCGACAGCGTGGTCGCCAAGCCGTACATCGGGTACGCCCCGGCGGCCACCCAGTACTCCTACGATCTGGAGAAGGCGAAATCGCTCCTGGCGGAAGCCGGCGTCGGCGATGGCCTCGATATCGAACTCTACGCTTTACACATCTTCCCCAACGATCAATTGATCCTGGAATTGCTGCAGGCGGACCTGGCCTCGATCGGCGTCAACCTCGAGGTCAAGAACATGGACGCCAACGCCTTCCTCAGCAAGCAGACCAGCGGTAATCTGGACGATGCCTTCCTCGGCTACATCAGCAACATCGGCGGCGACTATCCCGACGCCTACGAGATGCTGGCGCTGGTCTACGGCCGGAACAGCATGCCGCCCTCCTTCTGCTGCAACAGTTCGTTCTACGAGAGCGACGCGATGGAGGAGATCCTTACCCGCATCGAAGGCGCGCTCGATCCAACGGAGCGGCAGGCCGCCCTCCAGGAGGGCTACGATCTCGCCTTCGCGGACGCGGGCGTGATCTGGATCCACAACTTCAGCCAACTGGTGGCGATGCGCGCCAATGTGCAGGGGTGGGAATACAACTTCATGTACGGCGCGAACTACGCGCCGTTCGAGTCGATGTCGCTGGCGTAACAGCAGCGTGATGGGAATGAACGCCTACCGGTGCCAAGCCTCATTGCCGTGCCGGGAACGACGCTCGCGGTAAGGGCACGGCACGCCGTGCCCGCGACCACGATGACCGCCATATCAACGGCAACGCGCGGCAGCCGTGTCGTCCCAACGCGGGAGGGACCTCGGCGTAGATGCACACCACCACGAGCGCCGAGATCTCTCACGTTCATTCGAAATGAGCCCGTCACGGCGCGGGGCTGTCACCACCCACCGACCGTCCAGGGAACGGGGTACGGCATGCCGTGCCCCTACGGGCAGACGCGTTCGGAGCATACTGCCGCCATGACGCTGGACCTGGCATGCGCGCCTTTCTGATCCGGCGCGTTATCGGACTGGTGTTCGTGCTCGTCGGCATCAGCCTGATCACCTTCGTCCTCTCCCACGTCCTGCCGGCCGATCCCGCCCGCATCGCGCTTGGCGGCAAATCGGGCGCGGAGCAATACGCGGCGATGCGGGAGCGGATGGGGCTCGATCGTCCGCTGTACGAGCAGTACGTCACCTTCGTCGGCAATCTGCTGCACGGCGACCTCGGGTACTCCTACACCTCGAAACGGCCGATCCGCGACGATCTCCTCGATTACTTCCCCGCCTCGTTCGAATTGACGAGCGCGGCGCTGCTCATTGCCGTGGTCAGCGGCATCCCGCTCGGGGTGGTGGCCGCGGCGCGCGCGGGCGGTCCCGCCGATCGTCTGGCGACGGTGGTCACCGTCTTCGGCGCGGCGATGCCCCTCTTTCTGCTCGGTCTGCTGTTCCAGGTCGTCTTCTACAAGAATCTGGGGTGGCTCCCCGGCACCGGACGTATCGATCCCGCTCTTGGCGAACCGGCGCGCATCACCGGCATCTTCACCCTCGACAGCCTGCTCCGCGGCGATGGGGTCCGCTTCGAGGACAGTGTCAAGCACCTCATCCTTCCGGCGCTGACCCTCGCCATGCCCGCCACGGCTATCCTGACCCAGATGGTGCGGACCGCGATGCTGGAGAGCCTGAGCCGGGACTACGTGCGCACGGCGCGCAGCAAGGGGATGACCGAGCGGCGCGTGATTTACGGTCACGCCCTGCGCAACGCGATGCTGCCGACGCTCACCTCGTTCGGGCTGCTCATCGGCGGCCTGCTGAGCGGGGCCTTTCTGGTGGAGGTGGTCTACACCTTTCCGGGACTGGGGATGTACGTGCTGAACGCCATCCTCCGCGCCGAGTTCGCCGCGATCGTGAGCACGACGCTGCTGGTGGCGACGGTCTACGTCATCGCCAATCTGCTCGTGGATCTGGCCTATGTCCTCATTGACCCTCGTATCCGCTACGCCTAGGGCGCCCGCGCTGAGCGCCCCACGAGAGTGGATCGCCCGGCATCGGCGCGATCTGCCGCTGCTGACCGCGCTGGCGCTTTTTGTCATCATCGTCCTCTTCGGCGCCGCTCTGGCGCCCTTCGATCCGCTCAAGCCGGACATGAAGGCCCGCCTGCAACCACCCGGCGCGATCCACCTGATGGGAACCGATCCCCTCGGCCGGGACATCTTCAGCCGCGTGCTGGCGGGGGCGCAATTGTCGATCCGCAGCGTGGTGGTGATCATCATCAGCGCCGTCGGCATCGGCATGATGGTCGGCGCACTGGCCGGTTACGCCGGCGGGCTGGTCGACGACGTGATCATGCGCATCACCGACCTTTTCCTCGCCTTCCCCGCGCTGGTGCTGGCGCTCGCCATCGCCGGGGCGCTGGGACCGAGCCTCACCAACGCCATGCTGGCGGTATCGGTCGTCTGGTGGCCGTGGTACGCGCGGCTGGTACGGGGTCAGGTGCTCTCGATCAAGGCGGAGCCATATGTCGAGGCGGCGCGCGCCATCGGCGCTTCCGATCCACGCATCGTGCGGCGCCACATCGTGCCCAATTTCCTGTCGCCGGTCATCGTTCAGGCCACACTCGATATCGGCGCCGCGCTGGTGATTACCGCCAGCCTCAGTTTCATCGGCATGGGCGCGCAGCCGCCCTCCCCGGAATGGGGCGCGATGCTCAGCGATGGCCGCAGTTTCTTCCTCAACGCCTGGTGGCTGTCGGCCTTCCCCGGTCTCGCCATCTTCCTCACCGTGCTCCTCTGCAACGCCGCGGGGCGGCGCCTCCACCTCTCCCTCCCCGGCTGACAGGTTCGGCTTGAAATCACAGCAGATGCCGATGACGCGCAGAACGCCGCGGCAGAATGGTGGTGGCGTTTCGATCTCACCGCTTCATTCGGATGTCATGCCTCGTGCTCGGTCCACCATTGTGTGTCTTTCAGTAATGCCGATTGCGGATACTCATTGCCGTTTGATCGCGGCGAGCGCCCTCACCCCAACCCTGGCTCCCTCCCCAGCCTCCCTCCGGCGGAGGGAGGCGTCCCCCATTCCGATGGGCGCGGGCTCGTTCAGCGGGGCCGGTTGCTGGACGTACGGCGGCATGCCAGAAATGGTGTCGTCCCGAGAACGAGGGACCTCGTCGTTCGTATGCTGCAGACCGACGAACGGGATTCCTCACGGCGGCTCGGGATGACGAACCCGGCACCCCGCTCGCGACACGTGTTTGCGAATGCGGTACGACACCAGGCATTCTCACGAACTACACGCCCGTGGCGCTGCTCGGTCTGGCGTGAGCCGCGCGGCAAGCCGAGTCCGTCGCCCGCGCCGTGCCGGGCTCCCGTCCAGTCCGCGTCTCCTGCAACGCAGCGCGTCCGGAGCGGCGATTCCCATGGGCCGTGATCTGTCCCGGTGGTCAGCTCGTGCAGCACCACGCTGGCGTAGATCTCGGCGAGGTCGGACTTCTTGCCCCTCGTCACTCGCTGGCCCTACCCTTTCTCCAGTCCCAGCGCGGCAGTCAGAAACCGCCCCTGCAATGGCACGGTTGCTGGCGCCGCGGGGAGTGGCGGCGTCTCCAGCGGATCCAATGTTCCGGCGAAATCGGGATCGCCGTCGGGATCGTCCGCCTCCCACAACTCACCGTGAATGGCGAAGCGTTGTCCCGCGGTCGCGGGGCGAATCGTGACCTGCACTGCAACCAGCGCGGTGCACCCATCGCGGGTGATCGTCGGCGGCGCAACCCGCACCTCCGGCGCGCGGCGGTTCGTCGGAAACCAGTCCGGACTCAGACTGACCGCTATGCCCAGCGCGCGGCCATGGCGCAGGAAGAGACGCCGGGAAATGAGCAACCCCGCTCCCACACGTTCGGGGTTGGAGAGATCGGAGGCGACCACGACGATGCTCCAGTGCGCTGACGAAACGGACCCGGTGCGTCGTCGCGGCGGGATAGGCGCCCCCACCTGACCTCGACGCACACGCATCCTGCCCGCCTGCCTGCGCGGCAGCATCGTCAGTCGTTCCGGAGTTCTTGCGGAGTTCTTACGTAGTCAGCCGCTCTCGTTACCGCTCAGCCCTGGAGCAGACCACTTCGCGCGGCGATGGCGGCAGCCTCGCGCCGGTTGGCGGCGCCAAGCTTGGCCAGGATATTGGAGACGTGGGACGAGACGGTACGCGGGCTGATGAACAGGTGCGTCGCGATCTCCTGGTCCGTCCAGCGTTGGCAGAGGAGCCCCAGCACGTCCCGCTCCCGGTAGGTCAGATCGGGCGTCGCCTCTGGTTGGGACAGCATGAGGTTCAGATCCACGGGGGAAGCGCTGCGATTATCGGATGGAACGTGAGAAAACCCCGTTGCGGTGGGAAGTCCAGAAGCAACCTCCGGTTCGAGCCAGGGAGCCGCGGGTTCGCCGGGAACGGCCGCCGGAACGTTGACTTGCCAGGCAAGCGACACCGCCCGTTCCACAGAGAGTCCGCGGCCCGCCGCTCGCAACGATGCGAATTCCTGTTCGCCGAGCGCGGTCCGGGCGGTTGCCGTCGCGCGGTCGTAGTTCACGCCCGCCGTCGGGAGACGCTTGGATCCTGCCGCCGCGGCGATGGCATCGATGGCTCCAATCAGCAGGGCCGCGATCTCAGGCTGCCCGTGCCGGCCGCCGATCTCGCCCAATCCCGCGAATGCCTGCACGATGGAAAAGCGGTCGTTCCACTTGAAGCAGATGACCAACTGCTCGCGGTAGGTCAGCGCCGCGGTGCGGTCATACCCCTGGTCCCGGACCTGACGGGCGAGACGCGCGAGCGAGCCGGCCATGCCGGGCGGCGACTGGAGGAGCCGGAATCGGGCAAGGGCGTCCTGGGCGTGCAACAAGGCCGCGTCCTCCTCACCCAGTCCATGCTCGATTCCGGCCAGAATCTGCAGCGCCGATGCTTCCGCCGCCGGGCGACCCAGGTGTCTCCAGAGCGAAACCGCCCGCTCCATCAGCGGCTTCGCTCGTTCGTAGTCGTGTCGGGTCAACGCGATGTTGCCAAGCGTGTCCACTGCATCGGCAATCGCCACCTCATCGTCGAGCCGTTCGCCGATCGCCAGGGCTTGCGTCGCCAGCTGCTGGGCCCGCTCGAGATCGCCTTGCGCCCACATCGTCATCGCCAAACCGCCAAGCGCCAGCGAGCGAGCGTTGCTTGGACGATCCGGCGTGTTGGCCAGCACCCACTCGAACCACTGCTGACTCTCGCGTAATGTCATCTGGAAGTGCCAACTGAAGCTCAATGCCGCGGTCAGGCGAAGGGCATCCTCGGCATTGCCCGTCTCGGCCAGCCACGTCAGGGTCGCGCGGACGTTGGCTTGCTCGGCAGTCAGCCACGGATGTCGTCCCTCGTCCTGAACCTGTCCTCCCGGTTTGAACCGAAACCGGCGCAACGCAACGGCGAGCAATGCCTTCGCCTGCGCTGCCCGCGCCGCCTCCATTTCTCCAGATTCCGCCAAACGTTCCAGCCCGAATGCCCGCACCGTCTCCAGCATCGTGTAGCGCGGTTCGCCTGCCGCCGTCATCGGCTGCACCAGGCTGTGCTCGATCAGGGACGTCAACCGCTCGATGGCGGAGGGAAAGGGGGAAGGGGGGAAAGGGGAAAGAGGGAGAGGGACGGGCGAAGTAACGTCTGCCGCCGGAGCCATCGAGTGGCAGTTTGCGTCGCCGTCGCTCCTTTCCCCCAGCCCCTTCCCTTTCCCCTCACTCTCCCCCTTTCCCCGCCACCTCGGCGACCGCCTCCAGCGTGAACCCACCCAGGAAGACCGCCAGTCGGCGAAACAACCACTGGCTCTCGGCATCGAGCAGGTCGTAACTCCAGGCGATGGTGGCGGCAATCGTTTCGTGGCGCGGCGGCACATCCCGCGGACCGCTGGCGAGCAGGCGCAACCGGTCGCGCATCTGCGCCACCATCGCCTCCGGCGACAGGACGGCGCTGCGTGCCGCCGCCAGTTCGATCGCCAGCGGCAACCCGTCCAGTTGCTGGCAGAGACGAGCGACCGCCTCCTTGTTCGTCGCGGTGAGGGTGAAATCGGGCTGGACCGCCCGCGCCCGCTCCACGAAGAGCCGTATCGCCTCGTTGCCCGCGATCGTTTCCAAAGTCTCGTCCGCAACGGGTGTTGGCAACGGAGGCACCGGCAGGATCTGCTCCCAGCGCAGGCGAAGCGGGGCGCGGCTGGTGGCCAGCACCTGCAACGCCGGGCAGCGCGTCAGGAGCGCGCTCACCAGCGGGGCGACCGTGGCCAACAGGTGCTCGCAGTTGTCGAGCAGGAGCAGCAGTTGTCGCGGGCGCAGCAGCCGCGCCAGATAATCTTCGATCTCGCCCACGGCCGGCAGCGTCAACCTCAGAGCCTCCGCCAGATTCGCCGGAACGTGCGTCGGATCGGATATCGCCGCCAGATCGACCCAGACCACCCCGTCGCGGAAGCGATCGCCGACCTCGGAGCCGATCGCCAGGGCGAGCCGCGTCTTGCCGACCCCACCCGGTCCGGTCAGCGTCAGCAGCGGCGCGGCGCGCTCCAGCAGGGCGTCCCGCGCCGCCGCGCGCTCCCGCTCGCGGCCAATCAGTCGGTGCGGAACCCGAGGCAATGCGGAAGTGATGTCTGTCTGCGCTTGTTCCATGGTTTGGTAACCATACCAAGAGCGGTGACAGATGCCGCGCGGAGACCAGGCGAACCCGATTTTGGCCTCGACCGACGGAAAACCGGGTCCTCCGACGACTATCTCTATGAATGCGCACTACGCTGAGGAGGCGGACGTTGCTGACCCTCTCGACACGGGAGCCAGGGGTGAATGAACTGGCCGATCCCGAGCGGTTCCGCGACTTCTACACCGCCGCGCTCCCCCGCGTCTATGGCTACTTCGCGCATCGACTCGGCGGCGATACCGCGCTGGCCGAAGATCTGACCCAGGATACGTTTCTCGCTGCCGTCCGTGAACTGCGGCGCGGCGCCTCGGTGACAGAGCCAATGCCTTGGCTGCTCGGTATCGCCCGCCACAAGTGGCTCGATCACCTCCGGCGCCAACAGCGAACTGGCTGACCCTCCTTCCTGGGAGGACGACGGGGGATCCCATGCCGTTCCTGGCGGAGGATGGAGGAGCAACGCATGAACGCCGCCGCTGCCCTGCAACAGTTCCCTCGCCCAGCGGGAGGCATTGCTGCTGCGGTATCTGGACGGTCTCTCCGTACCTGAAGTCGCGGCGGCGCTCGGCCGCAGCGTCAGCGCCGCCGAATCGCTCCTGGCGCGAGCACGGGTGACCTTTCGCCGGAGTTTCCAGGAGGCCGCCGATGACGACTGATCCCCTGAGCAACTCCTCTCCAGCATCGACCACCCGGTAGACCCCCGACCCGAATTGCGGCGGACCTGCTCGGTCTCCTCCTGGACGAACTGACGCCTCACCCGGGCTCAAGCCGTCGTCAACGCTTCTCCCCAGGAGGATGGCGAAGGCGATCGCACCCCGTTGCACCCACATTTCGCTGAATCTCGGAGGCATGCCCACGGCACCGAACGCCCCGATTCCGGCCGCTGGCACGACCGCGCCCGGGTTTCCTCGCCACCGCCGCCCTGGTCCTGCTGACCCTGGTTGGCGCCTTCTTCGCCTTGGTCCACACCGGCACAGCCCGACACCAGGTTGTTGCTCGCGGCGTCCGATGCCGCGCCATCGGCCCGCCGCGCGCGCCTCCGCACCACTCGCCGAATTCGTCTGGGAGGCGGACGGAGGGACAACCTTCACCCTGAAAGAGCCGAATGGTGCGGCAATCGATTCCTGCGCGGTACCTGGGCCGCTGACAGCAGGCAGAATCGCATCGTCATCTTCTCGCCCGATGGCGAAGGGGCGCTTCTTCGCTGGCGCGAAAGGAGGCATGGGTACGCCTGGCAGCGACCAGGGGGAGTTCGACTTTCCTGCCATGGAGAGCGCGGCGGCGGTGTCGCCTTTGACACGGCCGGGAACATCTACGTTGTCGATGCGGGCAACTTCCGTATCCAGAAATTCGCTCCCGATCGCACGTACCTCACCAGTTGGGGCAGCAATGGCATCGCGAATGGACCGTTCTTTGACTGCCCCCAATCTTTGGCTGTTGACCGGCGAGGGCGCGTCTACGTCGCGGACTCCACGGGAAAGGTGGAGGTCTTCGATTCCGCGGGCCATTCGCTCGCGACCTGGACCGATGAGATCAACTCACCGCGGGGGGTGACGGTCGACGGCGAGGGGAACATCTGGGTCACCGACGACTCACGCGGCGTACTGGAATTCTCCCCGGATGGAACGCTGCTGGCGGCGTGGGACGGCTCGCGCGATCCGGGTGGGGAACTCCGTGAACCGGCCGGCATCGCCATCGATGGCCAGAACCGCGTGTTCGTCACTGACCTCTATTCCGCAAGTGTCAAGGTCTTTTCCCGCGATGGGGATTTGCTCGGGGCGTGGGGGAAGGCCGGTCCAGATCCCGGGCAATTCGACATGCCCGCGGCCATCGCCCTCGATCAGCATGGGTTTGCCTACGTCGTAGATGCAGTCGGGGATCGCCTCGAGAAGTTTCGCTTGCTGCCGCCGCTTGCGCCAGCGCAATCTTCAGTGCCTTAGCGCCGATCTTGAACCACCGTCGCTGAATAACGGCACGGAATGATCCCAGGGCAGATGCAACCCGGAGGAACGAGCGTGATGTATCCGCCGGAACGTTCCCATTTCCAGCAACCCGCGCCAGATGTCGGTTGGCGGCGATCTCATACCGACGTCGATCCCCTGGCGACCTCCGGTCTGGCGCGCCTCACCCAACGAGAATGGGATGTGCTGGTGCTCCTGTGCCAGCGCCAGACCGACCTGGAAATCGCGGCGCGCCTCTTCATCAGTCCGCGCACAGTCGCCACCCATGTTTCCAGCATTCTCGTCAAACTCGGCGCGGCCAATCGCCGCGAGGCCGCGGCGATCTCGCTGTGCCACGGTCTCACGTAGACTGGGGTGCCATGAAAGACGCGGCATGACCACCATGCGCACCACACGGCGTACCCTGTCGCGGGTTGCCGGCCTCACCCTCGCCGCGGCGTTGACGCGTGCCATCCCCGGGCAGGCGTCAGCCGCGCCCCGCGGTCAGTCCGCTGCGCTGACCGGCAGGGTCTTCTGGCCGAGCGATGCCGAGTACGACGCCGCGCGCTGGGATTTCAATACCCGCATCTCCCGTTTTCCAGCCGCCATCGTGGTGTGCAGCGAAACAGCGGATGTCCAGAACGCGGTTCGCTGGGCGCGGGAGCAAGGCGTGCCGCTGCGCGCCCGCTCCGGGGGGCACAGTTACGAGGCCTTCTCCACGCTCGACGACGGGCTCGTCATCGACCTCGCCGGGCTGCAGGAGGTCACCATCGATCCGGCGCGAGGCGAGGCGACCGTTGGCGCCGGGGTGAGACTCGGCGATCTCTACCAGCGCCTCGGCGAGCAGGGATTCGCCCTCTCCGCCGGTTCCTGTCCTGGCGTGGGGATCGCCGGTCTGACCCTCGGTGGCGGCGATGGCTTTCTCGCCCGGGAAGACGGCCTCACCTGCGACAACCTGCTCGCGGTGGAATTGGTCGACGCCAGGGGCGAAACGCTGCGCGCCAGCGAATCGGAGCATCCCGATCTCTTCTGGGCGCTGCGCGGTGGCGGGGGCGGCAATTTCGGCATCGTCACCAGATTCACCTTCCGGCCGCGGCCGATTGGCGACGTGGTGGTGCTCTCGCTCTCCTGGGCGTGGGAGGAGACTCCTACCGTCCTCGCCGCCTGGCAGGCATGGGCGCCATTCACCGACGAACGGCTCGTGGCCGAACTGATCGTGCCCGACCCGAGCGACGGCGCCATCACCGTCGTCGGCCAGTTCACCGGCACCGAGGCGGAGTTGTGGCCACTTCTGGCGCCGCTGCTCGCCAGTGCGCCCGTCCTCTCCCAGGCGGTGGAGACGGTGCCCTTCCTCACTGCAGTGGCTCGTTTCGCGGGTCCACCCGCCGCGCACGCCACCTTCAAGAACACGGGACAACTGGCGTACGCGCCGTTCAGCGCCGACGCCATCGCTGCCTTCATCGCGCAGATGCGCGCCGCGCCTTCCGGTACCCACGTCACCGGGATCTACCCCTTCGGCGGCGCCATCGGCGCGGTCGATCCGGCCGCCACCGCCTTCGTCCACCGCCAGGCGCTCTTCAGCCTGCAATACCAGGCGTACTGGCAGGACGCGGCCGAGACGAACGCCAATCTCGCCTGGGCCGCGGCGATGCGCGCGGCGATGCGGCCCTACACCGAGGGCACCTACGTCAATTTCGTCGACAGTGACATCGCCGACTGGCCGCTCGCCTACTACGGCGCCAGTCTGTCGCGCCTCATGGCGGTCAAGGCGCACTACGACCCGGACAACGTCTTCACCGGACCGCAGAGCATTCCCCTCCCCGGTTCATAGTGGCGACGCCCGGAGCGCGTCCTGACGCCTCGGCATCCGCATACCTACGTATTCCCACCAGACAGCCCCTGAAAAATACGCACCCCATACCGATGTTCGCGGCCGCTGGCATCGCCATCCTGCAATGGCGAGCGAGAGCCGCCGGAGCGCCTGAGCCGATGAGCGCCCCGTTGAGGCAACGGCACGCTGGGGTGCGCCATGACCCGAACCATCATGATGGCAACGCTGCTGGTCCTCTTCCTCGCCATCGGTCTGGGCATGATCGTGGCCGCAACGCTGCAACCATCACCGGCATTGAAGACATCGGTGGCGGAGAGCGCGCCGATCGTCAACGGGTTCTACGACGCGGTCAACGCGGCGATCGCCAGCGGCGATACCACCCGCCTCGAGGCAATCGTGGCGCCGCACTTCGTGGACAAGGAACCACTGCCGGGCGAATCGGCCGATCGGGACGGTCTGCTCGCCTACCTCGCGGACCTGCATCGCGCCGACCCAACCACGCGCCTGATCCCCGACGTCATCGCCGTGCGCGACGGACTCGCCGTGGTCCAGGTCGATATCCAGCACGGCAACAGTCCCCAGCAGGGTGTGTTGCGCGATCAGTCGCGGCCGTGGGGACCGGTCGACGTCCTCCGCCTCGGGGATGGCCAGATCATCGAGCGCTGGAACCAGAGCGATGGGCTGACGATCGCGCGATTGCTGGCGGAAGCCTCGCTCCAGCTGCCCGCACCCGCGCCGCGCGTGGTCACCCTGTCGCGAATCACGCTCGCGCCAACCGCGCGCTGGAGTTTCACCAACGACGGCCCGGCGGTGTTGCTCCCCGAGGACGGGGCCAGCGATCTCCGTGCCACGATCGCCGCGCCCACGGCTTCCAATGTGTTCGTGGCGGCGCCGTCGGTCAGGCTGGATATGGACCAACCGCTCATCGTCCCGGCGGGCGCCAACGCCGCCGTCTCCAACCTGGCCGCGAACCCGGCGCGGCTCCTGGCGGTGACATTTACCGTACCGAGCATGCCTGACGGGCTCTCCTCGGCACCGTTGCCGAGCGGGGTGGAGATGCGCGTTCTTGCCGGAGGCTTGGCCACGGACGTGACCTCCGGGATGCTGACGCTCGATCTGAGCCGCGTCACGCTCGCTCACGGCGCCGACCTCACCCTCAGCGAGGCGGACGGACCAACGCTTGTCGCGCTGGATCACGGAGGGATCGAACTCCGTTCCGCGGCGACGACCTGGCGCCGCCGCGCGGAAGACGGCGTGAGCGAGCAGGTGCGGGAATCCACCCTGGCCGCAGGCGATGGCGCGCTCATCCGCGCCGATGGTTTCACCCTCCTTGCCAATACGAGCGATGACGACGCCTCTGCCCTCGTTCTGTCGCTGCGTGCAGCGCCGTGAACCCCGGACGCGTGTCGTCCCGACGCAGGAGGGACCTCGGCGTGGGTGCCATCCCCGACCTGCGTCGAGATTCCTCGCGGCGGCTCGGAACGACGCAACAGTGGCACGTCGCGCTAGCCGAACGACGTGGCGATGGCGTCGATCTCGTCGCGCGTCATGGCCGCCTCGTCGAACCAGTGACTCCAGAGGGCATCGAGGTCCTTGCCGGAGGCGGATGCAAAGGCGCCCCGCAACTGTTCCGGGGTCATTTCGTCCCAGGCGTAGCGGCTGGCGGCCTCCCGCAGGCCAGCGGCAAAGGCCTCCGCCCCAATTTCCTTGCGGATGGCGAAGAACCCGAGCGAGCCCTTGCCGTAGGTCGCGTCGGAGCGGATCCCTTCATTCTGCCCCTCCGCGAGCGGCAGATCGACGATGGCATCGCCCTCGTCGAGCAGATCACGCGCCGGACCGATCACCCAGGCGTCCAGTTCCGCGGCCGCGGCTTCCGGGCCGAGATATTCCTCCAGGAAGAGGATCGAGGAGACGGTCGCCAACCCCTCCTGGATGAAGCCGTGCGCGTTCGAATCTCCCCCGACCTGGATGCCCCACCAGAGGTGCGATACCTCATGCCCGACGACCGCCGCCAGGCCCTCCGGATCGTATTCGCCATAGGTGCCGAGCAGACTCGGGCCATCGAGAAAGATCAACCCGGTCCAGGCGATCCCCAGCGCCCCGGCAGGATCGGTCTCCACCAGATCGATCTCCCGGGCCGGGTAGGGACCGAACGTCTCGTCGTAGTAGCGCAGCGCCGCCGCGGCGATCTCGAGCGTCTTCTCGTTGGTGACCGCATCGCCATCGGGGGCGGTCCAGAGTTGAATCTCCGTTTCCCCGGTGGTGGCGGTCTGGGGCGTCTGATCGTCATCGGCCACCAGCGCAAAATCGCGCGCCGGACCGGCAATATAGCGCCGGGTAATGGTGCCGTCGTTTCCTGTCTGCTCGGCGACGGCGATGCCGCTCGTCGCCACCGTGAGATCAGCGGGCGCGGCGATCTGGACATCATAGAAGACCGCCGGCGCGTAGGTCGGGTCCCCGAAGGAGGTCACCTCCGGCAGTTCCCAGCCGCCATCCTCCTCCCAGACGGCGAGGATCGGATGCCAGTCGGCCAGCACCCAGGAACCGTTCCCCGTATCGTGGGTGAAGATGCCGTACGATCCCTTGGAATCGGCCGGAACGGTGGTGGTGAAGGTGAGGGTGAGCTCCGCTCGCGCGCCGGGCGCCACGGGCCGTGGCAGAGGCACGCGAAGGGCGGTATCGTCCAATGTCAGTTCCCCGCGGACGGCTTCGCCATCGACGGCGAGATCGGAAACCGCCAGACCACCGTCTCCATAGTAGAAGGCATTGGGGAAGAGCCGGAACCAGACTTCGCTGAGCGGTTCCGGCGCCGGGTTGCGCCAATCGACGGTCATCTCGCCGCCGATCGTGCTCGCCGCGGGATCGAGCGTGACCACCATCGCCACGCTGCTCAAGCGGTCCACGGCATCTCGCGCCGAGTCCATCGCCGCCGGGACAACATCCGCGAAAGGATCGGCCGCTTCCGGGAGTAACGTCTTCTCGCCCGCCAGCGCGGTGACCGGCGCGGCGATCAGGATCAACGCGAGCAGCGCTATCGCCTGCATTGCCCGCCCGCCGCGCGTTCTTCGACCGCGCAAGCGCGGACCATCGCCCATGTTCATCACACGATCCTCACCAGTTCCCGGGCCACGAACGCAAAGTGTAGGAGGTTCCGCCATTGCGGATAATCCCGCTCATCATTCAATCGACGGCTTTCACCTGACGATGTTCAAATGAGGTTTCGCCGATGATCGACCCAGGTTTGCGCGACAAGGTGGTCCTCGTCACCGGCGCCAACAGTGCATACGGGATAGGCGCTGCCATCGCCCTTGCCTTTGTCAGTCAGAGTGCAACGGTGTTCATCACCTATCTGCGGCAATCGCCAGAACGCTTCGGCATCGATCCCCACGCGGCGCGCTCCGCCACCATGCCCGGCGAGCCGTTCTATCGCGCGCACAACGCCGATGCCCCCACGGCCGTGTTGGAGCAGGCGCGAGCCCTCGGGGGGCACATGGCGACGGCGGAGTGCGACCTGGCCGATCCCGCCATGGTTCCGTTGCTGTTCGATCGGGTCGAGGCAACGCTCGGTCCGGTCGAGGTTCTCATCAACAACGCGGCTCACTCCGTGTCGGATCGATTTCTCCCGACACCTAGCGGGACCGAGGACGAAACACTCCATGCTGTGATCGATGCCAGCAGCCACGATGCCCATTTCGCCGTGAATAGCCGTGCGGTCGCGCTGACTATGGCCGAGTACGCGCGTCGGCATCTTCTGCGCGGCGCCACCTGGGGACGCATCGTCAACATCAGCACGGAAGGGGCCGACAGCTTTCCCGGTGAGATCTCCTATGGCGCCAGCAAGGCTGCCCTGGAGTCCTACAGCCGCGCCGCGGCGATCGAACTCGCTCCACTGGGGATCACCGTCAACATCGTCGCCCCGGGTCCGATTCAGACCGGATGGATTTCCGCGGAGACGGCCTCGCGGATCGCCGAGGAGACGCCGCTCGGCCGCGTCGGAGCGCCGCAGGATGTGGCTGACGTTGTCCTCTTTCTGGCCTCGGAACAGGCGCGTTGGGTCACCGGGCAGCGCCTCTTTGTGGGCGGCGGGCACCGCATCGTCTGATCGCTTCCAGCGATATCGCTCCGCGGGTGATACACCCCTAGTTCGCCGCGCAGCATCCAGAATTTCCATCGACCAGCAAGCGCGTTACACTCGCCGCTCATGACCGCCGAGGAGCCACAGGCGCACAACGACGATGCCGATGACGGGCAGCCGGGGTGGAACACCACGCTCTACGCTGTCTGGGCCGGGCAACTCCTCGCCCTGATCGGTTTCACCTCCCGCGTGCCCTTTCTTCCCTTCTTTCTCGGTGATCTCGGGGTCGATTCCGTCGAGGGCCAGGCGCTCTGGTCGGGTACGATCAATGCCGCCGGCGCGGCGGCGATGGCGCTGACTGCCCCGCTGTGGGGACTCGTCGCCGACCGCATTGGCCGCAAGCCGATGCTGATGCGCGGGCTCTTTGGCGGCGCCCTCAGCGTCGGACTGATGGCCTTTGCCACCGCCCCCTGGCAACTCGTGTTGCTGCGCGTGCTGGAAGGAACGCTCACCGGCACCGTCGCCGCCGCCACCGCCATGGTCGCCACCAGCGCCCCGAAGCGGCGCCTCGGCTACGCCCTCGGCATGGTCCAGACCGCCGTCTTCGCCGGCGCCGCCGCCGGTCCCCTCTTCGGCGGCTTCGCCTACGACCGGATCGGTCCCCGCGCCACCTTTGCCGCCGCCGGCGCCGCCCTCTTCCTCGGCGGCGTCTGCGTCTCCCTCTTTGCGCGGGAACACTTCGTCGCCACGCCGCGGGCCCCGCGCACCGGCAGTCGTTGGCAACAGGTCCGAACCTCCGGCGCGTTCCTGTTCAGTCTCGCCATGCTGACCATGTTCGCCGCCATCTTCATCATCCGCACCATCGCCATGGCGATGCAGCCGATCATCCCCCTCTTCGTGCAGCAACTAGCGCCGGACGCCGCGCACGTCGCCACCGTGGCGGGGATCGTGCTTGGCGCCGCCGGGATTACCAGCGCCATCGCCGCCGCCTGGCTCGGCCGCCTCGGCGACCGCACCGGCCACCGCCGGGTGCTCACCGTGAGCCTGCTCGTCGCCGGTCTGCTCTACCTGCCGATGGCCCTCGTTCGTTCTCCCTGGCAACTGGCGCTACTGCAAGCGGCGCTGGGGGTCGCCATCGGCGGGCTCATCCCCTCCGCCAATGCCCTGATCGCGCACCTCACCCCGGTCGAGCGGCGCGGCGCGATCTTCGGCCTTACCGCCACCCTGTCCGGTCTCGGCGGCTTCGTCGGACCGCTCCTCGGCGCGATTCTGGCCACGAGTCTCGGCTTCCGCGCCACCTTTGTCGCCGCTGGCGTCCTGCTGCTGGCGATGGCGGGATTGGTCGCCGCGACGGACCCGGGCCGGCACTCCCTCCGCCGCCTCTCGCACCGGGCCGGGTCACTGGCCCAGGACAGTGGATGACGGTCTTCGGCCCCCGCTAGCAGTCGGTCAGAGTAACGGGCGACGGGGACATCGGAGAGGCCGGATTCGCCAGCGCTCTCGCCGCCCTCGCCCTCACCCCAACCCCTCTCCCTGTGCGCAGGGCGAGGGGCTTTGGGCTACGTGGTGGCCATCCCGTGCGAGGGCAAACGCCCCAGTCCAGCCATACCTACCCTTGGAAGCCGCCGAGCAGGAGAGGCGCTTCTCGCGGCTTCGTCGCCGTTTAGCGCCAGACTGAACGCCCCACTTCAGCCAAACATCCCCCTGTGAGCCAGCGCGAGGAATCTCGATCGTCGGCCTCCGGCACCCGAACGACGAGATCCCTCGTTCCTCGGGACGACACAGTTTCTGCAGGCGTCTGTAGGACGAGGGCCGGCACGGCCAGGAAGGGGCAGTCATCATCTGGATTGGGGATATCTGCTTAGAACATCGTGTTGTCGTTGGCGGACCGCGCCGGAATGATCTGCAGTACATCCCAGTGCTCGACGATCTTGCCGTTCTCGTCGAAGCGGAAGATGTCGATGCCGGCATAGTCGTGGTCGCCCGGCCAGTGCTGAAAGCAGTGCAGGACGACAAGATTCCCCTCGGCGATGACCCGCTTGAACTCCACGCGCTTGCCAGGGTACTCGCGCGCCATCCGCTCGAAATAGGCGATGAACGCCTGCTTGCCATCGCCGACGTGCGGGTTGTGCTGGATGTAGTCCTCACCCACATAGCGCTCGATCGCTGCATGGGGTCGGTTCTGGTTGAACATCAGATCGTAGAACGCCATCGCCTGCTGCTTGTTTTGCTCGCTGCGATCCATCACCTGGCTCCTCCTCCACCCCCCGATGCCGCGAGATCGGAGCGCACGCCATCCCCACCGACATTACCCCGCCGCCTCGTCGGGCGCGCTTGCCACATCGTCAGCGAGCACCACCCGCACCGGCAGCGAGGCGCCGATCACCGCGCGCAGCGCATCGCCGAGGGGACCGTCCAGCCGCGTGCCCAGCCGCTCGCGGGCGACCTCGTTCGGCGCCCCGACGAGGAGCGTGTCTCCCTCCCGGCCGACCAGCGACGCCGGGCGGAACCAGGTCTCCAGATCACCTGGCGTGACCTGCCCCTGCCGTGCCACCTCGGCGAGCACCGCCGCCCAGACCTGCCGGTTGGAGAGACCGACCTCTTGGATGGTGAACTGCGCGGGGAGCGGCCGCGGCGCCGGGGAACGCTCCCGCACCGGACGCACCAGCATGGGCGCCGCCGTGGGCACCACCGTCGCTTCGCCCGCCGGGAAGCCCTCTCGTTCCCAGCGGGCCAGGATCTCGCGCAGCCGGCGCGGCGCCACGAAGGCGCTCCCGGCCTCGACCGCTTCCCAGACCGCGGCCTCCAGCCAGCCCCAGCCAGACGCGGGTACCTCCGCCCGCTCCAGATGCGCCGCCGCCGCCACCGGCAGGAAGCGCGCCGCCAGATCGCGCAGCAGTTTCCGCTCGGCCGGGGTTGGCTCGCGGTCGTTGGCGTGGGCGAAAGCGCGTAGCGCCCCCGCTTCGCCCGCGGCGTCATCGGGTGGCACAGCCCGCGGCCCGGCTGTCGTCATCCCGGGTAATGGCGTGTCGTGGGACCGCCAACTCGCATTGTCGCCAGAACCAGTCCGCGGCACTCGGCTGTGCGTTTCATCGTTTTTCGTAGTTGTCGATGATTGGTCATACGTCGTGTTGAGCGGAGCAACAGAGGTCGGGCAACCTCTGTTGCGGGGAGCAACGCCGCTTCCACTCGCCGGTGGCGAACCATTGTTGGTCCCCGCAACGTCCATCGCCGAACCACTGTTGATGATTGCAACAGTGGTTTCCGCCTGCTCCTGCATGATGACAGAGTCGCTGTCGTTGCTGCTGTCGCTGTTTGCCGCCTCGTCAACGGCACTGGGCACAAAAAATGGCGAATCGGCGGGAGATGGGGAAGACGCCCCCTTCCGCGCGGCGTGACCGGCACGGGTGCGCGCCGAGGCCCGGTCTTCTTCCGCCCCGGCTTTCGCTGCCAGCGCGGCCCAGAGTGGGGTCTGCCGCACTTCCGGCAGGATCCGGGTCCAGACATTGTCGCCGTCGATGGGCGCGAAGCGGGGCGAGAAGACGCGGCGCACATAGCGGTAGACGGCACGATCCTTCGCCGCCAGTTCCGCCACCCGCAGCACAGCGTCGGTGGAGAGGGTGAAGTCGTCGCCGTGATCCTTCACCCGGTAGAAGTTGTGCGGCACCTTCCAGCGCCGTCCCTGCGGATCAGCCCGGACCACCATCTCCTTGCGGATCTCGATGAGGTCGAGCGCGACCAGGATCTTGTTGATGGTGATCAGTTCGGCCCGGTCTTCGCCGTAGAAGTCCGCCTCGCTCTGCTGGGAAGGGAAGGCGAACCCGCGGTGAGGCGACTCCTCCCGCCGGTCGGTCCAGACCGTGTAGGAGTTGAGCAGCCCCACCCCTTTCAGGCCGATCAGCGGCGCGTACTGGGTGACGAGCGCGTTCCAGTGCCAGAACCAGCCGCGACGGCGCACATCCTCGCCGCCGCGGGTCGGTTCTGGCACGGGGGCCAGCCGGTCGTCTCGGGGAGACCGCGGCCGGCTCACGCCGCCGCCTCCAGCGTCGCCAGGATCAGGGGAACAGCAGGTCTCCCCCGCCCGGGGGCGCGGCTTTCAGTGGCTTGGCCATATTGACATGCCCAATCTGGCATGCTTAGAATCGCGGTGTCGCCAGGGTGCAACAAACCCTCCCATGGCAGGGACAACGGCGGCGAATCTGGCGCTCGGTGGGTGCGGACAGGCGGTTTGGCGACGGTCCGTCCGCGATCCCGGAAGCGCGTCAGGTCAGAACACGAGAACCCGGTCGCGGGTTCATTGCAAACCTGGGCAATGGGCGAAGGCTGGCGTTGGCGCGCCGGCCTTTGTCATTTCCCACTCCCCCGTTCATTCGTACGATCGCGCTCCTCCTCGGCCGCGGCCGGATCTCCCGCCGCTGGCCACGTCTCCTGGTCACTCACGGCACCGCGGGGCGGCCGAGTCGGTCGCGGATCTCGCGGATCCCGACTCCCTCGTCGCGCCAGCGGAGAACGGCGCGCAGGGTCTCCAGCTCTCCCTCGTCGAAGAGCAGATACCCGCTCTCCGTGCGCAGCGTTGGCTGGATGATCCCCTCGCGCAGGTAGAAGTCCATATGGGTCCGCGCCAATCCCGTCAGGGCGCGGAGATCGCCGGTCATGTACAGCCGGCCGCCCGGCGCTCCGCTCGCGGGCGTTGCCGCCGGGTGGGGAAAACGATCGAGCGGATGCACCGCGTGCTGCTCGCTCATCGTGGCCATGCCTCCATCCCTCATCGTGTTCGCTCGAACGGCCCGGCGGCGATGCCAGGCTTGCCGCGCCGTTCGCGTCACTCTGCAACTGCATAGTAGGGGTGGTGACGAACGAAGTAAACGGTGTGTCAGATTGACACGTCGGGAAGGGGACCTTCGGGGTGGGCTGCCTCATCTGGCAAGGCGTGTACGGACACTTTGCCTTCGGTGACAACGATCCGTCCGGACAGGAAGCGTGGGAATTGGCCGTCAGTCAACCGGGAGAAATCCCGCGTGGTTGCGAGGATGACGGTGCCTGGAGGGGTGTGTCAGCCGGTCCCTGACCGCGGTTGTGTAGCCCGGCAACATTAAACGCTTCATTTTTTGACGATTTTGGTCACGAACGCTACATCGCCCTGGCGCGGCGTGAAGCATGATCGTTGGTGAGCGGCGGGGTTGAGGCCTCCCCTGGCCGCTTCGGAGAGTCCCGGCGACTGCCGGTTGTTGCGTCAGTCAAATGGGTTGAAGGAGTTGTGGTGATGGATTGGCGATTGAGCGGGACTCGGCGGGCCGTGGTGGCGTTTGCGGCGGTTGCCGGGCTGAGTCTGGTGAGCGTTGTGGGTGGTCCGGTGCGGGCGCAGGAGGCCACACCGGCGGCGATGGGTCCGGCCTGCACCGCGGTGCTCGGGATCGGGGCCGAGGGCGACGCCTGCGTGAACATCGTGCATGCCTCGCCGGATGCCCCCGCGGTCGACATCTACGTTGACGGCGCGAAGGCGGTCGAGAAACTCGCCTTCGGCAAGGCGACCGGTTGGGTGGCGCTGCCGGCTGGGGAGCACCAGGTCCAGGTCGCGCCGGCCGGTGAGGCCGCCGACAAGGCGGTGATCGATGCGACACTCGATCTGACCGCGGGCATGGCCTACGAGGCGGCGGCGGTTGGCAACGTGGCCGAGATCAAGGCGGCAGTCTTCCCGGTCGATCTGACCGTGACCGAGGACGCGGCGAATGCGGCGGTGCGGGTGATCCACGCCTCGCCGGACGCGCCGGCGGTCGATGTCGCGGTCAAGGGCGGCGACGTGCTGATCGCGAACCTGGCCTTCCCGGATGCCAGCGACTACCTGACCGTTCCCGCGGGCACGTACGACCTGGAAGTGCGTCCCACCGGCACCACCGATGTGGCGCTCGATCTGCCGGGTGTGGAGTTGACAGGCGGCGACGCCTACAGCGTCTACGCCATCGGCACGGTGGCGGCCGGCACCCTGACCGTGCTCCCGATCGTGGCCGGGGCGCCGATGGCGGAAGCCGCGCAGGAGGCGACGCCGAGCGCGTAATTCCCGTTCCGGGTAATGCCCCCTCACCCCGGTCACCTTCCAAGGTGACCGGGGTGGATCATTTGCAGGCAGGAGTGAATGGGCCAGACCAGCGCCGAAGGTCGTGCGCGGCATGATGTGAGCCCGAATCAGTCGCCATTACTCCGGTGCTGGACCAATCGACAGCAATGAGGTTGTACTTGGCCAGCGGCGCAATCAGGCGCTCCTTACTAGGTGTGCTATCATACAAATACCGAACAGCCGTTCTGTTGCTGGCCCTGATGGCCGAGAATACCCCGCGGCGAGTCATCAATGGGTTTCAACTATGGTTCAAGACACACTTACTCTCTCTCTAGGTGGAAACGTCCCGCTTCCTGAATTCAACCGTGCGCTGAGCGGATTTCAGATTCTCATCGAACTTCTTGCTAAAGAAGTTGGCGAGAATGCGCCGGTCACTTGGGTGGTAGACGAACTATCGGGTGGAAGCGCCAACGTGACCGTCCGGGGGGAAAGCTCGCAACCCGAGGTAGTTCAGAAAGTCCAGCAAGCGTACGTCGTCATTGGACATGCTCTCGAAACAGGAAAGCCCATTCCTTACTCGCCGCCTGTCGTTCGGGCTGCTGAGAGCATTACTCAAGTCCTCAACGGTCAGATCACGTCGGTGTCGTTCGAGGCGGGTGGCGAAGTCGCGACAGTTACGTCGGGTGTTCCTGTAGAGCAATCTGCGGGTCTGGTTGGAGCCTACGGTTCGATTGAAGGCACCATTGAGACCCTTACCCATCGCCGCTGGCTCGGATTCATGCTCTACGACTTGCTGAACGATCACGCTATTCGGTGCGTACTCCAGCCAGACCAGGCCGATCTGGCTCGAGAAAGCTGGGATCAGCGTGTGATTGTGTACGGGTGGATTCGACGGGATCCGAAAAGCGGCTATCCAGTAAACATCACCCCGGTGCTTTCCATTGAGCGTGTGCAAAGGGTGGATCCAGGCGGATTCCTGCGGGCAAGGGGAGTGTCTCCTGCCCAGGCCGACGAACCCTCCCCAGAGGACGTGATCAGGCGTCTGCGCGATGCCTGATGCTCCTCGCCTTCTTTATTGGGACGCTTGTGTGTTTCTCCATTGGCTGGAAGGGACTCCCGCTTGGCAACCTATCCTCGACGGTGTGCTTGACACCGTGAAGGACACGCCCAATCTGTTCATTGTGACCTCGACCGTGACGATCGTCGAAGTTGCCTACGCGAAACAGGAAAAGTCCGCCAAGAGACTTGATCCTACACTTCTGACCGCGATGGACGAGATGTGGTCTGATGAAGCCGTTGTGCGACTTGTTGAGTTCGATCGACTGATCGCGCGAGATGCGCGATATCTCATGCGGCGGTCAGTCGAGATTCCGCGAAAGCTGACCCCGCTTGATGCAGTCCATCTGGCCACGGCACAGCGGCTGCGAGTAGCCGAGTGCCAGACCATGGACGAGCCCATGAAGAATTGGAAAGACTTGGGTTTCCAGGTCGTTGATCCATGGGTCGCCAAGCCTCGTTTGCCCGGGGTTTAGGAATCCAGGAATTGGAATCCGAGAAAGTCTCGGATTCCATTACGCTGCGGCACGCCACGAGCGGTTCGTGATGTCACTCCAGGCGTGAACGAACGAAGCGTGACAAACCTGGATGTCCCAATTCAGCAAACTTTCCGGAGGCAAAGGTCAAGCACACTGTATGATGCGGCTGCGCCTCACCCGAGATCGACGATGGTCCGGTCGTCGAAGTAGCGCATGGCATGACCGGTGTGGGCGACGATCACCTCCCGCGCCTGGTCGCGGCCCGCCCGATCCGGGGTGTGGACCAGCAGGAACGACGCGCCGTTGCCCGCCTCCTCCAGATACTCTTCGACCGCGGCGCGCTCCTCCGAGGGAAAGAGATCGAGCGCCCGCTCCAGCAGACCGCGATGGGCGAAGTGCTCATTCCAGTTCTTGACGAAGACATCACCGGCGCAGACGACGACGTTGCCATCAGCGAAACCCGCCGCGCGCAGGGCGGCACAGGTGCTGTCCGCGGTGGCGCCATCGTGAATGACGGCGATGAGATAGTGCCGGCTGAACGTGGCGCCGAATGCGGTGGTTAGCGGATTTCTCTCGTCGGACACGTCCCCCCTCCTACATGCGACTGGGCCGTCGAGCCACTCCCAAACCCTCTTGGCACAACGAAAACGCCGACAGCAGCTTGCGCAGCCATCGGCGTCTCGTTCCCGAAGCTCAGCGGCTAGCGGCAGATTGCTCCGTCGCTACTCGGCGATCACTCCGCTGCCGATTGCTCAACCGCGGTGCGACCGGCGGCGGTGCTCGGTGTTCGGCCGATACCGCCACGGCCTCCGGCATTGCTGCCTGGACCAATGTCCGTGACATTGCTGCCACCGACGTGCAACCGGATCCAACATCGAGGCGTTGCCGCCTTGAGTGTGGTCGGTTCCGAGAGCCATCGGTTCGCCGTTTCCAGCGCCCCGATCCCGCCTGGCGTTTGAATTGCTTCTCCCGCCTGGCCGCTTGCGCGGCCCCTGTTGCTTCAGTACGTACACTCTATATGACCGGTGCCACGCTGTCAATAGGGTAATCGGGGCAATTTTCTGAAGTCAGCAACATGCCCTCTCGCCGGCCCGCCGGAACAGGTTCGGGCAACGACAACAGCGGGGGCAGGGCTCGCCCTGCTATCCTCTGCATTCATCCTTGGGGGTAGCGATCCGGTCACGGCGGCTCTGGGCAAACCAGGGTCCGATGACCGAATCATCATCTCCCCAGGCACGGGATAGTCGTGCGGAACGACGTATCCCACATGGGTGCGCGTGCGATGGCAAGGAGGATGCGATGTCGCGAAATCGGGCACGAACTCCCTGGTGGCGGATCCTGGCGTTAGCCGCCTTGCTCCTGCCAGTGGCCGGCCGGACGGTGGCCGCGCAGGAGGATGCGACGGGCGGTGACGACGGTGGTCCCTCGTACTACTCCGATACCCAGGGTCCGGCGGTGCCGGGCGGCACGGTCAACTTCCTGCTCTATGAAGACCCCGATTCCCTCAATCCGCTCGTCGGGCAGACCTCCATCGCGGCGCAGGTCTCGACCGCGATCCTGGAGGGACTGACCTACAGCGATCCCGATGGCAACTTTCAGCCTGCGCTCGCGGCCGAACTGCCGACCCTCGACAACGGCGGCGTTTCGGAGGATCTGACCACCGTCACCTGGAAACTGGAGCCAGGGCTGCTCTGGTCCGATGGCGAGCCGGTGACGTCGGATGATGTCAAGCACACCTGGGAGTCGGCGCGCGATCCCGCCAATGGCTCGGCGGTCGCCAGCGAATACGAACTGATCTCCGACATCCAGACCCCCGATCCGGAGACGGTGGTGGTCTCCTACTCCTCGTTCAATGCCGGCTACCTCGACCAGTTCCCCTGGATCGTGCCGAAGCACGCCACCGGCGCTCCGGCGGACATGGCGAGTTGGGACTTCAATCGCAATCCGATCGGCACCGGTCCCTTCAAGTTGCAGGAGTGGGCGCCGGGTGAGTACCTGTCCACGGTCAAGAACGAGAACTACCGCGAGGAAGGAAAGCCGTACCTCGACGGGTTGAACTTCCTCGTCGTCCCCGCCGAAGAGGCGCGCACCGCGCGCATGATCGAGGGCGATGGCGATGTCATGCTCTGGTCCAGCCTCGAGGCCGACCAGCAGATCAAGGCGGCCGGTGCTGGCGAGTCCCGCACCGCCCCCGGGATCTGGATCGTGGAGATGCGGTTCAACCTCTCCAAACCGTTCGACGGCGATCCGGGCGTCACTCCGCCCCACCCGATCCTCGGCGATCACCGCGTGCGCGAGGCACTGACCCTCGCCGTCAACCGCGACCGCATCATCGACGACCTGTTCGAGGGGCGCTTCTACCACATCGACTCCCCGTTCGATGTCGGTTGGATGAAGTGCAAAGTGGAGCCGTTTACCTACGACCCGGAACGAGCCAAGCAGTTGCTGGACGAGGTCGGCTGGAAGGACGAGGACGGCGACGGCATTCGCGAGGCGCACGGCGTCGCGGGGGTCGCGGACGGCACGCCGCTCAGCATGCAGATGAACGGCTACACCGGCTACTCCGACCTGGAGCTGATCGAACTCGCCATTCAGGAAGACCTGAAGGCCGTCGGCGTCGACACCAAACTGGAGAACCAGGAGTTCGCCGTCATCTTCGGCACCTGGGATGACGGCTCGCCGCGCCTGCTTGGCGACTACGACATCCTCGTCTATGACGGCGGCTGGTTCGCCGAGCCGGGCAAGGATATCTACCAGTCGATGGATCCGGGTCAAGTGCCGAGCGCGGACACGCCGGGCGGCGAGAATTTCTACCGCTGGGTGCGAGACGATGTCGGGGAGTGGATCGCCGCGGCCAACAGCTCGCCAGACGTGAACGTGCGGCGTGAGAACTTCTGCAAAGTGGCCGATGCGGTGCGGGAGGACATCCCGCGCTTCCCGATCCTCCAGTTCGGTGAAGGAAGCGCCTACTCGTACCGCCTTCACGGCTTCACGGTGAGTACCTGGGAGTACGCCACCTGGGACGCCGAGAACTGGTGGGTGGAGCAGATCTGACGAGTCGGGAGTCAGGAGTCAGGAGTCAGGAGTCGGGAGAGAGCGAGACAGCGACGGTGACAGTTGGCGGGATGGCGCACGGCTCGTGGTCACGGCCAGCGATGGGGTCATTCCGAGCGGAACGCGAGGAATCTCGGCGTTGGCGATGGCGAACGGAAGCGACGAGACTCCTCCTGCGTCGGGATGACACCAGTCTGGTCTGATGCCATCTCTCCGCGCTCTGGCCATCTCGTCGTCTCCTGACTCCTGACTCCTGACTCCCGTCTTTCGTCTCGCTAGGAGCCTCACATGGCTGCCTTCGCCTTCCGCCGTCTCCTCGGGGCGATCCCGCTCCTCCTGTTCGTGAGCGTGACCGTCTTCGCGCTGCTCCATGCCGCGCCGGGCGGGCCGACCGCGGCCTACATGCGGCGGGGCAATCTCAAAGCCGAAGACCTGGCGCGGCTGGAGGAGCAACTGGGACTCAACGATCCTCTGCCGGTCCAGTACGGCAAGTGGCTGGGCCGCGTGCTGCAGGGTGACCTGGGGATGGCGGTCACGACCAAACGGCCGGTGGCGGACGAGATTCTCGATCGCCTGCCGAATACCCTGCTCCTGATGACTGTCGCCTGGGTCGTGACGCTCATCATCGCCATCCCGGTCGGGGTCCTCTCGGCGCTACGGCAATATTCGAAGTTCGATCACGTCGTGACCACCACGACGTTCATCGGGCAGTCGATCCCCATCTTCTGGTTCGGGCTAATTCTGCTTCTCGTCTTCTACATGTGGCTGGAAAATCCCTTCACCGGGGAGCCGCTCCTGCCCGCGGGCGGGGTGGCGACCATGGGGGCGCCCTTCTCCCTCGGCGACCGCATCCTGCACCTGATCCTGCCGGTGACGATGCTCGCCGCGGGGTGGGTGGCGTGGTACTCGCGCTTCCTGCGCGCTTCGATGCTGGAGACGATTCACCAGGATTATGTGCGCACCGCGCGGGCGAAAGGATTGGCCGAGCGGCTGGTGGTGCTCCGTCACGCCTTCCGCAACGCGGCCATCCCCCTCGTCACGCTGATGGCCCTGGATGTGCCCTTCCTCTTTACCGGCGCGCTCTTCACCGAGGTGATCTTCGCCTGGCCGGGGATGGGGCGGCTCTTCTACGCCGCCGCCGAGCGGCGAGACTACGGCCTGCTGATGGCGATCATCATGATCACCTCCGTGTTGATCATCCTCGCCAATATCGTCGCCGATATGCTCTACGCCTGGCTCGATCCCCGGATTCGCCTCTCATGAGCGCCACCGGTCAAACCGCCGATACGCTTGTCGAGACCGCGCCGCGGCCAATCGCGCCCGCGCCGTCGCTCGCCCCGCCGCGCCGCCACGACACCATGCTCGGGTTGATCGCGCGCCGCTTCCTGCGGCACCGGCTGGCGGTGGCGGGGCTGATCGTGCTGCTGATCCTGATCCTCTCCGCCATCCTGGCGCCGTACATCACCATGGATCCGGACGCTCTCTCCGTCTCCGATCGCAAGCAGGGCCCCTCCCTGGCGCACCCGTTCGGCACCGATGAGGCGGGCCGCGATGTCTTTGCCCGCACCTTGCACGGCGGCCGCATCTCCCTCACCATCGGGCTCGCCGCGACGCTCATCGCCCTCGCCATCGGCACCGCGCTCGGCGCCGCGGCGGGCTATTTCGGCGGTCTGCTCGACGCCACGCTGATGCGCCTCACCGATGCCTTCCTCTGCTATCCCCAACTCTTCGTCCTCATCGTCCTCGGCACCCTCATCCGCTCCACCGAACTGCGCGTGTTGCAGGGGAGCATCCTCCCCATCGCGCTGGTGATCGGGGTGCTCTCCTGGATGGGACTGGCGCGGTTGGTGCGGGCCACGTTTCTCAGTTTGAAAGAGAAGGAGTTCGTGGAGGCGGCGCGGGCGGCCGGCAGCGGCAACGCGCGGATCATGCTCCGCCACGTCCTTCCCGGCGCTGTCGGACCGATCGTGGTGCAGGCGAGCCTGCTGGTCGCCGCCTCGATCATCACCGAATCGGGGTTGAGTTATCTCGGTTACGGCGTACAGCCGCCGACCGCCACCTGGGGCAACCTGCTGCGCGACGCCCAGCCGCACATGCAGCAACTGCCGGTCTTCGCCATCGCCCCCGGCATGATGATCTTTCTCACCGTGATCAGCATCAACTTCGTCGGGGACGGCCTGCGCGACGCCCTCGATCCCTACGGGCGACGGTAACGGTCCAACGCCGGCTCGTCATTCACGCCGCTTCGCCCACGATCCGCAGAATCCGCGTCACGACCGCATCGAGTGGCACGCTGCTGTCGATCTCGGCGGTGGCGTCCCGTCGCAACAGCGGTTCGATCGTCCGCCGCATCGCCAACGTGCGCGTGATCTCCTCGGGGCGCTTGCCGTACGGATTGTTCGTGCGCGTGGCGAGCCGCTCGACAATCACCGCGGCGGGCGCGGTCAACAGCACGATGTGGTCGAACCGCGGGTAGAGGTTCCCCTGGTTCGGGGCGCACCCCGCCAGGAAGAACACCCCGGTAGCCGCAGCGAAGAGGAGCGCCTCGATCCGGTCTTCCCGCCAGACCCAGTCCTGTCCGGAGTCGAGACCGGTCGCGATGTCGAGGGGAACCGTGACTACTTCGGGTAGCCCATCGCCATCGGCATCAACGGCCCTGTAGCCGCGCATCGCCAGGAGAACAGGTGGATGGTTGAAAGAGGGTTGGGGTGCGGTCGCGCGAGAGAACAACACCGTCCCCTCGCGCGATCTCCTGCGATCAGGCCGCCAGATCTCGGGCGGGCGGCGGGATCTGGCCTGCTACCGGTGGCCGTCAGCCGCCAGTCGGTGTGCCTTCTCCGGTGAGTTCAGCCCGGATCTGGTCCAGCGTCTCGATTTCCCGCTGCTGGGCCGCGATCACCCGGCGCGCGAAGTCCGCGATTTCGGGATGCACAGCCCGAGCCAGCGCGATCTGGGAGGATTCGATCGCCATGCGGTGATGGGGGATCGTCAGAGCGATGAAGGTCAGATCGGGATTCTCGGCCGCGCAGATGGCCGCGACCTGGGACGCCGCATCCATCTGGAAGGCCATATCTTCCCTCGTTCCTGACATCGCGGGCATCAGTTCGGTCATGGCCGACATCATGCTGTCGTCCATCGGCATTGGCGATGCCTCGCCGTACCACCGTTCCCGGTCATCGCGGAGTTGCGCGATTTCCGGTTGCTGCGTGGCGATGATGGCCCTGGCGATTTCGCGCAGCCGCTCGTCGCTCAGGCGGGGCAACGCGGCTTCGGCCATGGCGATGATGCTGGCGTGGTGAGGGATCATCATGTCGATGTAGGCCTGGTCGAACTCCAGTTGGTGTCCAGTCATGGCGTGTGACTCGGCAGCCGGAGTGCCCATCTTCATGCCGCCCCTGCCGGACATGGGGGAAGCCGCCGCGGCGGCATCACAGGCGATCGTCGGTGGCGCGGATTGCGCAGCCAATGGAGACGGTGAGGCGATCGCGATGGTCGAGAGAACGGCAACGAGTGCGGCCCCTGCCGCGGTGTGTCGTCGGTGCATCAGATGTTCCTTTGTCGTTGAGACCTCCGTGCCAACGAAACGTGGCACGGCTAACAGCCGGTGGTATGCGCAAATCGGACGCGGCGGGAGGGCGGTCTAAATCCGATAGACCTGGAGGATCGCGCGCAACGTGCCCGGTGGCCAATGGGGCTCCTTCCAGGAGAGAGGAACAGTGGTCTCCTCTGCCTGGCCAGGCTGACATGCCGGATCCAGAGCGGTCCCCGGCGCAAGCGCGGGACCAGTTCCCCGGTCGGACGGTGTGATCGCAAATTGGCTGATACCGCAGTTCTCGGGGTGCCCTGCCGGCGGCAGACCCTCGACCGCACGTGGGTGAGGCGCCTGTCCCGTTCGTTCCCCATGGTGCGGCGTGGCGAGCGGCGGCGCGGCCATGAGCGTGTCATGACCGAGAAAGGCTGCCACCAGGAGGAGCGCCAGCAAGGCGGTGGACGCATTCCAGGAGCATGAGTTGGGTCGCGATGCGCGCATCGGCACCTCCGGCAGGAGCCCTGCAGTCTCTATGCCCCGGCGGAGCCTGGGTTGATCGCAGGTCGAGCCGCCGCAGCAACTGGGCGTTGAGCGCGACGATGATGGTCGAGAGACTCATCAGGATGGCCCCGATCGCCGGCGGGAGGAGAATCCCGACGGGGGCCAGGATGCCCGCCGCCAGGGGAATGGCGAGCACGTTGTATCCGGCCGCCCAGGCCAGGTTCTGCACCATCTTGCGGTAACTGGCGTGGGAGAGTTCGATGACGCTGACCACCGCCCGGGGATCGCTCGTCGCCAGAATGACTCCAGCCGATTCGATCGCCACGTCGGTGCCGGCGCCGATGGCGATTCCGACATCGGCCCGCGCCAGGGCCGGTGCGTCGTTGACGCCATCGCCGACCATCGCCACCTGTTCCCCCCGTCCCTGCAATTCGGCGACGACCCGGTCCTTGTCCTCCGGCAAGACTTCGGCAAAGACCTCGTCGATGCCCAGGTCTTTGGCGACCGCCTCCGCCACTGGCCGAGCGTCTCCCGTGATCATCACGACGCGCACGCCGCGCGCCCTGAGGGCGCTCACCGCGGCGGCGGCTTCCGAGCGAATGTGATCTTCCAGGGCGAGCGCGCCAACGATCTGACCGTCCTGAACGACGTGCAGGATCGCCGCGCCCCGGTCAAGCCAGGCCATAGTTTGGGCGGCGAGAGCCGACGGGACGCTCAGACCCTGTTCCCGCAGCATGGTCGGACCGCCGATGGCGATCGTGTGGCCGTCGACGGTGGCCTCCACGCCGCGCCCCGCGATCGCGCGAAAGGCCGCAGCCTGCGGCAAGGTGAGACCAGTTTCTGTGGCACGACGAACGATCGCGCGGGCCAGCGGATGCTCGCTGTCGGTCTCAACCGCCGCGGTGCGAGCGAGGAAGGCCGCGTCATCTCCGTCGCGCGAGGCGATGCCGGTGACGACTGGTTCGCCGCGAGTCAGCGTCCCCGTCTTGTCGAAGAGGACGGTCGTCACCTCGCGCATGCGCTCCAGGGCCAGGCGGTCTTTCACCAGGATTCCCTGCCGGGCGGAGATGGCGGTCGAGAGCGCGATCTCCAGGGGAATGGCGAGACCGAGCGCATGGGGGCAGGAGATGACGAGCACCGTCACCGTCCGCGTCACGGCATCGTCCGGAAGGCCCAGCATCGTCCAGGCGAGGAAGGTGACCACACCGGCCGCAACCGCAACATAGACGAGGATGGCGGCGAAGCGGTCGGCCAGCGCCTGTGCCCGGGAGCGCGAGGTCTGCGCCGCTTCGACCAGGCGCTGGATACCAGCCAGGGCCGTCTCTTCCCCCACCGCCTCGACGCGAACCCGCAGCGCGGACCCGGCAACCACGGTGCCTGCCACCACCCGGTCGCCAACCGCCTTGTCGACCGGGCGGGACTCCCCGGTGATCATCGACTCGTCCAGTTCTGGCCGCGCCCGCCACGATTTCGCCATCCGCCGGGATTCGGGCGCCGGGGGCGGACCGACGACATCGCCGCGGCGAAGACTGGCTAGCGGTACGGTCTCCACACCACCATCGGTGATGTCGTTCGGCCTCGTCCGGCAGCAGGGCCGCCAGCGCGGTGAGCGCTCAGTTTCTCCGGCTGATGGCGCGCATCTCCTGCCAGTGCCCGAAGAGCATGATGGTTACCAGCAACGCCAATTCCCACCAGAAGTCGAGATCGAACCAGCCGAGGAAGGTGGCGGCGCTGGCCAGCCAGGCCACTCCGATCGCCAGGGAGATGAGCAACATCATCCCCGGGGTGCGGTCGCGGAGTTCGTCGAGACCACCTTGGAGAAAGACAAGACCACCGTAGAGAAAGACGATCGTGCCCAGGACCGGAGCGACAAACTCGCTGGCCGGGAACGCGGGCGGCGAGAAGCGGAGCCACTCCTGCACCATGGGGCTGTAGAGGATGACCGGGATGGAGAGCACGAGACTCAGCCAGAAGCGATCGCGGAACATCGCCACGCTGTGACCGGCATGCTTGTCGTGCCCGGCATGGGCGCCGTGCCTCTGGTGAGCACTGATGATGGATGGCCGCGTGCTCGGTGCGCGATCATCGCCTGGTGATCGATGTCGTGGGGATCGGAGAGATCGCGCCGCGATGCGTCTGCTGATGGTCGCCGTGCGCGGCGGAAGGGGAAGGTCCAGGATGATGATGGTTTGCGTACGCATAGCGGTCGTCTAAGTAGGTGCTGGTAAGTTCGTGCGCCGGTGCTGGCGGGTTGGGTGTCCTTGGCGCCCTTGGGGCGTCCCGGTGGGCGTCCCGTGGGTGCCTTGCGGTGCCTGTCCAGCCACCACTGGGGCACCTCGTCGAGCACCTCGCACCGCTTCCACGCCGAGGGCACAGCCCGCCGATGACGTTAGGTGTTCATGAAGACGCGCAAGGTCGGCGCCAGGTGGCCGCGGTGATCGCGCTTGAGGACACGCCATTCGGCCTCTTTGGGGTTGAGATGCGGGCTGTAGCGGGCCAGGGGGATGACTTCCAGCCAGTCCGCCCGCGCCGCCAGCGCCCGCGTGGTCGCGGTGCTGACGTGGCAGGGGCCGTTGTCGATGACCAGGATGACCTCCCGCCCGGTGGCCTCGTGCCGCGCATCGAGCGCCGCCAGGTAGCGGCGAACTCCGGCCGAATCCCGCCGCGCCAGGAGCACCTCGACCCGCCTCGGCCCAGCGCCTCGACGCTGCCGAACACCGTGAGACGGCGGTTGGTGCCTGCCGCTGGCAGCGTCGGCGTCGCTGTTCGATGCGGTGCCAGACCCGGGCTCAGGTGCGGATTGGTATCCAGATGGGTCTCATCCTGATAATGCAACTCGTAGCGCTCCCTGGCTGCGCCCGCACCTTTTTCCGCCGCTGCCGCAAGGGCGCGCTCACAGGCGGCGACTTCCTCCGCATCCTGGAGATGGTCCAGGGTATGTTTGGGCCGCCCACAGGCGAAGCGCTCCTGATGGAGCAGCACCCGCAGCCAGCCCGGCGCGATCGCCACCCCGCTTCGTCGTCTCGGCCAGGTAGGCGCTCAGCCGCCGCGAACTCCAGACATCGAAGGGCAAGCCCAGCGAACGGGGCGGCGTCGTCACCGCCTGGGCGAGCGCCGCCAGGCTGCCGCATCCGCCTTTGGGCGGCCGACCCTGGCGCGGCGCATCGGCGGCGGCGATGCCGCCGCGCCGGAACCGCGCCAGCCAGTGCCGCACCGTCCCCGGGGTGCGCCCGCTCCAGGTCGCGATCTGCGCCAGTCGTGCCCCAGCGCGGCGGCCTTGACCATCTCCAGCCGTTCGCGCACCTGTGGCGTCAGGTCGCGCCGCCGCAGCGCCGCTTCCACCGCCGTCCGTTCCGCTGCCGCCGCCACCGACATCACCATTGCGGGGTTCGGGTCCATCGCCGGCACCTCCGCCCCAACGGTACCCCTCACGGCAACCGAACTTACCAGGCACATACTTAGCCCGGATTATTCATGAGTGACAGGCGAGGCACTCCTCTGGTAAGGGTGTGGTGACGAACAGCCCACGCCAGGGAGGTGCCCGCATGCCGCAGTCTGCCACACCTCGTCTATCGCTTTCTCCGGCTCCGCCTCAGTGCCGCTGCAGGCCCGCTTCGATGGGGGCCGGCTGACCAGTGATGGCGGCTTGCCGTGGCTGGAACAGGCCGAGCAGGCGCTCGGGCTGTGCGCCGCGTTCGCCGCGGTGATCCCCGACTGGCGGCGCGGTCCAGTGCGCCATAGCCTGGAGAGCCTGGTCCGGCAGCGGGTCTTCCAGATCGCCTGGTGGGTACGAAGACCAGGTCGATGCCGACACGCTGCGCACTGATCTCGCTGCTGAGCTTCGGTTCGTGGCCACCTGCCTGAGAGTGGACGGACCAGAGTCAGCCCACTCCTCTCCCGGTTGGAGAACGCGGTCGATCGGCGGGCGTGTTACCGCTCGGCGGTGGCGATCGGCGCGCTGTATCTGCGGGAGCGGGAACGACGGGGCGCCCACCCACATCGTCCTCGACATCGACGGCACGGACGACCCGACCCATGGCCAGCAGGAAGGAAGCGCCTATCATGGCTATCGGCAGCACATGCTCCACCCGCTGCCGATCTTCGATGGCGAGACGCACCAGCCATCACCGCGGTCTTGCGCCCCGGCAACACCCACGGTAGCGCCGGGGTCAAGGTTGCGCTCAAGCGCGTGGTCTGCGCCATCCGCGCTCGCTGGCCGGACGTGACGATCGAAATCCGGATGGACCGCGGGGGCGGTGCCGGCGATCTACGACTGGTGCGAGAGCGAAGGCATTGCCTACACCATTGGCCTGACCACCAATCCCCGCCTGACGGCGCTGGCCGCTCCCTCGCCGCCGAAGCGCAGCGCCAGCGGGCCGCAACCGGCGCGGAGAAAGTCCGCCTCCTTCGTTGGCGAGGTGACCTATCAGGCCGAGAGCTCGGGACTATCCCCGGCGGGTGATCGTCAAAGCCGAGGCGCTGCCCAAGGGACCGAACACCCGCTTCGTGGTCACCTACGCGGATGATCCGCCCGAGGCGCCTCTACGATTGGTACGTCGAGCGCGGCGATGGCGAGAACGCCATCAAGGATCTGAAAGTGGCCTGCTTCGCCGATCGCTTGAGTTGCCACCGTTTCTGGGCCAACCAATTCCGCTTGTTGCCGCACGCGGCCGCGTACTGGCTGCTCGATACCGGTGCGCCGCTGGGCTGAGCGACCAGCACGTCCCGCGCCTGCAACTGGACACCCTGCGGCTGCGCCTGCTCAAGATCGGCGGGCGCGTCTACCAGTGGCGCGATCACGTCCGCCTGCGCCTCGCGGCCAGTCAATCCCGGGCAACCGCTCTGGACCATCTGACCGCCTATCATCGCCGCCATGAATAATCCGGGCTAGTTTGCTGATCGGGCGGACACGGCGCTTGGCGATGCCGCCCTCGCCGTGGAGCGACTGGAGGACGCTACCCTCCGTTACTGGATCATATACCCCGTGAGGGTATTAATCAAATCTCATCCCAGTGAGATCTCGGATCTCCCCCGCCTCGGGATGACTACTCCGCATGGCGATCGTCCGCATTTCGCGGTACGGATAGGTGGTATGCGTGAAGCGAGGCGGATGACAGGATGTGTCATGCGGAATCCGGATGATGCCTTTCGCATTGGGACCCGATACAGACGCACCGAGCCCCTCTCCTTGCGCCCAGGGGGACTCCTCCCTCCGGGGAGGGGACCCCTCCCTCGGGCGGAGGGAGACTTGGGAGGGAGCCAGGGGAGAGAGCCAGGGTTTGGGGTGAGGGCAGGCCTCACACGTTAACGGCAGTCATCATCCGGAATCGGTATCAGCCGTTCCGGGGCGTCAGATGTGACGTTGGGTGACCGGTCCGCTTCCAATACCGAGGTGCCCCGCCCTGGGAACGAGCCCGGCGGGTTTGGGCAATACCGGCCGTTCCCGTGCAGACCGCCAGCCCGCGTCCCGCTCCGATTGGTTGGCGGGCAACCTCGGCGAAGATTTCGAGGATCACGCCGAGATCGCGATCGGTAGGCAGGTAGGCGACCCGGATGCCGCTGAAGGTGCCACTGAGCGCGAGCGCCTCTCCTCCTTGCTCGCTTGCCGCCACCGCTGCATCGAAATTCGGCGTCGTCACCGCCAGGTGATGCACCCCGCCGCCGGTCTTCGCCAGAAAGTCCGCGAAGATACTCTTCTCGTCGCGCGGCTCGATCAGTTCCCACATCACGTCGCCTACCATTGCCGAGGCGGCGGCGACATTCCAGAGCGGGGCAGGTTGACCGTGGATGCGCACATCGGCCGCGTTCTCCGGGGTCAGTCTCTCGTGCCGCTGCCATGGACCGATCCCGTAGTCGTTGCTGTAGTGCCAGATCGCCGTCTCCAGATCGCGCACCACAATCCCGATCTGCCGGACCTGGGTAAAGACTGGCGCCGGCGGCGTCTTGTGCGAGGCGTTCGTGTTGGTCATCACCAATGCTCCCTCCCTATGCATTGAAGGTGGCGGGCTGCAAGAACTGGTCCATCGGCGCGTCAGATGATCTGACCGGGGATTGGCGACGACCGGATACCTTGCCGTGCCGCGGGTTCCGGCGAATCGGGCCGGTCAGCGTGAGTGCATCGGTGCGGAACGTGCTATACCAAGGCAAGGTCCACGCCGCGCACACCGCGGGGCCGGAGAATCCCCATGAATGCAGCAAGCGGTCAACGTCTCACCTGGCCCATCGGCGATGGAGAAATGGCCCGGCGCATCCGGAAACACGATTGGGCCGCCACCCCGCTCGGTCCGATCGAGTCCTGGCCGCAGAGCCTGCGCACCACGATCGATCTCTGCCTCAGCTCCGCGGTGCCCAGCTACGTCTGGTGGGGACCGGACCTGACGCAGCTCTACAACGACGCCGCCCTACCGATCAACCGCGCCAAGCACCCGGGCTTTCTCGGGCAGCCCGCCCGGGAGGCGTGGGCCGACGTGTGGACGGAAGTCGGGGACCTGTTCGCACAGGTCGTGAGTACGGGTGCGTCAGTGCGTGGCGACGACCTACCGATGGTGCCCGATCGGGGTGGCCCGGTGGAGACTGCCTGGTTCACGTTCTCGTACGGTCCTGCCCGTGACGAGACCGGCGCCGTGGCCGGCGTCTTCTGCACCGCGATCGAGAGCTCCGCGCGCATCCGGGCTGAGCAGTCTCTCCGTGAGAGTGAGCAGCGCTATCGTGCCCTCTTTACCGCTATGGACGAAGGGTATGCCCGCTACCGGATCGTGGCCGGTGCGGATGGCACGCCTGTCGATATGGAGATCCTCGAGGTCAACCCGGCCTACGAGCGACTCATGCAGCGGCCGGCTCCGGTCGGGAAGCGGTTACAGGCGGTCGAACCGACCCTGGATCAAGACTGGCTCGATGCCCTGGCCAGCGTGGCCGCATCTGGGCAGCCCCAGCGGTTCGAGCGGTACAACGCGCGTCTGGATCGGTGGTTCGACATCCATGTCACGCCGGGATCCGATGACCCCGCCGTCGTGGTGCTGATCTTCAGCGATGTGACAGAGCGGCGGCGAGGTGAGGTGGCGCTCCGGGCCAGCGAGGAGCGACAGGCATTCCTGTTGCACCTCAGCGATGCCCTGCGACCGCTCGCCGATCCTGAACGCATCCAGGCCGAAGCGATGCGTTTGCTGGGGGAGCGCCTGGGCTGCGCCTGGGCCTTCTACGGTGCGTTCGATCACCCCCTGACGCGGATGACGGTCAACGCGTGTTCCACACACGGGGATGTGGCATCCCTGGTTGGTATCTGGCCGGTCGCCTCGTTTGCTTTCCGGGAGCCCATGACGGCAGGGCAGATGGTGGTCGTCCCGGAGATGGCGACGCATCCCCTGGTGAGTGAGGGGACCCGCGCCCAGTTCGGGGCGCTCGGGATGCGTTCGTTCGCGGCGGCTCCTGTCGTGAAGAAGGGCATCCTCCTGGGCGGGCTTGCCGTCGCCGACACCGCACCGCGCACCTGGACGGACGATGATCTGCGCCTGATCTCCGAGGTGGCCGAGCGCACGTGGGCGGCTGCGGAGCAGGCACAGGCGGAGGCCGCGCTGCGCGCCAGTGAGGAACGGTATCGCACCCTCTTCGCCTCGATCGACGAGGGGTACGCGCTCTATGAAGTGCTCTTCGACGAAACCGGGAACCCCGTCGACGTGCGCATCCACGAGGTCAATCCTGCCTACGAGCGGCTGACGGGGCGGCGGCAGCCGGTCGGCAAGACGCTCAACCAGGTCTCGCAGGGGCTGGATCACGCGTGGGCCGCGGCCATGGCCGGCGTGGTCCGAACGGGTGAACCGGTGCGGTTCGAGGGGCACAACGCCGAGATCGATCGCTGGTTCGATGTCTACATCGCGCCGGTGGACGGACCGGGAGATCCCCGGATCGTGCTCGTCCTGAATGACATTACCGAGCGGAAGCGAGCCGAGGACGAGTTGCGCGAGCGCGAGCGGCGCATGCGGCGGACGCTTTCGGTGCCGAAAGTCGGCGTGCTGTATTTCGACCTTGCCGGACACATGCTCGACGCCAATGCGGCGTTCGCGCAAATGAGTGGCTACACGGTCGAGGAGTTGCGCGCCACCGCACATTGGGAGAACCTGACGGCTCCGGAGTTCCTCGAACTCACGGCGGAGCGCGCTCACGATCTCGCCGTGCGGGGCGAGACGCCCCCGTACGAAAAGGAAATGATTCGCAAGGATGGCACGCGCTGGTGGGGACTGTTCGCGCCGACACGGTTGAACGGGAGTGGATCGCTGTCGGAGTGCGTGGAGTTCATCATTGACATCACCGAGACCAAGCAGGCCGAGTACGCGCGACGGGAGAGCGAGGAGCGGTTCCGCTCCTTCGCCGAGAACTCCACGGATACGCTGCGGATCGTCGATGCCGCGACCGGTCACCTCGATTACCTCAGTCCCGCCTTCGAGCAGACGTGGGGCGAACCACGCGACGCGATCGTGCGCAGCCTCAGCCGCTGGACCGAACTGGTGCATCCTGACGACCGGGCCACGGCGACGCAGGCGATGCCGCGCGCCCTGGCCGGCAAAACCCACGTGGCCCAGTACCGCATCGTGCGCGCGGATGGCGAGGTGCGCTGGATCCACGACACCGGGTTCCCCATCCGTGACGCGGCGGGGGTGGTGCGTCGCGTGGCCGGGATCGCGCAGGACATCACCGGCCAGCGGCAGGCGATGGAGGCGCTGCGGGCGAGCGAAGAGCGGTATCGCCTCATTGTGGAGGAGGCCACCGACTACGGGATTTTCACCACCGACATCGCGGGCTGCATTGAGACGTGGCCGTCTGGCGCGCAGCGCGTCTTCGGTTGGCCAGCGGCGGAGGCGATCGGACAACCGGTCGCGATCACGTTCACCCCCGAGGACCGCGCCGCTGGCGTGCCAGAGCGGGAGTTTGCCACGGCTCGCGATGAGGGGCAGACGCCGAACGTGCGCTGGCATCAGCGGAATGATGGCAGCCGGGTCTTCATCGAGGGAACGACCTACGCGCGGCGGGGTGAAGATGGTGCATTCCAGGGAGTGTTCAAGATCGGCCAAGACGTCACCGCACGGCTTGTGATGGAGGAAACCCGGCGCGAGGAAGAGGCGGCACGGTGGGAGGAAGAGGAGCGCGTGCGCGAGGAGTTAGCCGGCCAGGTGGCGATGGCCACGGTCGAACTGCGGACCCTGTCGCAGCGGCTCCTGGTGGTGCAGGAAGAGGAACGGCGGCATCTTGCCCGCGAATTGCACGACGAAATCGGCCAGGTCCTCACCGGCCTCAACTTCCAGCTCGCGGCCGCATCCGGTGCAAACGGAACAGCGGCGCTCGCGGAGGCCCAGGCAACGGTGCAGACGCTGACCGAGCAGGTGCGGCAACTGTCGATGGATCTACGCCCGGTGGTGCTCGATTCTTTCGGGCTGCTCCCTGCGCTGGAGTGGCACATCGAACGCTTCCAGGAACGGCTGGGGATTGCGGTTCACCTGCGTCACCACGGGCTGGACCGCCGCTTCTTGCCGGAAGTGGAGATCGGCGCCTTTCGGGTCGTGCAGGAGGCACTGACGAACGTCGCCCGTCACGCCCAGACCGATTTCGCCACCATCCAACTGCTGGCGGATGCCGGAGTGCTGACCATTGTAGTCAAGGATCGCGGCCGGGGGTTCTCCCTTTCCAAGGATCCGATGACCAGCGGCCTCGGCGGCATGCGGGAGCGGGTGGCCCTGCTCGGAGGGACGCTGGAGATCGAGAGCGCGCCGGGGGCGGGAACCGCGATTACCGCCGAGATTCCCCTGGGTGAACAGGACGACCCGAATCCCGCGTCGTCGGTCGATCTTGAGGACGGACCGTGATCGCTGTCGTGCTGGCCGACGACCATGCCATCGTTCGCCAGGGGCTGCGCACGCTCCTGGAAGGTGAGGCTGACTGTCAGGTGGTCGGGGAGGCCGCCAACGGTCTGGAGGCGATCGATCTGATCGAACGGTTGCGCCCGGATATCGCCATGCTCGACCTGCAAATGCCCGACCTCGGCGGATTGGAGGTTGCGCGCCGGGCACGAGGGAAATCGCCGGAGACCCGGGTCATCATCCTTTCGATGCACGGCGCCGAGCCGTACGTCCTCGACGCGTTGCGCCACGGCGTTGCCGGCTACGTCCTCAAGGGCTCGGCGACGAGCGATCTCGTCGCCGCCGTTCGCGCCGCCATCGCCGGCCAGCGCTTTCTGAGCGCGCCCCTGAACGACCGGGCCATCGCGGCGTACGCCCAGCGCCCGCTGGCGCCAACCACTTCACTCGACCGCTATGACCTGCTGACCAATCGCGAGCGGGAAGTGCTGCAATTGGCGGCGCAGGGACTGAGCACCGCTGACATCGGGGGGCGCCTGGCGATCTCGCCCCGTACCGCCGAGACCCACCGCGCCAACCTGCTGCGCAAACTCGGGCTGACGACGCAGACCGAATTGGTGCGCTTCGCGATCGGACGGGGATTGCTTCCCAGCGGAACCTAAGGATGCTGGTCGTGATCTACGGACAACGCGGGGCACAATCGCGTAGGTATCCGGATCGACGGGCACCGGGGTGATCGTTGACGATGTTCCTCAGTCATGAGCTCGACGTCCCGTGTCCCGCACATCCTCGTGATAGATGACACCCTGGAAATCCTCGACCTGCTGCAGGAGTTGCTGGCCGAGGAAGGCTACCGGGTCACAACGGCTCGCGCCCCACTCGACCTCACCCAGGTCCACGCCCTCGCGCCGGACGCTATTGTCCAGGATCTGGTCTTCGCCGGCACCCCGGAGCCGGGCTGGGCGTTCCTGACCACAGTCCGGCGTGACCCGGACCTGGTAAGGGTGCCAGTCGTCCTCTGTACGGGGGCGACCCCTGTCCTCCGTACCCCGGTGATCGTTGACCAGCTGGGCACGCTGGGGGTACCGGTGCTGGCCAAGCCGTTTGACATCGATGATTTCCTGGCCGTGCTCACCGCGGCACTCGAGACACGGCCCAAGTCCGCTCCAGCGTTGGCGCCGGAGTTGGAGCACATCGCGCCGTAAACCCCTGCTGCTCAATCATGCGGCCAGATTGGTGCAGTGTGGCGAGTGGCGTGATCATCCCCTAACCCAAACATGACGGAAACAGGAAGTCCCTCACCGGAAGCCCGTTGTTGCGAACCGAACACTATGAATACCCAGCGAAAGTCGGTAGTTTTACCGATGTGCGGGACGGCCGCGCGGCGCACAATCGTCATACAGGGTTGGGCGTGAGGCCCACGTCGACCTGAAGCGGAACCGGTGATGATTGGCACACCACGACGCCAGCGATCGGACGGAAATGGGGGCAACATGCCCACGTGTGCGCCATCACCCTTGACTGTTCGTGGACGAAATCGTGCCATCTAGATCGCCCGCGGCACCGGAGCCGAACCGGCTGCGGTTGATCGAACCCGAGCTGACGCCTCCCGATGCCGCGCGGCCGCTCGTCGGCAGCGGGACCCCATTGCCGCGAACGTCGTTGATCGGCCGTGATGCCGACGTTGCGGCGGTGCGCGCGCTCCTGGCCGGGGAGAACGGCCGGCTGGTAACACTCACCGGCCCGGGCGGAGTCGGCAAGACCCGTCTCGCGCTGCGCGTGGCGGAAGAGGTGTCCGGCTTTTCCGACGGCGTGGTGTTCGTGCCGCTCGCCGCGGTGACGGATAGCGATCTGGTCCTCCCTACCATCGCCCGCGCGGTCGGCTTGCGCGAGACCACCACCCGTCCCCTGCTCGATCAATTCGCGGAGTTCTGCCAGCAGAAGGATCTGCTCCTGATCCTGGACAACTTCGAGCAGATTCGGGCCGCGGCGGTCGATCTGGCCACGCTCCTCGAAGCCTGCCCTGATCTCGTGCTGCTCGTCACCAGCCGCATCCGGCTCCATATTGCCGGGGAGCAGCGTTTTCCGGTCGATCCCCTGGCGTTGCCGCTGAGAGGGCCCGCCGGTAATGGCGAAACAGCGTCCTATGCCGCAATCGCCACCTCGCCCGCGGTCCAATTGTTTATCGCGCGGGCGCGGGCGGTCGAACCGCGCTTCGCGCTCGTTCCGGCGAATGCCGAGGCGGTGGCCAGCGTCTGTCGCCGCCTGGATGGGTTGCCGCTCGCCATCGAACTGGCCGCGTCGCGCGTGCAACTGCTGGCCGCGGGCGAATTGCTCTCCCGGCTCAACCCCGCGCTCCCGCTCCTCACCGGCGGTCCGGACGATGCCCCGGACCGGCTGCGCACGATGCGCAACGCGGTGGCCTGGAGTTACGACCTGCTTTCTGCGGAAGAGCAGCGCTTCCTGCGCCGCGTCGCCGTGTTCGCCGGGGGCTTCACCCTGGCCGCCGCGGAGGAGATCACGGCGCTGCTCGAGGGGGTGACGCCGCGCTCAGGGGGTGAAGGGGGTGACGGAGAAACGACGGGTTCGCCCTCTCGTGCGCTCCTTCACTCCCTGAGCGCAGCGCCACCCCCTTCACCCCCTGAGGCCGAAGGCCGTCACCCCCTAAGCGCAGCGCCACCCCCATTCCCTCTATATCCGTCTACACTCGCGCCATGAGCCATGACCGATCGATCCTCGCCATCGACGTCGGCGCGGGAACGCAAGATATCCTCCTCTTCGATCCTGATCGCGAGCCGGAGAACTGCCTGAAACTGGTCCTCCCGTCGCAGACGCGGATTATCGGATCGCGCATACGCGCCGCGACCGCCGCCGGGCACGCCATCCATCTCTCCGGCGTGCTGATGGGCGGTGGGGATTCCAGTGACGCCATGAAAGAGCATCTCGCTGTCGGCCTCCCGCTCTCGGCGACGGAGAGCGCGGCGCGCACGATCCACAACGATCTCGATCGCGTGCGTGCCCTCGGCGTCGAGATCCGCGCCGATCCTCCTGCTGGCGCGCACGTCATCGCAACAGGGGATGTCGATCTCCCCGCGCTCGCCGCGGCGCTCGCGCCGTTTGGTATCACGCTGCCGGAAACGGTCGCGGTCGCGGTGCAAGACCATGGCTACCGGCCAGGGGCGGGAAACAACGAGGTTCGCTTCGATTACCTGCAGGGGCTGCTCACCAATGGCGGCGATCTGCGGCGGATGGTCTACACCGAGCCGCCGGATGGGATGACCCGCATGACGGCGGTGCGCGAGAGCGTCCCCGGCGTGTTTCTGATGGACACGGGCGCGGCTGCCGTGCTCGGCGCGCTCGACGATCCCCGCGTAGCGGAGGCTGCCGCCACCGAGGGCGCGATCCTCGTCAACGTCGGCAACATGCACACCTTCGCCACCCTGGCGCGCGGCAAGCGCCTGTACGGGCTGTTCGAGCATCACACCGGAGGCATTACCCCGGCGATCATCTCCGCTCTGGTCGAAGGCCTGCGCGACGCGACCCTCGATACCGAGCGCTTTCGCGAGCGCTTCGATGGCCACGGTGCGGCGCTCGATCCCGCCTACCGCGACGTCGGGCCGTTCCGGTTCGTCGCCATCACCGGTCCCAATCGTCGTCTCGCGCGTGGTCTCGGCTATCACGAAGCCGCGCCGCACGGGGACATGATGCTCGCCGGTTCCTGGGGCCTCGTCGAGGGCGTGCGCTTGCTCGATCAGGACCCATCGCGCTAGGGCCGGCGTAACGGACGAGTCACCCACCAGGGGCGTGTCTTTGCGGGACGAAACGATGCCCTTCGGATAACGCCGTGGCCGGCGCCAACGCCGAGGTCCCTCCTTCGTCGGGACGACACGAGGAGCGCTGGTGGCTCTGGAGACGCTGCTGGCATCGGGCGACGAACCGACACGCTCTCATACGGAATCCGGCTGCATGCTTTCGCCTTGAGCCCCGTGACCGAGGCCCAAAGCCCCTCTCCCGGCTCGACGGGGGACTCCTCCCTCCGGCGGAGGGAGGCACGGGAGGGAGCAGCGGGAGGGAGCCAGGGGTGGGGGTGAGGGTGCGCGCCACGAGGAAACGGCAGTCATCGGCGGCCTTCGATATGACCTCTGCCGTGTTGATGGGGTGCGCAGGCGACGCAAGCGTCGCGCCCTACGGAATGGTGTTCGGGCGATAATGGCATCGCCCGTTTGCGCGATGGAGGATCGCAGATTTTCAACCACCCGTCTTGCGTCAGCAATCGTCGAATGGCCAATTCTTCGGTTGCTGATCTTTCGGCAGATTGGCGAACGGGTTGTCACACTGCTTGTCGTTGCCCTGGTTCGAACCGTTATTGTTGTTGTCGCGATTCTCCGTGGCCGGCACGATTCCGGGGCGAGGCGTCGGTGTTTGCCGGCCGCGATTGCGGTCGTTCTTCTTTTTGCTGCCCGCCGTCGGCGTCGGTTGTTTGCGCCCGTTGTCATCCTTCTTGCCAGCGTCCGCGCCGTCGTCACGAGCGACATTCGGGTTGCGGTTGGGATCGGTGGTGCGAGCGGTGATCGCCTCGATGGTAGCCTCGACGTCCGGCATGACGACCTCGACCGAGCCATCCTCCTTGCGTGTGATCGGACCAGTGTCAGGCCGGGCGGCGATCGTCGGGACGACAACCGCCGGCGCCTGATCGGGCGATTCTTCCTCCCGATCGGACTTGCGGCCTCGCACCTCGTCCTGCATGTCACGGACCTGATTGACCGCATCGCTGTTTCCGGCCGGGACGATCCGCGGCAGGTTGTCCTCCGCGAAGATTCCGAGTGGATCGGCCCCGCGCGCGTCGGCGGCCTGCGGCGTCGGCTCGGTGGTGACGGCGCGGGCTGTCACCGTTGGTGCGGGTGGCGGCGCGACCTCGACGGGCGCCAGCGCGACGACCGGGACTTCAGATGGCGGTGGCGGCAGCGTCGCGACCGGTGCGGGGAGGGTCGGCACCGCGGTTGGCGGCTCGGTCGGCAGCGCGACGAGCCGGGGCGTTGGAGTCGGTCCCGTCGCTTCGGGCGCCGCTGCTGCCGTATCCGGCGCGGCGTCGACCGTGGGCAATGCACTGATTTCCGGCTGATCGCCGGAGAATCCGGGCGCTGCTGGCTCCTGGGCCGGTTCCTGGGTCGGAATCGGGGTAGGCAGGTTCGGGGCTTCCGTCGGGGCGGAGATCGCGGTGCCGACCGGGTCGAGGCGCTCGGCGGAATCGACACTGGAAGCTGGTTCGCGCAGGACGAGGTACGCCACCACCGCCACCGCCGCGACGACGACGGCGAGTGAGAGCAATGTCGAAACCACGACGGCCGCATTGCCGCGCCGTCCGGCTTCGCGCTCCATGCGCAGTCGTGTTGGGGAGCTATACACGCGGGTCTCCCAGATTGCGGGCAACCAATCGAGACGCCACGATGGACGCCTGTTGCCTCGTAAACGTCAGGGTAGCCAGCGCGGTTTCCTCCATTCGTCCTAAAGCCGCTTCAGAATGGCCGCGCCGACTTGCCGCGTGGTCGCCGTGCCTCCCAGATCGGGCGTCACAACCCCGGCGGCGGTGGTCTCTTCGATCGCGCGCATGACTCGCGCCGCTTCCGCCGTCAGTCCTAGATGATCCAGCATCAGCGCGGCGGTCCAGATCGCCGCGATCGGGTTGGCAATGCCCCGCCCGGCGATGTCCGGCGCGCTACCGTGAACCGGTTCGAACATGCTCGGAAAGCGGCGCTCCGGGTCGAGATTGGCGCTAGCGGCGATGCCGAGACTGCCGCCGATCGCGCTGCCGAGGTCGGAGAGGATGTCGCCGAAGAGATTGGAGGCGACGACCACATCGAGCGTCTCGGGGCGGAGCACGAAGCGGGCGGCCATGGCATCGACCAGCCACTGTTCGGTGGCGACGTCCGGGTATTCCTGTCGCACGCGGTCGAAGGTCTCATCCCAGAGGACCATCGCATACTGCTGCGCGTTGCTCTTGGTGACGCTGGTGACCTTGCGCCGTCTCGTCCGCGCCAGATCGAACGCGTAGCGGATGATCCGCTCGCACCCTTGGGCCGTGAAGAGCGCCGTCTGCACCGCCACTTCCCGATCAGCACCGCGCGCCGCCAGATTTCGCCCGCCGATGCCGGCGTACTCCCCTTCACTGTTCTCCCGCACCACCACCCAGTCGATTCGCTCCGGCGTGGCGTCGCGCAGTGGACTCGGCACCCCCGGCAGTAGGCGGACCGGACGCACGCAGGCATACTGATCGAAGCCCTGGCAGATCGCCAGCCGGAGCCCCCAGAGACTGATGTGATCGGGGACACCGGGCCACCCGACCGCCCCGAAGTAGATCGCATCCGCGCCCGAGAGCCGAACCAGCCCATCCTCGTCCATCATCCGGCCGGTATCGAGGTAGTACTGGCAGCCCCACGGGTACGTTTCCCAGGCGAACTGGTATTGCCCCGCGGACTGCTCGGCCAGCCGCTCGAGCACCCGCAGTCCTTCCGGGATCACCTCGGTTCCGATACCGTCGCCGGGGATGACGGCAATGGAGTAGACGTGCGGACTGTTCATTCGCGCTCCTTGTCGATCGACGCGTCGTCATTCACGGGGTTTCAATTGCCATGCGATGAAAAAGCGGCGGCGAGATTGGCACGCGTGACGCCGGGTATGGACGGCCCGAGCGGCCGTCGCGCCGAGATTGACAATCGTGGGCCCAGCCGCGAGCTCGTCGTCGAGGCGCCTTGCGCTCGCGTTGTCGGTGGGGATCCCGGAGTCCCTTCTTCCTCCGATGCCCCGCGGACCGGGACACACGTCACGCTGCTCGTGGCCCGCGTCATGAACCTCGGATCGGGACATGTCCGCAACAGCAGATTGCGGCCGCTTCAAGACGCATTTTGGCATACCACTTGCCTATCGCCCATCATGATCAAGGCCGATCCGGCGCAGCGAATCAGCGTCCTCACGGCGAACCGGAAACATCACGTCATGCATGTGCGTATACACGGGTGCAGGCGCTGGCGATCTGGATGCCGCGACCGCGCGGTCGTGTTAGGTTTACGGTGGCGTTCCCGCCGCAAGCGGTCGATGCCGCGTTGCGAGAATGTGCGACCAGACACCGCGCACGATCCTCATCGCCTGGTGTTGCCCGGCGCCTGACTGCTGAACATTCGAGACCGGTCGTTTGGTATTGGTCCGCTGGTTGTTGCGAAGTTGCGCGGAGGGATCGCATGCGCGAGCCGAGGAGTCGTTCTCGAAACCGCCGGTGGAGCGGGTCTTGGCTCGCGTTGCAGGCGTTCGTCGTGCTCTCGCTCGTGGTGAGTCTGTTCCCGCCGATCGCGCCGCCGGCGACCGCGCAGGGCAACGGACCGCTGCCGCCGCCCCTCCCCGTGCCGTTTCAGGTTTCGCTCTCCGGATCGTTTCAGGCCGCGCTCGGCTGTCCGGCCGATTTCGATCCCACCTGCCCCCAAACACAATTGCAGGACAACCGGGACGGTTCCTGGTCCGCTGTCCTCCCCGTTCCCGCGGGTGATTACACCTTTCGCATCGTGGCCGCGAGTGATGCCGGGAGCATGTCCCTCGGCGCCGGGGGCGATCCAAACGGCGCAGACCTCAGTCTGAGTGTCCCGGGAGACGCCGCCGGTGCGTACTTCTCCTATGACCGCCTTACCGGGGACATCACCGCCGCCCCGGTGGCCAGCCGGGTTACGCTGGTTACCGATCTCGGCGAGCAGTTCCCGATGGCGCCGCTGCGCCGTGGTGGCTATCAGGTCACCTGGGACGCGCAGCAAGGCAACTACGGCTTCCAGATTCAGGTCAATGAGCAACCGGTCGCCCAGGACAGCGTCAGCCTCGACGGCCCGCGGCGGGTGATCGTGGCGGTCGACGACAGTGGCCAGATCACCGCCAAGGACACCTTGCGCGGAACCACGCTCGATGTCACCGCGGTCGATGCCGACGGACAGCCCCGACCTGGATCCTGTTTCGCCATTCTCGATCGGGACGGGCGGCTGCGGGCCCAGGCCTGCGACGCGGATGACGGGCAACTCGATGGCCTGATCAGCCTGCGCGTCCCGAATGGGCTCGATGACGGCAACTACATCCTGAGGGAGACGCAGACTGCCCAGGGCGGGGTTACCGCCGAGGATCAGAAGGTGGCGCTCGGTGCCGGCCGGGCGGAGGCGACCGCGCCAGCGGCGGGAGCCGCTCCCGGCCAGCAAGCCGAAGAACCAACGAGCGAGGCTCCGCCAACCGAGGAACCGGCTACCGGAGCGCCAGGGGAGACGGTCGTGGAACCGGGCGATCAGCCCGGCCGCCTGACCGTCATTCCCGTCGATGCCGACAACCAGCCTTTGCCCGGGGCCTGCTACGCCATCGTCGAATTCGGTTTCGAGATGTGCGATGACGACGGCGACGGGGCGATTGTGTTCGATGCCGTACCGGCGATGGCCGTGACGTTGCGCGAAACGGCCGCCCCACCCGGATTCGCCCCGGTCCCCGACCTGACGGTGACGGTCGAAGCCGGCGGCAACCGCGTGCGCGTGCCTCACGAGCCGGCTGAAGGCCCGCCCGCGGCGGAGGAAACGCCGACCGAAGCGCCGGCAACGGAGCAACCCGCCACCACCGAGCCGAGCGGGCCAGAAGGTACCGGGGATGTCGTGCTCAGTCTGCGCGACCGGGATGGCAATCCGGTTTCCGGCGCCTGCTGGGCGCTGACCAATCGTGACAGCGGTCAAGCGGTCCAGGCGTGCGATAGCGATGATGGCGCGGACGATGGGCGCATTGTCTTCAACGGTCTGGCCGAAGGCCGCTATCGTCTGGATGAGGTGACCACCCCGCCCGGATTCGAGCCCGCCAGTGGGCAGGGCATCGATGTTGTGGCCGGGGCGCCCGCCGAGTTCGTGGTCGAGTATCGCCCTGCCACAGGTGAACCGGGACGCCTCGTCATCACGGTCGCCGATGATCAGGGCAACCCGGTTGGCAAGACCTGTTTCGATCTGAGTGGACCGCTCGATCTGACCGAGATCTGCGACCGTCAGGATGACGGTCGCCTCAACATTCCCGATCTCCCCGCGGGCGACTACCAGGTTACGCAAACACAGACGGCGCGCGGCTTTACCCCCGCCGCCGACACCACGGTCACCGTTCCCGCGGGTGACACCGTCGAGTTGCCGCTCGTCAACGCGCCTGAAGGCGCCGACCAGGGACAGGAAGCCGCGCCGGACCGTGGCCAGGTCGTGGTGACCGTTAGCGATGAAAGCGGCCAGCCTGTCGCGGGTGCCTGCGTCACCCTCGCCACGGCTGATGGTGACGTCGCCGCGTGTGACAACACCGATGCCGACCGGAGTGATGAATCGGGCCGGATCGAACTCGATGGCGTCGCGGCCGGGGATGCCACCTTGACGGTGCAGCCGCCAGAGGGCTTTGCCGCTCCCGATCCGGCGCCGGTGCGGGTGGTCGCTGGCGAGTCCGTGCGCGCCGATATCGCGCTCTCGTCGCTGCAACTACAGCCGACGGAGACCCCCCAAACGGGACTGCTCTCGATCTTCGCCGAGGACGACGCGGGGACGCGCCTGACCGGCGGCTGCTACACCCTCGACATCCAGAATCAGACCTTCGGGCCGTTCTGCGACGACGACAACGACGGCGTGGTGATGATCCAGGGGATTACCCCCGGGCCGATCGTTGTCACCGAAACGACGCCCCCTGCCGGTGCCCAGGCCGCCGACCCAGCGCAACAGACCATCGACATCACCGCCGGCGAGGAAGCGAAGGTCACCTTCAAGCCGCGCCCGGCGGAGCAGAACGGCACGCTCGAAGTGCGGGTGCGCGACGCCGCGGGCGCGCCAGCGAGCGCGTGCGTCGATCTCAACGGCGATGCCGGCACGTTCAGCGTCTGCGACAATCGCGAGCAGGACGCCAATGCCGACGTCGGTTTCTTCCGCATTCGCGGCGTCCCCCCGGGCGCGTACACGATTGGACTCTCCGGGCTTGCTGACGGCGTCGCGGCGCCGCAGCCGCAGCAGGTCGAGATCGTCGCGGGCGAGACGGTTGCCATCGAGTTCTCCCTCGCCGCCAGTACCGGCAAACTGGTGATCTTCGTCGAGAACGAGCAGGGCGAGCGCATTGGCGGTTCCTGCTTCACCATCCGCGGCGAGACCACGCGCCTCGACGATGTCTGCGACGAAGGGGACGACGGCCGGCTCAATGTTCCCGATTTGCCCGCGGGCGACTACACCGTGACCCAGACCCGCGCCCAGGGTGACCGCGCCGTCGCTGCCGAGCAGACAGTCACCATCACACCGGGTGAAACGACCGAAATCACGGTCGCGAATCCACAGCCGCAGCAGGAGGCGACCGCGACTCCTGAACCGGAGCCGACCGCGACGCCGGAACCGGAGGCGACGGCTACGCCGCTGCCCCAGCAGGAGGTCGAACAACCGGCGACAACCGGTGGCCTGACCGTGATCAATCTCGATCCAGACGGGAATCTCATTGGTGGTGGCTGCTTCAGCGTTGCCGACCCGTCCGGGCAGGTTGTCGCCGAGCGCTGCGATAACCAGCGCGGCGATCTCGACAGTTCCCCGGCCGTCATTGGCTTTGGTGGTCTCGCCGCGGGTGCGTACACGCTGAATCAGACCCGGGCGCCCGAGGGCTTTGCCACGGCGTCGGCGCTGCCGATCGATGTCGGGCCGGATGGGTTGCGGGTTGATGTCGTCAGCGAGCCGGCGAAGCCGGAGACGGGCGCGGTCGAGTTCGCCACCTTCGACGATGCCGGAAATGCGGTGCCCGGTCTTTGTTACACCCTGGCGGGCAATGCGGGTTCGTTCGGCCCGTTCTGCGATAACGGCGAAGGCGACACCTCCACCGAACCGGGCGTACTCGCCGTTTCCGGATTGCCGACCGGCACCTACGAAGCGACGCTTGACATCACCCCGGATTCCGGCGCCGTGGCGGTGGAACAGAGCGCGCGGCAGCGCCGCTCGGTTTCCGTGCGTCGTGGCGACCGGCCCACGCGCGTCAATTTCAACATTCGCGCCCAGCAGAATCAGCGCGGCGATCTGCTGGTCCGGGTGCGGGACGAAGATGGCAATTATCTCGCCGGCGCCTGCGTCGGGTTGATTCCCGACGGTGAAACGCAGCCGTCGATCGAGGTCTGCGACAACCGCCGCGACGACCAGAACAGTTCCGACGGCCGCATCCTGATCACCGGGCTGCGCGACGGCCGCTATACCCTGACCCAGACCGAGGCGCCGGACGGCTTCACCGCCGCGCCCGATCAATCCGTACGCATCACCTCCGGTCAGGTGCGGGAGGTCTCCCTCACCAACCGCGCCGAGCGGGAGCGGACGGCAACCCTGACCATCGAGACGATCGATCCCGATGGCGATCCGTTACCGGGCGCCTGCTACGCCATTCTGCGCGGCAGCACGACGACCGAAGCGTGTGACGCCGATGATGGCAACGATGACGGCTACACCGTCTTCAACCGCGTCGAGGCGGGCAGTTACGTGGTGCGGCAGGTTCAGGCGCCGCGCGGCGGATTCGTTGCCGCGGACGAAACCGCGATCCGCATCGATCCCGGTCAGGAGCGCACCCTCACGGTGACCAACGAACGGCGGCCGGGGAGTCTTCTCATTCGCAAGACTGATCAGAACAATCAGGTTCTCGGCGGCGCCTGTTTCGCGCTGCGCAGCGGCGATCGAGCGGTCTATTCCATCTGTGACAACGACGCCAGCGACGGCAACCAGAGTGACGGGGTCATCCTGCTCGGCACTGTCCTGCCCGGTACCTACACCCTGCGGGAGACCCAATCGCCATCCGGATTCCTCGCCGCTGCCGACCAGGACGTCACCATCACCGCGAACCAGCGCACCCAGGTGACCGTTGCCGATCAACCGGCGCCGCCGCCGACGCGCACCGGCGATCTGCGCATCTTCAAGGTCGATGGCAACGGCAGTGCGCTGGCCGGAGCCTGTTTTGCCCTCGTCGACAGCAACGGTCGGACGGTCTCACCGACCTGCGATGCCGATGACGGCGAGGACAACGGGGTCATCCTGATCGAGGGCGTGGCGGTTGGAACGTACACGCTGCGCGAAACGCGGCGGCCCTCGGCCGATTACGAAACGGTCGCTGACATCGCGGTGCAGGTCGAAGAAAACCGCACCGTCGATGTCGAGGTCGAGAACCGCCTCCGCCCTGGGCGCATCCTGATCCGCAAGAGCGATCCCAATGGATCGCCGCTGGAGAACGCCTGTTTCGATCTCGCCGAGGACAGCGGCGGTGCCCTTTGCACTGATGCCAATGGCCAGGTGCTCTTCAGCGGGCTGCCTCCCGGCGTCTACCGAGTGACCGAGACGCAGGCGCCGCCCGGCTTCCTGACCGGTCCGGCGCTCGACCCCGTCACCGTCCGCGCCGGCAGTACCGCGACGATCGACGTCGTCGATCAGCCGGCGCCGCCTCCTCCCGATAGTGGCTCGCTCCAGGTGGTGAAGTTCCTCTGCCCGGTTGCCGAGGGCAACGCCGGGATCGTCTTCGTCGATTCGTCCGATCCCGACGGGGGCGGTCTGGCGCGGACCGCGGGCTGTCTCCTCGGCGACGCGGCCTTCACCCTCGATGGACCCTCCGAGCCACTCTCGTTCCGCACCGGCACCACCGGCCGCTTCCAGACGGCGCTGCCGACCGGAAACTACGTGCTGACCGAGACCACCTCCGGCGCGTCGGAAGACCTGGTGATCAGCGTCAATACCCTGACCACCGTGGTGGTCGTCAATTACGTGGAGCCGGAACCGGAGGCGCCTGCCGCCATCGACGTGATCAAGTACACCTGCGCTCCTGGTTTCCAGGGACGCCTCTGGCTCGATTTCTCCGACGGCTGCGTGGCGGTGGAGAATCTCACCAACAACGTTGGTTTCCGGCTCTCCGGTCCCCTCTCCGCCCGCCGGGTGACAGGCGATACGGGCGTCGGCGGCGCGACCCGCTTCGCCGGGTTGCCATCAGGCGAGTACCGGCTGCGCGAGGAGCCGCCGGTGGGGACGGTGGCGGTCTATGCCTTCTGCGGTCTCGATCCCGATGCGCCGGATGGACGCGCCGTCGGCACCGCGGCCACGTTGCTCCTCGCGGCGGGCCAGAATGTGACCTGTCACTGGTTCAACGTGCCGGAAGACCTCACGACCACCACCGGCGCGCTGACGGTCTACAAGTTCGCCTGTCCGATTACCGCGCCACTCGCCGGGTTCGACTGGTATGGGCGCTGCGACCCGCAGGGCCAGGGCGTCCGCTTCAGCGTCTCGCTGCGCGATGGCGCGAATCTGATCCCGGTGATTACTGCCGCCACCGACGCCGACGGGATTCTCCGGCTCACCCGGCTGCAACCGGGGTTGTACGACCTCAAGGAGGTCGACGCCTCCTGGTGCCACGCCGAGTCGGACAGCGTCAACGCCCAGGGGAACGTCGTCATCACCGCCGGTCAGCGGGCGAGCGTCTGGATCTTCAACTGCGTCGGACCGAAGCGCCCGCCGAACACCGGCGCCGGTCCGATGTGGAATGCTCCCGGCGCCTCCGCCCCGGCTGTATCACCGGGAGGCGCCGCGCTCGCCCTGCTCTGGCCGCTGGCCGGGCTCGGCTTCCGGCGCGGCGCCCGCCGGGCGCGACGCTAGACTGAGGATTGCGCATGCCCGAAGCATCTTCCGCCAGGAGCACCCCATGGTTCTTGCCCAGCGACTGAGCGAAGCCGATTACACGCGGTTCGTTCTGACCGGCGCCGAGGGGGCGTGGGAACTCCACGAGGGACGGTTGGTGGAGAAGCCGGGAATGACATGGAAGCACGCGGATGTCATCGAGAATCTTGGCTTCCTGTTGCGGCAACAACTGGATCGGCGCGTCTATCGCGTTCGGGAGAATGAAGAACGCTTGCGAAAGCCATCAGGCACCGTCTTGATTCCCGATATCGCCGTGATCCCGACCGCCCACGGCGACATGTTGCGGGACGAAGTTGTCCTGGCAGTCATCGACGATCCACTCCCGCTCGTGGTCGAGGTTTGGTCGCCGTCGACCGGTGAGTACGACGGCGACGCGAAGATTCCTCTCTATCAGCAACGTGGCGACCTCGAGATCTGGCGGATCCATCCCTATGAGCGCTCCCTGACGGTCTGGCGGCGGCAGGGCGATGATTCGTATCACCAGTCGCTCTATACCTCCGGCAGCGTTTCGCCCGCGGCGCTCCCCGGTGTGACCATCGAACTGGAACACATCTTCGCCGGTTGAGCGTTCTATTGCTGAACCGGGGAGCGGACGGTTCGCCAATCTGATCTCTCGAGACTTGACTTTCGAATCGTGCGATCTACCATTCGCCCGCTGCGGACTGCCCAGGCGCCACGTTGCGCCCGTGCCAACCGAGGAGTTGCTGACGTGCGGAGACACCAGGCGGGTATCGTGGCGTGCCTGCTCATCGCGGCCCTGATGCTGGCGGGGAGCCTGTTGCCCAGCCTGCAACTCCTGACGAGTGCGATCGGAGCGCCGCAGGCTATCTCGGCGCCCATGGCCGCCGCAAACAGCAAGAACGCCGCCAAGCACAAGGGGAAGCAGAAGAAACAGCCGGATGGTCAGCAGGGCGCGGGCAAGACCCCGGCCGATCTCGATGCCAGCCGCATCGCCGGGGCGAAAGCCAGGACGGTCGAGGCCATGCAGTGCGGCGGCCTGATCGAGATTCGCGCCGGTGACCGCACCTATTGCACCCACGGTCAGGATCCGCCAATGCCCTCGCTCGCGGGGCGCAGCGCGACGGCCGCGGCCGAACTCGCCGATTCCGGGGTGCTTTGCATCGACGACGGCCAATCCGGACCACGGGTGCAGATGGTCTACGTGCACCGGAGCGACAAGGAGAGCCGGTACGAGCAGCTCTTGCCGACGTTCCGTCGGCTTGCCGCGGAAATGGACTTGATCTTCGCCGAAAGCGCGGCCAAGACCGGCGATCCCCTTCATCTGCGGATGGTGACCGACGCCAACTGCCAGGTCGATATCGTCCAGATCGGCGTCCCCCCCGCCACGATCGCCAATTTCGGCGGGCTGATCAACCGGCTGGCCGATGCCGGGTATGACCGCCTCGACCGCAAGTACCTGATGATGGTCGACGACCGTGCGCTCTGCGGCGTCGGCAGTTACTACGGCGGGCGGTACGCCGACGATCCGAATACCGAAGCGCACGATTTCACCGGCTACGCCCAGATCGATACGCCCTGCTGGGATGCCGGTACAATGGCGCACGAACTCTCCCACACCCTCGGCGCCGTGCAATATTCCGCGCCTCACACCAGCCGCGGCGGCCACTGCATCGACGAGTGGGACGTCATGTGCTATTCGGACTCGCCCTACTATCCAAAGATGCAGACCCTCTGCAAGGATGGCAGCCAGGATTTCCGGCTCGACTGCAACAACGACGACTATTTCGCCGCCAATCCCAAACCGGGATCGTATCTGGCCCGGCACTGGAATTCGGCCGATAGCCAGTTTCTCACCGCGGGACCGCAGAATCCGTGCGTCGATGCCCGCGCCGAACCGGACTATGCCTACTGGTACTGGTTCTGGGACACGCCGATGATCCAGATCGGGAGCGGCGCGAGCGACAAAATGGCCTTCTGCCAGGAGGCGGGGGATACCGACTGGCGCCTCTTCAAGGCGCAGCCCGGCAAGACCTACCAGATCGAAACGAGCAATCTGGCGCCTGGCGTTGACACCCAACTCGTGCTCTACCGAGCCTTCAACGAGCAGGGCTGGGACGACATGGGCAAGGTGGCGACGAACGACAACCGGAACGAGGGAGATGCCTCCTCCGCGATTGTCTTCACCTCACCCGGCAAGAGCACCTATCTGATCGGCGTTTCGGACGTCAACAAGCACGCGGGCGTCGGCAATACTTACACCCTTTCCATTCGGGAGACGACCCCGCCGCGAACCTTGCAAATGAACGCGGTCCCCGGCAGGGGCGCGGCGGGCGGCAATGTCGATATCGAGATTTCCGGGCTGGCGCGGCACTCCGGGATTCGGGTCTGGCTGGTGAAAGACGGCCACGTCTGGTTCCTCGGCACCGACGAAGCGGACAACACCGGGGACATCGACGAGGAGTTCGACGTGCCGGCGCAGGTGTCCGCGGGCGCGTACACGATCGAAGCCCAGGCCGATGACGGTTCGGCCGCATCGGTGCCGTTTACGGTGACGAAGGCCGGAGGTGGCGCGAAGCCGCACCGGAAGTAGGGGCGCGAATTTCCTCACGCCGCTTGTCAAATTAGTAGTTATGTCGCATTATCTGCTTTGGGCGCGATCGCGCATGATTGATGCGCCAGCATGATCGTGGGGATGGAATGACGAATCGTCGCATCGATGCTCGCCGCGCCGCGTCATGGCCGCAGCGGATGGCTGTTTTGCTGCTGGCGCTTGCCGTTGGCTGTGGCGCCCTACCCCTCGATGCATCGTCGCCAGCGACAGTCAGCGCCCAGGAAGCGGCGACCGCCGCCAGCAGCGAAGAGGTCATCGTCGTGCTCGCTGACGGCGCGGACCCGGTGGCGGCGGCGCAAGCGATGGGAGTCGAGATCACCCATATCTATCGCCATGTGTTCACCGGGTTCTCCGGGGTGATGACTCCAGTGGAAATCGGCGCGGCGCGGTCCATGATGAGCATCGGCGAGATCAGTCCCAACGGCCGGGTGCAGGCCGAGGCACAAACCATCCCCAACAACATTTCGCGCACCGGCATCCCCGTCCAGCAAAGTTCCAATCACCTCGACATCGCCTCACCCGTCGACGCCGACATCGCGATTCTCGATACAGGCGTTGCGCAGGTTCCCGATCTCGATGTTGTCGGCGGATACAACTGCGTCGGTCGCAATGAGAACAAATGGCAGGACGATGAGGGGCACGGCACCCACGTTGCCGGTATCGCCGCGGCGATCGACAACGCCAGTGACGTCGTCGGTATCGCGCCCGGCGCGCGGGTGTGGTCGGTAAAGGTCCTCGATGACACCGGTGGCGGCTCTTTCGGCGACGTGATCTGTGGTCTCGATTGGGTTGTCGAACATCAGGACGTCATCGACGTCATCAACCTCAGCCTGAGCGGCGCTGACAATACCGGCGAATGCGACACGCAGGCGTTCCACCGCGCCGTCTGCAAGGTCGTGGAGGCTGGTATTCCAGTGGTGGTGGCCGCCGGGAACCAGGGGAAGAACGCCGCCACGCGGGTGCCGGCCAGTTACCCGGAGGTGATCACCGTATCGGCGTTCGGCGATTCGGACGGCAGACCCGGCGGAGCGGGGCCCAGAACCTGTTTCGGGACCAAGGACGATTCCTTCCTGAACTTCTCCAACTACGGCCGGGTGGTCGATATCGCCGCGCCCGGCGATTGTGTGCTCTCTCTTGGCTACAAGGGCGGGTTGCAGACGTTTTCCGGCACGAGTGAAGCGGCCCCGCATGTGACGGGCGCCCTTGCGGACTTCATTGCCCGATACACCGCGGCGAACGGATCGCGCCCATCGCCGGATCAATCCCGAAACTGGCTCCTGACCGAGGGTTCACGCCGCCAGACGACCGATGGCGTCAAGGGCGACCCCGATTTCGCGAAGGACACCAAGTCGAAGAGTTCCAATGACAAGAAGAACAAGAAGAAAGATAAAAAGAAAGACAAGAAGAAGGACAAACCCAAGGGGAAGGGTGATAACTCCGAGAAGCGTGAGCCGGTGCTGTGGTTGGAAAGTCTCAGCGAGTAGGAACCGTCGTTGCCTTTGTTGTCACGTGGCACGGCACAGGGCTGGGAATTGACGAATTCCGAACCGAGTTGGAACTCGCCAGACGCGCTGCTCGTATCAGACCATCGTGACAGGAGCGGCCGCTTCCTTGTCGAAACGTGAAGAATCTTGGGGACAGGACATTGACTTGCCGATCGTGAGACGTATGATCGGGTCGACGCGGGATGTCCGTGGTAGGTTGGTAGGGAAATCAGTAGGGAAATCTGGAGATGTCTCATGGCGGACGCACAGAGATTTCGCGCGAGAGCGTTCCCGGCCTTTCTCCTCTTCCTCCTGCTGGTCGCGGCGCTCGGGACCGCGCTCTCCCCGCCCGTCTCCGCCCAGGCAACAGTACCTCCAGCAGGCGCTTGCGTCATACCCAAGGAGACCCCGTTTCAGGTCAGGATGAAGGCTGGCTACCGTTACCGTCTAGCCTGCATCGACGGTGAACTCATCCTCAGTGTGACCAAGATCAAGCGAGGCGATAAGCGGCGGCTAACGCTAACGCCGCCAGCCGGGGATCCCGACTACGTAGTGACGCGAGTGGAAGCGGTGAGCGCCACCGATAGCGACTCTGGCGATAGCAGCGATGTCGATGCCGAGAGCACTGGCGATAGGGATCACACGGCATGCCACGCAGAGGAAACCCCCTGATCTCGCGGCTTGACTGCTCACGTTCGTGTCCGTGCCGCCCGCGTTTTGGAAGATGGACGCGGCCCATGAGTCTTACAGGTAGCGAACGCGGGGCGACGACGATGATCCCGGCTACCGCGTTCATCCATGCGGGCCCGATGCGTTGAACTCTAACGCCTCCGGCGCCGCTCGATTTCCGTTCGCGCCGCAGGCCAGTACCGATACCCCATAGTGGCGCCAGAGAGGGTAGGAGGTGGTGCCGATAACGCGTTGATTGGGAGACATCCTGACGCCTCCGGGGGTCAGATGCGGATCCGAACCGCGCCGCGATGCACTGAATGGTGTGGAACCCGCCGCCGATGGGCCGAATCGATCCCGAGTTCATTCTCCTGGTGAATCTGGCGGTCACGCTCTTCATGACCGGGCTGATCTGGTACACCCAGATCGTCGCCTACCCCCTCTTTCCGCTGGTCGGCGCGGACCGCTTCCGCCCCTATCAAACGAAGAACATGAGGCGAACCGCGTGCCTCGTCATTCCCCCGATGCTGATCGAACTGGCGACCACGATCTGGCTGCTCATCGACCGCCCGGCTGCCCTGAGCGCGGTCGGGGCCTGGATCGGAGCGCTGCTGCTGCTCGTCGTCTGGATTTCGACCCTGGCCATCCAGTTCCCGCTGCACCTGAAGTTGCTGCACCAGTTCACCCGCGAGGACTCCAAGCGAGTGGAGCGTACCAATCTGATCCGCGCCGCCGGGTGGACATTGCGCTCGGCACTTCTGCTGGTGGCAGTAGCGCGGATCGTGGGCTGATTACAACTCGATCGCGGCGGGTGGGCTCATGTCTGATACGGAATCCGGATGAAGGCGCGAGGAATACCCACCACTGACCGTGCCGAAAGCCGCGCTCCCGGCTCGACTTGGCAAGGGTAGATATGACTGGATTGGGGTGTTCGCCAGAGCACGAGATGGCCACGATGCGGCCGAAAGCCCCTTGTATGTTGTGGGGGAGGTCTCGTCGTAGGCTTAGGCGAGGACCTCGGCCCCCCGCGGAAGGGCCGCACGCGCGGCGCCGGCCGGATCAGCCTGCTGCCCTCGGATCGCTCAAGGTCGTGGGAGAAGCCTTGGTGCGATCGGCCGGGCCTGCCGAGCCCGAACGGTTGCCAGGGCCAGCGCGAGCGGAGCCCGCATCAGGCAAGGGGGGCGGCGCGGGGCGAGCGCCCACGACGGAGGCGGGAGATGAACGAACACACGACCACGTGGATCGGCATTGATGTGAGCAAGGCCGGGTTGGATGTGGCCAGCAGCGACGGTGGCGCGGTCTCGCACGTCAGCAACGACGAGGACGGTATTGCCGCGCTCGTGGTGGCGGTAACCGAGCGGGAGCCGGCACTCGTGGTGCTGGAGGCGACGGGGGGACACGAACGCGCGGTCACGGCGGCGCTGGCGGCGGCTGGCGTCCCGGTCGCCGTGGTCAACCCGCGCCAGGTGCGCGACTTCGCCAAGGCGACCGGGCAGTTGGCCAAGACCGATGCGCTGGACGCCCGCGTGTTGGCCCGGTTCGCCCAGGCGGTCCAGCCGCCGGTGCGCTCCCTGCCGGACGAAACGGCCCAGGAATTGGCCGCATTGCTGGCGCGGCGGCGGCAGGTGCTGGAGATGCGCGTCGCCGAGCAGAACCGGCGGCCGGGGCTCGCCCCCCGGTTGCGCCCGGCGCTCGATGCGCACCTGATCTGGCTCAGCCAGCAGCTCGCCGAGCTGGACGCCGACCTGGATCGGACGCTGCGCGCCAGCCCGCTCTGGCGCGCCAAGGAGGACCTGTTGCGCGCCATCCCGGGGATCGGTCCGGTGGTGGCGCGCACGCTGCTGGCCGAACTGCCGGAACTGGGGCAGCTGACGCGCCACGAAGCCGCTGCCCTGGCCGGGCTCGCCCCCCTCAACCAGGACAGCGGAACGCGCCGGGGGGTGCGCCGCACCTGGGGCGGACGGGCCGCGGTCCGCGCCGCCTTGTATATGGCCGCCGTCAGCGCGGTCCGCTGCAACCCAGTCATTCGTGCCCTCTACGTCCGCCTGCGTGCGGCCGGCAAGCCGCCCAAAGTGGCCCTCGTCGCCTGCATGCGCAAACTGCTCACGATCGCCAACGCCATGCTGCGCGATGGCACCCCCTGGAGCCCCAATCCGGCCCACGCGGCTTGACAGCCAATACGGTTGCTCTCCCGGCTCGACGGGGAACTCCTCCCTCCGGCGGAGGGGGACCTGGGGTGCACCCCTGTTACCGGACCACGAGCAAAGGGAGGGGTGCTCTTCCTTCCAAGAAGCCGTCGTTCTCTCGTGCGTCGATCCAGCACGCTTCGAATTCGCTGGGGGGCCGGTAGCCGAGGCTGGAGTGGAGGCGCTTGTGGTTGTAGACGTCGTCCAGGAAGCGGCCCAGGTTGGCCTCGGCTTCGGCGAAGGTGCGGTAGTCGTGCAGGTACACCTCCTCCCGCTTGAGCGTGGCGAAGAAGCTCTCCGCCATCGCATTCTCATAGACGTTGCCCACCGCCGCCATGCTGATCTGCGCGCCGATGGCCTCCAGGCGCGCGACGTAGCGGTGACTGGCGTACTGCACCCCGTGGTCGGAGTGGTGGATCAGCCCCGCACCGGTCGCTTGCCGTGATGGCCCGCTCCAGGGCGGCCAGGGTCAGGTCGGTGTCGATGTGCGGCGACAGCGCCCAGCCGACGATGCGGCGCGACCAGGCATCGAGGATCGCGGCCAGGAAGCAGTAGGTGGTCGGCAGCCGGATGTAGGTCAGGTCGGCTACCCACTTGTCGGGGCGCTGGAGGTCCTGGCCGCGCAGCAGGTTGGGATGGCTTCCCAGTCCGTGGCGCGAGTCGGTGGTCGGCACGAAGCGGCGTTTGATCTGGCACAGCAGCGATTCCTCGCGCATCACACGCAGGACGCGCTTGTGGTTGACCTTCCAGCCCTCGCGCCTCGGGGCGTGGGTCACGCGCCGGTAGCCGTAGCCGGGATGCTCCAGCACGATCCGCTCGATGGCCTCGCGCAGCGCCACCGCCTCGGCCTCCGGTTCGCGCGGGGCCAGCCGCGTACCACCAGCTTGCGGCTGATCCCCAGGACCGCACAGCGGCGCCGCACCGACAGCGCGGGGCAGGCTGTCCCCACCTCGGTCATCAGCGCGTGCCGTTGCGCGAGGGCAAGCTGGCCAGCCCTTTAGCGCCGCGTTCTCCAGCGCCAATTGCCCGCACAGCCGCCCAGCTCGGCGACGCGGCGCTGCAGCGCCTCCTGCCCGTCCGGCTCGCGGGGGAGAAGGCCGCTTCCCCTCGCGCCGCGTACTCCTGGCGCCAGCGGTCCAGCACGCTGTTGGCCACGCCGTGCTCACGGCACACCTGCGCTGGCCGCTTGGCCCCGCTCGCCACCTGGTGGACCACCTCGGCCGAACTCGCGACTATACGTTCGCCCCCGTGCCATAGGTCGCCTCCTCGCCGGGCTGAGTCTACCGCCCGGCTTCGACCCTCCCTTTGCCACCGGTCCGGAAATCGGGGTGCACTCCAGAGCAGCGGGAGGGAGCCAGGAGTTTGGGGTGAGGGCTCGCGCCTCGGGGAAACGGCAGTGATGATCCGGAATCCGGATCAGTCATCGCCCCGGTAGGGTTCATCCCACGAAACGAACGTGCCGCTCCGGATGAAGGGTTCGCCATCCAGATCGACATCGGTGCCGGGGAACATCAGGTCGAGGTGGAATCCGGGACGGTGCGAACCTTCGGGGCGGTATTCGTAGGGCGAGGCGATGCCGATCATCACCCCGCCAGAGAAGGAGTGGACGACCGAGTTGTCCGCCCAGTCGAGTTCGGCGCGGGGATCGCAGCCGATGTTGCAATCCATGATCCGATAGACGTCGTCGGTCACGGCCTGGGCAAACCAGTCGGCGAGCGTAACCGCCGCCGCGTTCTCCCCCGCGATCGCCGTGACCCGGCCCTCCGCCACTGAAATCCGCACCGGATCCCGTGTCCGTAGTGGCAGATTCTGCGGACCCTGGAAGCGCCCCGCGCCGACGAACGCCAACGTGCCCCGCGCTGTCCACGGCACGAATGGCGCCGTGACCGAGGCGCAGAGCGGCGCCCCGATGCTGCCCGGCGTCGCCGGTGGTTCGCCGATGAACCCGCGCCGGTAGGTTTCCGGATCGCCCAACGCAACGGTGAAATCGGTGCCGTGCCCGGAGCGAATCCGCATCGCGCGCGCCCGATTCATCGCCGCCAGCACCCGCCGCGCTTGCGCGGTCAGGCGCGGCGAGGGCGGGCAGGCGGCCAGCGTCCGCATGCTTCCCGGCATGCCCCAGATCAGCGCCAGCCGCGTTCCACGGCTCCCGCACTGGCGCGTGAAGTGGGTCCAACTATCGGAGTAGAGCCAGGGGACCGTCGTCAGATCGAGCACGAGATCGGCGGCGAGCACGGCATCGAGCGCATGCGGTGGGAGATCGGCGAACGCCGGCTGCCGCGGCGCCATCGTCAGGATCGCCGCATCGGTCCCGTCGAGCGCGGCACGAAAGGCCGCGGTGATCTCCGGCGCGGTCGCCTCGTCGTTCAGGATGAGCACGCGCTCGTCTCGCCGTGCGGCGCAGACGCGGAGCACTTCCCGTGCCGTGTGCAGGAGCGCCTCGGCGATCTCCGCCGGGTGCGGTTCCGTGGCACTCACATGCATGGTTGCCACCCCTGCCAGGTGCCGGAACAGCACCAATGGGTGTGGAGACCGACGGAAAAGGCCCAGGCGGCCATGTCAGCCTGACTCCAGACGTCCCAGAGCGCGTTCGGATCGCCGCCCCACTCCACCCAGGTATTGGGATTGAACTGAAACACGCCGCAGTCCCCGGTCATCTCGTTGTAACTCCAGGGATCGAGCCCGCTTTCGCAGACGGCGGTGTTGAGCAACCACTCGCCGGAGACTCCCCAGCGACCCGCTGCATCGTAGATGATTTGAATGATCCAGTCTTCCGCCCTGGCGTCCCGTCGCGCCAGGCCAAGCCCTCCCAGCGCCCCGGTGACCAGGGCGCCCACCAATGCTCTTCGCCGCACGATCCTCGCTTCGATCTAGCCCATGGTCGCCCCGGCCGCCACCCCCGACGAGGACCATCACAGGAAATGATTGGCTTCGTGGCGCGGCCCTCCGCGCCGGTCACACGCCAACTGTGAACGCGATCTTGCCACGTTGTCAACCCATCTATCCATTATAAGCGCATCTCTCGGAGTGAGATCGCCCGGCCCGGATGCCCAGAGTGTGGCCAAATCGACTCATTTCGAGTATCATTTTTATGACAAATATAGGCGTGTCATGGAGCGCGATCGAACCTTCCATGGCGAGGATTCTTGGTCGCTGACCCATGCGTATCACCATCTATCTGGAAAAGAGTGCAATACCAATGCCCCCATCTCCGCGCAATACCCGCTCCAGTGTCCACCTCGACGCGTTGATCGCACTGCCGCTCGAACGATTCCGCCACGCGATCAGCCAACGTCCCGATGATGAACTGATCGCGCTGCGGCAACGCCTCGGAACTCGTCGCGTTGGCGCGCGGTACGCGCGAAAAGGCGGCCACGGGATCGCTCGTCACAGCGCGATCAGCGAACTGGGCAGACTCGACCGCCGGGACGCGGCCGTGGGCGTCGAGATCGCACGGCGGAGCACTCCCGCGCCTGTGGCAATCCGTGAGTTGTTTCCCGGCGGCGAGTTCCACGAACAGCTGCATACCGGCGAAGATATCGCGGCTTAGACTGCACCGTGCTGGTCAATCAGGGGGCATGGCACAAACATGGGGCAGTCCCTGACTGCCCCATTCCGTATGCAGCGTCTGGACACGTGCGCGGTGGCTAGTAGTAGAGCGTAATCCTCGTCCGGTCGTACTCGCGAGAGGCGATGACGATCGGCACGGCCTTGCGGCCACCGCCGTGATCGTGCCGCATCTCGATCTCCGCTGCTGTGTCCGGGTGCATGGTCATCGTTTGCGGGCCGCGGCCGTGACTGAAGGCATAGTCCTGTAGGGCCGATGCGAAGAAGCCGGCGGACCACCCCGCTTCTGGCTCATGAATCGTTACCCGTTTCTGACGATCTGCCAGCGCCAATATCACGTTCGCCATCGAGATTCCTTTCCGATCGTGGTTCCCTGTGGAGGCGCGCGCATCCCATCCCGAACCGAAGTGGCAATGGCCACAGGGAAGGAGGTACTTCTCTGTGCCCCGGCCGCCGCTGCCTCAGGTGGCCGCCGCGTCGGCATCGAACGCCGCAACAATCTCCGTCACCGCGTTCCCGAGGCAGGCTGCCGCTGTAGCAAATCTGAGGCCAGGATTGACGCTGTTCGGCCCCGGTTCCCAGGGGCCAGGTTGGCCATTCATGTTTTGCTCTTCGGCTTGGGCAACCCAACCGCCCAAGGCGTCGTCAAACCTGGCACGGACTTCGAATACGCGATGCCGCGCGGCGTTGTCCGATGCGTGGCTGACCCCGAGCAAGATGTGGCGATCAGGGAGCGTCACCATCTGGGGCCGCAGGAAGCGGATATTGGTCGGTCCAGGTCCGGCAGAATCCTCTTGCGACCCGGTCATCGTTCGCGTGTCATTGCGTCTGCGATCTGTCTGGTGGCGATTGATGCCTTCGCCTGTTCGTTCGGACTTGTCGAATTGCTGCGCAGCGATCTTCTGGTCTTGATGGTCATGGCTTGCAACGTGGGCGACTCCGGGCCGCCTGTGAACCGCGGGCGCCACTCGGACGGAAGGCAATCATGTCCCGGTCGACCAGTTCAATCTTCTCCATCGTTGACGCTCCTGCCTTGCTCCCCTGAGGCGAATATCGCTTCGACTCTCAAGCGGAACGCGGCCTCGGCATCTGTAGCCGTTTGTTCGAGGGCGATGAAGAAATCGTTCAGGCGCTGTCGCAATGCGCGCGACAAGGGTGACACCGCTGGCGCGGGTTCTTCCTGCCAGACGGCAAGATGCAGCAGTTCATTGCCCGAATCTGGATCTGTCAGCAGTTGCTGCCGAACCCGTGCCGCGGCCTCATCCGGCGTGTCGCAGTCCAGATGCCGCGTGACGTGGGCAACAATTTCGTACCGGGGCACATTGACTCCTCTTCAGTAGTGCTTCTCTGAGGTCCCGTCGTCTGCGCCGCTAGGGCCGGCGCTGATGATCACGGATGATCTGCTCGGCTTCGGCGAGCGAGGCTTCGCGTTGGTCGGACCCCGCCTGCTGCCCGCTCAATGAAGCAAAGGCCGCCTCGATCGCATTGACGCTTCCGGCGTCGACCTCCAGGGCGTAGACCTGATCTGACCAGTCGGCCGGCGCCTGGTCGAGCAATTCCTGTACCCGTTCCAATAGCCCAGGAGGGGCAACGGCAGTGTGGGAGGCGGTAAGTTCGCGGGCAACTGCCCGCCAATCCGGCAGGCTCAGCGCGATTCTGGGCATGCGAACTTCTCCAATCCGGCAGCGACCATCGCGCTGCCGCTTTCCAGGTGTTTATGCGGGAGAGATCGACGACTGGCTGAGACGGCGATGCTGGGGGGCTGCCGCCGGAGATTCGCGCGGCGCGAGCATCCAGTCGCGCAATTCTCGATTCGGTTCGGCACGCAGCCAGGCATCGGGGTTTTCGCGAATCACCTGCATCACGTCCCGCAGGTCTTCACGGCGATGCCCACCATGGTCGTACCAGGGAACTTCCGACTTGTCGGCCAGCACACCGGACGAACAGCGGTAGACCATCACGCACCAGAATCGGGGTTGCCGCGGATCCCGCGCTGGAGCAACGCGGAACAGCATTCCGCTACCCACGACCTTCACCATGAAGCCGTAGGCATCTGCTGAACGCTCCATGACCACCTCGATGTCGGCGGCAGGCTCGGTCATGAGTGAACCTCCAGCGGACGAGGTGAGGTGTGAACTGGAGCCGCAATCAGAGGCCGAGGCGCATCTGCCGCGAGTGGTGTCGAACGGCGCGGATTGCGCAACTGAGCGGAACGGCGTGAAATCGGAGACACAGTCGCCACCTCTGACTACCTGCCTTGGCCGGAGCAGATCCCCGTGACAGGTACGTACGATGGTGACGATTCCGCCAGGGCGGCGCCGGTGCACACCGATCGCGAGAACACAGCTCCCGATCCGGGAGGTGCGTGCCTGCCGAGCATACCATGGGTGGCCTGTTGGCCCTGTTCGAAGGTGTGTACGCTAGCCAGACGATGGCTCCCACACCGCGACGAGCATGCCGTAGTAGGTGGGAGCCTCGTACTCGAGCAGTTCGCCGCGCAGCGGGACGTCCTGCAGGACGCCGCCGAGCATCAGCGCCTGCCAGAGGCCGTCGATCGCCGCGTCGCTGGCACGCATTTCATCGAGCCCGATCAGCCGGAGAAGATCGTCCGCCTCGACCGCGGCAACCACGTCGGCATCGACCCTGGCCGCCTCCGGGTGGAACCCGTATGGTCCTGCCGCAATGTGGGTGTGCGCCCAATCGCAGGAGGCCACGAACGCGATGCGGCGCGGATCGGCCGCCGCCGCATTCGCCACGGCGCGGCCGAACGCGACCAACGTCTCTCGCGGCAACGTTCGCGACGGACTGACGATCACCACAGGTGGTCCGATATCTTCCGCTGGCGGATCGGCGAGGACATCGCCGTGGCCACGCATGTTGCGGTTGTGACCGAGGAACCAGAGCGGGGTGAGAATCCCCCAATCCATCGGCAGCACGCTCTGATCGCGGCGGCTGCCGGCGTAGCCCACCATCGCCACCGGAATCCCTCGCTCCCCGGCTGCCGCCGCGATCGCGTCGGTCAGATCGCCATCGACCGGCACATTCAACTCGACGACGTTGCCCTGCCACTCCAGGCGGCCGGCGGCGCGGCTGGTATCGGCCATTGCGATAGCACCGTTGACGCGCACCCCGTGCGGTCCGGCGATGACCACGGCCGCGACCCCCGCCGCGGCCGCGCGGCGGCCCATCTCGCTCATCGCCGCCCGCGTCGCCAGCGCGCCGTCGGCGTCCTCGCTGAGGTCGGGAATGATCGGGAACCCGTGCGGCGCAATGGCCGCGAAGACGATTGGCATGGCGCCCTCCCCTTTGTCGCCTCGATCGCGCTGTTCCTCTCTGAGCCCACATCGTACAGGACTTCTGGCCGGCGCTGTGCATCGGCTATGATCGCGAACCTGAAGCTTGTCGGCACGGGTGCAGGGGAGAGCGCAGATGACCCTCGGATTTCCGGAATCGTTCTTCGGTGAACGGGCGATCAGCCCCGACGCCCGGCGCATCAGTCCGGTCTTCGCCCGCACCGGGGTGATCGCGGCCCAACATCCGCTCGTTTCGGCGACCGGGTTGCGCGTCCTGGCATCCGGCGGCAATGCGGTCGATGCCGCGGTGGCGGCCTCGTTGGTCGGCTGCGTGGTGATGCCCGCCCGCTGCGGAATCGGGGGCGATCTGTTCGCCGTTGTCGCCCGGCCAGACGCGCCTGGCGCCTGGAGCAAGGGCGATCTGCTCGCCTTTCACGGCAGCGGCATTTCGCCCCGCGGCGCATCCCATGCGTTTATGCAGGAGCACGGAGAAGATGCACCGGATGGGCGCCGCGTGCCGGCGCAAATCGGTCCCCTCTCCCCTTCGGTGCCGGGTTTCATCGATGGCTGCTTCGAACTGCTCGACCGCTTTGGCACGCGGCCCTTCGCCGAACTGGCGGCGCCCGCCATCGGTTACGCCGCGGCCGGACACCCCATCTCCGCCGCGGAAGCACGATACATCGCCGCCAACGCCGACATCATCCGCCAGTATCCTGCCACCGCCGCCGTCTTTCTCCCGGGTGGAAATCCACCTCGGCCGGGCGATAACTTCCGCCAGCCGGGTCTGGCGCGCTCGCTTTCGCTGATCGCGCGGGGCGGGCACGATGCCTTCTACCGCGGCGAGGTGGGACGAGACATCGTCGCTTTTCTCGCCGGTAACGGCGGCGCGTTGACCATCGACGATTTCGCCGGTCACGACACCGCGGTGTCGCCGCCGCTGGCGACCTCGTACCGTGGCTACACCGTCTACGAGACCGGGTTGCCGACCCAGGGGTTCGTCGTTCTCGAAGCGCTCAACATCTGTGGCCAGACCGCGATCGCCGATCTCGGCCTGCGGTCGGCGGCGGCGGTGCACACCGAGGTCGAGGCGCTGCGGCTCTCCTTTGCCGACCGCCGCGCCTACGCGGGAGACCCAGACTTCGTGCACACCCCGCTCGAGACGCTCCTCTCCCCGGAGTGGTCGGCGAAGCGCTTTGCGACCATCGACCCCGCGCGAATGATGGCGCGGGAATCGGCGGGCCCGCTCTCTGCTGGGGATACCACCTACCTCTGCGCCATCGACGGCGACGGCCTGATGATCTCCCTCATCTTCTCCATCTCGGGCGGGTTCGGCTCGTTCGTGGTCGCGGGGGACACCGGCATCCTCCTCAACAACCGGCTCGGCAACTGTTTCGAACTGGAAGAAGGACACCCGAATATCTACGAGCCGGGCAAGCGGACGATGCACACCCTCAACTGCTACCTCATCGCCGATCAGGAGGGGAATCCGGTGCTGGTCGGCGGCACACCGGGCGGCGATTTCCAGCCGCAATGGAACCTGCAGACGATCACCGGATTGATCGATGGGGGACTGGACGTGCAGGCGGCGATCGAGCAGCCACGCTGGCAATTGCACCCGGCGACCTATCCTTTCGAGCGTGGTGATCCCTTCTCGCTGACAGTCGAAACACGGCTCGGCGAGGAGACGATCGGCCGGCTGGAGGAGATGGGTTACCCGATCGAGCGGGCGGGCGCCTGGGGCGCGGGCGGCTCGGTGCAGGTCATCGCACGTGATCCGGATACCGGCGTCCTGGTCGGCGGCTCCGATCCGCGCGCCGAGGGCCTGGCTATCGGCGTCTGACGGCGTTTGCGATTGTCAGGGAATGCCGTCTTCACCTGACAATCGCTCTCGGCGCGCCGGATGAGCCCTCACCCCAACCCTGGCTCTCTCCCGGTTCTCGCTCCCGTGCACGGGCGAGGGACTCCTGGCCATCCCGTCCAGACGCGTGGAATGACCCGAATGCGGCTATACCTCACTTCAGCCGTCGATGACGGATGGCGCAAGCGTCGCTTCTGGTTCGCATCTTATCGGCAGTTCGGAATCGCATCGTGCTTTGTGCCAGTCACTGTGCCCATTCATCGTCTTCGCTCGCGTCCTCCTCCGGCAGTCCCCACGATTCCGACAGGACGCCGTTCTCGACCAACCGGACGCAGAATCCGGCGATGCATCCGGCGGCCTGGCAGGTCAGGGAGCAATAATGGCGGCGGCCGCAGGGAAAGCAGAACGCCAACCGGCAGCCGGAGCACCAGCCATACGATTCCGCGAGGGGAATCCCGCACCCGGCGCAATCGGGCGCGACGGGTAGTGACTTTTCATGCCGACGCCAGTTCAGAGGCAAGTCAGCGCTCACGTGAGGATCACAATCGGCGGTCCTTCCCGCTGGGGCAACTGTTCGGACCCATCATCGTTGTTCGCAGCAGGTCAGGCCGTGCTGCCAACTACAGTTCGCTTCGACCGCGCCGCGTGAACAGGAGCGCTCAGCCACGCTCATCGAGCGGGCGGACGCGCGTTTCACGCACCAGACGCGCCAGGGTCAGCACGGCGAGCCAGCCGACCAGCGAGAGGACCCAGGCGCCGCCACTGAGGCCGAGCGCGGCGGCGACGATGCCGATGACGATCGGGCCGGCGACGGCGCCAATGTCGCCAATCAGCCGCCAGACACCAAGGAATTCGCCAGTGGCGCCGGGCGGGGCGAGATCGGCGCCGAGGGTCATCATCAGTCCGGAGCCGAGACCGTTCCCCATCCCGATCAACGCCGCCACCAGCAGGAGCGTCAGGAAACTGGTGGTAAACGGGACCAGCCCGATCCCAAGCGCCATCAGGGAAAAACTCGGCACCGCGGCGACCTTGCGGCCGAAGCGATCCATGAGCATGCCGGCGGGAATGAACATGGCGACATCGACGATCGCCCCGGCAGTGACGATGGTCCCGATCTGGGCGGCGTTGAGTCCCAGTTGCTGCGAACCCCAGAGTGGGATGATCAAGAAGCGGCCGGCGCGAATCATCTGCCCGAGGGTCTGCGCCACCGCCGCCGCGGAGAGATCGCGGGCATGGGTGCGCACCCCCGCCGCCACCAACCGCCAACGTGAGCGCGCGCCGAGACCGCCCGCGCCGCGCGGCAGCGGCTTGAGCAGGATCGCGGAGAGGATCATCGCCAATCCCGACAGGCTCGCGGAAAGGAGGAAGGTGGGGTGGATGCCGGCGACGTTGGTGAGGATGCCCCCGATCGCCGGGCCGGCAAAGATGCCAATGCGGTTGATGCCGCCGAACATCGAGAGCGCCTTGCCGCGTTGCGCGGACGGGATCGCCTCGGCGATGTAGGCGTGCCGCGAGAGTGCCCAGATCGCGCCGCCAATGCCGGCGAGCAGGCGCAGCGCGACCAATCCGGGGAACTGCCCGCTCCAGACCAGGGCCAGTGTGCTGCCAGCCGCCAGCCCTGACCCCAGGATCATCGCCCGGCGCAGCCCGAAACGGCTCAGCACCGCGCCGGCGGGAACATCAGTGAGCAGGGTGCCGATCGCCGCCGCGCTGGTCGCCAGACCGACCAATCCGTAGCCGACGCCGAAACTCGCCGCGTACAGCGGCAGCACGGCGATCAGCAACCCCTCGGCAAAGGCGAGGAGCAGCGTCGGCACGTAGACCGCGACGATGAGCGGCGAGCGGTAGATCATGTCGGTATCGGCTGTCGGGTATCGGCTTTCAGTAGAGACGGCAAGTCGGCAAGTCGGCAAGTCGGCGAGAATGCAGATCGCCGATAGCCAGGGCAAGGGCCAATGGTATACTCGCGCGGCGCCGTAGAGACGGCGCAATTTCATGGGCCTCGGGTGTCATCTATCAGACCTCGGACGCCTGAGACCGACAGCCGACAGCCGGTACCCGACAGTCAATACCCACATGATTCTTCGCTTCTTCCGCCGCAAGTCCGCGCCCGATGTCCAGATGGAGCAGGGGCTGGAGAAGACGCGTCGTGGCGTCTTCTCCGAGATCACCCGTCTTTTCGAACGCGGCGCGCTCGACGACGATCTCTACGAAGAGTTGGAGATGCTGCTCATCCAGGCGGATGTCGGCTGGGATGTCAGCCAGAAACTGGTCGCCGATCTGCGGGCCCGGGTGCGCGGCGGCAACGTCACCGACCCCCTCCTCGCCCGCGAAATCCTGCGTGAGGAGATGATTTCGCTGCTGGAGAGCGCCAGCCGGAACCGCCGGGTGAAGATTCTGCAGCGCGGCGTGCCCTTCGTGATCATGGTGGTGGGGGTGAATGGCGTCGGCAAGACCACCTCGATCGCCAAACTCGCCGCCTGGCACAAGAGTTTCGGCCGCAATGTCCTCATCGCCGCCGGGGACACGTTCCGCGCCGCGGCGATCGACCAACTCTCGGTCTGGGGCGAGCGGGTCGGGGTGCCGGTCATCGCGCACGAACAGGGCTCCGATCCCGGGGCGGTGGTCTTCGACGCGATGCAGGCGGCCCATGCGCGTGGCGTCGATGTCCTGATCGTCGACACCGCCGGCCGGTTGCACACCAAACACAACCTGATGGCGGAGTTGACCAAACTGCGCCGCATCATGCAGAAGACGGTGCCGGAAGCGCCGCAGGAGACGATTCTCGTCATCGACGCCACGACCGGGCAGAACGGCCTGGTCCAGGCCAAGCAATTTGCCGACGCGGTCGATGTCTCCGACGTCCTGATCGCCAAACTCGACGGCACGGCCAAGGGCGGGATCGCCTTTTCCGTTGCCAAGGAGTTGGGCATCCCCATCTCGTACGTCGGCACCGGCGAGAAGGTGACCGATCTCGCGGAGTTCCGCCCGGATACCTACGTCGATTCCCTCTTCTTTGGCGAGGGCGAGGGGTTCTAGTTCCGGTGTTTCCGGATGCTCCAGTCGAGTTCCTTCGTTTCTGAACGGGCGACGCAATCGTCGCACCCTACCACGCAGATTTCGTAGGGTGCGACGCTTGCGTCGCCCGCGCTCCTTACCAACTCGGCGAAGTTCCACCAGATTTGTCGTGTCAAATCGAGCATGCCCGGTCTACGTCAGCGCGTGCGCGAGATCGGCGATCAGGTCACGCGGCGATTCGATTCCGACCGAGAGCCGGATCAGCCCGGGATGCTGTGCCCAGGGCGAGCCGGGAATCTGCGCCATCAGCGATGGTTCGGTTTCAAGCCAGGCCGTGGGTGGGAAGATCAGCGACTCGATGCCGCCAAGGCTGGTCGCCAGTTTGAAGACGCGAGTCCGCTCCGAGACTCGCCTCGCCGCGGCGGATTCGCCGGCAACGGCGAACGAGACCATCGCGCTGAACCCGCCCCGCATTTGGCGGCGGGCCAAATCGTGTCCGGGATGGTCAGGCAATCCAGGATAGAGAACGCGGGTGACCTCCGGTCGTCCTTGCAGCCACTCCGCGATTGCCTGGGCGTTGGCCATCTGCTGGCGCATCCGTACGCCCAGCGTGCGCATGCCCCGAATTAGCAGCCAGCAGTCGAACGCGCTTGGCACCGCGCCGAGGTAGTACTGGCGGTCTGCGATACGCGCGGCGAGTTCCGGCGTGCGGGAGATGACCGCGCCGCCCATCAGATCGCTGTGACCGCTCAAGTACTTCGTGGTGCTGTGCACGACGAGATCGATCCCCTCGTCGATCGGATTCTGGCAGTAGGGCGAGGCGAAGGTGTTGTCGACGGCGGTGATCGCCCCGGCCTCGCGGGCGATGCCCGCCACCGCGCGCAGATCGACGATATCGAGCAGGGGATTGGTCGGCGATTCGATCCAGATCAGGCGGGTGTTCGGCCGCACGGCGCGGGCGACGGCATCGAGATCGGTGAGATCGACGAAGGTGGCGGAGATGCCGAAGCGCGGCAGGTCGTTGGCGAAGAGGTGATAGGTGCTGAGATAGCAGTCGTAGCCGACGATGGCGTGATCGCCGCCGGAGAGAAGTTGCAGCACCGCGCTGACCCCGGCCATGCCAGAGGCGAAGGCTGAGGCGCCGGCGCCATGCTCGAGTTGCGCCAGGATTCGCTCCAGGGCATCCCGCGTCGGATTGCGGCCCCGCGAGTAGCGGTAGCGGGCGTCGTCATCGATCTGCTGCCGGACGAAGGTGGCGCTGGGGTAGATCGGCGGAACGATGGCGCCGGTAACAGGATCGGGTTCTTGGCAGCCGTGGATGAGGAGGGTATCGAGATCCCAGTCCGCATCGCGCCGATCGGCTTGATCCATACGTCGCATGCTCCTCACCCCTGGTTGGTTCCGTCAGTCGGTTGAGCGTAGCCGATGGGAGGGGGAGAATACGCCTGAGTGGCGATAGCTAACGGCCCTCACCCCAACCCCTCGCCCGCCAAGCGGGAGAGAGGCTTTGTGCGGCGACGCATTGCATCTCATGGTGGAAGTGATCGATGGCGTCCGACACGAGCGTTGAGCACATGGCGGATCGCGTCACGAAGTGTTGCATGGCCATCTGTCATCATTGTCGCGCTCGCAAAAGGATGATATCGATACGCCGATCGCCTGCCAGGCGCGACAATCACCTGACCGTTCAGGTCCGCGATGGTGATGAGGGCGGCGTGCGGCAACCGTGTCGTCCCGAGGAACGAGGGACCTCGTCGTTCGCGACGGCTCCAACAGACGATGAAACACCTCGATCATGTGCGAAATGAGACGGTTGCCACGCGGCGCTGGACGAGAGGGAGGATGCTGCAAATGGAAGATGGTGACGGAACGGCGGCCGACGCGATGCCCGAACCGCGGGAGGGCGATCGGGGCGGGATCGAGAAGGGACCGCGGGATGTCATCCGCGAGCGGGAGAATCCCGACCTGATGACCCCGCCGCGAACCGACAGTGGCACAATGCCGAATCTGCGCTTTTCCTTCGCCGATGCCCACATGCGGCTCGAAGCGGGCGGCTGGACGCGGGAGATCACCGTACTCGAACTGCCGATCGCCACCACCCTCTCCGGGGTCCAGATGGGACTCAACGCCGGCAACCCGAGCGGCGTACGCGAGATGCACTGGCACAGCGAGGCGGAGTGGGCCTACATGCTCAACGGCGTGGCGCGCATCACCGCGATCGATCCGCAGGGGCGCAATTTCGTCGATGACGTGGGCGTGGGGGATCTCTGGTATTTCCCGGCCGGCTGGCCGCATTCGATCCAGGCGCACGACGCCGGGTGTGAATTTCTGCTCGTGTTCGACGACGGCGGATTCTCCGAGAATTCGACGTTTCTGCTCACCGACTGGTTCGAGCACACCCCGACATCAGTGCTCGCCAAGAACTTCGGGATGCCCGAAAGCGCCCTTGCCGAGGTGCCCCCTCACGGGTTGTACATGTTCCTGGCGCCGGCGCCGGGCGCGCTGAGCGACGATGAGGTGCCCAGTCCAGCCGGAGGCATCCCGCTCAGCCTGACCTACCGGATGAGCAAGCAGGAGCCGATCGGTTGCAGCGGCGGCCGGGTGCGGATCGTCGATTCGACCACGTTCCCGATCTCCAGGACGATCGCCGCCGCGCTGCTGGAGATCGAGCCGGGCGGCATGCGCGAGATGCACTGGCATCCGAACGCCGATGAGTGGCAGTACTACCTGGAGGGGCAGGCGCGGATGACGGTTTTCGCCTCCAGCGGAGTGGCGCGGACCTTCGATTACCGCGCCGGGGATGTCGGCTACGTGCCGAGGGTGATGGGGCACTACCTGGAGAACACGGGGGATGGCCCGTTACGGGTGCTGGAGATGTTCCGCAGCGACCGCTTCGAAGACGTGTCGCTGGCACAATGGCTCGGCCTGACGCCGCCGGAACTGGTGCAGGCGCATCTCCACCTGAGCAATGAGGCGCTGGCGAGGCTGCCGACGACGAAGCCGCTCCTGGTCAAGTGACAGCGAGCGATGAGATGGTGTCGTCCCGACGCAGGAGGGACCTCGGTGTGAGATTCGGTGAATGCCATGGCCGAGGTTCCTCGCGTTGACTCGGAACGGCACCTCTTTGGTCCCCTGCTTCGCGCAGGGTAACGGCGTCTGAGGATCGCGTTGCCCGAGACCGACTGCGCCCAACCGTTGCGCGCGATGCTGCTCGTCGCCATCGCCGGGTATGTCGATGCCTACGGGCTGCTTTCGTTCGGGACGTTCGTCTCGTTCATGAGTGGCAATACCACTCAGAGCGGCGCGGCGATCGGCCAGGGAATCGTTGCCGCGGCGCTACCGGGGCTCACCGCGGTGATCTTTTTTGCCATCGGTGTATTCGCCGGGGCGATGGTCAGTCTGACCGCCGGCCGAATCGCCCCGCGGCTCTGCTTGGCCCTCGTCGCGGGACTGATCGCCACGTACATGATCGTGGCTCATGACGCTCACCTCGGCCAGGCGCCGAGCATTGCCGTCCTCGCGCTCGGGATGGGCGTACTGAACACGACCGCCTCGCGGGTCGGGCCGGAACCGATGAACATCGGCTACGTTTCCGGCACGCTAAACCGGATGGCCGATCATTTTGCGTACGCAGCGATCCGTGCTCCGCTCGCCGATGCCCGCGGTCCGGGGGACACCCATCTCCGGCGCGGATTCGTGCTGGCGGGGGTGTGGAGTTCGTTTTTCGCCGGCGCCGTGCTTTCCGGCTTCGCCACCCCGCGATTCGGGACCGCGGTGTTGGTGCCGCCTCTCCTCCTGGTGCTGACGATCCTCTGGTTCACGCTGAATCACGTTGTGGCGCCTCAGTCCGGCGCGTGACCATGACGGCGGTTGGCGATTGACTATCCTTACTCGGGTCCAGCGCGTGGCGATCAGGCGACGGAAGGGACATCCGCGGCCTCCGCCGGATGGAGTCGCCGCGCTGCCGGTTTCGTCGCAGCCATGCGGTGGCGCAAGGTGCCCTGCAGGGAGAGAATGGCATGATTGTTCGCGTGTCTCGTGGCCGGTTCGAGCCAGCGCTATCGGAGCGGATCGCAGCCATGCTCGACGCGGGCGAGGAGTTGCTGCGTCCCGCGCTGCGGCGAATGGCCGGGTTGCGCGATTACTACGTCGCGCTCGATGCCAGCGCCGGAGTCATGGTCAACATCAGCGTCTGGGACACGCTCGAACATGCTCAGGCGATGGCCACATTGCCAGAGATGCTGGCGCAGCGAGACCGCTTCCTCGCCGCAGGCGTCCAGTTCGAGCCGATTTTGAATCACGATATCCTCTGGCAGATCGACACCCGGGACGTAGAGGCCAACTGACCGATTCTCAACAACGGACAAGGATTCAGGGCTACGATGTTCGAAACACTGACTGACCGACTCAATGAAACCTTCGCCCGGCTTGGCCGCAAGGGGCGGTTGACCGAGCAGGACGTCGATGACGCGATGCGCGAGGTGCGGCGCGCCTTGCTGGAAGCGGACGTCAACTTCAAGGTCGCCAAGGACTTCGTCGCCGCGGTCCGCGAGCGCGCGGTGGGTCAGGATGTCCTCCGCTCGCTGACTCCCGCGCAGACGGTCATCGGCATCGCCAACGAGGAGTTGATCCGCGTCCTCGGCGAGGAGGGGCAGGGTCTCCTGCCGCCGGACCGCCCGCCGCAGATCTTGATGCTCGTCGGCCTCCAGGGCAGCGGCAAGACGACCCACGCCGCCAAACTCGCCGTTCACCTGCGCAAGGGCGGGCGCAACCCGCTGCTGGTCGCCGCCGATGTCTACCGACCGGCCGCGATCACGCAATTGCAGGCGCTCGGCAAGCAGGTCAACATCTCCGTCTACGAGGAGGGAACGGGGCGCGACCCGGTCGATATCGCCGCCAATGCGCTGCAATACGCTCGCGAACGCGGCTACAACCCGGTGATCATCGACACCGCCGGCCGCCTCCAGATCGACGATCGGCTGATGCAGGAGCTGGTCAACATCCGGGAGCGGGTTCACCCCACCGAGATCCTGCTTGTCGCCGACGCGATGACCGGCCAGGAAGCGGTGAGCGTCGCCCAGACCTTCCACGAGCGGGTCGGGGCCAGTGGTTTGATCCTGACCAAGATGGACGGCGATGCCCGCGGCGGTGCGGCGCTCTCCATCCGCGCCGTGACCGGCGTGCCGATCAAGTTCATCGGCACCGGGGAGAAACTCGACGCGCTGGAGCCGTTCCACCCGTCTCGCCTCGCGGGCCGCATCCTCGGGATGGGCGACATCCTCTCGCTGATCGAGCGGGCGCAAGAGACCACGACCGAAGAGGATGCGGTCGATCTCCAGAATCGGCTGATGAAGGGCCAGTTCAATCTCGAGGATTTCCTGGAGCAGTTGCAGAAGATCAAAAAGATGGGACCGCTGTCGCAACTGCTGGAGATGATCCCCGGTCTGGGCGCCCAGCTGCGCCAGGCGAAGATGCAGATTTCCGACGATGACTACAAGCGGATCGAGGCGATCATCTACTCGATGACGCCCGACGAGCGGCGCAACCCGGAGGTGATCGGCAAGCGGCGAAGCGCGCGCATCGCCAAGGGGAGCGGCACCACCGTGCAGGAAGTCAAGCACCTGCTCAAGCAGTTCGAGGAAATGCAGCGCATGATGGCGCAGATGGGTCGCATGGCGAAGAAAGGGAAAATGCCGCCCGGAATGCCGTTCAATTTCGGGTAGAGCGGGTTGCGCACGTTGTGTCGTTCCGAGCCGCAGCGAGGAATCTCGTCGTCCGTGGTCGCCAACAGGAAACCAAGGTCCCTCCTGTGGTCAGGACGACACCATGTCCCTCGCCAGATCGACAGCGCGTCCTTACGATGGTGCAGGTTGACGGGATCTTCGTCCTGGACCTGCGAACGGATGGTGGCGGGCGCGGGCGACGCAAGCGTCGCGCCCTACGGTGAGGTTGGCGGCTGGCGCGGTTCGCTATGGCGACCTTCTCACGCGGCGGCCATCTTATTCAGGTGGCGTCGCTCCGCGCCCAGACGATGTCGTCGCTATCCGCGAAGCGCTTCGCCATGACGTCCAGCGCCTCGGGATTGTTGTCAACAAGAAGGAAACGACGCCCGGTGAGGCGGCAGGCCTCGCCGACGGTGCCGCTGCCGGCGAAGCAATCGAGCACCAGATCGCCCGGGTGCGACGAGGCGAGGATCATCCGCTTGACGATGCCGAGCGGTTTCTGAGTCGGGTAGCCGGTCTTTTCCTTGCCGCTGGTCGGGACGATGGTGTGCCACCAGGTGTCGGTCGGCACCTTGCCCAGCGCTGCCTTTTCCGGCCCGACCAGACCCGGCGCCATGTACGGGATGCGGTCGATCGCATCGTAATTGAAGACGTAATTTCGCGGATCCTTCGCGTAGAGCAGGATGGTGTCGTGCTTGGCCGGCCAGCGGCTGCGGGAGCGCCCACCGTAGTCGTAGGCCCAGATGATCTCGTTGAGAAAACTCTCCCGGCCGAAGATGGCATCGAGCAGGACCTTGACGTAGTGGACCTCGCGTGGATCGAGATGGAGATAGAGCGAGCCGTTGTCGGCCAGCACCCGGTGCATCTCGCAGAGTCGCGGTTCGAGAAAGGCCAGGTAGTCGTCGAACGCGTCGGCAAAGGCGCGGGAACCGACGCGCAGGCTGCGATAGCGGCGGCCCTGGAAGCCGTTCCGATCCCCTTCCTCGTCGGCGCTGGTCTTCAACTCGGTGCGTCGCTGCAACCTGCCGGTATTGAACGGCGGATCGGTGACGATGAGGTTGATGCTGGCAGCGGAGAGCGAACGCAGCACGTCGAGGTTGTCACCGAGGATCACGCGGTCCGGCACGTCCACTTTCTCCAGAATCGCGACCGCGCTCACGGATGTGGTTTCAGGGGTCGTCAGGCGCCTGAAGATACTCCACCCGGGAACGAGCCGGTCAAGACCGGAGGGTTCGCGAGCCTGGGCCGAATGTCGACGTGACGATGCTCATCAGTTCATCCGACGCCGCTAATCGAATCCGCGGCGATCGTGATGATCACTCGTACCTGATCGCGGCCGCCGTACCACGCATAGGGCTGGCCGAGATACTTCTGTGACAGCGCCTCGATATGCGCGGCGCCGCCCTCGGTTGTCGTGGCGATGACGCGGCCGCGAATCTGCTTGTAGCGGAACCGGTCCGCCGGATCGTCGATGGCTACCGCGACGCGGGGATCGCGCGCGATGTTGCGCAGTTTGAGAAAGCCCTCGACGGTGTTGATGAGCACATGGTCACCGTCGGTATCCACCCAGGTCTGGGTGACCTGGGGCGATCCGTCCGGCATGATTGTCGACAGGTAGCAGATGCTCGGTTGGCGCAGCAGCGCGACGACGTCAGCGGGCAGTGGCATGCTTTCCTCCAGGAGCGCGTTCGACAGTTGATCCGCTGTGTACGGATCGATCGAGAAGACGTTGCGGTGACCCCTTGCCGTTACGATCCGGGGCCAATGGCATGACGGCGCCCATGATGCGTCGTGAAGGTGCGGGCCGCTGTGCCAACGCTACCGTATCGTTTCATGGGCTGAAGGGGAGGAGCGTTTCCGACCGCGGCCCGCACTGATCCGGAGCCAGATGGCGACGGCTATTCACCGCCGGATTCCGGTATTGCCGGGAGCGCGACGAGCGCCGCGAACAGGGCGTCGAGTTCCGTTTCGGGGTCGGCGGCCAAGCCGGCGTGGACGGGGCCCGGTTGCACCACGGTGCTCGCCGGGGCGGTCAGCCAGCCGAAGCGTTCCGCCTGCGGCAGCCGCGCGAGGGCGCCACCAGCGGGATCACCGGCGGCGACCAGTTCCAGCACCCGCAACTGCCGGGCGACCGCTTCGTCATCGAGATCGGGCCAGAGCGCACGCAGGCGGATTCGATCAAGTCCGGTGCGGACGCCGAGGAACCGCCGCGGGCGCGCAAAAAGGACAATGCCAGCGTTGATGAACTCCTCGCGCTCGACCCGCGGCACGACCCGGATGACGGCATAGGCGAAGGGCACGCACCCGGCGAGTGGTGGTTCAGCCGCTGACATGGCGTGCCCCCTCCGCTTCCTCCACCCACATCCGGGGTTCTTCCAGGCGGCGCGTCAGATGGGTGACATACGCCGCGCGATGGCCGTCCGGCGTGGCAAAGGGCGGAACGCCGTCCAGCAATGCGTCGGGAAGGTCAGCCACGATCGCCTCGACCGCCGCTCGATTCAGCCGTGACGCCAGTCGCTCATCCGCCGCCGAGACCGGGCCGGCGATCGGCAGCAGCACGTGGTCACGGATTACCGGAAAACGGCCGCTGGCGCTCGTCGCGATGGCATCCAGATCGTCGCGCCAGCCGTGCTGGGTGTAAAGCGCCGCGCCGTGGTCGATCAGCCAGAGTTGGCGATGCCAGAGCAGCAGATTGGGATTGCGCGGGGTGCGATCGACGTTCTGCAGCAGGGCGTCGAACCAGACGACGTCCGCCGCCAACGCTGGTGAGACCCCCGACCCTACCGGCGCCCCGAGCGGGAGTGATCCCGGTAGGTAGTCGATGCCGACGTTCAACCCGGCGCTGCGTTCGAGCAGATCCTGAATCTCGGGATCGGGTTCGGCCATCCCCAGTGCCGGATCGAGTTCGACCAGCACGACTTCAGGGACCGGCAGACCCAGCGCGTGACCGAGACCGGCCGCGATCAGTTCCGCCACCAGCGCCTTTGGTCCTTGCCCCGCGCCGCGAAATTTCACGACGTACAACCCGTCGTCATCAGCCTCGACGATGGCGGGTAGTGAACCTCCCTCGCGCAGGGGGGTGACGTAGCGCGTGGCGGCGACGGTTCGTAGATCAGAACGTGCTCGTGTCGACGAATTGGATGCAGCCGCTCCGCGGTCTCTCGATGCTGATAGTGATTCGATCACGTGTCAGGCCTCACCCGAATCGGCATCCACACGTGTCACCGTACCACCAGCCAGCGTAACCGTTGGCGGCGCCCGCGCGTCATCAGTGACACAGCGGCACGTTCTCCGAACGCGCCGTGATGGACCGGGATCGTCCGCAAGGCGATCCTCTCGCGCGGCCGTCCGCAGCCGGCCGCCCCGCCGAGCGAGGCGCATCATGCTTTTCACCCCGCGGCCCGGTCGCACAAAAGAGCGATTCCTCGACTGGCGGATCGCGCTCACCGCGACGCTGGCGATCGGCGTCCTGACGTGGACTCCCGGCGCCAGGGCAGAGGCCTATCCCGACGAACCGGTCACCTACGTTGCGCCAGAGTGCGATTCGGGTAGCGCCCCGGCCACCGTCTTTATCGATGCCGGGACGGTCACCAATGCGACGACCCTCGATCTCAGCGCCGACGGCGGCACGGGAATCGGGGATGCGTCAGGTGGCGACGAAAACCTGGCGACGACCGGCGACGGCGGGGGCAAGGGGCACGACGGCAAGCACGACAAGAAGGACAAGAACGAGCGCGGCAAGAACGACGCCGAGACTTCGGCCGCTGGCAATGGCGGCGTCGCTGGCGCTGGCGCCGATGGTGGCGCGATCGCGGTCGAAGATGTCAATTCGGGCGGCAACGTCGGGAGCGCTATCGCTGTCGGGGACACCTGGGGTGGCGGCTACGATGCCTGCGGCAACGCCGTCGGCGGCGTCTTCATCTCCGGTGGCGAGGTCATCAACGAGACGACGATTTCAGTCAGCGCGGATGGCGGCACGGCTATCGCCGGTGCGTCCGGCGGCGACCACAACATCGCCTCGAACGGCGGCCGCGCCGGCAACGGCGGCACGATCGTCAGCAGCGCCGGGAATGGGGGCGTGGCCAACGCTTCCGCAAATGGCGGCGCCATCTCGATCGGCAATGTCAATTCCGGTGGCAACGCCGGCAACGCCGTCGCCGTGGGCAATACCGTGGCTTCACCAGGGAATGTGCCGGTCTGTTGCGCACCACCACCGGCGCCGTCGTACCCCGCGGCGCCAGGAAAACCGGTACCGGCGCCGGTGGTGCCCGGCAAGGTCACCGTCGTGCGCTTGCCGAGCACCGGGGCTGGCTCCGATTTGCCGGTCGATCCGCTCTCCGCCGCGGCGCTGCTTGCGCTCACGGCCGGTTTCACCAGCGCCGGGCTGCGGCGCAAGATAATCTGACCCCCGAGCCCATCCCCCCGGGCCTCACCGCGCGATCCGACCCCGCGCGGACAGGGACACGGCACGGCGCTCTCGTGATGGTTCGCGAGAGCGCCGTGCCGTGTCTGCGCGGCTATCGACCTGTCAGGATGCGAGACTGGGACGGCGATGTCCCCTGAAGATTCGCTGGCACTGGTGCTGGAGAAGGTCACGCGGGGAGCCGCTGCCCGGTGCAACGGCATGAGGTCTCCCTGGAATGCGCTGATCCTGGCAGAGCCTCGTCCGCGCGTTGGAACCTGCCGGCGCCGGCCACCTCTCTGATTGGACGCGAGCGGGAACTGACGGTGATGGCGGCGCGGTTTCGCGCCGGGATGAGATTGCTGACTCTGACTCGACCGGGCGGCGTCGGCAGGACGCGGCTGACGATCGCCGCCGGTCATCAGGAAGCGGAGCGCGGCGCCGGGGAGTGCATTGGTCGCGCTCGCCTCGATTCGCCATCCGCCACCGGAGGATGCCCGCTGCACCTGGCTCTACCACCGCCGGTCCTTGTTCCTCCTGGACAATCTGGGACATCGCCTGGAGGTTGCGCCGCCCCCGAGCCGATTGCTTGGCGCGGGCGCCGATCTGATCGTCCTTGCTGCAAGCGGCGTGCGACGGCGCCGCTCCGAGGAACAAGTCGTTTCGACGACTCGGCTCGCGCTGCCAGGCGATGCGAACCCGGACGACTTCTTGGTGCCTGTCCAGAACGCAGGCTAGTGCTCAGCGGTCTGTCTAGCCATGGCTCGAACTTTTGTCGGGGCGAATCTCGTCGCGAATCTTATTGTGGCGCGCCGCACTCGCTGCGACGCCCCCGCGACTACCCCCGGGCTCAGGGCGCCAGCGCGACGCACTCTACTTCGACGAGCGATCCGAGGGGCAATTTCGCCACCTGGACCGTGGAGCGCGGCGCCGGGTTGATTCCCAGATAGCGGCCATAGACCGCATTGAAGGCGGCGAAATCGTTGAGATCGGCGAGGAAGCAGGTGGTCTTGACCACCCGATCGAACCCCGTGCCCGCTTCGCCCAGGACCGCCGCCAGATTCTGCATCACCCGCTCGGTCTGCTCGGTGATGCCACCCTCGACCAGTTGCATTGTCTCGGGGTCGAGCGGAATCTGTCCCGCGGTGAAGACGAATCCATTCGCCACGATCGCCTGCGAGTACGGACCAATGGCTGCCGGCGCACCGGGCGTCGCCACAATCGTCCGTTCCGCGCGTTCCCCCGCCACCTCGAACTCCTCCCTCTCCAGCCAGTCAGGGCCGCGAGTCTATCACGATGGACGAAGGGGGAAGGGGGGAAAGGAACGAACGTGGGCATGAGATGCGTCAAATGTCCCGAGGGCCTCTTGTCCAGAAGTGATTGCCCGCACACCAACGCTGTCTTCTGCTTTCCCCCTTTCCCCCCCCCATCCCCCTCTCCCCCCGCCAGTACCCCTTTTCCTTGTCTGCCTGCCGTTTTGCCCCCATTGCCCCGCGGTCATCTGGCCGGTTCAAGCGGCGCAACCTATACTCCGCTTTCTGAAAGGAAGCATCAGCTTCGACCCGCCGGAGACCCGATGAATGTGACCAACCGGCTCGGTGCTGCCGTGGCTGGAGTCCAGGGCGCGAGGCGAACTATTCCACCCCCGTCGAAAACGTTGGCGCGGGTGGCCACCTGTGCGTTGCTCGTCCTGCTCGTCTTTGTCGCCGCGGGCACTGCCGGACTTGCCCTCTACGGATCGACCCACGTCGGGCGCATCTACCAGGGCGTGCGCGTCGCAGGTCTCGACCTCAGCGGGCTCACTCCCGTTGCCGCGCGCGCGGAACTCGAGGCGTATTTCGCCGGGTACGCGGCGGCGCCGCTCACCCTTGTTGCGGGTGACCAGACCTTTCAGATCACCCCCACCGAAGCCGGCGCCCGGCTCGATGGCGCCGCCACCATCGATGCCGCCCTCGCCTGGGGCCGCAACGGCTCCTTCTGGTCGCGCTCGCAGGCGTGGATGCGCGGCATGCTGCACGGTGTCTCGATTCCGCCCGCGATCGTTCTCGATCCTACCGCCACGCGGGGCACGATCGCCGCGCTAGCGCCCGATGTCGTGCGGCCTCCGGTCGATGCCACGCTCAACCTGAGCGGCGGCAACGCCGAAATCGTCCCCGATGTCACCGGGGTCCGCCTCGATTACGCCGCCACCGCCTCCGCCCTCATGGCGCGGATCGCGGCCTTTGGCAGCGATCCCGTCACGCTGGTGACCGAACCCGATCCTCCGGCGGTGACCGCCGCCTCTTTGGCGCCCAATCTCCCCGAGGCCCAAGCCGCGGTGGATGCGCCGCTGGTCCTGGCCGCGGGCGACGCGGTCTGGCACGTGCCCGCGGCTGATTTACGCCCGCTGATCGGCGTCGATCCGGCCACCGCGGGGGTACGCATCGATCGTCGTCCCCTCACCGCGTTGGTCGAATCGCTGGCGACCGAAGTCAATCGCGACGCGGTCGACGCCTCGATCGGGGTTGACAGCGACGGTCGCCTCACGGTGGTGCCGTCGGCGACCGCGCGCAAGGTCGATGTCGAGGCCTCGGTCGCCGCGATCGCGGACGGACTTGTGGCGGGGAAGGACGAAATCTCTCTTGTCGTGCAGGAAACGCCGCCCCAAATCTCTGACGAGATGGCCGCGGCGGCGGTCAAGCGCGGCGAAGATCTGATGGATCCCGGGATCACGTTGACCTGGAGCGGGGGCGAGGGTTTTCTCGATCGGGCCGATCTTCTCCAGGCGCTGACCATCCGGACCCGCCCCGGCTCGGACGATCCCTTCGTGTTCGGCCTCGATCCCGACTACGTCTGGAACAGTCTCAGCCGCTATTCCAACCAGTTCGATATCCCGGTGCAGGATGCGCGCTGGCGGATCATCAACGGCAAGATCGAACTCGCCATCCCGGAGAGCGTGGGTCGCGCCCTCGATCGTGAAACGGGCGTGGCCGCGGTCATGTCCGCGTTTCTCGACAATCGCACCGAGGTCGAATTGCAGGTGCGCCGGCAGTTTCCGCGCTGGACCGCCGCCGACGGGAAAAACATCAAACTCGGCGACGATATCCTCGGCGAAGGAGGCACCTATTACGGCGATTCCAGCGATGCCCGCCGCCAGAATGTCGAACTCGGCTCGGCGTTTGTCAGCGGGTGGCTGGTGCCTCCGGACGGGATCTTCTCCTTTGCCGACAGCGTCGGCCTGATCACCGAGGAGAAAGGGTTTGTCACCGGCTACGGTATCGTCGATGACGGCAATGGCGGCTTTACCACCGCGCCGGTGACCGGCGGCGGCATTTGCCAGGTTTCGACCACCCTCTTCCAGGCCGTCTTCTGGTCGGGATTGCCGATCGTCGAACGGCATCAGCATCCCTATTACCTGCGCACCTACGGTGAAGCGGTGACCGGGCTGCCCGGGCTCGACGCCATGGTCAACATCGAGCCCGACTGGCGCCTGGACATGCGCTTCCGCAATACCACCGGCAACTGGATCGCGGTCATCATGGTCCCCGATGGCACCATGGTCTACGCCCGCATTGTCGGTACGAACCCCGGGTGGGACATCGAGGTTCCCGATCCCGAGATCTACAACGAGGTGAACGCGCCGACCGACATGCGCTACACCGAATCGTCTGAATTGCCGCTTGGATCGGAGCGCATTGTCGAGGTGGCGCAGGATGGCTTCGACGTCCGCATCACCCGTACGGTCTACGATCACGGCAAGGAAATCCTCCAGGACGACGTTGTCAGTTCGTTCGCGCCGTCGCAGAACACCACCATGCGCGGAACCGGAACGGGCGCGTAGCCGTTACCCTTCGCAGCCAGCGGTCAACTGTTGACGGCCGGTATCGGCGGCCGCGCACCGATCGCGGCCATTGACAGAATGACCAGCAATGACCCGCCTCGCGCGAAAGGCCGCTGGCCGATTGCCGAGGTTCAGGACGCTTCGGAAAGGAATCTCATGCCTGTCGCTCCTCCCATGAATGGATCTGCCCGGCGCGGTCCGGATCGCCGGGTGCTGGCGGCCGGGGTGGTGCTCGCCGCCGCGGCGGGCGCCTGGCTCGGCAAGCAGATGCAGCGGCCGGTCGATGCCTCCGTCGCGCCACCGCCGTTGATCGATTGGCGGCAAGCGCGGGAGATCGCGCTGGCGATGAACCGGGACGAGGTGCTCCCCGTGCCGGAGCGCCATCGTCTCGACGCCGAGTACCGGGCGCTGGTGGCGCGTTGCGTGCCGCTGGTCAGCGAGTACACCGGCGATGCCCTGCCGGATGCGCCGGAGCGGACGTTCGCCTTCGACCGCGTCGATTGGATCCACGCCAATATCGAATCGTTCGAGCGCATGTTCGCGCCGCTGGAGGGGCTGCATCTCCTCGGCGACGCGGCAACGCGCACTATCGCCGGTCAGTTGCTGGGAACACTCAATCAGAAGGTCCTCAGCACGGAAGTCGGGCTCCTGCTTGGCTACCTGGCGCGCAAGGTCCTCGGCCAGTATGACCTGACCCTCCTCGGCCGGGAGCCAATGACCGCGGGGCGCCTCTTCTACGTCGAGCCGAACATCGTGGCCGCCGAGCGAACGCTCGGGCTACCCCGCGAAGACTTCCGCATGTGGCTCGCGCTGCACGAGACGACCCACGCCTTCGAGTTCGAGGCGCACCCGTGGTTGCGCGATCACTTCAACGCCATGCTGGAGCGCTACTTCGCCTTCCTGCGAGAAGACGCGGTGGCGTTACGCTCCGAGGGACTACGCGGGTTGCAGCGCTATGTCGATCGTATGAAGACCGGGACGGGCGAATCGGGGAGTTGGATCGAGGCGCTGATGAGCCCCGAGCAGCGAGACCTCTTCTCCCAGATGCAGGCGACCATGTGTATCGTCGAGGGCTACTCCAACCACGTCATGAACGCCGTGGGTCGGCGCCTGTTGCCGAACTACGACCTGATCTCCCGGCGCTTCGCGCAGCGCCAGGAACAGCGTTCTCAGGCCGACCGCCTGCTGGCCAAGTTGACCGGTCTCGACGTCAAGATGGAACAGTACCGGCTCGGCGAGCAGTTCATCGACCGCATCGTCCGCGAGCGCGGTCACGCCGCGGCGCGGCGCGTCTGGGACGGACCGGAGCTCCTGCCGACAATGGCGGAGATTCGCCAGCCGCATCTCTGGTTGGCCCGCCTCGACGCCTTTGACGGGCGCGTCCCAACGCGCCCGGCCGCCATCGCGACGGGGTAGGCGAGCGGGCGACGCAAGCGTCGCACCCTACAGGGTGCATTCCGCCGGTTGTGTCGCCCGCGCTGCTCACCACCGGGTCACTTGTTCCAGATCGCGCGGCGGTTCCAGATGGTCTACGCCCCTGGCTCTGATCCCTTGGCGATCGGGACGCCGACCATGCTCCCCCACTCCGTCCACGAGCCGTCGTAGTTGCGGACATCGGGATAGCCGAGCAGTTCGTGCAGGACAAACCAGGTGTGACTGGATCGCTCGCCAATGCGGCAGTAGGCGATCACGTCCTTGTCCGGGGTGATGCTCTTGGCGGAATAGATGGCGCGCAGTTCCTCCGGACTCTTGAAGGTTCCGTCCTCGTTCGCCGCCGTCGCCCAGGGGATATTCTGGGCGCCTCGCACGTGCCCACCGCGTTGCGCGCCCTCCTGGGGATAGCCGGCCATGTGCAGCACTTCGCCGGTGTACTCCCCGGGCGAGCGCACATCGACCAGCGCGGGGGCGCCGGCTTGCACCTGCTTCAGCACGTCGTCGCGGAACGCGCGAATGCTCCCGTCTGGCTCCTGCGCGGTGTAGGAGCCTGCCGCGTAGGTGGGAACGTCCCGGGTCATCGGGCGGCCCTCCGCTTCCCACTTGGCGCGCCCGCCGTTCATCACCCGGGCGTCGGCATGCCCGAAATACCGGAATAGCCAGTAGGCGTAGGTCGCGTACCAGTTGTTGCGATCGCCGTAAAAGACGACGGTCGTATCGTTGCTGATGCCGTTCTGACGCAGCAATGCCTCGAACCCCTGCTTGTCGAGAAAGTCGCGCTCGACCGCGTTCTGCAGGTCGGTGTGCCAGTCGATCTTCACCGCCCCGGGAATATGGCCGATATCGTAGAGAAGAACATCTTCATCTGATTCGACGATGCGGACATTGGGATCGTCGAGATGCTCGGCGACCCACTCGGTCGAGACGAGGACCTCCGGCTTGGCGTATCCGCTGCCGGCAAAGCGGGGATCGGTGGCAACCATGGTTGACTCCCAGTCTCTCAACTCAGCGATGCAAACATCATCCCCGCACTCCACGGTGGAAGCGCCGGGACCGCGTGCGAATTCTACAGTTCTGCATCAAGAACCATCGAATTGCTGCCGAGGCGACGCGACGGCGCACGATCCATCGTCCGCGCCGATCCGGTCACGGCATCCGCGCCTGGTCTGTACCATCACAAAAGGAGTGCCATGCTGGCGTACAGCGTCGTCCAGGAGATGTGTCGTCCCGAGGAACGAGGGACCTCGTCGTGGTTCGGCGCCGACGATGATCTGGCAGGATCATCGTCGGCGCCGGTATGGACAGTCGGTGCGAAATAAGGTCTTCCAGGCGCCAAGGACTGCTGCCCCTGGTTCAGGGAAGAGAGCGGCCGAACCAGGAGACCTGATCGTTCCCGAGCGAGTGATGGAACGAGAGAGGGGACTACGAAGCCCCCGCGGCCCAGGTGACGATGTTCTGCCAGAGCGGCTGATAGCCCGGCCACTCGACGAACGCCGGTGGCGCCCAGTGCGGACCGCAATCGGTGGCGATGGCCACGGCGCGGCCCTGACCAAAGTCCCAGCCCGCCAGGAGCGGATCGGCGTCAGCCATGGCGACAACCGAGGCTTCCGGGCGGGGAATGAGACGGTTGTAGCCGAGGATCGCCGGCCAGGTGGCGTCGAGACCACGCACCAGCGGATGATCGGGCGCAGTCACGGTCGGCACGACGCCCTGCGGGGCCTCGACCCGGTCATCGCCCGTTTGCAGGGTCACAGGCAGCGCCTCTTCCACGGCTGAGCCCGCGTAGCGTCCCTTGCCCTCGATGCCCTGGAAGGTGAGATAACCGCCGACCATCACCAGGCCACCTCCGTCAGCGACCCAATCCCGCAGCAGGGTTAGCCGGTTCGGGGCGGAGAGGGAGCGAACGAATGTGGCCGGCGAGAGCAGGAGCGAGTTGGAGCCGATGTCGCTCAGGATCACCACATCGTATCCCACCAACTCCGCGCGGGTGGTGGGAAATGCCTCCGGCGCGATGTGGTTCGGCAGATGATCGACCTGCCAGCCCCCTGCTTCCAGGGCAGCCTGCAGCCAGCGGTGGCCCGTCCCGTACTCGGTGGTCGTGAACGAATCGAATCCCTTCTGGTGGATGGTGTGCATCACCCACGTTTCACCCGCCAGCAGCACGCGCCGAGAACCTGAACCCATCGACCCTGTCCCTCCATTCTGGTTGGCGATGTAGTCACCACGACTGGTGCCGCATCATTCAAGGTTGAATCGCTACCATGACGATTGGATCATGGCATCCCCTAGCGAACGTCGCTCGTGTATGGATGGCGGTCTCCATCTTTCAGATCCAGGCAGGATGGCCCACGGCTGGAAATCGCTCGCGCAATCGAGACTGTCTTTCAATCTCCTGGCGAAATCACCTCCAGAGGGAGCCAAGTGAAGTCCTTGACGTTGTTTGTCACGAGCGAGACTCCAAACTCGGCGGCAGTTGCCGCGATCAGCGCGTCGGCAAGAGCGAGACTCCGGCCCTGCCGCGCCAGATCGTACCGAAACATGCCCGCGCGCCGTGCAATCTGGCTCGTGACGTCCCATTGTGTGAGCGTGAAGAAGAACTCCGTCCATTGCGAACGTTGATGCGACCCCAGACCCGTGAAGAACTCGGCGATCGTGACCGCGGAAACGCTGATCTGCGTGGAACGTTCAGTTTCAACTGCTAGCCACGAGGTGGCTGGCTCACGACCACGAGAGACGTCGATCAAGACCGTCGTATCGAGCAACAGTCCTCTCCTCGATCTCACGCTGTCGCGGGCTCCGCGACGGGAACGATGTCCCGATCCTTGCGAATTTCCCGAATCCAGGCCGCGGTGGATTCCGGCGTCTCCCACTCTGGGATCTCGCCATCCGCTATCGAGCCGGCGACGCGGGCAAACGCCTCCACGCGGCGCAGGCGGTTGAGCTTTTCCTCGATGGCGTCCTGAATGAATTCGCTACGTCCGCGCGGCCCGACCTGGGCGTCTACTTCCTGCAGGATCGAGTCGGGCAACACGACATGAACGCGACGGCGGTGTGTTGAAACCATGAGGCTATCCTCCCGACCGGGAGGATAGCACACGGCCGTGTGATTAACTCGCAACGACGCGACTTACACCACCTCTTGCAGGCGGCCGGTGCGCACGTCGTAGATGAAACCGCGCACCGCCAGGCCGACCGGAGTCAGCGGGGATTCGCGAATCAATTCGACGTCTTCGCGCACGCTCTGCTCCAGATCGGAGAAGGGGAGAAAATCGATGTGGGTCGCGTCGGCGCCAAGATCGTCGTGCAGTTTCTGGTGCAGGGTCGCGTTGTCGAAGGTCAGCATGCCGCAATCGGTGTGATGGATGACGATGACCTCTTCCGTTCCGAGCAGCCGTTGCGAAATGGCGATCGAGCGGAGGGCATCGACGGCGCGCCCGCCGGCGTTCCGGATCACGTGGGCGTCGCCCTCCTCCAGGCCGAGGACCCGGGCCGGATCGAGCCGGGCGTCCATGCAGGCGACAACTGCGAACTTGCGGCCGGGAGGCATCGGCAGATGTCCCTTGGTGAAATTGGCGGCGTAGTGCTCGTTTGCGGCCAGTACCTCATCGACCACGGCCATGGTTGACTCTCCCTTCGAGTGCTCGATCATCGAATAACAGTTGTTGATCGAGAACTACAGAATAATCTCACCAGGAGTGCGGTGCAAGGTGACGACGCACCGTCTACACGCGAATGGCGTGATGTGACTAGCTATTTCGGCGTTCTCAGTTGGGGACGGGAGATGCTAGTGTCAGGATGGCTTGGCAGCGGCGAGCGGCGGTTGCCAACCGCCGCTCGCCAGCAATGATCTCAGGCGCCCTCGTTCAGGTACCTCAGCGCGACATTGACCATCGTTTCCATGCCGACCGGCAATGACGCTTCGTCGAGATCGAAACGCGGGTGATGGTGACCCCAGATCAGTCCTCGTTCCTCGTTCTTGCTGCCGACGAACCAGAACGTCCCCGGTACCTCCTCCAGGAAATAGGAGAAATCCTCGGCGCCCATCATCAGCGGCGATTCATGGACGTTGTCAGGGCCGACGACCGCGGCGGCCACCTCCCGCACCAGATCGGTCATCGCCGGGTCGTTGACCGTCGCCGGGTAGCCGCGAATGTAGCGAAAGGCAAGGTCGGCGCCCATCGCGTTGGCGATGCCGCGCGCCAGTTTCTCGATCCGCTCCTCGAGGAAGTCGCGGTTCGCGGCGGTGAAGGTCCGCACTGTGCCGCCGAGTTCGGCGGTGTCCGGGATGACATTGAACGCTTCCCCCGCCTTGAAGGTGCCGACCGTGACCACCGCTTCTTCCGTCGGGTCGATCGAGCGGGAGACCAGGGTCTGCAGCGCCACCACGATCTGAGCGCCGATGACAATGGGATCGATCGTTCCCTGCGGCCGGGCGCCGTGGCCACCCTTGCCCTTGATCACCATGTGGAAGCGGTCGGCGGCGGCCATGGCCGGGCCGGTGCGCACCCAGATTTCCCCGACCGGGTGCTCCTGGGCGATGTGCTGACCGAACGCGGCGTCGACTTTCGGATCGTCCAGCACGCCGGCGTCGATCATCGGTTTGGCGCCGCCGGGAGGGAATTCCTCCGCCGGTTGAAAGAGGACTTTCACCGTGCCCGCGAACTCGTCGCGCCGGTCGAGGAGGAGGCGGGTCACCCCGAGCAACATCGCCGTGTGCGCGTCATGCCCGCAGGCGTGCATGACGCCGGGATTCTGCGATCGGTACTCCACGTCGTTCTCTTCGGGGATCGGCAGCGCGTCCATGTCGGCGCGAAGCAGCACCGTCCGCCCAGGCCCCGGTTTGCGCCCCCGGATCAGCCCGGTCACTCCGGTCGAGGCGATGCCGGTGCGGATATCTTCCACGCCAAGCGCCCGCAGCCGCTCCGCGACGATTCCGGCGGTGCGCACTTCCTGGTTGGCCAATTCCGGATGTTCGTGAAAATCGCGGCGATCTGCCACCACGCCCGGCAGAATTTCGTCGATGTCATCCCGCAAAGCGGTTGCCGTTGCCATCTATCCTCCCTGAACCCTTGCTCATCGGCCGTCGGCAGACGCCGCGTATCGTTTCAGAGCCTCGCCCCTCGCGCCAGACGGAGATCGCCCCGGTGCTGGCTGGCGCGTTTCCGCCGGCCGCCTGCTTTACCCAGTTTCACCGGTAGTCACCTTACCAGAGCGGCGGCAAACGGGATACGATCCCGCGCAAAGACGAGAGTGATGAGGACTGTCCGTGGATCTCGATCTCGGTGGACCATTCAAACTGCCGCTCTGGTTCGACTACAGCGCCACCTTCGTCTGGGCGCTGTCCGGGGCCTTGATCGCCGCGCGGCGTCGGTACGATATCGCCGGCATCGCGGCGCTCGCCCTCGTCTCCGCGACCGGCGGTGGGTTGCTGCGGGACGGCATCTTTCTCCAGATCGGTCCCCCCCTGTTTCTCCGGTCCTGGGTCTACATGGCGCTGGTGGTCGTGGCGTCGCTCGCGGTCAATCTCGCCGGCAGCAGGATTCAGCGCATTCCCCTGTTCGACCGCACGATCGCCCTGGTCGATGCCCTGGGACTCGGCGGGTTTGCGATCACCGGGCTGCAACTCTCCCTGTTGTCCGGCTTGAGCCCGCCGGCCGCGGTCTTCGTCGGGGTGGTCAACGCCGTCGGCGGTGGCGTGCTGCGCGATCTCCTCGTGCGGCGTGAAGTGACGGTCTTCGTGCCGGGTCCACCGGCGGCGCTGGCGGCACTGGCGGGATGCCTGATCTACCTTGCCATCACGCTCGGCGGGTTGGGCGGCGCCTTGGCTGGTACGATCTCGGTGGTGGCCGTCTTCGTGATTCGCGTCACCGCAATCCGCTACGGTTGGCAAACGAAAGCGCCGGCCGGATTCGAGCCGCTCGATCCGCGCGAGACGTAGCGACGGCGCAGGTGACGAGTCTGGGGCAAAACCATGAGCGAATCATCGCCGCGGCCGCGGCTGACGGAGAGCGAGGCGACGCGGTTGGCCAATGCCGCGGTCGAACTGGCCGGCGGGGCGCGGATGATTTACCGCAATCCGCGCCAGCCGTTCAGCCTCAACTCACGCAAGGTCTTCGATATCGAGGGGTACCCGATCGAAGTGCGGTGGGGCGAGATCAGTTCGCCCGCGATAGTTACCGCCGCCGGGTACGTATTCGAAATCAATGAGCAGGGAATCGAACTCCTGGTGCGCCCTCCGAAGCCACGCCAGGAGACGGAGGATCGCGGGACGACGTGAGCCGCCCACCCAGGCAACCTACAGCGCCGTGTGGAAGATGTGTCGTCCCGAGGCACGAGGGACCTCGGCGTTCGGCCCGTGGCACGACGGACGACGAGATTCCTCCTGCGTCGGAATGACACGTCTGCTGCACGCTGCTCTCACGGGGGACGTGAGGTGACTTGAGAACTCAACGCTCCTGGTTCTCCGGGCTGATCCTCACGCCAACCGATGCTTTCCCCGGAGGCCCCTCGAGCCAGGAGAGGAATGCGGCCGTCGTTATCTCGCGAGGATGGCTTCGATCGCGTCGAGGTGGTTGCGCCGGTGCTCGGCGCGGGAGAGTTTGACTTCCTGCCGGCGCTCGATTTCCGGGAGTATCTCGTCGGGGGTTGCTTCCGCCGCGGCGTTGGCCGCTTCCGCCGCCGCGATCACCTCGGCCGCGATGGCTTCGGGCGGCATGACGCGGGACAGGAAAAGCAGCGCCTCGTTGATCGTCTCGTAATCGTAGGGAGACGCGGTCACGCCCTCCCGGGCGAAGCGGGTGAGCAGGATCGCAGCGCGGCGGTCGTAGAACGCGAGGTGCACCAGCTCGTCCCCGATCGTCCAGCCACCACCGATCTCGCGCGCCATGTCTTCAGGGCGCAACCGCGCCACCACGGTGCGCAACCGCGCCAGTTGCGCCATGTTCTGGGAAACGAAATCGCGCGCCATGTGCCTTCCCTTCCCGCTCTGGACTTGTCTGCGCTTACCCTGGTGGGCTACCCGGTTCGTCCGCGCCCGGCGTCCCGCCGACGGTGCGAGAGAGCACATCAGCGCTCCAGCCAACCCCCGCCGTGGGGCCAACAGGCGGGGATTCCAGATCCATCGGTCCAGCAGGGGCGGTCACGCCGGGAGCGAATCCTGGCGGCGCGGCGGAACCGCGCATCCAGCGCCAGCGCGGCATGGTGACGCTCGCTAGCCGTGCCTCCCGCCGCGCCTCGGTCTGATGGGAAATGAGCACCTGGATCACCGCCGCGACCGGGATCGCCAGCAAGGCGCCGGGAATTCCGGCAAGTTCGGTCCCGACCAGGATGGCAATGAAGACGGTCAGCGGCGAGAGCCCGACCGCGCCGCGCATCACGCGGGGGACGAGGACCGCGTTTTCAGTCATCTGCAGCAGGACGACGAACCCGACCACGAGGAGCGCCTTCTGCCAGGAATCGGTCAGGGCGAAAATCACCGCCGGGATGCCGCCCAGCCACGGACCGAGAATCGGGATGATCTCGGTGAAACCCGCCCACAGCCCGAGCAACGGCCAGAAACTGACCCCCATCAGCGCGTAGCCAACCGTCGCGCTGATGCCGATGACCAGACAGAGGGTGAGTTGCCCGCGCAACCAGTCGCCGACCTTCTGCTCGACTTCGTCCCAGATGCGGCTGACCCGAATCCGCGTTTCGGGGGCGGCGTCGAGCAGGATCATCCGCCTGATCCAGGCCTTTTCCATCAGGTAGTAGAACGAGACGATGAGCACCGTGAGCAGCCCGACAAGGCCGCCTCCCACTCCGGTGAGCAACCCGAGCGCCGCGCCCTGCGGGACGGACACCGACTGCGCGTCCGGGCTCTCGATGAAGGCAATACCCCGCCCCAGCAGTTCCTGCGCTGGCCCATTCAGGAACGGATTGCTGTTTCCCTGCCAGGTGGCCTGCAGCGCGGCAAGCGACTGGGGCGCCTGCTCGCGGAAGGCGATCGCCTGCGAGCGGATGGCCGGCGAAAGAGCGATGAAGAGAACGGTCAACCCGCCGATGAGGCTCACGTAGACCAGCAGAATCGCCAGCGGCCGTGGTACGTGGCGCTTCTCGAGGGCATCCACCGGTTGCTGGATGACCGTGGCGAACACCAGCGAGAGCAACAGCAGCACCAGAACGAACTGGACCTGGATCAGGACGTAGAAGACGATCAGGACGACCAGAAGCGATAGCGGCGTGAGCGCATTGCGCCGCTCCGGCATCAGCGCCATCGGCGCCTCGTCGGTGGACGGGCCAGCGGGACGCGCGGGCGTCAATCGCGCGGCGGGTGTTGCAGCGGGCGGTTCGACCGTCACGAGGAGCCTTCCTGCGATGCGTTGTGACCAACCATCAGCCGCGGCCAATGCCCGCAGCGTGCCGGTCCTGGCGGTCTCGCGTTAGCGGTTCGGGCTGGCGATCTGCCAGTACCGGGCGTCAAGCGGATCAACGCGCTCGCGCTGCCGCTCCCGGGGCAGGGTATTCCAGACGGTCGGGAAAGAGAAGATCTCCTGCCCATCGATGACGAGCCGGCGCGCGGCGCCGAACGGCTTGTTGACGGGGAAAATCTCTCGCGGCGGCCGCGAAATCACCTCGGCTTGGAACCAGCCGTGTTCCGGGCAGCGGCCGGCGTGGACTTGCCAGACGAGATCGGCGGTGACGCCGCCGATATCGCGCACGATCGTGTCCTCCAGTTGACCGCCGCAGATCGGGCAGCGGAGCGGCGTGTTGCCGTGAATCTCATCGCGCGAGGAGAATTTGCCTTCCATAGATGTCGTGCCCGCTCTCCGGCCTCTCGTAGACGAGGCGCAACAGGATGCCCATTGCCCGCCGCGCAAGATGCCCGGAGTCTAGCATTCATGCCGCACGGCTTCTTTGGGCGTCGGCATGATTGGCGGGATGGCGGGGCGATGGTACGATGCCGGCACGTCAAGTTGCTGAGCCAACCATCGATGTCGGCCGTGTCAGCCCAGGAGGCTCCGGCCGGTGAGGGAGAACATGGGCGAGCAGGAGATCTTCAACGGTCTGATCGCGACCTATCGCGAGCTCAATACCAAAGTCCGTCCCTTGCCTGAAGAACGGCTCCAGCTTGGCCGTTCCGGGGACAGCGTGCGCGATGTGATCCTTACCATGCGCGATCACGAGATGGAGTTCTCCCAGGGGCTGAAGGATCGCCTCAGCGGCGTTGCCGGCAGCGCCAGGACTGGTGGCGTAGAGATTCCTTCTCCCGATGACACCACCGCCGAGATCATCTCGCAATTCGGCACCGCGCGGGAGTCCACCCTGGCGATGCTGCGGTCGATGGGCCCGGAATCATGGGATGACGCCAGCGCCGGCGGGACTATTCGGGCCGAAGCCGAGAAACTCATTTCATCCGATGCCAAGCACCTCGAGAAGATCGTGCGCCTGCTTGGCTCGCCTTCTCCAAATTAGACCGCGAGAGCGAGCGAAGGCGAACCTCGCGCGTTGCCCAAGCCGTTCCACGGCGGCTTGGGCAACGTTGCAGGCAAGCATGTTCTCGAGTGTCTCGCCCTCGGTCCGACTCTGAGATCAAACCCCGCCGCCATCTATGACGTTATTGCCAGTTCATGCACAATATGCCAATCAGTGGTGTTTTGGTCACCGGAAGCTTGTCGCATGGTTGCTCCAACGCTGGCGCAGCAAGCCCCAGCGCTTCCCCGTCCACGATCCGGGTTTGTCGGCCGAGAAGCGGAGCGACTCAACGGTCGCGCCTTGATCCTCGAAGGTGCGGTTCCGCTGTTGACCTTGACCGGGCCCGGCGGCGTTGGCAAGACACGGCTGGCGCTAGCCATTGGGCACGATATGGCATCCCAATTCGTCGATGGCGCGATCTGGATCGATCTTTCGCCAGTCACGGACCAGAACCTGGTAGTGAACACCATCGCGGCCGCTATCGAGGTCAGTCCAGTCGCTGATATTCCCCTTATTGACGAGGTTCTTCGTCACTTGCATAACCGGCAAATTCTGCTGCTCATCGATAACTGCGAGCATGTAATCATGGCGGCGAGTGCGGCAATCGCGACGTTGCTCGCAGGCTGTCCCGCACTACAAGTCCTGGCGACGAGCCGTGCCCCACTTCGGCTGCGGGGAGAACAGGTGTTGCCGGTCGATCCTCTGCCGCTGCCAGCGATTGACGCGGACCTGGCGGCAATGCAGGCGTCGCCGGCTGTTGCGCTCTTCGTCCAACGGTCAGGCGCGCTTACGTCGCGCTTTGCGCTCACGGCAGAGAATGCCGGTGCCGTGCGCGACATCTGTCGGCGTCTCGATGGATTGCCACTCGCGATCGAGTTGGCCGCGGGCCGTTCCAACGTCCTGACGCCGGCCGCGCTCCTCGCGCAATTCAGTCAACGGTTATCCCAACTGGGTCCTGGCGCTCGAGATGCGCCGGCTCGACAACAGACGATGCGGGATGCGATCGCGTGGTCCTACGGCTTACTTGATGCCGATACAAGGAGATTTTTCCGGCGGCTTGCGGTCTTCGCTGGAGGCTTCGACATCGAGTCAGCCGCGATTGTGGGGAACACCGATCCATTGACGGTCGTGGCTGATCTCGAATTGCTGATCGATCAAAGCCTGATCCTTCGCGACCATCGAACGGAGACAGCCGGCGCTCTTGGTCAGCCGCGATTCCGGATGTTAGAGACCATCCGCGAAATTGGATTGGAGTTGCTGATCGAATGCGGGGAGTATGAGCAAACGCGTGATGCGCACGCGGCCCGCTTCTTGAGACTCTCTGAGCAGGCCGAACGCCACCTGTTTGGCGGCCCGGACCAGCCGCAATGGCTGGATCGGCTGGAAGTCGATCATGACAACCTCCGCGCGGCATTCGATTGGTCCGCGGAGCGATGGGAACTCTCGCGATGTCTCCAGTTGGGCGCGGCGCTGTGGGTGTTCTGGGTGGCGCACGGCCACTGGAACGAGGGCCGCACTCGCCTGCGACGGGCACTACAGAGTGAGGCCGAAGACGCTGACATGCTCCGCGTGGCGGTCCGGCGCGGTCTGGCCGCAATAGAGTTTTGTCTCGGGAACTTTTCGGAAATGACGGATCTGCTCGAAGCCACGATGGCAGCCGACCGCCGGACTGGTGACAAAGGCGGCGTCGCGCATGCCCTCTATATGCTTGGCCTCGCGGCTCGCAAATGTGGTGACCTGGAATCAGCCGCGACCTATTTCGAAGAGTCCCTCGCACTGTATCGTGACGTTGATGAGCATGGCGGCTGTCCGTGGTGCTACCGACGCCCCTGGTGTGCCCGGTCACAGACCGCGGTGATGTTGGGAGAAGTTGCGTATGTTGCCTTTCTTCAGGGCGACGACGCCAGAGCGGTCCCGCTGCTCGAGCAAGCGCTCAGGTTTCTCCGCGAAATGGATGATCAGGAAGGTTCTGCTCGCGTCTTGCGTCAATTGGGCGAAGCGGCGCAACGGCGTGGTGACCATCAACGAGCAGCGGCGCTTTTTGCCGAGGCATTGCAATTGTACCGCGGTCTCGGGATGCGACTGAATATTGCCAACGCGCTTCTCCTGTTAGGAGACGCGCTGCGGCATAACACGAGAGTGCCAGCTGCGTCCCTTGATCGCTCGATCGAGTGCTTCGACGAAGCGCTCTCCATTTTCCGCGAACGAGACGATCTGCAGGGCGTTGTTTCGGCGCTCCTGGCGCAGGCGAGATGCGCGGAGGAGCGTGGTAACTACGCCGGATCCTCAGCACTCGCGGAAGAAGCACTGCGACTCTCACAAGATGTGGGCGACGAAATCGGGATGGATGAGGCGCTGGCTTTGATCCGGACTTCCGGTAGCCCGGCGACCGCAGAAAATGGTTCCGGAGACCGTCCAGCGGCTCCATTCATTCGGTCGCGGGAACTGGTTCCCGATCAAGCATCCTCACGAGCGCGTTCTTCGTCACCGGCGAGCACGTTTGATCTTACCCGACGGGAGCGGGAAATTCTGGAACTCCTCTGCCAACGACTGACCAACATGGAAATCGCCGCGCAGCTTTTCATTAGCCCCAAAACTACCGAGAACCATGTCGGCAATATTCTCAACAAGCTCGGCGCCCCTAACCGCCGTGAAGCTGCCGCCATCGCCGTTCGCAACGCCCTCGTTTAGCACCCGCATTCCCAGCAGCCTCTAATTGAGGGAATTCCGGGGGATTTCCCCTCATGGCAGGCCGCGTGCCCAGGCGCATCCTTGCTGCGTGCCACGAGCACCGGCACTGGACAATCCGGCGAGCCGGAATCGTCCAACCGAAAGCGGGTCGTCGATCGAAGAATGGGTGAAAAGAGGACGCGATGAGACACACCAGAGGGCTCGATCCCTTGCCCACGATCTCGCTGATCAATCGCCGCCATTTCGCGGCACTCGCCGCTGCCGTGGCCATTGGGCCGCGAGCCGGGTTCGCCATGGCCACACAGAACGCCACGCCCACGGCGCCATTGGGCATGGCTCGAGTGAACGGGATCGACCTGTACTATGAGGAAGCGGGCAGTGGTCCACCACTGCTCATCATCCCCGGTCTGAGCAGCACCGGATTCACGATCCCGGCGCTCGAGTCTCAATTTCGGATGATTACCCTCGACAACCGAGGGGCGGGCCGCTCTTCGGTTCCTCCGGGCCCCTACACCACTCGCCTCATGGCCGATGATGCCGCGGCGCTGCTCGACCATCTCGGTATCGCCCGCGCCCACGTATTCGGCTTCTCGCTCGGCGGGGCCATCGCTCAGGAGCTGGCTCTGGCCTACCCAGAGCGCGTCGATCGCCTGGTACTGAATGGCGCCATGGCGAAGGCGGACCATGCTGTGTTTGATCCGTGGGTGACGCTGTTTGTGCAAGCCTATGAGCGGCAGATCGATCCGGTGGCCTTCAACCTCTGGTTGCTTGGCTGGCTCTTCACCCCGGCCTTCATGCGCCAGCCAGATCTTGTCGCCAGCGTACTCGGACCGGATCCGTACCCTGCGAGCGCGCAGGGCGTAGCCGCGCAGGCCGCGGCCGCGAGATCGCATGACACCCTTGACCGGCTGCCACAGATTCAGGCCCCGACATTGATTCTGGTGGGGACAGACGACATCGTGACTCCAGTCGTCTATTCCGAAGCACTAGCCGCCGGTATTCCGGGCGCGACGCTGCAGGTGCTGGATCCGGGTGGTCACGCGGTGCTCTTCGAGTATCCAGACGCGGCTGCCGCGGCATTGCTTGCATTTCTCACCGCGTAAGACCCGGAACGCCCACCCACCCACTCGATTCGCGGTCCGGATGCCGGTGAAAGAACTGGCATCCGGACCGCGATTCTCCTGTTTATCGATCAACCCCGCCCGCGCTCGGCCAGGGTGACATCGAACGTTTGATCGCGGTCGCCGCGACGCACGGTGATGGGAACGGTTTCACCGGCCTGATGCGCGAACAAGGCCTCGGCGAAGGTCGTCTGCGCGTCGATCTGGCTGTCGCCGATGGCAATAATGATGTCGCGGGGCCGCAGACCGGCGGCGTCGGCGGGTCCACCCGGGACGATGTCGGTGATGTAGCCGCCGTAATCGGCCGAGAGGTCGTTCTGCGCGGCCAGATCGGGTGTGATCGGCACGTAGTTGATCCCGAGATAGGGATAGGCGACGCGGCCATTCTCGATCAGTTCGCTGACGATGCGCATCACATGATTCGAGGGAATGGCGAAGAAAAGCCCCTGTACCGGCGTCATCCCGGCCTGGGGGATGCCGAGCGTATTGACGCCGATGACCCGGCCGGCCAAGTCGAAAAGCGGCCCGCCCGAGTTGCCGGGATTGATCGCCGCGTCATGCTGGATCAGATCGCTGTAGATCCCCTCGCTCGATCCCCCGTCCGGTGAGGCGGGGAAATCACGGTTGAGGGCACTGACGATGCCGCTCGTCACCGTCCCCGTGAACTCACCGAGCGGCGACCCAATGGCCAGGACCGGTTGACCCGGCCGCAACGTGTTGGAATCGCCGAACTCGACGACGGCCGGCGGCGTGCCGGACATGCGGACCACCGCGAGATCGCTTACTGGATCGGCGCCAACGAGTTCGGCCTTCTGCTTCTGGCCGTTGGCGAGAATGACCTCGAAACTCGAGCCGCCACGGACCACATGTTCATTGGTCACGATGTTGCCCGATCCATCGATGATGAAGCCGGTGCCACGGCCCGCTTCGATCTGCGACTGACCAAGACCGCCATCGCTGAACTGCTGCTCGTTGATGACGGTGACGACGGCCGGCATGACCCGTTCCACGACCTGGGAGGCATCGAAGGTCACGACGTAGACCCCGCCCGTCGCCGGCTCCCCCGCGGCCGGACTGGCGACGATCACGGCGCCAACCTCTTCGAGATTGACGGTAACGGGGACCGCGGTTGGTGTGGGCTCTGGCGTTGGCGGCGGCGGTGCCGGTTCCGGAAGCGGCGAACAGGCGGTCAGGAGCAGGGTGGCGGCCGTCAGCATCGGAATCAGGCGCCGTTGGAGTGCGCTCACGAACGAGTCTCGAGTGCGCGGATCTGGATCATGGTTTTTGTCTCCGAGTTAGACTGGCCCAATCTGGCCACGACGGTGAATCGTCGCATGTTGTGAGCCATCACTCCCAGTCCTCGGGGCGCCGAATCGGACGCCAGGTGTCGAGTCCGGAATGACCGCGGAGCAATCCAGCACGAACAGGGATGAACCGGGTGAGGTGAAGCGCGGACTCGCGCCGCCGGTGGTCGTCGATCACGCGCGTGTCGAGTCCGATCGCGCGATTTGGCTCGCCCGATCGCGGGCCGCATGGGATGCCCGCGCGGAGCGGTGGGACGTCCATGCGTCGGCGAACGCGGTTGCGCTGGATCGCCTGGCGGAACTCAACCGGATCTGGGACGTGCTGCGGCTGCGGCCGGGAGCACGCATCCTCGACGCGGGCTGCGGCACGGGGCAGGTCGCGATCGCGCTCGCCGCGCGAGGAGCGCGGGTGACCGGCATCGACCTCTCTCCGGAAATGATCCGGCGCGCGGAAACGCATGCCGCCGCACATGGCGTCACGATCGAATGGCGCAACGCCGACATCAGCCGGATCGAGGAACCGTTTGCCGTCTACGATGCCATCCTGGCGCGCGTGGTTCTCCAGTTTGTCCCCGACATTCCGAGTGTGCTGCGCGAATTCCGCCGAGTGCTGCGCCCCGCGGGGCGGCTGCTAGCCAGCGTACCGGGCGCCCTCTCGCCGATCTACCGCGCCTCGTGGATGCGTCATTTGCCCGGCGGCGATCCGGGGAACAATTACCTGCTGCCGTGGGAACTCGAAGCCTTGCTCATCGAGCACGGCTGGCGCGTGTTGGATGGCTGGCCAGACTGGGGCGAAGATCTCTACGGCGCGGCGAATGTGGCCGGCGCATCGCTCCGCGACGCTCCGGCGCCGCTCCAGCAAGCCGCCGCGACCACCTGGACCACGATCGCCGGCTGACTGGCATGTGTAGTCCTCGCGACCGGCGTCGGATCACCTCTCCGCGCCGCGTTCATCGCTCTTCTCAGGCGTTGGCGGTGAGGCGGTAGGCACCGTGCCGGCCGTGCTAGAGGGCGGTCGCGCCCGCGCGGACCGATCGTGATGGGCCGGAGCCGCTACAATCGGCGGTATGGCTCACTCGCCGCACCTTGCCTCGCCGTCCAATCCTCCATTGTCCCGGCTCGTACCGATTCCGGATGATGCGGGCCGTTTCCTCGTGGCGCGCACCCTCACCCCAACCCCTCTCCCGTCGAGCCGGGAGAGGGGCTTTGGACCTTGGTCACTCGGCTCAAGGCGAAAGCCTTCATCCGGATTCCCTATCACATGGGAGCCGCGCGTGCCGGAGGCAATCTGGCACCTACTGCGCGTCTTGCTGTTGATCGGTCTGATGACCTTTCTCGTGCGAGATACCGGCCGCGCGCAGGAAGAAGCCTCGCCAGTCGCCGCGGTGGTAGGTCAATCCCGTGCCGACCCGGTGCCCCTGGGTGCATCGGTCTTGGCGGGCCCGGTGGTCCTCCAGGTGCTGGAGATGCTGCGCGGTCCGGAGGCGGTCAACGCGATCCTCGCCGCCTCGCCATCGAACAGCGAGCCGCGCGACGGCATGACCTATGTGGCGGTTCGCCTGGCGGTACGCAATGCGGGCGATCAGCCGCTCTGGCTGGATAACGACGACTTCGCGCTGACCGGAAGTTCCGGACTTGTCCGCCGCTTTCTCGGCGCGCAACCGCCGGACCCCGCGCTCGATGTGACGCTCGGACCGGGAGAGGTTGGTGAGGGTTGGGTGGCGTTCGGGGTTCCCGCCGATGAAGCATCCCTCCTGCTGCTGTTCGACAGTCTCGATCTGGGGGGGACCTGGGCCGACCGGGTGCTGGCGTTGGAGGACGGCGCGGCCATTCCCGATGTTAGGGACCCTGCCGCCGCGACGAACGATGCCGGAACGGACCCGCTGGCGCCGATAGGTGCGGGCGAGACCGCGGTCACGGCCCAGTGGTCGGTCGCGTTGCTCGATGTGGTCACCGGTGTCGCCGCCTTCGATCTGGTTGATTACCGCACGGGTGCGCTTGGCTCCGGAGATGCCGCGGGTGAAGATGGCTCGCTCTGGGTCGCGCTGCGATTCCACGTGCAGAACGTCGCCGCGGGAGGCGAGGTTGACTCCTTCCCGGTCAGCGCGTTCACCCTTGTCGATGAGGAGGGCAATCCCCTACCCGATGTGGCGACCCTGACCCCGCCCTGGCCGGATCTCGGCGGCGATTACTATCCCGGCGCCGAACGCGAAGGGTGGGTCATGTTCGATGTGCCGCTCGATTTCGCTACCGCGACTGTTCGCTTTCTTCCCTACGCGCAGGTGACAGCATCGCCCGATCCGCGGTATTTCACCTTCCAGATCGGCTGAACCGGAGTTCCTGATGGCAACAGACCTTGTCGCGCGCATCCCGGCGGATGCCCGCGGTCGTTCCGTCTCTTTGCGCCTGTTTCGCACCCTTGCCGCCGTTGGTTTCCTCGGTGGCGTGTTCCTCGCCTTCCTCGGCTTCGCCTGGGACGTGCAATGGCATACGGACGTCGGGCCGGACACCTTCTTCACCGCGCCACATCTCGTCCTTTACGGCGGCATCGCGATCTCCGGGCTGACATGCCTTGCCACAGTGTTGCTAACGACGCGCTACTCCCGCCATACCCCGGCGGCAATGGACGGGACCATTGCCCTGCTGGGCGGGAGGTTTCGCGGCCCCACCGGGTACGTGATCGGCGGCTTCGGTGCGCTCTTTTTTCTCCTCTACGGCGTCATGGATCAGTGGTGGCACAGCCTCTATGGGTTCGACGTGACGCTGGTTTCCCCGCCCCATGTCGGATTGATCCTCTCCATCATGGTGACCATGGCGGGCTGTCTCACCGCGTTGGCGTGGCACGTTCGCACCGCGGCAGACGAGAGGCAGCGGGTTGCCGCGGCGGGGGGAACCACCGTTGCCGCGGCGGTGCTGGTCGCCTTCATCACCCCGACGCTGGTCGATCTCCTCCCCTGGGCACTCTTCGGGCGGGTGTCGTGGCCGAACATCGTTCTCTCGCTGCTCTACCCGGCGGCGATCCTGATGGTCACCGCGATCGTGCGCCGGCCGTGGGCGGGAACGCTCTTCGGCTTGAGCTTCACGGCGCTCGATCTCCTGGTCACGGCGATTGTCCCGGGCATGACTGCCAGCTACGCCGCCAGCATCGATCTGTTTCTGCGCGATACCACGACCGGGGAAGTTGTCGTTGCTGGATTGGTGCCGACGTTCGTCCTCGCCGCCGGTATCGCCAGCGATCTGGTCCGCGTTCTTGGACAGCGATTCGGGTGGAAGGTTCTGCTGGCCGCTCCGCTAGCGGGCGCCGCAGCGGCACTCGCGTTGCGTCTACCCGAAGCCGATTTGCCGCTCTATCAGCCACATGCGGGCGATCCCGCGGAATTCGCCTTGATGCGCACCGAGGTGTCGTCCGCTGTGGCTCTTGCCAGCCTTATCCTGGCGCCGATATGTGGCGCACTTGGCGGGTGGTTCGGCTGGCTGCTAGGTATTGTCCTGGCTGCAGACGTACCGTCGGACAGGCTGCGGGTAGGAAACGCTCTGGCCCGGCCGTTGGCTGTACTTACGCTCCTGGTGCTGCTGACGCTGCCGGATCAGGCCATGGCACATGCGAGCGAACCACACCACGAAACGCTCGTGGCTGGGCCGTATACGGTAGCAGTCGGATTCAGCGAGTGGCCGATTCGAGCCGAGCGCTCGATCGACATCACCTTTACCCCGGACGGTGGCATCGCCGACAAGACGGCGACAATCGAAATCACTGATCCCGCGGGCGAGTGGTACGAAATCGGACCTCTCGGGCGGCACCCACGGCAACGCGATGTCTGGGGACTCGATCTGATCGCGTTGCCCGACCCCGGAGACTGGACGATCAAACTCACCATCGATGGCCCCCTGGGTCAGGGTACCGGCACCCTGCGAGGGATCCCGGTTACCGATCGCCCCGGACCGCCGCTGTGGCCGATGTGGCTGATCGCCGCCCTGCCGCTGATCTTTCTCGTCTGGCTCGGGCTGCGCGGTTGGCGCGCGGTGCGACCGCTTCAAACCGCCCAGGCGCATTCCTGGGGCTGACAACGAGATTCATACCCTCGGGTTGAAGTGCCGGAACGCGTTCCGTCTGTGCAAGGTGCAAGGGGGTTCGTCGCAAGAGTTCATTGGAAACGCCGCGGCGCCGCGTCCAATTGGACGCGGCGCCGCGACGAGAACCGCTGGCTGCGGCGGTTCGACTGATTGGGCAGGCGCCTAGTTCACCACCACCGTGCCGTGCATGTTCGGGTGAATATCGCAGTGGTAGGCATAGACGCCCCGTTGATCGAAGGTGACACTGAATTCGCCACCCGGGTTGATCGTGCCGGATTCGAAGGCCCCGCCGTCGGCGTCGACGGTATGGGCGACACCGCCCTCGTTGTACCAATCGACTGTATCGCCGCTATGCACGAACATGGTCGTCGGCTGGAACGAGAAATCGACGATGGCAACGTCTTCGCTCTCGCCGGAATGCATGTCGCCGGAGTGCATGTCATCGCCGCCCATCATGCCGCCATGGCTGTCATCCATGCCGCCGCCGACGTTCATCCCTCCACCCTGGTTGCCGCCAGTTCCACCATTGGGATAGTTGTCGTCATATTGGGCGCGGGCGATGATCGGCACCGCCAGCAACACGAAAAGCACGACCAGCACACTTGCTCGCTTCATGATTCCCTCCTCTGGAACCGCGCTGTGAAACGGGTCAAGAGCCGAGTTGCAGCCGGTGGGTACCTCCCCATGGTCGGCTCCGTCAGATAGTCCAGACGCGCGGCGCCGCCTGACTATTCCCCGGGTCGAAGGCCGCCGCCCCACCCCTGTTCCCTGATACTCTTGACATTCTGCTGACCTCGTCGGGAACGGAAGGAGCGGAACGAGCATGGTTGGTCGCCCCTGGACCTATCTCCCATCAGAGCCGACGGCCATCGCGGTGAACCGGGCGTTCTACCAGCGGATCGGCGAGGACACCGCGCGGCGGGCACTGGTGATGCGCCACGTGGTGCCGATTCGCTCCGGATATGCGTGGGAAATGCGCGCGGGGCAGGTCTGCCGCGTGGTGGCGGTGGCAGGGCCGCAGGTCGTCGATTTCAACTGCTGGCACCGGCACAACCCGCGGGAACGATTCTGGGCGGCGCGGACGCGCCAACTCGAAAGCACGCACGTTTCCGCGAACAACCGGCTCTGGTCGGTGCTACCGTACCTGCGCCCGATGCTGACGATCACGCGGGAGACAATCGAGTACGGGGAAGATGCCGATGGTGGCCGTTGCCACGATCTGCTCGGCGCCCGCTGCGATCCCTACGTAACCAGACTCCTCACCGGCGAGTCATTCGATTTCAACTGCCACTCCAATCTCACCCGCGCCATTCTCCCCTGGCACCTCAACGAGTCCGACGTCCATGACGTGCTCAACATCTTTCAGGTCACCGGTCTCAACGCCGAGGGGAAGTACTTCATGAAGGCGAGCCCGGCGCGGCAGGGGGATTACTTAGAATTCATGGCGGAGATCGATCTCCTCTGCGCCGTCTCGACCTGCCCCGGCGGGGACCTCTCCATACCGCTCTGGGGACCGGATGCGGGCGATCCGCTGCCCACCTGCAAACCGATCGGAATCGAGGTGTACGACCTCCCACCCGACCTCCTTGCGGGCTGGTCGCCGCCTCCGCCATCCGACTACGCCGGTTTCTTTGGCTACAAGACCCCCGTCTGGGGTGAATAGAGCGGCGTGCGCAAGAGGCGTCGTTCCGAGCCGCCGCGAGGAATCTCGTTCCTGCGGTAGCGAGCGAGACGGCCGAGGTCCCTCGTTCCTCGGGACGACACCACCCCTGCCCCGCGTCGGAGCGACCCAACGTCGGCACGTCGCTTTGGCGTGCCCGGAACACTGTCTCTCCCTCATGAGAGAAGCGAGTCCTTCCGTCGATCGTCGGGATTCGATGGCGGGACGAGGTGCCTTGATCCCCGGATCAACTGCGGCCGGGTGGTGGGTCAGCGAGACCGCGCGTTGCCCACGCGCCGTCAGGTAGGTCCGGCCCCGCCGCACTCGCGCGGGACAGAGTCGATCCTCACCAACCACATATCAGGCTGGGGCCGCAGTGCCACGGCGGCCGAGGCGCGCGCCGCCGCTCATCAGGAAGATGCCCAGGAGCATGAGCATCACGACCGCGGCCCCGGCGTAGGCCGAAAGCCATCCCCAGCGCTCGGCGGCCCAGCCGAAGAGGGGGAACGCCCAGATCATCGTTACGGAGAAGAGAAACCCCTCGACAGAGATGATCGTGGCTCGCTGCGCGGAGGAAATCGCGCTGTTGACCTGCTGCGCGACCATTGGCTCGAACGCGCCGGCGATCAGTTCAGTCACCACCAGACCGGCCAGCGCGAGCAGGAGCGGACCGCCCCCCATTACCACCCCGGAACCGGCAACGACGAGCGTGGCGGCAATGGCCCAGAAGGAGAATGGACGCACCCGGGACAGGCGGCCGGCAAGCGCGGCCCCTGCCGCCGTCGCGAACAGGATGCCGCCGAAGATGAATCCGATCTGCGAGGGTTCCAGACCGCGTTCCGTCAGCACCGCCTGTCCATAAAGATGCACCAGCGTCGAGATCGTCCAGAGCGCGGCGACGAAGACCACCAGCGCCAGCAGTTGCCGATTGCCGCGCACGATGCGCAAGGCTTCGACCATCGTCTGCGCCATCCCCGGGCGATCTTCGCGTGGCCGCTCCGGTTCACGCAGTCCGGCGGCAAGCCAGGCCGCGGCCAACCCCGCGCCAACGGTCAGCCCAAACGGTAGGGCGTAACTGCGCTCGGCAAGCACGCCTCCTGCCGCCGAGGTCGCCGCGATGGCGAGGTACGACAGCGCGTTGAGTTTCCCGAAAAGGCTGGTGAACCGTCCACTCGTCTGCTCGTGACTGAGGCTGTCGAAGAGGAATGCCTGTTGCGCTCCAGATCGGAAGGCGTAGGCCGCGCCGTTGAGGAACATCGCCGGCAGCAGCAACCACATCGAATCGGCGATGAACATCAACGTCGTCGATACAGCGATCAGGAGCGCGCCCGCGGCCATCGACCACTTGCGGCCAAGGACATCGGCGAACGAACCGGAGGGGAGTTCCAACGTCACCGGCGCGAGATGAAAGAACGATTCCGCCAGCCCGATCTCGGCCAGGGAGAACCCGCGGCCCTGCAGAAAGATGATCCAGATGCTGGCGGTGAAACTGAAATCGTTGATGACCTGGAACACGTAGAACCGGCGCAGATCGACGCCCTGGGGAGCCGCCGCGGCGATCGCGACGGTCGCCGCGCTCTCCAGTGGCACCAGCCGCGCATGGTCTTCCGCATCCATCCCAACAGTCCCTCTTCTTGCCGCCGCGAGCGGCAGCCGCAGTCTAGCAGCGACCAATTGCGCCACTATGCCGTTTCAGACCGCTACAATGGAGTTGATCGCGGCTCGCGCGCGGGGACGTGGGGTGTCTCAGTGCCGGACTTCAGAACCTCACTCCTGGTATTGGCGGTCCTGCTCTGGGCCGTCGTTCAGTATGGGCTGGTAGCGTGGGCGCTTCGCGATCTGGTGCGCCGGCGTCAAGTGCGCGGCGGCAACAAGGTGGTCTGGGGTCTGCTGATCCTTGCCGTTCCCGTGCTGGGGGCACTGGCGTACTCGGTTGTCGCGCCGGTCGAACCACTAGCAAGGCCATCGCGCTTGGTGGCGCCACCCCGCCGGTTGATCGCGCATGACGATACCGCGGCCTGAACTGGTGAAAGCGGCGCTCTTCCGCTCACCGCGATTTCGCGACCACGATTTTCCTGGACACCCGGAGAACGCGGGGCGGTTGGCCGCCATCGATGCGGAATTGACGCGCCGCGATCTACTGGCTGGGCGACCGGAGATTCCTTTCTCGCCCGCATCGGACGAGGCGCTCGCTCGGGTCCACGATCCCCGCTACATCGAGGGGGTGCGCGGATTCGCCGCCGATGGCGGTGGGTGGCTCGATGGCGACACCTACGTCGGAACAGAATCGGTCGAGATCGCGGGACTGGCCGTGGGCGCCGCGATCGCCGCGGTCGATGCCGCGCTCGATGACCGGGCCAGACGCGGATTCGTCCTCGCGCGGCCGCCTGGACACCACGCCACGCCGGGGCGCGGCATGGGGTTCTGCATCTTCAACACGATCGCCGTGGCGGCGGCACACGCGTTGTCGCGTGGCATCGAGCGGGTGATGATCGTCGATTGGGACGTGCACCACGGCAACGGCACGCAGGACGCGTTCTATGAGAGCGATGCGGTGCTCTTCTGCTCGACCCATCAGTGGCCGCTCTACCCGGGAACCGGGAGCGCAAGCGAGCGCGGCGCGGGCCGGGGGGAGGGCTACACCATCAATATCCCGTTGCCCGCGGGTTCGGATGACCGGGCGTACGACCGCGTCTTTGCGGAAATCATCGTGCCCACGGCGTCCGCGTACCGCCCGCAACTCGTGCTCGTATCGGCTGGCTTCGATGCGCACGCGGCTGATCCGCTGGCCGGGATGGCCGTGAGCGACGCCGGGTTTGCGGGGATGGCGCGCGCGGTGCGGCAGATCGCGGAAACCTGGGCCGAGGGACGGCTGGTCGCCGTGCTGGAAGGGGGATACGATCCGACCGCGCTCGCCGCGAGCGTCGTCGCGACGCTCGCGGTTCTGGATGAACCCGGTGGCTCACCGCCGGACGTGGAAGTGAACAGAGGACGGAGCAACGAGGCATGAGCAGCGCGAACAGCCGGCCGCCATCTCAACTCAACCCGTCCCTGCTGCGGCAGGACGATGAGCGGCGCCGCGACGAGGCGCGCCTCGCGGCCCTGCAAAACCAGGTCGACGAGTTGCGGCAGGTCATGCGGGAGGTGCTGACCCGGCAGAGCCGTGAGGAGGAATCGCACAAGCACTACGAGAGCGCGGCGGCGCAGAATCGTCTCGCCATCGAGCAATTGCGCCAGGAGAGCCAGCAGAGCGCCCAGGCCCGCGCGCTCGACGAGAACCGCACCCGGCAGCAGGTCGTGGATCTGGATGCCCGGATCGAAGATGTCGCCCGGCCAATCCGCTCCCTGCAGGCCCACGTCATGGAACTTGTGGAAGCGGCGCGCCTCAAAGCGGACGACAGCAGCCAATACAAGCAGCGTGACGATGAATTGCAGGTCCAGATCGAGCATCTTTCCGCCCATGTCGACCGCACTGGCGTGCTGATCCACCAGTTGCGTGATTCGATTGAGGCGGTGCGGGAAGAAACGGATGGGCTGCGGCGGGATATCGTTCGCGCCGAAGACAGCATCAAGATCGTCGATCAAGAGGCACGGCGGCGCGTCGCCGAGGTTGCCCAGGAGGGGACGACCGTCACGGCGCGCATCGACGAATTGCGGTCCGATCTCGGGCATCTCTTCGACCTGATCGACGATACCCGCCGGTCGATCGTCCACATCGACCCCTCGCTCGAGGAACTGCGCGAGGTGGATGCGGCGGTGCGGCAGGAAATCGGCCGCATCCAGAGCCACGGCGTGGAGCGGCACGAGTTGCTGCTGGAGCGAGTCGAGGACATGCGGGGCGATATCGATGCGCGCTTCGCGGATGTCCGGCAGGCGATGGAGCAACGCCACGAGCGCCTGGCGGAGCGGATCGAGGATCTCAATGAGGCCCACCGCGAACTTGGGTTCCGCATCAGTCAGGTCAGCGGGCAGTTGGACGAATTGCGGCTCATCGACGCCAGCGTGCGGCGCGATCTCTGGCTGCTGAACGAGCAGCGGGTGCGATTGCGGCTGGAGCAGGCACAGCAGGAACTGGACCTCATCTCCGCGCAGCGGCGAGATGCCGAATCAGATGGCGGCGGGGCGGGCCGGGTGCGCCGGCCAACCGATCATTGATCGGCGATCGAAGCGCCAGCCCGTGAGGGCCGGCAAAGCAGGGCGTTTCGCCATCCGGGCACGGATGGTGTCTCCGGAATCGATCTCGTTTGCCGCCACGTTCAAGAGATCGGCGTCCGTACGCACCTTCAGGTTCCCGGCGCCATTGCCGATGATGTGCCCAGGTGGCAGAAAAGCCGGGTGTGACCGAAAGACAAGGGTTGACACCCGCGATCCTCTTTGATAAGGTCGCGCTAGTCTCGCGCCGGGTGCGCTGACTATGGCTTTTGGTACGGGTTGGTAACAACCCGAGAGCGCGATTCAGACGAGGAGCCGCTGGAATGCGGAAGGCAGCCTGGACAGCTGATAGTCAGCACGTCGAGAGCCAAGCCCGCCAGTGGTGCATCGTGACGATGAACGCATCGTCGGATGTGATCTGACTGCAGACGGCCTCGGTGGTGATGAGGATGGCTCTCACCACCGAGGCCGTTTTTCACGTCCCGGCTGGATCAGGGATGGACCGGCGCAGGGACGAGAGCAAGATCGAGCACGAGGAGGAGTAACCAGGTTCCATTCCACCCGACACCTGCGGGACGGCCAAGGGGCTGCTTGGCCGGCGAAAATGGAGGGAAGGGTCTTGAAACTTCGCACTTCCAGCGTGCGCAAACGCCTGATGGCGCTTATCGGTTGTTCGCTGATTGTCACGATCGGGCCGCTCTCGGCGACGGCTGAGTACGGAATCCCGGCGGGCAGCGGCGCCACGATCACCGCGGGACAACCGCTTCTGGTTCGCGTCTCTCCAGGTTGGGACGCGGAAGTCGCTTACGAAATCGCGGATGGTTCGTATGTCACCGTCTGGGGGGCCGAGCAGGCCGCGCCGGACGGTTCCTTGTGGTACCCGATCGACGGTGGGTTCGTTCCCGCCGAGGGTGTCACCAGCGAAGCCACGCTCGATGGCGGTGTTGCCCTCTATCAGGACGCCGCACCCGACGCCACGGCCGACCCGAACAGCTTGCAGGGCTGGGTCGATCCAAGCACTGGCCAATGGGTCGATCCCAACACGGCGCAAGGCTGGACCGATCCCAGCACCGGCCAGTGGGTCGATCCGTCCACGGCCCAGGGGTGGGTTGATCCGAACACCGGGCAGTGGGTCGATGCCAGTGCGGCCCAAACGCAGGAGACCCAAGGGTGGGTCGATCCCGCGACTGGCGAGTGGGTTGATCCCAGCGCGCAGACGCAGGAGGCTCCAGCGCAAGGTTGGATCGATCCCAATACGGGTCAGTGGGTCGACGCTAGCACCGCCCAGGGTTGGGTTGATCCGAATACCGGGCAGTGGGTCGATGGGAACACGGCCAGTGATGGCTGGATCGATCCCGCGACTGGCGAATGGGTCGATCCGAACGCGCAGCAAGGCTGGATCGATCCCAATACCGGGCAGTGGGTTGTCTCCTTCCAGCAGGAAGCGGCTCCGGCCGACGTTGCGACCGATGTCGAAGCCGCGCCGAGCGATGTGCCGGCCGATGTCGCACCCGTTGCGGCCGTCGACGCCACCGATACCGCGGCGACCGATCCGAACGCCTCCACAGATGGCTGGGTCGATCCGAACACCGGTGAGTGGGTCGAGCCGGGCAAGACCGATGAGTGGGTCGATGACAGCGCGGCGCCAGCCGATGAATGGACTGAGCCGGCCCCGGTCGAAGTAGTCAACGATGGTGGTCCGGAACCGTGGGCCGAGCCGATCGCGACCGCCTACATCGCCGGCACCAATGGCGATGGCGCGGCCTGTCGAGTGGCTCCGGAGCGCGGTTCCGAGAAATTGGCGGTCCTCGGCGAAGGTGAGTCCGTGGAAGTCCGCGGAGAAGCCGTTGGCGAGTGGCAGCCTGTGAATTGTGCCGGTGTCGGCGGCTACGTCAACGCCTCCTTTGTCTCCTGGGAGCCGGTTGCTGCTCCGGAGCGCGAGGGCAAGGTCAACCGCAGCCGCAATGGCGGTGGCGAGGGCGCTGGCGACCAGGGCATGGTCGGATTCGCGATGCAGTACGTCGGCTACCCGTACTCCTACGGCGGTGAGGGCCCGTACTCGTTCGATTGCTCCGGGTTCACCAAGTTCGTGGCGATGAACGCGCTTGGCCTGGATATCACCCACGACATGTTCACCCAGATCGATATGGGACAGTCAGTCGATCGCAACTCACTTCAGCCGGGTGATCTGGTCTTCTTCGCCAACACCTTCCGCCCTGGGCTGTCGCATGTTGGTATCTACATCGGCGACGGTCAGTTCGTGCATGCCGAGAACGAATCGACCGGTGTGCGCGTGAGCGATCTCAATTCTGATTACTACGGATCGCGCTGGGCTGGCGCTACACGCTTGGCGTCGTAGCGATTCAGACCCGCGCCAGCGGGATCCTCGGGGGACGAGGGCTGGTTCGGCAGGTTACGGCCGCTGAATCGGCAGGGGGAGAGAGACGGGCGCTGCGACAGCGGCGCCCGTCTCTCTTTTCGCTTCGACTTCGTGAGAGCAGCGTGCGAACGGTGTGTCGTCCCGAGGAACGAGGGACCTCGTCGTCATGGTCCGGCCGAGCGAAGGACGAGAACCCTCGCGCCAGCTCGACATGACACCAATGGTGCATGGCGCACTTGTGCCGTTGATGCCAGCGACGTGCACACGTTACGTCGTTCCGGCGAGCGCCATGGATGTCGTTCCGACGAAGGAGGGACCTCGGCGCGGAGGCAAACGATCATGCCCGCCGAGATTCCTCGTTCCTCGGAATGACACGTTTCGGAATGACCCGTTGTGCGCAGGCCGCTCTAGAACGGTTCGTCGTCCGTCAGCCCGGAACCGGAGGCGACACCCGCTGGTTCGGCGGCCTCGCCGCCATCGAACGCAAGCCGGCCGCTCAGTTCAGGGGAACCAGCCTTGATCCGGTTGCGGATCGAATCGAGCAGATCCGGATTGTGCCGGAGGTACTCCTTGGTGTTCTCGCGGCCCTGCCCGAGCCGCTCTTCTTCCAGGTAGAACCAAGCGCCGCTCTTGCGGACGATGCCAAGATCGGTGGCGACGTCGAGCACGCTCCCCTCGACGGAGATACCCTCGTTGTACATGATGTCGAATTCCGCCTGGCGGAATGGCGGCGCAACCTTGTTCTTGACCACCTTCACGCGCACGCGCGAACCAACCGAGTCCGATCCGCTCTTGATCGTTTCGATACGGCGGATGTCCAGACGAACCGAGGAGTAGAACTTCAGCGCGTTGCCGCCGGTCGTCGTCTCCGGGTTGCCGAACATGACACCGATCTTCATCCGCAACTGGTTGATGAAGATCACGCAGGTATTGGAGCGGCTGATCGCCCCGGTCAGTTTGCGCAGCGCCTGACTCATCAGGCGCGCCTGCAACCCGACGTGGGAATCACCCATGTCCCCTTCGATCTCGGCCTTCGGCACCAGCGCGGCGACGGAGTCGATCACCACCACATCGAGGGCGCCGGAGCGAACGAGCGTTTCGGCGATCTCCAGCGCCTGCTCACCGGTATCCGGCTGCGAGATGAGCAATTCTTCGAGATTGACGCCGAGACGGCCGGCATACAGCGGATCGAGCGCGTGCTCGGCGTCGATGATCGCCGCCATGCCGCCCTTCTTCTGGGCTTCGGAGATGATGTGCAGGGCGAGCGTCGTCTTGCCGGACGACTCCGGGCCATAAATCTCGACGATCCGGCCGCGCGGCACGCCGCCGATGCCGAGGGCGAGGTCGAGGGCGATGCTCCCCGTCGGGATCGACTCGATGTGCATCGGGTTGGTGTCGCCCGGCCGCATCTTCATGATCGAGCCCTTGCCGAACTGGCGCTCGATCTGGGCAATCGCGAGATCGACAGCCTTTTCCCGGTCAGCCATTGAATGTCACCTTCCCGTGTTCCGTGGCGCCGGGACCGCGCCCGGGCAGCTGCTGGTGTGTTTGCGGGTAGAAAACTTGTTCTATTTTCTGAGGCAAATGGTACCCCAGAAGGAGGGTGCGGGTCAATCATTTTCTCATGATTCAGGGGAAAAGTGTCGCCGAGAATGCGTCATCAAAAGACCGCGTCAGGCAGCATGAACGGCGCTTGCGATGGTGGCGGGGAGCGTGCATCTGTACTATCCGTCGCGTCTCGCGGTGACGAAGATGGCGGGGGTGGACCGCATGAGCAGTCACCACGCCGGTCGTGAGGGCTACCATGTTCACGATCGTGAAGACCCCGCGAGGGAGCGACGGGCGAGGCGACCCTCGCGCTGGCGCCGATTGTCCGGTGAGCGCTCGCATGCAGCAACTTGCCGAAGTTCTGTCGTCCCGACGAAGGAGGGACCTCGGCGTGGTTGGCCATCTCCCAGTGAACGAGGAAATGCTTCGCCGCGGCTGGGAATGACCAATCCAGTGATCTCCACTGTTGCACAAACATCGCGGTCAGAAACGATGGCAACGCGGTTCCGGGAGGAGTTGGCATGACGCGAGTGGCAATTCTGGGGGCTGGCGATATGGGCACCGCGCTGCTGACCCCTCTCCTTGCGAACGGTCATGACATCCGGCTCTGGGGAACCGCCTTCGACGAGGAGATCATCGCCGCGCTCCGACGCGGTGATCCGCATCCCCGGATCGGCCTTGTCGCTCCGCGCAGCGTCGCGCTCTTCTCCCACCACGAGGCGGAGGACGCCCTGCGCGCGGTCGATGTCGCGGTGGTAGCAGTAACGTCCCACGCCGTAAGGCCGGTGATGGCGGACCTGGGGTCCCTGCTCGACGGAGCGCGCGCGATCGTCAGCGTCGGCAAGGGATTCGATGTCGCGGCGAACGATGGTTCGGTGCTGCGACTCTCGCAGGTCATCGCCGGGTTTACCCCGGCGCCAGTGGTTGCCGTCGGCGGCCCAGCCATCGCCAAGGAGGTCGCACGGGGGACTCCGACGGCAGCGGTCTTCGGCGGCCACGATCCTGCCGCGCTTGCGCTCTCTCGCGAGACGTTCGATACCCGCGATTACTTCGTGGAGACCATCACCGATACCGTCGGCGTCGAGATTGCCGCGGCGATGAAGAATGCCTACGGCGTGGCGATCGGCATCGCCGACGGGCTCGAAAAGCGGACCGGATTGCCCCATCACAACCTCCGCGCCGCGCTCTTTCCGCTGGCGATCGCGGAAATGGGCCGGATGGTGCAGGCGCTGGGCGGGCGAGCGGAGACGGTCAACGGTCTGGCCGGTTGTGGAGACCTGATGGTGACCGTCACTTCCGGACGGAATCGCCTGCTCGGCGAGCGCGTCGGCGCAGGTCTCAGCGGCGCGGCGGCATTCGCGGAGCTTACCGCGGCCGGAACGACGACCGAAGGCTATCTCGCCGCCGCTTCCGGATACCGCCTCGCCGCGCGCGCGCTCGGATCGAGCGCCGCCGTGGCCGCGCAGTTTCCTCTGCTCGCCGCGCTCTATCGCATCCTCTACCAGGATGCCCCGCCACGGGAAGAACTCTGGACGGCGGTGCGGATCGATGGCGGTCGATCGGAGAACCAATCGGGGAGCCAGCCGTAGTACCTCCCGCCGGAGCAGGCTATGATGCCGGCGGCCTCGATCGTCGACTGGCCTGGAGATCGGAGGGGCAATGGGCGAAGTCGCGGGAGGAAATCGGCAACTGACTGTGGCGCGAAGGTTCCACGACGCGACAAGATACGTTCCTGCCAAGGATGGCGACGACATCCTGATGGGGGTAGCGCCCGATCTCGGTCCGGCTATCGGCGAACAAGACCCCACGATCGAGCCCTTGCCGTACAAGATCTACCTCGGTCTCGAGCCGATTCCGCTGCCGCGCGAGTTCCCCGTCTCGCATCTCCCCGCGCTGGACGCGATCGCGGGGACCGGGGAGCTCGCGGTCGACTCGGCGGTGCCGAATCTCGACACCATGGCCCGCCTCTGCTTGCGCGCGAATGGAGTCCTCAAGCGTTGGCGGGCGCCATCCGGCCGCGAGATCGAGTTCCGCGCGGCGGGCTGCACGGGAGCCCGTTACCATCTCGAGCTCTATCTTGTTTGTGGCAACCTGCCTGGGCTGGGAGCGGGCGTCTATCACTATGCGGCGCACGATCACAGCCTGCGCCAGCTCCGCGCCGGGGACTATCGGGGAGCCGTGGTGAAGGCGGCAGGCCAGGAGCCCGCCGCCGCCACGGCCCCGGTGGTCGCGATCTGGACGAGTACCTTCTGGCGCAACGCCTGGCGCTATCAGGCACGTGCGTATCGCCACGTCTACTGGGATGCCGGGACGGTGCTGGCCAACCTGCTCGCCGTTGCCACCGATGCGGGACTGCCGGCTCGGGTCGTGCTCGGGTTTGCCGACGCGGAGATCAACGCGCTGCTCGATGTCGATGGCCGGCGGGAGGCGGCCGTCGTCTTGGTCGCGCTCGGGCGAAGCGGCGAGGCCATACCGGCCTCGCCACCCGTCGCGCCGCTCGATCTGGCGACGCAACCGATTTCGGCCCTGGAGATCGACTTTGTCGAGATCGGCGCGATGCACGAAGGATCATCGCTCACATCAGGCGCGGAGGCCGCGAGGTGGCGGGCCGGTGCCTTTCGACAAACCCCGGAACCGCCGATAGACGGGGCGATCCCGTTGCAGCCGCTGCCCGCCGTCGAGTTGCCCACAGATTCGATCGACGACGTGATCGCGCGACGCCGCTCGAACCGGCATTACCAGGCGGAGATGCCCCTCTCGTTCGCGTCCCTTTCGACGGTGCTCGGTCACTCGCTGCGCGAGACGGCGATGGATTGCCTCATCCCCGGAGCACCGCCGCACTTCACCCCGTATCTCATCATCAACAACGTGGAGGGTCTGGCGCGGGGGAGCTACGCGGTGCATCAGGAGGGACAGGCACTGGAGCCGGTACGCCTCGCCGACTCGCGTGCCGTTGCGAATCACCTCGCCTGCGACCAGAGCTACGCCGCCGCGGCCCATGTCAACGCCTATGCCCTGACCGATTTGGAACCGGTTCTGGCCCACTTTGGGAATCGAGGCTATCGGCTGGCGCAACTGGAGGCCGCGCTCTTCGGCGCCAAACTGCAACTGGCGGCGCACGCGCTGGGACTCGGCGCGGTGGGCTCCACCGCCTATGACGACGAGGTAACGGCGTTCTTCGCCCCGCCCGGCAAGCGCCTGGAGTTCATGTTCGTCGCTGTGTTCGGCGCCAAGCGGCGCCCCTCTGAAGCCGAGGTGGTGGCGAAGAGCACGTTTCTCCAGCCAGGGGAGTCGTAAGGAGCGGGCGCGGCAGCCAGGCTGAGGGTTTCGAGGATTCCTGGCCGGGATTCGAGACCGGCAGACCTCGTGTGCGTCGCGAGTCCCTGCCGCCCCCGCCGTTGCACCGTTCTGGCAACCCGTCAGCGCACAGTCGCTGGTTCTGGAATGGCGCCCAGTTGCCGCATCAATCCGAGGTCGTCATTGCTGCCCCAGTGCTCGATGATGCGATCGTCGGCGATGCGCATGATGTGGACGCCGGGCATCTCGACGGTGCGCCCCGTCGGCGGGATGCCGAAGAAGTCACCGCGATGGGTACCGCGCATCGTCGTTCGCGCCACCACCTTGTCCCCTTCCGCGATCAGGTCGTCGATGTGCCACTCGAGATCCGGGAAGACGCCCCGGAAGAGGCGGACGATCGCCTTGTGCCCTGCCAGACCATGCTGCATCCCGGGCGGGTTGGTGTGGTCGAAGAAGTCGGGATGAATGATCGCCTCCGCCACGGTCTCGTTGCCCTGGCTGATATCGTCATCCATCAGCAACCGCACCAGCGCCTTGCTCCGTTCCAGATCGATTCCCGCAGACATCGCACACCCCCATCGTCACTGCCAGTCCAACTCATGATATAGTAAGGAACCTGTCCAATATAGTAAGGAAACTTACCAGTTTGTCAAGAGGGAATCGTGGAGCGCGACGAGGCGGATGGACGCTTGATCGGGGAGTTGCTGCGGGTGCCGTATCACGCGGTGGTCCGCTATGTCCATCACGCCTTCGCCGAAGCGGGCTTTCCCGAATTGCGCCCGGCGCACATGAGCATCCTGCAGCACATCGATCATCCGCCACGGGGAACGCGAATCACCGACCTTGCCGAGCGGGCCCAGATGACCAAGCAGTCGATGGGTCAACTCGTCTCCGACATGGAAGCGTTGGGATTGGTGGAGAGGATCCCCGATCCGCTCGACCGCCGGGCCCGGATCATCCGCCTTACCGATCGCGGCTGGGAGATGCACGAGACCGCCGGCGATATCGGCAAGCGGCTGGAGGCGGAGTGGACCGCACGTCTGGCGCCCGGTCAATTCGCGGCGCTGCGGGTGCTGCTGAAGCAATTGATCGGCGCACTCGAAATCAGGGACGGCCATGAAGACCCGCCTGAGCCACTTGAAGAAATCGCGCGGGCGAGGCAAACCTGCTTCTAGCAGCGCATCCTACGATGCGCTGCTAGCGTCGTTCGGCAACCCCAAGAATCTGTCGATATCGATTACCGCTGACGGCACGAGCTCTCCTGCGCGCCTGGAGAGGGTTGGGAAGTGAGGGTCAGCACGGCGAGGAAAGCGGCAGCAGTCACCCGGCAGCAGTGAGCAGCACGTGAAAACCGCCGCCGTCCGACGAGTAGCCCCGGATAGCCTTCTTGCCAGTCGGCGATCAACTTCAACGAGCGTCCTTCCGCGATCGATCAAGACTACATCCGGTCTTCGTCCGGCGGCTTGACCCCACGCTGCCATTCCGGGATGGCGGACCAGACCTGGAGCGGCTGCTCGGGAACGCGCTCAAGGTTTCGCCGTCGATCATCGTTAGCGTGTTGATCAGGCGGCGGATGCCCCGGCGCGGGTTCATCCGCACGTCGCGGAAGACGTACTCCCCTTCCTCGATGCGGAAGAGGGCGATATCGGCCGCGCTGCCCGGTTTCAGGGTGCCGAGATCGGGACGACGCATCGCTGCGGCCGGGCGCGAGGTCGCCCGCTCGATCACCTCCGCGACCGTCAAGCCGAGGTTGAGGAACTTCGAGAGGGTGGTCGGCAGGTCGAACATCGGCCCCTGGATCGCCATCTGGTGGATGTCGGAGGAGATCACGTCCGGCTTGACCCCGGCGGCGAGCATCGCCTCGGTGGTGTCGTAGGAGAACGACCCGGTGCCATGTCCGATATCGAGAATCAGCCCCTGGTCGTGGAGCGCGAGGATGGTCGGGTTTGGAACCCCCGCGTCATCGACGATCTTCATGTCGTTGCCGGTGAAGCAGTGCGTGAGGATGTCACCCGGCCGCAACAGGTGGGCGACCTCGTCGATGGTTGGCGGACCGACGCCGATATGCACCATGAGCGGCAGATCGACCCGATCCGCCAGTTCCCGCGCCAGTTCGAGCGGCCGGATGCCGGTGCCGCGGGTAGTGCTGCTGTCGATGCGCGCCTTGACGCCGAGGATGAGATCGCGGTTGGCGTCGATGATCTGCTGCGCGAGGTCAATATCGCAGTAGTCGATATTGGCGAATTCCCAGGTCGGGGCGATCAGCCCGATCGCCGAGGCGTTGAGGAGCGCGAAAATGCGGCTGCGGCTCGGCTCGATCAGAAAGCGACGAAAGGCGGGCCAGGAGTACGACCCGGAGGAGCCGACGTCGAGCCAGGTGGTCACCCCGGTGCGCGCGGCGACCGGATCCGCCTCGATCCCCCAGTAGGTCGCGCCCCAGTAGACATGCGTGTGGAGATCGATCAACCCTGGTGTCACCAGTTGCCCGCTGGCGTCGATCACCGCCGCGGCATCACGTTGGGCGAGATGCGGCGCGACTTCGACGACGCGGCCATCCTTGATCGCGACATCGAGGTTGCCCGCCAGTCCCGCCCCGGGATCGACGACCTCGCCGCCGACGATCAGCGTGTCATATCGTGTCGTTCCCTGACTCACCCTCTGCCTCCCGCGTGACGCAACGATGTCCTCTATGCGGCATCGTATCAGTGATTGGGGGTGCGCGGGAGCCCTCACGTCTCATGCCGCAAGCGGCACCACCGCGGCATGAGACGTGAGGGTAGTCGCGACGAGCCGACTTATTTCTCCTATCGTGAGCCATCGTCATCGGCGAGAAGCGTCTGGCGTCGCGATGAAGGCCATTCCTTGCCGCTTCAGATGTTCGATTCGATAATCGGGACGAACTGACCCAACGTCCTCTTGCGATTTGCGCCGTGATTCGATCGCGAAGGGAGCGATGTGAGCCGCTATCGGGTTTCGATGGATATCGGGGGTACGTTTACCGACGTTGTCGCCTATGACGAAGCGACTGGAATGTATGTTGCCGGCAAGGCCTCGACCACCCCGCGCGATCTGACGGAAGGGGTCTTTGCCGCGCTCGACCAGGTGGTCGAATCTCCCGCCGCGATCGGGTTCACCGTGCACGGCACCACCCAGGGCCTGAACGCCTTCCTGCAACGCAAGGGCGAGAAGGTGCTGCTTCTCGCTACGCGGGGCGCCGGGGACATCTATCACATCGCCCGTGGCAACCGCACCCGCCTCTATGACATTCATTACCGCAAGCCATCGCCGCTCGTGCCACGCAGCGATATCGTCGAGATCGCCGGGCGGCTCAACTCCGCGGGTGAGGAACTGGAGCAGCTCGATGAGGCGGCGATCCGGGCCGCGGCGCGGCGGGTCAAGGAGGAAGGCTTCGGCGCGGTCGCGGTCGCCTTTCTCTTTAGTTACCTCAATCCGACGCACGAATTGCGCGCCCACGAGATCCTCAACGAGGAATTGGATGGCATACCGGTCTCGCTCTCGCACCAGGTGGCGCGGGAGTGGCGTGAATACGAGCGCACCTCCTCCGCCGTGCTCGATGCCTATATCGCGCCGGTGGTGCGCCGCTACCTGGAGCGGCTGGAAGCGGAAATGCGGCAGCGCGGTCTCGCCGTACCACTGCACGTGATGCAGTCGAGTGGCGGCATCGTGACCGCGCAGTCGGCGCGCGATCTGGCGTTGCAGACGCTGCTTTCCGGACCGGTCGGCGGGACGATGGGCGGCGTCGCCCTCGCCCGCATGCTCGACCGGCCGAATCTGATCTGCATCGACATGGGGGGCACGAGTTTCGACGTCAGTCTGGTCGTCAACGGCAAACCGGATGTTGCCTCGGAGACGACGCTGGAGGGCTTCCCGCTCCTGATGTCCGTGGTCAACATCCACACCATCGGCGCGGGCGGTGGGTCGCTCGCCTATGCCGAGGCGGGCGGCTTGCGGGTCGGCCCGCAGAGCGCGGGCGCCGATCCTGGCCCGGCCAGTTACGGACGTGGCGGCGAGCGGCCGACGGTAACCGACGCCAATCTCGTCCTCGGCCGGGTCGATCCCCGCGCCTTCGCCGGGGGGCGGATGACGCTCGACCGCGAGGCAGCCGAGCGCGCGGTCGCATCTCTGGCCAGCGAACTCGGTCTCGGTGTGGTCGAACTGGCGGAAGGAATCTGCGACGTCATCAACGCCAAGATGGCGCAGGCGATCCGCACGCTCACCGTGGAAAAGGGGATCGAACCGCGCGATTTCGCCCTGGTGGCCTTCGGCGGCGCGGGGGCGATGCACGCCGTCTTCCTCGCCCGCGAACTCGGTATCCCGGAGGTGATCGTGCCGCCCTACCCTGGCGCCTTCTCGGCGTGGGGGATGCTGGAGACGGAGATCCGCAAGGATTTCACGCGCACCTTCTTCACCCCACTGGCGGCGCTCGATCACCCCGATCTGGCGCGGACGCTGGCCGCGCTGGAAGCGGAGGCATTCGAGTCGCTGGCGGACGAGGGGATCACCCGCGAAACCGGGCGCGTTTTGCACGCGGTCGACGTGCGCTACGTCGGCCAGGAGTACACCCTGACCATCCCACTGCTGAGCGCGGCAGAGCCGGTGGCGGCCGATTTCGATGCGGCGGTCTCCGGCCGCTTCCATGCCGCCCACCTGACCCGCTTCGGGCACGCCAATCCCGGCGCGCCAGTCGAATTCGTCATCGTGCGCACCATGGCCCTCGGCGATCTGGGACGGGTCGAACCGGTTCCAGCGGCGGCAGGAGATACGACCTACCCGTCCCAAACCGCCGAGGTGATCTTTGGCCGCAACGCCTTGCCGACGGCGATGATCCAGCGCGACGAATTGCCGGTCGGAAGCGTGGTGGCAGGGCCCGCTATCGTCTCGGAGCCGACCGCCACGACCGTCGTGCCACCAGGGGCGACGTTGCGGGTCGAACCGTTCGGATCACTGGTGGTAATGGTGGGGGAGGATGCCTGAATGACCGCGAACGTCGCTATCGACCCGATCACGACCGAGATCATCCGCAGCGCCTTCACCGCCGCCGCGGACGAAATGAACGCCACGCTGATCCGCTCGGCCTACACGCCGGTGATCTACGAGATGAAAGACTGCTCGGTGGCGCTCCTCGATGCCGAGCATCAGGTGCTGGGGCAATCGGCGGGGTTGCCGATCTTTCTCGGCAATCTCGAAATCTGCACCAAACTGACCGAGACGATGTACGGGCGAGACGTCTGGCGGCCGGGCGACGTCTGGATCATGAACGATTCCTACCTCACCGGCACTCATCTCAACGACATGACCGTCTTTGGCCCGATCTTTCACGGCGACGATCTCGTCGGGTTTGCCGCCTCCCGCGCTCACTGGCTCGATGTCGGCGCGAAGGATCCCGGTGGACCGATGGATTCGACCTCGATCTACCAGGAAGGGATCCGGCTCGGTCCGACCAAGGTGGTCGAGGGTGGCGTGCAACGGCCCGACGTCACCGACCTGCTCGGTCGCAACAGCCGTTTCTCCTATCCCGCGATTGGCGATCTCGGCGCCCAGATCGCCTGCGCCCGCACCGGTCAGAATCGGTTGGCGGCGATCATCGACCGCTACGGACCGGAGACGATCACGGCGGCGCGGGCGGCGATCTTCGCCCAGACGGAGCGCTTCGAGCGGGCCGCGCTGGCGGCAATTCCGGACGGGACCTACTTCGCCGAGGGGTGTCTCGATGATGACGGTCTCGGCGGCGAGCCATGCTGGGTCCGCCTTGCGGTCGAAATCCGCGGCGACGAGATGACGATCGATCTCACCCGCACCGATGACGCCCGGTGGGGCCCGGTCAACTGCGGCGAAGCGCAGGCCATTTCCGCCTGCCGCGTCGCCTACAAGTTGCTCATCAATCCGCATAATCCCCCGAACGGCGGCAGTTTCCGCCCGCTGACGGTCAAGGTGCGGGCCGGTTCGATGCTCGGGGCGCAGGAACCGTATCCCTGCCAGTGGTATTTCTCGCAACTCGGGCTGCTGATCGACCTGGTAGTGAAGGCGCTCTCTGGAGTGATGCCAGAGGCGGCCGCCGCCGCGAGTTACGGCGACTCCATGGTCATCAGTCTCTCCGGGATCGATCCCCGCAATGGCCGCCCCTGGCTCGATCTGGAGCCGACCGTTGGCGGCTGGGGCGCCTGGCATGGTTCGGATGGGGAAAGCGGGTTGATCAACAACGTCAACGGCTCGCTCAAGGATCTGACCATCGAAGTGCTGGAGACGAAGTACCCGATGCGGATGACCCACTATGGCTACCGCACTGATTCCGGCGGGCCGGGGCAATGGCGGGGCGGCAACGGGATCATCCGCGAGTACACCCTCGACGGCGACGCGACCCTCTTTCTCTGGTTCGAGCGCGCCAAGACGCCAGCCTGGGGTCTTGCCGGCGGGCGTGATGCCACACCGCCGATCGTGGTCATCAACCCAGGCCGCGCCGATGAGCGGCGGATGCTCAAATGCAGCCGGGAGGCCCTGAAGCAGGGCGACGTGGTGCGCACGATGACCGGCGGCGGTGGCGGCTTCGGCGATCCTGCCCAGCGCGAGCGATCCCTGATCGCGGACGACATTCGCAATCGCCACGTATCCCCGGAGGCGGCGCGGGAGCGATACGGCTATTGACCGAGGCAAGATCGAGTCGAGGAGGCGAGAAGGCGAGGAGTCGAGAAGAGAAGACGGCAAGTCGGCGAGACGGCAAGACGAAGAGACGGCGAGACGGGGTGAACAGAACTGAAACGCCTCGTCCTGATCATTACAGGAGTCGCGACCCGAGCGTTATCGCGCGGCCGTGAGGACCGCGCGTCTTGATCACAGTCAATGCTCACGCCGAGGTCCCTCCTTCGTCGGGACGACACGATGTCCGCTCGTTGCCGTAGCGCTCGGCGCCAGTTCAGCCCCGTTCACGGGGCTTGCGTGGAGACAGCCGGACGTCTTTAGCGTCCGGCGAGGCGGCAAACACGCCGAAGCGCCAAGCATTCTGTTCGATCCTGCGATATGCTGCCGCACCGTGAGACGGCGCCCGGTCGAGAGCCTTGGAGATTGGTCTGGGGCAGACCAGGCGCGGTGACGATCACGAAGCGGGAAAGGAGACGTGGCACGTGGATCAATCGAATCGCGCATTCACGAACCGACGACTCTTGCTGAAGGGCGGCGCGGCGCTCTCTGGGGCGGCCGTCGTGGCGACCGGTCTGGCGCCACAGTCGATTCGCGCCCAGGATGCCGCGCAGAGCCGGCTGCTCCAGGTGCTCGATCGCGGCAAACTGATCGTCGGCACCGGCGCCACCAATCCGCCGTGGCACTACGAGGACGCCGATGGCCAACTCGTCGGCTTCGACATCGAGATCGCCAAGTTGCTGGCGCGTGGTCTGTTCGAACTGACGGACGAGCAGCTCGCCAACCGGGACGAGTGGTCGCAGCGGTTGGAGTTTGTCGTCGAGGCGGCGGACGCCCGCATTCCGAACCTGGAATCGGACAAGATCGACATCGTCTGCCAGTTCATGACCGTCACCGCCCTGCGAGCGCAGAAGGTGGAGTTCACCATCCCCTACTATCGGGAGGCGGTCACCCTGCTGCTGCCCGCGGACTCGCCGTACACCGGCACCGCCGACATCAGCGGCAAGGGCGCGAAGGTTGCCATTCTCGAGAATCCGACGGCGGTCGACATGGTCCACAACGGTGTCCCCGATGCCGAGGTGTCGACCTTCGATTCCGTCGCCAACTCGGTGCTGGCGCTCGATTCCGGCCGCGTCGACGCGACCGCGATCGATCTCTCGACGGCGCAGTATCTCACCGTGCAGTCGCCCGACAAGTACAAGGTCGGCGTCGATTCCTGGCAGCCGCAGACGTATGCGCTGGCGGTGAAACCGGGCGATCAGCGCTGGCTGAACTGGGTCAACACCGCGCTGCACGAGTACCTGGTTGGTCTCGACTTCTCCTACTACCAGACCGCGTTCAAGAACAACTTCGGGGTGGAACTGGCGCCGCCGGCGTCCGGCTTCCCGGTCGAGTTCAAATAGGTTCAAGCGCGGCCGGGAGACCCTCCCGGCCGCGCCCTCGTGCCGCACTGTTGCTGGGCGGGTGGGCAATGGCCATGCTGAAGATTGGCAGCGGGCGACGCAGGCGTCGCCCCTACAGCCTGCGCGTTCGTAGGGGCGACGCCTGCGTCGCCCGCGTCATCAACCCCCGATTCCGCAATCGGAACGCGATCAGGAACCGGGTGTGATCGGGTTCAACTGGGACGTCATCTGGCGTCACCGCGACGAATTCGTATTGGGGCTGGTGCTTGGTCTAAAGATGGCGGTGATCGGGTTGATCATCGCCAGCATCATTGGCCTGCTGCTCGCCTTCGCGCGCACCTCGCGGCATCGCTGGCTGAGCGTTCCAGCGACGGCCTATATCGAGTTCATTCGCAATATTCCGCTGCTATTGATCCTGTTGACGATCTACTTTGGTGTCCCAATGTGGGCGTTCAAGTCGTTGCCTGATTCCGTTGCTGACATTGTCGTGCTCGATGACAAGAATTCGTTCATCGCCGCGCTTTCGATCTACGGCGCCGCCTATCTGGCGGAGGTCTTCCGGGCCGGCATCCAGAGCGTCAGCAAGCGCTACGTGGAGGCGGGCCGTTCCCTCGGTCTGAGTGGATTCGAGGTCGCCCGGTACATCACGCTCCCGATCATGTTTCGTACGGTGCTCCCCTCGCTGAGCAACACGTTCATTTCGCTCTTCAAAGACACCTCGATCGCGATGGCCATCGGGGTGCCGGAACTGACCTTCGTCACCCGCAAACTCGTCACCGACACCTTCCAGTACATCGAGGCGTGGACCGTCGCTGGCGCGATCTACCTGATTACCGTGTTCGGCATCGCCTGGGTGCTGCGTTATCTCGAGCGGCGCATTCGCTGGTCGGTATGAAAGTCTGACGCTGATGGCCGAAGTTTTCGCCAATTTCCATCTATTGCTGCTGGGTGTGAAGGTCACGCTGCAGGCAGCGGCCGTGGTGGTCGTAGTCGGCTCGGTGCTAGGCGTCTTCATCGGGCTCGGACTGCTCTACGGTCCGGCCTGGTTGCGTCCCCTGCTGCGCGTCTATGTCGATGTTCTGCGCGGATTGCCGCTGCTAGTCCAGATTTTCATCATCTACTACGTCCCGGAAGCGTTCGATATCACGGTCAATCAGTTCAACGCGCTGACGATCTCGTTGAGCCTCTTCGCTGGCGCCCACATCGGCGAGATCGTCCGCGGCGCGGTGCTGGGGGTGCCGAAAGGACAGAGTGACGCGGCGAAGGCGCTGGGCCTGACCTTCTGGCCCCGCACCTGGGGGGTGATCTTGCCGCAGGCACTGCCGACGATCATTCCACCCTGGACCAATACCGCGATCGAGATGGTCAAGGGCACCTCGCTTGGCTATCTCCTCAGCGTCAACGAATTGACCTTTGCGACGTACAAGGTGATCGGGCGCGTGGGCGAGGCGATGCCCTTCTACCTGACAGTGGCGGTCATCTACTTCGTCATCAACTTCGCCATCTCGCGGTTGGCTGCCCTGGTGGAACGGCGCGTCCGGTTCGCGACCTGAGCGAGTTGGTGGGGAGAGTCTCGGCATGAACCGAACGAGCACGCCGCGGCAGGCAACGCAACCGGGCAGCGCCGGTGCCGGTCACCCCATGGTGCGCATCGCGGATGTCCACAAGGCCTTCGGCGACCTCCAGGTGCTGCGCGGCGTGAGTCTCGATGTGCAACCGGGCGAAGTAGTCTGCATCGTCGGGCCGAGCGGGTCCGGCAAGACCACCCTCCTCCGCTGCATCAACTTCCTCGAAACCTACGACTCTGGGAGCATTTATGTCGATGACGAACTGGTCGGCTACCGGGAGCAAGACGGGCGCCTGTCGCCAGCACGAGAAAAGGATGTCGCTCGCGTCCGCGCCGAGACGGCGATGGTCTTCCAGCAGTTCAACCTCTTCCCGCACATGACCGCGTTGCGCAATGTCGCCTTCGGGCCGATCAAGGTGCGCGGGCTCCCGAAAGCGGAGGCCGAGCGGAAGGCGCGCGAATTACTGGCGCGGGTCGGTCTGGCGGACAAGGCGGACAGTTATCCGGCGCAACTCTCCGGCGGCCAGCAGCAGCGGGTAGCGATCGCCCGCGCTCTGGCGATGGAACCGAAGGTGATGCTCTTCGACGAGGTCACCTCGGCGCTCGATCCCGAGTTGGTGGGGGAGGTGCTGGCGGTCATGGAGGACCTGGCGGCGAGTCACGGAGTGACGATGATCGTCGTTACCCACGAGATGATGTTCGCCCGCGAGGCGGCGGACCGGGTGATCTTCATGGACGGCGGGGTGGTGGTCGAGGAGGGTCCGCCTGAGGCCGTCATCGGCAATCCTCGCAGCGACCGCCTGCGCGCGTTCCTCCGCCGGTTCCACACGGGGTAGAACCGAGCGCGAACGCAATCCTCCCCGGTACCGCCGCGCGAGCCCTCACCCCAACCCCTCTCCCCGTGCGTAGGCTGACAAGGGGAGGTATTGGTAGATGCGACCTGTTTCCCCGGCTTTCGACCGCCAAAGCGCTGCCAAATGCCCCTCTCCCGCGCACGGGAGAGGGGTCTGGGGTGAGGGCTCGCGCCGCGAAATCGCGATACCCCCTATCAGATTGCTATAGGAGAGGGGCTAAACGGACGAAGTTCCTTGCCGCGGTACGGAAGGTCACAACGTTCGTGTGCAGCGCTACCGCTCCGGGTGATGGCGAGCGTCGCCCTCGTGGCGGAGTTCGTCCTGGGACGCGCCAAGGGCCCGGGTCAACCGGGCGAGGGTCTCCTCGTCCGGTTCGAGATCGCCCGCTTCCCACTGCTGGACGGTGGCGGCGTCAACCCCCATGTGGTGGGCCACCTCGTCGGTCGAGAGACCGCGCGCCTCCCGCAGTTCCTGAATCTTTCGCGCCTTGGCGCTGGCCACGCTGCATTCCTCCCTGGTTCGACCTGACCTCCGGTCAGGTCGCGAACACGCGGTGTCATCCTACCGTGCCGCGCTCCCTCCGTGTGCGAAGAGCGTGGTTGCGAACGGCGGCAGGGGGGTGTAGGCTCGCCGCGCGAACCAGTGAAGCAGGATCTTGCTCGCCGATCGATCGACGTCGCAGGCATCGGGAGCGCGGGGTGAGCCAAGGGCGGACGGGTGGCAGTGCAGCGGGGGCGGCCGGGCCAATGAAGACGCCGTTCGATACCCTGGTGCGCAATCTGGCGGCGGTGACCGCTACCTTTTACGTTTGCGGATTTCTTACCACGAACTCCTACCTCTATCGCCTTGGCGTCGCCGATTTTTCGCTGCTGCGCACGCGGTTCATCCTTACCGGCGTGTTGACCCTGACGCCGCTGGTGGTGGCGCTGATCTGGGGCATCTACGCCGCGGTCGACGTCGATGTCTTCTCGCGTGGCGGCCGGTTGTTGCGGCGCGGGTATCTGTTCCTCCTCGGTGACGTGGCGATTCCCTTTTTCATCTACTTTGCGTTGTTTGCCTGGGCCTCGGAGAACGATCCGTTCACCTCGGCGCGGAAGGCGGCATTGCTCAGCGTCCTCTGCGCGCTGGTCGCGATCGCCCTGCTTGGCGCGCTCTATTTCTACCGGACCTGGGATCGCCGCCCGGTGAGCCGGGTCCTCTATCGGGGCCAGCCGGTCTCCTACGAACGTTTCTCGCGCCAGTTCGGGGTGCCGGACGTCATGGTCGAGACGATGGTCATCGCGGTTGGGATCACCATCCTGCTGCTCTTTTACATCGCCTATTTCGGCGATCAGTTCTATGCCGCGATCCCGGAGCAGCTCGGCGGCGGGCGGCCGCGCACCGTGCAACTCCTTTTCGGAAGTGACGCCGTCGCCGCGGTGCGGCAACTCGGCATCCCGGTCGACGACGCAAACCTGCTTTCACCCCCGGTGCAGTTGCTCTGGCAGGGGGAATCGACGTACGTGATCCAGTTGCCGGACTCGAGTTCCCGGAATGTGGTGCAGTTGGACAGCGGCATGGTCAACGGCGTGGTCAGCAATGGCCGTCCTTCGCCGTTGCCTGGTGATGCCTAGCCACGGCGCGGCGCAACCATGGTGTCATCCCCGCGGAAGAGGAATGTGATCGTTCCCGCCCGTGCTTGCGACGGACGAGGCTCAAAGATCGATGACCAGGCCCGGTCTGGCCATGACGAGCCGTCCCGCAAACCTGGCGGCAGCACGCTCCTGCACGATCTCCACGCCCATCTCCTCCCAGTAGTGCGTCAGGAGGAGCGTTTTCGCCCTGGCTTCGCTCGCCAATCTGCCGGCTTCGGCGGCGGTCAGTGAGCCTCGCACGGAAATTGGTCCCTCGCCGGCTTCGACCAACGTCGCTTCGGCGATCAGGACCGTAACGCTATGAAAGAACGGCGCCAGATCGGCCGTGGGGCCGGTATCGCCTGTGTAGCCGAGATCGCCGCTGCCGGGGGCGTGGACGCGCATCGCCCAGGCAGGAAGGTAGTGGACCGCCGGGGCGAAGGTGACCGTGGCGTCGCCGATGGTGAGCGGGCGTAACGGATCGTATTCCGCGACCTGGACCGTCGCGGTGAAACGACCGGGGACGTCGCAGGCATCGAATGGCGCGGTGGCGGCAGCGAGCAGTTTCGCTCCGCCGGGAGGAAGCCAGACCGGGACGGGGCGTGGCGCGGGGATGGGGTTGTAGGCAAGGGCGTGGCGCAACGCCAGTAGATCGAGGGCGTGGTCGAGATGCATGTGGGAGAGGATCACGGCGTCCAGCGTCTGGAAATCGGCATGCTTTCGCAGTTCCGGTAGCGTGCCGGGACCGAGATCGAGCACGAACCGGGCGCCCGCGCTCTCGACCAGGAATCCGGCGCACCCCATGCCGGTGTTCGGGCTGGCGGCGCTGCCGCCGAGGACGGTCAGCCGCATATGTAGCCGCCAGGGCGGATCATCGTCCGGCTTGCTGCAACGCCGCAAGGACATCCTCGCGGGTGGGCACGAGTTCCGGCAACGGCTCCTGCGCGATCTTCAGTGCCGCGGCGTGAGTGGCAAAGCGGGCGGCGGGAATGGGATCGCCTCCGGGTTGCCACGTGGCAAGGAATCCCGCGTGAAAGGTGTCTCCCGCCCCGATATCGAATACAACCCTGACGGGGACCGCCGGGATGGGCGTGTTGCCCGCGGCAGTGGCGACCAGTGCGCCGTCCGCTCCGCCGGTGACGATCACGATCTGCGGTCCCAGATGCAGCAGGGCCCTGACCGCCGATTCCGGATCGGGTTCGCCGCTCAGGAGCTGCGCTTCTTCGCGGTTCATCAGGGTCACGGTCGCCAGGGCGACTGCCTGGCGCTGGACGGTGGATGCTTCGGCCGCCCCGCCGGACCAGGCCGCGGCGCGATAGTTCGGGGTGTAGCAGATGGCCGCGCCGAGTTCGCGGGCGCGGCGCGCCAGGGTGAGCGTTTCCTCACGCAGGTGCGGTGAACGCAAACTTGCCTCGCCGAAATCGAAAACGCGTGCTCGACGCAGCAGATCGTCCGGGACCTCGGCCGCGCGCAAAGTCGCCAGGGGATCGCACCGACCCTCATAGCGGTAGAAACTGTAGGTCTTGCGTCCCTCCCGATCGACGCTGGCGAGCGCCAGCGGCGTTTGTTGCCCGGACACGACCCCAACCACGGCGGTGTCGATTCCCGCTGTCGTGGCCTGCTCGCGCATCCACGCCCCGAGCGGATCGTCGCCGACCCGGGAAAGCAGGCCGACTCGCGCTCCCAGTCTGGCGAGGGCGATAGCGAAGATAGTGGCCGAGCCGGAGGGAAAGAGGACCAGGCCGCGCCCGTCGCCGAACGAGGTCCCCGCTCGCGGCGGCGAGACTTCGCCCATCATCATGCCGAGGACCAATACATCGAGATCGGGCACCGGATCGTCCTTCGCGAAGCGCATTGCCTCCGCTACGATACGACAGTCGACGAAACGGCTTCGCCCTGCGGAGGAGCAACGAGTGGCGCTCACCAGTGGTCGGGATGTGCTGCGGGCGGCACGCGAAGGTCGGTACGCGGTACCCGCCTTCAACGTCTTCAATCTGGAGATGCTGCAAGCGGCCTACGCGGCGGCGGAAGCGGAGCAGGCGCCGGTGATCGTCCAGGTCAGCCCGCGCTCGGTGGCCTATGCGGGGCTGCGCCCGATCGCCGTGCTGGCAATCGCCCTGGCCGAATCGGTGCGGGTGCCGGTGGTGCTCCATCTCGATCATGGACCCGGCGTGGACGCCTGCCGTGATGCGCTCGCGCAAGGCTTCTCCTCGGTGATGTACGACGGCGCCGATCTCCCCTATGCCGAGAATGTGGCACGGACGCGGGAGGTGGTGGCCGCGGCCCATGCGCGAGACGCGGCGGCGGAGGCGGAACTGGGGCAGGTCGGTCACGCGCGGGAAGGTTTGGCGCACGGCGCCCTGACCGGTCCGCGCGAGGCGGGGCAGTTCGCGGCCGAGACCGGGGTCGATGCCCTGGCGGTGGCGATCGGCACGGTGCACGGCATGACCGCCACCGGGGCGGTGCTCGATATTCCGCGCATCGCCGCGCTGGCGCGGGAGGTCGATGCCGTGCTGGTGATGCACGGCTCCTCCGGTGTCGATGACGACACGATGCGGGCGGCGGTGGCGGCAGGAATCCGCAAAGTGAACCTCTCGACGGCGCTGCAGAAGGTGTTCATGGAGACGCTCCGGCGGAGCGCTGCGGCGCCGGGACATGAAACGGATGCGCGCGCCGTACTCGAAGATGCGCGCGATGCGGTGATCGCGGCGGCCCGGCATCGCATCCGGTTGCTCGGCGCCGCGGGCAAGGCATAGCGAGGGATAGGCGATGACGACGACGAGCGGCCGGTACGATGCGATCGTGGTGGGGATCGGGGCGATGGGTTCCGCCGCCTGTTACCACCTGGCACGGCGGGGAGTGCGCACCCTCGGTCTGGAGCGGTACGACATCCCCCACATGATGGGCTCCTCCCACGGATTCACCCGAATCATCCGGCTCGCCTATTACGAGCATCCCTCCTACGTCCCGCTCCTGCTGCGCGCCTTCGAGCTCTGGGACGACCTGGCGGCGGCGAGCGGCCGCCATCTGTTGCAGGTGACCGGGACGATCGACGCCAGCGCGGCGGATGAGATCGTCTTCACCGAGTCCCTTGCCTCCTGCGAACGCTTCGATCTCCCGCATGAGGTCCTGACGTCAGCGGAACTGACCGCCCGCTATCCGGGTTATCGCCTGCCGGCCGGACACATGGCGCTCTTCCAGCCGCGAGGCGGCTACCTCGTACCGGAGCGCTGCATCTCGGCGCACGTCGAGGGGGCGCTCGCGGTGGGTGCCGAGATCCGGGCACGGGAGCGGGTCCTCGGCTGGGAACCGGTTGGCGATGGGGTGCGAGTCACCACCGAGCGCGACGTCTACGAGGGCGACCGGCTGGTGCTGGCCGCGGGCGCCTGGATGGGATCGCTCGCCCCGATGTTTGCCGAACTCGCGGTACCGGAGCGGCAGGTGCTGGCCTGGTTCGCTCCGTTGGAGCCGGATCTGTTCACGGCGGCGCGATTCCCGGTCTTCAACCTGATGGTCCCAGAAGGGCGCTACTATGGCTTCCCGGTGCATGAAGTCCCCGGTTTCAAGATCGGGTTGTATCACCATCGCGAGGAGCAGGTCGACCCGGACGCCTTCAGCCGGGAGGCCGATGTCAGCGACGAGGCGCCGCTGCGCGAGGCGACGGCTCGCTACTTCCCGGCGGCGAACGGTGCGACGATGGCGCTGCGCAGCTGTCTCTTCACCAATACCCCGGACGAGCATTTCGTGCTCGATACCCTGCCGGGACTGCCCCAGGTGGTGGTCGCTTCGCCCTGCTCCGGACACGGCTTCAAGTTCGCCGCCGTGATCGGCGAGATTCTGGCCGATCTGGTGCAGCGCGGCGATTCCCGTCATGACATTGGCTGGTTGCGGCTCGATCGGTTCGCCGCCGCGCCGTCTCGCGCCGTCTGAGCGACGACGACCGGGGACAGGCCGCCCTATACTCGACCCTGATTCAGAGGCAACATCGCGTCCGGGAGAGACCACGGGCTTCGCCTCGCGGGAGAGAACGTGGCCAGCAGCGGCGTGAACGGCGATTCCCCCGAACAGTGGCGGCCGATCGATCGCCTGATTCTGGTGGTCGTGGCGACGCTTAGCCGCATCACCTACCTGATCCCCTGGCCGATCCTGAGCGCGCTGGCGACGGCCGGCGGCTGGCTGACGATGGCGACCAACTCCGGGCGGCGGCAGGTGGTGCTGACCAATATCCGCCACGCCCGCGCGGCGAGGCCGCCGCGAACCCTCCTCGCCTGGTGGCTCGGCTCGCAACAGATCGCCACCCACCTGCGAGCGGTGATGTCCACCCTGCGCGCCGGATACCGCCTCCCCTCCTCTACCGATCGCCTGGTCATCGATGGTCTCGACGCGGTGCGTCCGCACCTGGGCAACCGCGGCATCCTGATCGTCTCCGTCCATGCCGGGCCGTATACCATGCTCGGGTTGATGGGGCGGCGCTGGCTCGCCGACCAGGGATTCCAGGGCGAACTGGCGATCGTGGCCCGGATGTTCCGGCCGTTTCGCTCCGGCGCGTTGCAAACCTGGTTCACCGACTACTTCACCCGCGCGGGAATCACCATCATCAACGTCGCCGAGCAGCCGCAGACGATGGCGAAGCGGCTGCGCGAGGTGCTGGAAGGAAACGGGATCATCGTCCTCCTCGTCGACGAGCCGACGCCGACCCCCTCCGCCGTGGTCCCCTTCTTCGACAGCGGCATCAAGATGCCGATCGGTCCGGTGCGGTTGGCGCGGGCGACCGGGGCGCTGATCGTGCCGACCGTCGCCTCCTACGGACCGGGCCGCAAGATGACGATCACCCTCGCGCCGCCGCAGGAACCAGAGCGGAACGTCACCGAGGGGATGCAGCGTCTGGCGAAGGCACTGCAGACGCTGCTGGCGCGAAACATCGGCCAGTGGGGGATGCTCACCCCGATCTGGATCGACGACAACGCTGACAAACCGGACGATCACGCACCGGCGCCCGGCCACTCCCACGCCGATCTGCACTTGCATACCCAGGGGAGCGACGGTCTGCTGCACGCCGAAGAGTGGCGCGACGCGGCGCGGGTAAACGAGGTGCGCGTCTTCGCGGTGACCGACCACGACCACATCGCCACGGTGCGGGCGTGGAAGCGGCGCGATCCCGTCGGCACCCGCCACGTCATTCCAGGGGTCGAACTGACCGCGCGGGGGCGAATTGTCCATCTCGGCGTCCTGTTCAGCGAGGAGGTCCCCGCCTCCCTGCCGAAACCGGGGACGCCGCTACTCGATCTGGTGCGCTGGGCGCGCGGCATCCCGGGCAGCCTGGTCGTGCTGGTGCACCCACTCCCCTTCCTCTGGCGGCGGCAACTGCGGGGCCTGGCCGCCGCTGGGCTCCTGCCCGACGCGATCGAAAGCCGCTTCCCATTCGGGAGGGGACGCCACGTTTCCATCGAGCGGGAGGCAATCCGCTACAACCTGGCGGTGCTCGGTGGCAGCGACGCCCACCTCGCGCCCGGTCAGATCGGCGCGCACGCCACGCGTTTTCCGGGGGAGACGGTCGAGGATCTGCTGTTGGCCATTCGGGAGCGGCGGACGGTGGCGGTGACGCTGCCGCGAGCGGCGACGATTCCGCGCCATGTTTACGCGCTGCAATCACTCTATTCCTGGCTCCTCCCCTTTCGCGCGGTACCGGGGGTAACTCCGGTGCGCCGCTGGCTGATGCACCGCGCCCGCGCGGCGGCTCTCGGGGAAGGGAGTCCGACAATCTCCACACAACAGATGACCGGCGATCTTCAGGTATCGTGAGTGCCCGGATGCGGTGACGTCAGCGCCGCCCATGCGTCACTATGTCACCTATCATGGGACGAAACACACAGCCTGACTGGATGAGGTCGGCGGGCGACGGCGCGCCGCGAACGCGAGGGGGAGTGTCAAAATCGATCCCGCGATCATTGACACACTGGTCAAATACGGCTTGCCGATCGTGGCCGGGATCGTGTTCGTTTCGGCCGTCGGCATCCCGACCGGCATGCCGATCAAACTGGTCCTCCTCTTCGCGGGCGCTTACCTGATAGGCTCGCTTCCCGCGCTGGCCCTGGCGATCGCTGTTGCCGCCGCGGCGGAACTGGCGGGAACGATGGTGCTCCACGGTGTCGCTCGCACCGGCGGTGCCCGCCTGATCGATCGCCTGAGCGCCGAGCGGCAAGCCGGGGTACACGACGCGTTTCACCGCTGGCGCCGCCGCGTCGGCGGGCGTGATATCGCGGCGATCGCGATTTTGCGGCTGATCCCGGTGGTGCGGATGGGAACCACCGTCGGCGCGGGACTGCTGGGGGTCCGCTTGCGCGATTTCGCGATCGGCGCGGGGATCGCCGCGGTGATCTGGACCGCCGTGCCGCTCTCGCTCGGCTACGTCTTTCACGATCAGATCGATGAAATCGAGGGCTACTACGGTAATTTGCTCGATGCTTTGCCGGCCGCCATCGGTGGCGCGCTGCTGTTGATCGTGGTCGTCGTGCTGCTCAAGGCGCCGGCCACGCGGTTGCGCCTGCGGGAGGCGGTGGCGCCGCTGACGAGGCCATTCCGGCCACAGCCGGTTTCACTGCCGGAGATCGGTCAGGAGCCGCCGCCAGGCATCCTCTGACACCGGATCGCGCGGTGGCGTCACCGCCACATGGGTGATGCCAAGGGCGGCGAGTCGTTCCAATCGCGCGCGCACCTCAGGCAACGAACCAATGATGCCCAGCCGGCGGATGAGGTCATCCGGAATCAGGTCGCGCGCGGCGGCGAGGGCATCCGCGCGCCGCAGGGCGGGGAAGCCGCCCCCCGCGGCGAGGGTCTCCGCCCCCCCCGTCACCCCGCGGATCTCTGCCAGCAACGCCGCGACATCGAAGCCGTCCGTGGCGACGAGGTTATCCATCCCCGGCAGCGTGGCGATCAGGGTGAAGATGGTCTTGCCCCGATCGAGCGCGCGGCGCTCGGCTCGTTCCTCAGCCACGACATCGACGGTGGTGCGCAGGACGAAGGCGAGTGCGTCCGGATCCCGATTCGCCGCCGCGGCCGTGGCGCGGATCTGAGGAATGGCCGTGGCGAGAAAGTCGTCGGCGGTGAGGAGATTGAAGATCACCCCGTCCGCCGCGGTGGCCGCGAGATGCAGCGCTTTCGGTCCGGCGGCGGCAAGGTAGATTGGTGGCTGGGCCTGGAGCGGGTTGATGACCCGTTCCCAGAGGTTGACCCGGAAGTGCGCTCCGGCTGGTGACGATGCCTGGTGCGGTGATCCCCACCAGGCGCGGAGGAGGGCGATGGTTTCGGCGAGGACCGCGACCGGTTCGCCGGTATCGACGCCGAGCGAATCGCGATGCCACTCGACCTGTCCCCGCCCCAAACCGAGCACGGCACGCCCACCCGCGAGCCGGTCGAGCGTGGCAACCGAAGCCGCCAGCAGATTCGGGTGGCGGGGATAGGGGCTGGTGACGCTGGTGCCGAGCGCCGCCGATTGCGTCACCGTGGCGAGGGCGCCGAGAAGGGCGAATGCATCCCAGCCTTCCGGGTCCTCGCTGACCCAGATGGCGTCGATACCGGCGCCGTCGGCCGCCGTTGCCGTTGCCAGCGTCCGCGCGGGCGCCTTGCCTTCGAGGTCGCGGATCCAGGGATGGTGACTGAAATCGAGGGTGAAGCGCATGGGTTGGTCCGACGTTGCATGTCCACGCGACGTTGTCGTTCTCAAGCAGGGGTCTCGCGGTTCCAGTTGATCCTGCCCGACATCAAGACTCGTCGCTCTGGCTCGGGACGACGCACTGCTGATGCGCCGCCAGGATTACATGGAGCGAGCATAGGTCGAAGTGCGGGCGACGCAGGCGTCGCACCCTACGGCAGTCTCGTGAGCGCCGTCAACGAGCGGATTATTCCTCGTAACGGTAGTAGAGGACGACGCCCCCACCCCGCTCGTCCCCTTGCCGCACCACGACACCCTGCCGGCCATCGTGCATCGGATAGGCGTCGCCGCGCTCAAGCGACGCCGCAGTCTCCTCCGGCACGATGGTGGCGAAGAGATCGTGTCGTGGACACTCCCAGACGCCAGGGTAGGCGGCAAGTGGCTTCATCCGGTGGCGGTCGCGGGGATGGTTGCGGCCGATCTCACAGAGCGGGTTCGGTCCCGACGACTGCTGGCTCTCCATGGCCGGTTGGGTATTCCTTCCTCTGTTGTCCGAGCGTGCCATCCGGGTGCGGGCACGTTTCGCTCCCACCCTTCTTCATGTCGAGAGTATGCCCGAAGTGGCGCATCGGGACCGCTCAGGCAGGCAATTCGGCCAGGAAATCGAGCACGAGACGGTTAAACACCGCTGGTTGTTCCATGCTCGGTAGATGGGCGGCAGCGGCGATGATCTCGTGGCGCGCGTGCGGCACGGTGACTGCGATCGCCTGCCCGCTCGCGAGCACATCCGGCTGATCGAGCGCGCCGACGATGACCCGGGTTGGCACGCCGATCTCCGCCAACCGGGCATAGGCGGGTGGATCGAGGTCCCACTCCTTCGCCGTTTCGTGTTCCTGCACCCGGTCGAAGAGCGCGCGGTTCATGACGCGCACCCGTTCCCGCACCTCAGGCGAGACGGCATCGTGGGACCGGAACGGACCATCGACCCACATTTGCAGTTCCAGTTCAACCGCACCGTCGATATCTCCCGACTCGTAGAGAGCGTCGACCGCATCCCAGCCTGCCCGCACCTCGCGCGCCGCGGAGGCGTTCGCCACGCGCGATCCGACCAGGATCAGCGCGTCAACCAACTCCGGATGAGCGAGCGTGAACGCGGTGGCGACGTTGCCGCCGAACGACGCGCCGAGGATGACGGCATGGGCAATACCCAATTCCCGCAGCATCTGATAGAGATCGTCGTGATGCGCGTAAGGCTGGGGCGGGAGGGTCGAATGCCCGAATCCGCGCAGGTCGTAGCGCACCACGCGGCGAGCGTGCGTGAAGTCCGCCATCTGCTCGTCCCACATGCGGGCATCGGCGATCCCGGCGTGAACGAGCACCAGGGCCGGACCAGACCCGGCGTCTTCGACGCTGAGCGCCGCGCCGTTGATCGCGATCGGAGCCGGGGCGAAAGTGCTGTGCATGCGCTGATCCTCCTGGCGTGACGTGGCGGCGAGATCGCATGACCGTGACGAGTAATCTGACTGGCAGGTATATCACTACCATGAAGAAGGAGACTGGCCGCCGATGCGCTTGATCGTCGAGGAGGCGTTCCGCGAGTTGTTCCCGGATGCGGTGATCGGCATCGTCGTCGCCACTGGCATCGACAATCGCCGTGCCGGGGATGAAGCCCAGGCGCTGCTCGCCGCCGCGACGACGGCGGCGATTGGCGATAGCGACCTTGCCACGTCTCCCCCGGTCGCGGTCTGGCGCGATGCCTACCGGCGATTCGGGCTCAAGCCCTCCCGTTATCGCGCGGGTATCGAGGGGTTGCTGCGCGCGGCGCGGGGCGATGGCGTGCGTTCGGTCAGTCCACTCGTCGATCTCTACAACGCCGTGTCGCTGCGGCACCTCCTCCCCTGCGGTGGCGAGGATCTCGCCGCGATCGAAGGCGATATTCGCCTCACCCGCGCGACGGGCACCGAACCGTTCGTACCGCTCGGCGCGGTGGACAACCTGCCGCCGGAACCGGGCGAGGTGATCTATGCCGATGATCTCGGGGTAATCTGCCGCGCCTGGAACTGGCGCGAGGCGGAACGCACCAAACTCACGCCGGAAACGACGCGGGCGGTGTTGGTGATCGAGGCGCTGCCGCCGCGAACCACGGCGGAGGTCCAATCCGCCTGCGAAGATCTCGCCGCCCTGGTCAGCGCGCACCTTGCCGCGCAATGCCGGGTTTCCCTGCTTGGGCGCCAGTCGGCGTGGGAGACCTCGCTCGATGCCTGACCGGAACGCGACCGGATGACCGCGCTCGACAGCAGCGAGCAAGCGAGGGCAGCGGGGTTCCAGTTCGGGCCGGAACTGGCCCAATTGACGGTGGTCCTGCTCTGGTCCTCGACCTTTGTCGTGGCCAAGGCGGCGTTCGCCCAATTGTCGCCGCTGGCGTTCATCTTCGCCCGCTTTCTGCTGATGATCGTTCTTGCCTTCACTGTCCTCCTCCTCCGCCGTCGGGGCGCGGAGCGCGCGGTCGAGCGGAGTGACTGGGGACGCCTCCTGCTGGCGGGACTGACGGGATACACCCTCTATCAACTCGGGTTTGTGCTCGGACTCGACCGCACGTCGCCCTTTTCGTCCTCGCTGCTGATCGCGATGACGCCGCTCTTCACCCTGATCATCCTCGCCGTCCTCGGGGAACCGACCTCACGACTGGCCTGGCTTGGGCTCGTGGTGGCGTTGGTGGGGGTCGTCATCTTCCTGCTGGACAAGCGGGATGTGGCCACGGGAACGATGGTGGGCGATCTGCTCAGCATTGGCGCGGCAATGGCCTTCGCGCTCTACGGGGTGGTCACCCGTCCGCTGGTTCGCAAGTACCCGACCGAAACCTACACCGCCTGGAGCGTCCTCGCCGGGGCGGTCCCACTGCTATTGGTGTCGCTGCCGGCGGCCATCGCGCAGCCGTGGGTGGCTCTCTCGACCGATGTCTGGCTGAGCATCGTCTACCTGGCCATCTTTCCGGTCTATATCGCCTATATCCTCTGGAATTGGGCGATCTCACGGCGCGGCATCGCCACGGCCAGTTCCTTCGGGCTGCTGGTGCCGATCGCGAGCGGTGTCCTCTCCGCCATCTTCTTTGGCGAAGCGTTCGGTCCGGCCAAACTGCTCGGCGCGGTGCTGGTTCTGGCCGGGCTCGGTATCGTCCGCTTACGCCCGGTCAGGTGAGTTCAATCCCGTCACGAGGCGGTAGGTGTGTCATCCCGACCGCGAGAGCATGTGTATCGTCCCGACCGCCGGAGCATGTGGGTCGTACCGACGAAGGAAAGACCTCGGCGTTCGCCGTGACCACCGTGGACGACGAGATTCTCGGAATGACACAAGGTCTCGGAACGACACAAGGTCTCGGAACGACACAAGGTCCGCGCCCCGCCCTCGTATTCGCCTGCGGCGAAACCTCGCCCCCGACGGAACGCGACCGCGCTACCCGGCGGATGCGGCGGTAGAATGAGTGGGTACTGAACTCCGCTCTATCGGCGCCGGCGTCATGGCTTGCCGGCGAAAGGAGACCGGAATGGTCGACTCCCGCGGCAGCAAAGCGGCGGTGAAAACGTCTGCACCCCTCGCCGACCCGTCGAACGGCGCGAGCGATGGCGAGCGGCGCAAAGCGGCATCGCGGGCGCTGGTGATCGACCATTCCGACGAAGTCGCCACGATCGACCGCTCCCGCATCTTCAAACTCGGCGAATATCCATACCGCAAGCCGATGGGAGAGCGCGAGTACGAGGCGCTGTTGCGGCCCTTGCAGGCGGAACTGGTCAAGGCGCAGAACTGGGTGAAGGGGAACGGACAACGGATCATCGCGATCTTCGAGGGACGGGACGCTGCTGGCAAGGGCGGCACGATCAAGCGGGTGATGGAGCATCTCAATCCGCGCGGGGCACGGGTGGTGGCCCTCGACAAGCCGAACGAAACCGAGCGCGGGCAGTGGTATTTCCAGCGCTACGTCGCCCATTTCCCGACAGCGGGCGAGATGGTCTTCTTCGACCGCTCCTGGTACAACCGCGCCGGAGTGGAGCGCGTCTTCGGTTTCTGCACCGCCGCGGAGTATCTCGAATTCATGCGGCAGGCGCCGGAACTGGAACGAATGCTGGTCAACAGCGGCATCCGGCTGTTCAAGTACTACTTCTCCGTCTCCCAGGACGAGCAGAAGCGCCGCTTCGACAAGCGGAAATCGGACCCCCTCCGACAGTGGAAACTCTCCCCGATCGATCAGGCCTCCCTCGACAAGTGGGAGGCCTACACCGACGCCAAGGAGGCGATGTTCTTCTATACGGACACCGCGGACGCGCCGTGGACGATCATCAAGAGCGACGACAAGAAGCGGGCGCGGCTCAACACCCTGCGTCACCTCCTCCATCACCTGCCCTACCCGGAAAAGGACTACTCGGTCGCGGTCGCGCCGGACCCCCTGATCGTTGGCTCCGTGGGCGAGTTCTTCGCCGAGAATCCTTCGGTGCTGAGCGGGCGACAACACGTCCTGCGCTCCGGGCCAGGTTGAGCGCTACAAGCCAGGTCTATTGGCGCAAGTTGGCGTGCGGCTTTGTCGCGAAGTTGACCCTGACCCCATCCCCTCGCCCGTGCACCAGGAGAGGAGCCTGCGGTCGCCAATCCGTGGTCTGAAGTCGCAGGATGGGCTTGGCACGGGCTGGTCGTCCCCGTGCCATTCATGGCAATTGAAAGGTGGTTGCGGTGAAGAACGAGATTCGGTCCTATTGAATCCGCCCCCGGCAGGCGACCGGCCAGATCCCTTCCACCACCCCGTCACGGATGGCGAAGATCACCTCGTGCAGGTGGACGGCCTGATCGGTGTAGTTGATCTCCAGTTCGATGCGGTCGGTGACGCGCGGCCATTCTGTCGGACCGTCGAGTTCGAGCGTGCCATGCTCGGCGGAGAAGCGGATGGCGTTCACGCCGTCCATACCACGCGCCGTGGGCGCGAACTGGCTGGGGTCGACCGCTCGCCGTCCCGCATCGACGATCACGCGGTCCGCGGTCGGCCGGCTGGTGACGGTGGTGAGGAGGGTCAGCGCCGGTTCCACCCGCGCCTCCAGGGCGCGGTAGAAGCCATCGCCCATGGTCGCGCCGCCGGCCTGGACCTCGGTGATGCCCGGCTGCTTCGCGGCGTGCAGATAGGTGCCACTGCCACCGCAGGAGACGATCTCGACCGGCAATCCAGCCACGCGGCAGGCGTCGGCGGATGCCGTGAGACGTCCGATCGCCGCGGCGATTTCAGCGCGCCGTGGTTCGTGGTCGGACATCGAGACGGTATGCCCTTCCCAGGACATCAGTCCAGCGAAGCGCAAATGCGGTGAAGCCGCAACGATGCGCGCCAGTTCCACCGTTGGCTCGCCCGGCGCCACGCCACCGCGTTTCATCCCGGAGTCGACTTCGACCACGACCCGTGGCCGCACCCCGTGCGTTCCCGCCGCGTCGTTCAGTTCGCGGACGTTGATCGGGCTATCGACCGCGACAATGACATCCGCCCCGGTGGCGGCGATGAGGGAGGCGAGGCGGCGGGTTTTGATCTCACCGACGACCTGGTTGGCGATGAGGATGTCCTTGATGCCGTGCGAGGCCATGACCTCTGCTTCGCTGAGTTTGGCGACGGTGACCCCGATGGCGCCCGCGGCGATCTGGCGGTGGGCGATGGTGGGACATTTGTGTCCTTTGGCATGTGGCCGCCAAGAGACACCGGAAGTCCGCAGTGTCTCCGCGATGTGGGCGATATTGCGGTCCATGGTGTCGATATCGACCAGCAGCGCGGGGGTATCGATCGCGCTTACCGGCATCCCAACCAGGGTCGTCAACATTGTCGGTCCTCCTCGCCGCGAAGCGCGCGGCGACCTTGCGAATCTGCCGTGGGGAGTATCCCTGAATTGCCGCGAGGGCGTTGGTCGCGATGGTAGGCTGTCACCATCTGACGATCAGCGAGACATGGAAGGGGAGGAGTACGGCGTGACCGAATCCGCGACGCCGCAGGTGGCGCCATACGGGACCTGGCGCTCGCCGATTACCGCCGATCTCATCACCGGACGCCGCGTCGGACTGGCGTCGCCTCGTCTCGATGGCGACGATATCTACTGGATCGAAGCGCGGCCGGAAGAGGCCGGGCGGTCGGTGATCGTCCGCCGGCGAGCCGACGGCACGATCCGTGATGCCATCCCCGCGGGGTTCAATGCCCGCTCCCGGGTGCATGAATACGGCGGCGGCGCCTATGTGATTGACGCCGGAACGCTGATTTTCGCCAACTTCTACGACACCCGGCTCTATCGCGTCGATGTGAACGGGGACGCCACCCCGCGCCCAATTACGCCGGAAGGCGCATTGCGCTACGCGGATGCGGCATTCGATTGGGGACGCAACCGCCTGATCGCGGTGCGCGAGGATCATGCCGGCGGTGGCGAACCGGTGAACACCATTGTCGCGCTCGATCTCGATGGCGATCGCCACGGCGGGGTTGTCCTGGCGGAGGGGTGCGACTTCTACTCCAACCCGCGGCTCAGTCCGGATGGCCGCCGCCTCGCCTGGTTGCAGTGGAACCACCCCAACATGCCGTGGGACGGCACGGAATTGTGTGTCGGTCACATCGATGCCAGCGGGGCGGTCACCGATGTCCTGCATATCGCCGGCGGCGTCGACGAATCGATTTTCCAGCCGGAATGGTCGCCAGACGGCGAACTCTATTACGTCTCCGATCGCACCGGATGGTGGAATCTCTACCGGCACCAGGCGGGAGGGGATCAGGCGCTGACGCCGCTGGAGGCGGAGTTCGGTGCGCCGCTGTGGGTTTTCGATCACCGCACGTCTGCGTTCCTCGATGCCCAGACGCTGCTTGCCACTTACACCGTGCAGGGAACGTGGCGGCTCGGGCTCATCGACCTCCCGTCAGGGGCGATGACGACGGTGGAGACGCCGTACACCGAGTTGAGCGATCCAGACGCTGCCAATGGCGCCGCGGTCATCATGGTCGGGAGCGCGTCGTCCCCCATGAGTGTCGCCCGTTTCGATGCCGCGACGCGGCAGTTCGAGATCGTCAAGCGCTCGCTCGAGATCGAGGTCGATCCCGAGTATATCTCCACGCCCGAGGCGATCGAATTTCCAACCGAAGGTGGGTTGACGGCGCACGCTTTCTACTATCCGCCGCGCAACCGAGACTTCGTTGCGCCGGCAGGAGAATTGCCCCCGCTCCTGGTACAGAGCCACGGCGGCCCGACGGGGGCGACAAGCACCGCGCTCAGCCTGCCGATCCAGTTCTGGACCTCGCGCGGCTTCGCCGTGATCGATGTCAATTACGGCGGCAGCACCGGCTATGGCCGCGCCTATCACCAGCGGCTGGATGACGCCTGGGGCATTGTCGATGTCGACGATCACGTCAATGCCGGGAAGTACCTGATCGCGCAGGGCAAAGTCGATCCGGAGCGGACCGCGATTCGCGGTTGGAGCGCCAGCGGTTACACCACCCTGGCGACGCTCGCCTTCCGCGACTTCTTCCGCGCCGGCGCGAGTCACTTCGGGATCAGCGATCTGGAGACGATGACGACCGATACCCACAAGTTCGAATCGCGCTATCTCGACCGGCTGATCGGCCCCTACCCCGACCGGCGCGACATCTACATGGCGCGCTCGCCGATTCACCATCTGGAGGGATTCACCAGGCCGCTGGCTCTCTTCCAGGGAACCGAAGATACGGTGGTTCCCCCGGATCAGGCCGAGAAACTCTACGACGTGATGAACGAGCGCGGACTGCCGGTGGCGATGGTGCTGTTCGAGGGCGAAGGTCACGGGTTCCGCCGCGCCGAGAACATCCGGCGCGCGCTGGAGGGCGAACTCGATTTCTACGGTCAGGTCTTTGCCTTCGCCCCGGCCGGCGAGATCGAGCCCGTGGAGATTGCAAACTGGGAGCGAGTTGCGAGAGCCGGCGAGACGGCAAGCCGGCAAGTATGAGGATCAACGTGAACATGTCGGTCAATTCTGGCCGGTTTCTTGCCGACTCGCCGGCTCGCCGGCTGGCCGTCTCGTAAAGGAGCAAACCATGGCGGGCGCGGCGCGCAAGGTCATCGTGACGTGTGCGATTACGGGGTCGATCCATATCCCCTCGCAGACGTCGTATCTGCCGATCACCCCGGAACAGATCACCGCAAACGCGTTGGCCGCGGCGCGGGAAGGCGCCGCGATTCTCCACCTCCACGCCCGCGATCCCGAGACCGGCCGCCCCACCCCTGATCCGGAGGTCTTCCTGAAGTTCCTTCCGCGCATCAAGGAGCAGACCGAGGCGGTGATCAATATCACCACCGGCGGCGCGCAGACGATGACCATCGACGACCGGCTGGCTGGACCGCTGCGGATGAAGCCGGAGATGTGCTCGTTGAACATGGGCTCGATGAACTTCGGGCTCTACCCCATGGCCGCCCGGATCAAGGAGTTCAAGTACGACTGGGAAGCCGACTACCTGGAAATGTCGCGCGGCCATATCTTTCGCAATACCTTCTCCGACATCGAGCGATTGTTGCAGACGCTGGGGGCGCACGGCACCCGCTTCGAGTTCGAGTGCTATGACGTCGGACACATCTACAACCTGGCCCACTTCCTCGAGCGGGGTCTGGTGAAGCCACCCCTGTTCGTGCAGACCATCTTCGGCATCCTCGGCGGCATCGGCACCGATCCGGAGGATCTCCTGCACATGAAGCGGACGGCCGATCGCCTGCTCGGCGACGATTATGTGTGGAGTATCCTCGGCGCCGGCCGGCATCAGTTCAACCTGATCACCATGGGCGCGATCATGGGCGGAAACGTGCGCACCGGCATGGAGGACAATCTCTATCTCGGCAAGGGTGAACTGGCGAAAGACAATGGTGAATTGGTCGCCAAGACGGTGCGTATCCTGCGCGAACTCTCGCTCGAACCGGCGACGCCCGCCGAGGCGCGCCAGATGCTCGGTCTCAAGGGCGTGGAACATGTCGCGTTCTAGGTTGGAGCGCAGAAGACGGGTCCTTCCGACGCCGGAGGCATCTCGTCGTTCGGCCCGGGGCACGACGGACGACGAGGTCCCTCGTTCCTCGGGACGACACCCCTTCCGCACGGCGCGGTAGGTTCGCGGACCGTTGGCTCTGAGACCACTGGAACGCCGGGGTACGGGGCGGGGCATGCGTCGCCCGCTTGCTGGAGAAGATGAATTCTCGCCGGAAAGGCTGACTTGCCGGCTGCTGTCGATGGATTCGCCAGAAGATGGGTTGCTGCTAGCGGATAGCCTGTAATCAACCGCCGTCCGAGGGACATCGCGATGGCAACGACGCCGCAACAAGAGATCGAACAACGCCTGACCAGCCTGCTCAGCCAGGTCATTGACTGGCTGAAATTCGCGGAGGCGAAGAACACCGCCGCCGTCGGTCTGGCCTCGACCGCGCTCGGCGTGATCGTGACCTTTCTCCTCGCCGGGCCGCCGGTGCCGCCGCTGGCCGGGGGCGGATTGGCGCTTGGTGCCTTGTCGCTGATGATCAGCCTGATGCTCGCCGTGGCGTCGTTCCTGCCGTCGACCAACCTGGAGCGACACCTGGTGGGAGAGCGGGAGAAGCCGACCGATCGCGACAATCTGCTCTTCTACGGACATATCGCCCGCTACGAACCGCGAGCGCTGGCAACCGCGATCGGTGAGATGTATTTCAATCATCCCCAGGACACGGTGACCCCGAGCAAGTTCGCTATCGATCTTTCCGGACAGATCGTCACCAATGCGCGGATCACCGTCCGCAAACTCGCCTTTTTCAAGTATGCCTTGCTGCTGTTCGGATTCGGTGTGCTGGTCGCCGCGGTGTCGATGGCGCTGGCCGCGTTTCTGGTCTGAGCGGAATGAGCACCCCTGACGCCGCGCCAGCGGGTTCCACGGCGGCGTACCCGAGCGGAACGGTCGCTTTTCTCTTCACCGATATCGAGGGGAGCACGGCACGCTGGGAAGCGAACCCCGTCACGATGCAGGGGGCGGTGGAGCGCCACTTCGTCGTGCTGCGCGAGGCGATCGCGGCCGAAGGCGGGGTGTTGTTCAAGACGATCGGGGACGCGGCACAGGCCGCGTTTCCGTCGGTTGCGGCGGCGGTGCGCGCGGCGCTGGCGGCGCAACTCGCGCTGCCCGGTCTGCAAGGCGCCGGGGCCGCCGCGCTCCCGGTACGGATGGCGATCCATGTCGGCGACGCGACACCAATAGCGGGTGACTATCTCGCGCCCGTGCTCAACCGGTTGGCGCGGGTGCTTGGCGTGGGCTACGGCGAACAGATTCTGATCACGGCGTCGGCGCGGGCGCTGGTGTCTTCCTCGCTTCCCGCGGGTTACTTGTTGCGCGATCTGGGAGAGCACCGGCTGAAGGATCTTCTCTCCGCCGAGCCGATCTATCAACTCGTCGGTCCTGGCCTGCGGGATGAGTTCCCGCCGCTCAAAAGCCTCGGCTTGCTGACGCACAACCTGCCGCCGCAGCCAACGCCGCTCGTTGGCCGCGAAGAGGACCTCGCCCATCTCCACGAACATCTCTCCGGCGGGAGCTTCCGCCTGTTGACGCTCACGGGACCGGGAGGAGCGGGCAAGACGCGGCTGGCGGTACAGGCAGCGGCCGAAGCCGTCGATCTTTTCCCGGACGGGGTCTGGTGGGTGCCGCTGGCGAGCATCACCGATGCGGACCTGGTCCCGGCCGCGATCGCCGCGCCGTTGCAGATACGAGAACGCGCCGGTGAACGGCTGATCGATACGCTGGCCGAATCGCTGCGCACGAAGCGGACCCTGCTGGTTCTCGACAATGCCGAACAGGTGATTGCCGCCGCCCCAATGGTCGCCCAGTTGCTGGAAGAGGCGCCCGGGCTCCACGTGCTGGCGACAAGCCGGCAGCCGTTTCTGCTGCGAGCGGAGTGCGAAATTCCAGTCGCGCCGCTTCCGCTGCCGCCTCCTGGCCAGCACCTGACCGTGGAGGAGGCGCTCGCGTTCCCCGCGGTGCGGCTCTTCGTCGAGCGGGCGCGGGCGGTCAAGCCGGGGTTCACGTTGGCGAGCGATACCGCCGGCGCGGTGGTCGAAATTTGCCGCCGCCTCGATGGCCTGCCGCTGGCGATCGAACTCGCGGCAGCCCGGGTGCGTCTCCTGCCGCCGCAAGCGCTGCTCACCCGATTGGGACGAGCATTGCCGCTCCTGACGGGCGGCCCGCGCGATCTGCCAGAGCGGCAACAGACACTGCGGGCGGCCATCGCCTGGAGTTTCGATCTCCTCACACCAGAGGAACGAGCATTGTACGCCCGGCTTGGGGCGTTTTCCGGCGGCTGCACGCTCGAGGCGGCGGAGGCCGTCGCGCTGGCAGGAGATGACCTTGCCATCGATCCGATCGATGGTCTCGAAAGCCTCGTCCAGAAGAGCCTGCTCCGGCAATGTGGCGAGCCGGATGGCGGACCGCGTTTCGCCATGCTGGAGACGATCCGCGAGTACGCACTCGAGCAACTGGCCAGCCATCCAGACGAAGAGCGGGTGACACGTTCCGCCCACGCCGCATTCTTCCGGGACCTCGTCGCCGAGGCGACCGACTCCGTCGACCAGATCGCGCTCTATGACGAACTCGAGACCGAGGCGGGCAATATCCGGGCTGCGCTCGATTGGTATGAGGCGACGGGAGACTGGATCGCGGCGCTCGAACTCGCCGCCGATCTCCGCTGGTTCTGGTGGGTGCGCGGGCACCTGCGGGAAGGACAGACGCGGATCGAATCGGTGTTGGGTGGCAGTCCCGAGGCTCCGCCCGAGCTGCGAGCAAACGTGATCGCCGGACTCGGCGCCTTGCTGGAGGCCAACGGCGCCTACGTGCGGGCCGAGGAGTCCTACCAGCAGGCCCTGGAATTGTATCGCGAGGCGAACGATGACGAGGGCATCGCCGAATCGCTGGACAATCTCGGGGAAACCGCCGCGCTGGTGGGAGACCTCGCGAGGTCGCGGTCGCTGCGTGAAGAAGCGCTGGCGATGCGGCGGAAACTGGGCGACAAGCGTGGCATCGCCGTGTCGCTCAACAACCTGGGCCAGATTGCGGCGATGGAAGGCGATCTGGCGCGTGCGACAGACCTGTTCGAGGAAGCGCGCAACCTCAGCCTCGCCACCGGCGATCGCTGGATCAGGGCGTTCTCGATCGGCAACATGGGTGGAGTCCTGCACCTGCGTGCCGAGCATGAGTCAGCGGAAGCGCAGGTTGCAATGGAGCGGCAAGCGCGGAGACTGACCGTCGACGCGCTGGGCATCTGGCAAGAACTCGGGGACCGCGCCGGGATTCTCGACGCGCTGCTGACGATTGCCGCGATCGACGTCTCCGAGGAGCCAGAACGAACCGCGCTGCTGCTGGGCGCGGTCGCGCGGTTGGCCAGAGAGACGGGGTATCAATTCTCGCCTGCCGATAGCGAGCGGCAGGCGGCGCTGGCGGAGCAGGCGCGGTCGACGCTCGGCGCTGCCGCGTTCGATGGCGCGACCTCGCACGGAGCGTCGCTCGCGGAAGCGGAGGCCGTTGCCGCCGCCCTGGCCGATGCCGTGCCGGCGGTGGAATGAGCGCGGCTGAATCGTTCCGGGACATGGACGTCGCGGCCTACCCGAGTGGCACGGTCGCCTTTCTCTTCACCGATATCGAAGGCAGCACGGCGCGCTGGGAACGCGATCAGGCCGCAATGTGGGCCGCGGTCGAGCGCCATTTCGCCTTGCTGCGGGAGGCGATCGTCGCCGAGCGGGGCGTCCTCTTCAAGACGATCGGCGACGCGGTGCAGGCCGCATTCCCGACAACGGGGGCCGCGGTGCGCGCGGCGATCACCGCGCAACGCCTCATCGCCGACGAAGATTTCGGCAAGGTCGATGGGTTGCGGGTGCGCATGGCGATCCACGTCGGCGAGGCCGCCCCGATCGACGGTGATTATCTGGCGCCCGCGCTCAACCGGCTGGCGCGGGTGCTCAGCGCTGGCTACGGCGAACAGGTTCTGCTCAGCGAAGCCGCCGCCGGGGTCGCGGAACTTCCCGAGGGGTACACACTGCGCGATCTCGGGGCGCATCGCCTGAAAGACCTGCTGACGGCCGAGCACATCTATCAGTTGGCTGGGCCCGGCTTGCGGGCGCAGTTTCCGCCGCTGAAGACTCTCGATCAGCGTCCACACAACCTCCCAGCGCAGCCGACACCGTTAATCGGCCGCGATGCTGAAGTTGCCGAGTTGCGGCAGATGTTCACCGCGTCCGGGGCTCGGCTGGTGACGTTGACGGGTCCGGGCGGAAGTGGCAAATCGCGGTTGGCGGTGCAGACGGCAGCCGAACTTCAGGAAGCCTTCGTCGATGGCGTCTGGTGGGTACCGCTGGCGGCGATCATCGATCCCGCCCTGGTGACCGAGGCGATTGCCAGCGTCCTGGGGTTGAGCGAGCAACCGGGACAGCCGCTGGCGGACACCATCATCGCGTACCTGCGGGGACGGAAGACCCTGCTGGTGCTGGACAATCTGGAGCAGGTGCTGTCGGTGGCGCCAGTCCTGGGCGATCTGCTCGATACCGTTCCCGAGCTGGCGATATTGGCCACGTCCCGTGAACCTTTGCGGCTGCGTCGCGAGCAGGAATATCCGGTGCCTCCACTTGCGCTGCCTGTCGCCGGCCGCTCCGTCTCTGCCGCAGAGGCGGAGGCGTTCCCCGCGGTCCAGCTTTTCGTCGATCGCGCGCAGGCAGTGAAATCGGGGTTTGCCCTGTCCGATGCGAACGCCGCCGCGGTTATCGCGATCTGTCGTCAACTCGACGGGCTGCCGCTCGCCATTGAGTTGGCGGCAGCCAGGGTCCGTCTCCTGCCGCCCGCCGCACTCCTCGCTCGCCTGGAGAAACGTCTGTCCCTGCTCACCGGCGGCGCGCGCGATCTCCCGGAACGCCAACAGACGCTGCGCGCCACGATCGCCTGGTCCTACGACCTGCTCGATCCTGGCGAGAGGAGCATGTTCGCCCGGCTGGCAGTCTTCGTCGGCGGCTGCACGATCGCCGCCGCGATCGCCGTTGCCGAGTCTGGAGAACCGCTCCCCATCGATCCGCTCGATGGTCTCGAGGGACTGGTCTTGAAGAGCCTGGTCCGCCGGGAGGATGACCTCGCGGCGGAACCGCGCTTCTCGATGTTGGAGACCATTCGCGAGTTCGGTCTGGAACAACTCGCCGCAAACCCTGATGAAGAGCGAAACGTTCGTGCCGCCCATGCAGCCTTTTTCCGGGAAGTGGTCGACCTGGCGATCGCCGCGGAGGACCAGGTCGCCTCGTTTGCCGACTTGGAGACGGAGTTGGGGAATCTGCGGTCGGTGCTCGATTGGCAGGAGCGGCAAGGTGAGGGCGAGGCGGTCCTCGAATTCGCGACCGATCTCAGCTGGTTCTGGTGGGTGCGCGGCCATCTGCGCGAAGGGCGGGACCGGCTCGATGGCGCCCTGCGCGCCGTAGGGAACCCTTCGCCTGCTCTTCGCGCCAATGCCCTGAGCGGACTTGGGTTGCTGCTGGTGGCGAGCGGCGACGATACGCGTGCCAAGCCTCTCTATGAAGAAGCGCTTGCGCTGTATCGTGCGTTGGACGACCAGCCAGGCGTCGCCGAGGCATTTGAAAATCTGGGGATTATCGCGGCCAACTCCGGCGATCTCGATCTCTCGACGACAATGCGGGAAGAAGTTCTGGAATTGCGGCGGACTCTCGGAGACAAGCGAGGGATCGCCGTGGCTCTGATCAATCTCGGCAACGTGGCCTTTCTTCGCGGTAACTACGAGCAGGCGATCGGGCGATATGAAGAGGCGCGGGTACTGAGCGTCGAGACAGGGGATCAAATGATCCTGTCGATCGCGCTCGGCAACACCGCGGGAGCGATGATTCGCCAACGCGACGATAAGAACCCGGATCAAACCGGAGACATAGAATCGCGAGCCAACACGGTGGCTCGGGAAGCACTCCGCCTGGCAGGCGAACTCGGGGATCATGAGCGAATTCTCGATGATCTCTTCATTCTGGCTGAGATTGCGGCCTTGCGTGAGCCCGCGCGGGCAGCGGTGCTACTAGGAGCGGCCGAGGCTATCGCCGAGGCGACCGGATTCCAATTGTCAGCCGTCGACCCCGATCATCGAGAACGGGTGATCACGATCATTCGCGACAGCCTTCCCGGGAACGAATTCGATACCCGTCGCCGGGAGGGAACGCAGCTGTCTCTTCCGGAGGCCATCGCGTTTGCACAGCGCGCATAGCGAGCTCCGCCGATAACAGATGAATTGAGAGAGGCGGCGCTGGTCTCAACGAGCAGCGCCGCCTCTGTTGGTGGAAACAGGGTCGGCTATCGGCGCCGGATCAACTGCGCGTTCGTGACCTCGTCACAGGTGGTGGAGACGCCGCCGGGCGGCAAGCATGTGCAGCCCTTGCACTCCTTGCCAGAGGCGGCGCAATCGGTGTTCGAGCAGGTGCCGCAATGAAAGTTGTTGTTCTGAATGGTGGTCTCACAGCCGTCCTGCCAGTCGTTGTTGCAGTCACGATGGTTCTTGTCGCAGAGGAAGACGCAGCCGTAGACCGGATCGTTGTTCTCATCGACGCCCGGGCCGCAGAACACGGACGCATTGGCGAGCGAGGATGGACAGGCATTGCCACACTCGAGACAGTTGTTGATATCGGTCTGCAGATTCACGCACTGGCCGCTGCAGCAAGTGAGACCCTGGCCGCAGGTTGGCCCGGCGCCGCAGCCGCAGGCGCCGTTGGTGCACGTCTCGCCGGACGGGCAGGCGTGGCCGCAGGCGCCGCAATTGTTGGCGTCGGTCTTGAGATTGACGCATTTGCCATCGCACTCGCTGCGGCCGCTACGGCAGACACAGGTGTCGCCGGTGCAGACCGCGTTGTTGTCGCAGCAACTGCCGCCGAGACTGCAACGAGTTCGGTTGAGCGGAATGCAGGTCGGGCAGCAGGATGTGGCCTTTCCGCACCCCGAATTGTCGTAGGTGTTGGGGCCGGTCCGGGTGCGGCAGAAGATGACACCCTTGAGATTGACGCCGCTCAGATCCGCCCCGGTGATGTCGGCATCGACGAAGCAGGCCTTGTCGAGATTGGCGCCGCTGAAGTTCGCGTTCGTCAGGTTCGCGCCGCGGAAACTGGCGCCGCTGAGGTTCGCGCGGCGGAAGTTCGCCCCGGAGAGAGCCGCATCGTCATAGCAGCACTTGCGCAGATCCAGACCCGCGCCAGGGGTGCAGGTTTGGCTGCTACAGCAGCTCGCGGCAACCGCCTCCGCTCCAGCGCCGCGATGGCGATCCTTCTGCCGTGCATTGCGCTTTCGCCCTTGCTTGCGATTGGCGAAGGAGTCGCTCGCGGCGATACCGGCGAGCCCAGCGGCGCCGAGTACGGTACTGGCCAGGGTCCGCAGCGCGCCGCGTCGCGTCCCAGTTTGCGTCAGAGACGATCAATCGATCAAAACGCTCGCCGTCCATTCCCGTCACCCCTTGTTCAAAAAGCGCGAAACGACAAAACCCCTCACGACCCATACCAATGACCTGAAAACTGGTGATGGGTCAGGATCTATTGCAACATAACAGCAGAGGAGTATAGCGCGCTGCAGTCGAAGATCGTACATCCGCACAGTCGGCCGATGTGACACAGCGTGACGTTCGCCTCAGCAGTGTCGCTAGATTTCTTTGATCTTCCGCACCGAACCGCAGCGGGCGCTGGAGATCCAACCGGGCGAGTTCCAGCGCGGCCAACGCAAGCGCCGCACCCTACATCGGGCAAGTTTCTCCACACCCGCGATGTACCGAACCGGCGTTGAACTCCTCAAGCGGTGTCGCGCAACCACTCGCGCATCTGGGCAGGCGTCAGGTTCCCGCCGCACAGCACGGTCCCGACCGTCTGCCCCTGGACGCGGTTCGCCTGGTTGAGGATTCCCGCCAGTCCAGCCGCGCCGGATGGCTCGGTGACCACTCCGGCATGGCGGTGCAGCAGGCGCATCGCATCCAGGATCAACTCGTCCGGGACGAGTACAAATTCGTCGACCAGCCCAGCGAGATCGGCGAGCGCCTCGGCCACCGGGACACGCACGCCGATGCCGTCCGCGATGGTGAAGATGCGTTCATGGCGGATGAGACGACCGGATTGCAGCGATTCGACCATCGCTGGCGCCCCGGCCGCGCTGACGGCGACCACCCGCGTCTGGGGAAGCCGCATCTTGATCACCGTGGCGATACCGGCCAGCATCGCGCCATTGCCGAGCGGGACGAAGAGTGCATCCAGCCGTTCCGGAAACGACGCCCATTCCAGGCCGATCGTGCCCGCGCCCTCGGTCGGTTCCGGATCGCGGCTGTCCTCGACGAAGCGGACGCCACGGCGCGCGGCCTCGGCGCGGGCAATCTCCTTGGCGGCATCGAAATCTTCGCCAGCGAGGACCACGGTGGCGTTCATCGCCCGCATCCGCGCGATCTTCAGCGGGTTGGCCGATTCGGCGGCGTAGACGGTGAGAGGTACGCCATGGGCGCGGCAGGCGTACGCCATCGCCTGACCGAAGTTTCCCGCTGAGGCGCACATCAGCTCCGTCCCACGCGGGAGGTTCTGGACCAGCCAGTCGGCGCCACGGCCCTTGAAGGAGCGGATCGGGTTGAGGAGTTCTGCCTTGAGCGCGACGCGCGCGCCGAGTTCGGCGCCGAGCGGCTCGCATATCCACTGGGGCGTATCGCGAAAGACCGGATCGATGGCGCGGGCCGCGGCTTCGATCCGCTCGATCGTGATGCGGCGCGGGCCGGCTGGCGCTCGCGTGAGGGTGTCAGTCACACGTTTTCCCTTTGCCCTTGTCCCCTCGGGCCGCTTCTGCTCAAGTCCGTTCGGTATCCGTGGGCCTATTGTGACACGGTATCCAAATCCTCACGGCGTTGATAGAATCAGGATCGGCGCCGTGCTCATCCCGGTTGCCCTTCGTTTATTCGACGTGACATTGAAGGGAAGCGCGCATGGACGGCTCCAACTTTGACGCCTGGACCCGCCGTCGGTTCGGTCTCGCCGCGGGAGGTCTTGCCGGAACGGCCCTGACCGCCATCGGCGGTGAGCGCGTCGCCGGGAAAAAGAAGAAAGTCAAATGCAAGGACCTCGGTGAATCGTGCAGCACCAGCGGGGGCAAGAAGTGCTGCAAATGCCTCGCGTGTGCCCCCGACAGCCTGGACCGTTTTCGCTGTTGCAAGAACCACGGCGAGCCATGTACCACCGCGACGGCGAATCAGTGTTGCTCGCAGACCTGCACCGGCGGCTTCTGCGTCTGCAAGACCAACGGGCAGCCCTGCGCGCAGGACAACCAGTGCTGTTCGCTCAACTGCAACGGCACCTGCCAACCCTAGCCGGGCTGTTGCCCAAGTCTTGATGCGTCACCAGGTCACCAGCGAATACGGCACGTAAGCGGGCCAGCTCCCTGGCCTCTGACAAGCAATGCCGACATGGATCAACAGCAGCCGTCCATTACGCTGGTACAAGAAACCTGGGCTTCGCTGCTCGGCGTTGACAACGTCGCGCCGGATGACGACTTCTTCGAACTGGGCGGGCATTCGCTGCAAGCGGCGGCGACCGTTGCCGCGCTGAGCGCGCGTCTCGGTTTCGATTTGCCGCCGCTGGCCCTCTTCGAAGCGCCCACTCCCGCTGAAATGGCGGAGTTGATCGAGGAGGTACGGACCGGGCGCCATCACACCATGACCGGCGGCAGCGTGCGCCCTCTCCCGCCGTGGATGGTTCCGCTGCAGCGGGATGGCGGCGGGCGTCCGGTTTTCGTCTTTCCGGCCGGTCACGACGAGATTGCCGCGCTGGCAATCGAAGCGCGGGTGGCGGCCCATGTGGGGCGGGAGCATCCATTCTGGGGATTCCGGCGGAACGGCGAGAGCCTGGCCGATGCGCGGGAGGCCGGGGTGCAGCCGCTGGCCGCCGCCTACGTGCGGCAGATCCGGGCGGTACAAAGGACGGGCCCCTATCTCCTCTACGCGAACTGCGCGGGCGGGGTCTATGCCTGGGAAGCGGCACGGCAACTGATCGCCGCCGGGGAGCGGATTGCCGGGCTACTGTTCTACGAGATTCCGCTCAATCCGCAGTTGGTCGCTCCCCTCGAAAGCGGAATCTCGCCACCGGTGGAGGGGACTGCCGTGCCTCCGGACGAGTATCTGCCGGCGCCGCTTCCGGTCGATCTGACCCTGCTGATGACCGGGTTCTGGCAGGAGCGTGGCTGGTCCGAGGGATGGCGGCACGTTGCGCTTGGCTCCGTTGAAACCGTCGTGATTTCCGGTGAAACGGTCACCGCCTTCGAGCGTCGCGAGGAGCGGATCGCGCGGCACGTGCGGGACTGGATTGCGCGGGCCGAGTCCCGGATCACCGCCGCTTGACGTATTGGCAGCGCGATGAATCCCCCGCTCCGCCTCCCGGACACGATCCAGACCATCCCCGCAGCCATCGACTTCTGGGCGAAAGAGACGCCTAATGCGCCGGCGTTGCGCGCGCTCGATGGACGAGTCTGGTCGTTTCGCCATCTGTGCGATGCGCTGGCTCGGGTTGCGCTGCGACTCGATGCCCTTGGCGTCATATCGACCGATCGCCTCGTCCTTGCCACCCCGCCGGGCGCCGATACTTGTCTGGCGCTGCTGGGAGTGGCCAGCGCCGCGGTGGCTGTGCCCCTCAACCCTGCACTGGCCGCGCCCGAATTGCGGCGCGATCTGGCGCGGCTTGCGCCACGTTTGCTGATAGTCGCCGGGGAGAAGGCGGACATCTCAGCAGCAATTGGCGATGAACTCGGCATCGCCACGATCGGACTGGACGCGTTGCTGCGCGGGGATGATGGCCCGGACGCCCAATGCGTCCTGGACCTTGGAGAGAATCCGGAGGCGATCGCGGTCATTATCCACACGTCGGGGACAACAGGGCTGCCGAAGCGGGTGCCGCGCACGCATCGCTCCTTTCTGGCTGGCGCTCGCGCCGCGCGCGACAGTTCCGCCCTCACCCCGGAGGATGTGCTGCTCCTCACCTCCTGGGCACACACCAATTCCGGCGTGGTCAATCTCTGTGCCGCCATCGCCAATGGCGGCTGCTGCGTGGCGGCGACCGGCTTCCACCCGGCGGATTTTCCCAACCTCCTCGACAAGCACCAACCGACCTGGATGGTTTCCACGGCGACCGAGTTGAACCTGATCATGGCCGCTGCCGATGCGGCGGGACGCGAGATGATTGCCGGACCGGATGCACGGTTGCGGCTGGTGCGGGCTGGCGCGCAGGCGATGACCCCCGGGACGGCCGAGCGCGCCGAGAAACGTCTTCGCGCCTGGATCTTCGACGGGTTCGGCATGAGCGAGGCAAGTTACATCACCGCCAGCGGTCCGACTCCCGCTGATCGCCGGCCTGGCGCCTGCGGCCGGCCCTGGCGCAGCGAGATTCGCGTGCTCGACGACGAGGGACGCGATCTTCCATCGGGCAAGACCGGCGAAATCGTGATCCGGGGAGAGACACTCTTCTCCGGTTACCTCGACGATCCCGAGGCGAATGCCGCGGTGTTTCTCGATGGCGGCTGGTTTCGGACCGGGGATATCGGATCTGTCGATGTGGACGGTTACCTCACCCTCTCTGGAAGAAAGGGCGAGACGATCAACCGGGGCGGCGAGAAAATCGCACCACTGGAAGTCGACCATGCTCTGCTGACCCATCCCGCCGTGGCCGATGCGGCGGTGTTCCCGATTGCCGATGGTCGGTTCGGTGAAGATATCGTTGCCGCTATTGTGCTTCGACCCGGGGCAACGGTCTCCCCGCGGGAATTGCGCGGTTGGCTACTGGCGCGGTTGTTGCCCGCGAAAGTGCCCCGTCGGATGTGGATCGTGGAATCGCTGCCGCGCACATTGACGGGTAAAGTGCAGCGGGGGGTGCTCAGCGAGCGGTACCTGACGCGAAGCGCCGATGGCGAGCGAACTACGAACTCTGGATGAACGCCGCGCTCGCCCTCGCCTCAACCCCTCGAACGCCCCTCACCCCTAACCCCGCGCCCCGCGAAGACGAACGCCCGGAATGCAGCGAGTGTTTACTCGAATTCTGCGTGATCAGTCCGTGACGCGACGCAAAGCCCCTCGCCCCGCGCACGGGGAGACTCCTCCCTCCGGGGAGGGAGGCTCGGGAGGGAGCCAAGGTTGGGGGTGAAGGGGCGCGCTAATCGACCGGGATGCCGTAGGTGGCCAGTTTGGCCGGACGGTGCACGGCGTCGATGCGGCGAACGGTACCGGTGCGCGAGCGCATCACCACCGACTGAGTCGACGCGCCGTCGCCAAAGTACTGGACGCCCTTGAGCAGTTCGCCATCGGTGATGCCGGTGGCGGCGAAGAAGACGTCATCCCCGCTCACCAGATCCTCGGCGGTCAGGACGCGCGAGACATCGATATCGTGCTCGGCAGCGGCGGCGCGCTCCGCGCCGTCCCGCGGCCAGAGGCGGCACTGAATCTCGCCGCCGATGCAGCGGATCGCGCAGGCGGCGACCACCCCCTCGGGCGCGCCACCGGTGCCCATCAGGACATCGATCCCGGTGCCCGGCATGGCGGCCATCACCGCGCCGGCGACGTCGCCATCCATGATAAAGCGGATGCGGGCGCCGGCGGCGCGAATCTGTTCCGCCAGTTCGACATGGCGGGGCCGGTCGAGCATGACCACGGCGAGATCGCTGACATCCTTGCGCAGGGCCTTGGCCACGTTCTTCAGGTTGACCGCCACGGGGGCGGTGATGTCGATGGCGGATGCGGCCTCCGGACCGACCGCGATCTTTTCCATGTAGACGACGTAGGGCGATTCGAACATTGTGCCACGCTCGGACATGGCGACGGTGGAGATCGAATTGGCCATGCCCTGTGAGAGGAGACGGGTGCCATCGATGGGATCGACCGCGATATCGATCTGCGGCGCGTCGGCGCAGCCGAGTTCTTCGCCCTCGTAGAGCATCGGCGCCTTGTCCTTGACCCCCTCGCCGATGACGACCACGCCGGCCATGGGAATGGTGTTCAGCATGCGGCGCATGGCATCGACCGCGGCCTGATCCGCCGCTTCCTTCTGCCCGCGGCCCATGAAGCGGCCCGCGTTCAGCGCCGCGGCTTCCGTGACGCGAACCAGATCGAGGGCGAGATTGCGACCGATGTGCTGCGTCATGACACTCCTCACATTTGCGCCGGTATCAGCACCTGCTGCTCGTGGCGCGGCGATTCCGCGCCGGGATGGAGCCACATTTTCGCCGCCAGGGGGAGATCGAGCCGGCTGCCCACCTCGACCGTGCAGTCGGGCAGCGATTGCAGGAATGTCGCGCCGTAACGCTTGGTGAGAATGCGGCGGTCGAGCACGGCGCAGACTCCACGATCCTGGCTGGTGCGGATCAACCGTCCGAAGCCCTGCTTGAAGCGGAGGACCGCCTGCGGCACCGCGTAGCCGGCAAACGCATCCTCGAACGCCTCGCTGCGCGCGGCGAAGACCGGATCGGTCGGCACGTTGAAGGGGAGCCGCGCAATCACCAGCAGGCTCAACGCCTCCCCCGCCACATCGACTCCCTCCCAGAACGACGCCGTCCCCAGAACGGCGACATTTTCCTCCCGCCGCAGCCGTTCCACAAGTTGCTGTGGTGAGCCATCGCGCCGCTGGGCGAGGACGGTCACGCCCCGCTCCAGAAGCGGCGCGGTGATCGTGCGCGCCACATCGCTGAGGGTCGCGTGGGAGGTGAAGAGGACCAGTCCGCGGCCGCGAGTCGCGGCGAGGGTCTCGATCAGGGTCTCTTCCAGTGCGGCGTGATAGCCGGGGTGGGTGGGATCCGGCATGTCGTCCGCGAGATGGAGCAGGACCGCGGCGCGGTAATCGAAGGGCGACGGCACGATCAGGGACGACGCATCGGGGATGCCCAAGCGGTTGGCGATGTAGTCACACGAGCCATCGACCGCCATCGTGGCGGAGGTGAGGACGGTCGCCCGCGTCCGCTTGAAGAGCCGCTCCTGCAGCAGTTCGCTGACATCGAGCGGCGCGGAGCGGAAGACGATGCGGTCCAGCGGACCGCGGCGATCGAGCCAGAAGACGCGACTCGCATCCGGGGAATCGAATGCCTGGGCGAATTTCGCCGCGAGGTCGGTCGTCGCCCGCAATGTCGTGGCGAGGTCGCCAAGCAGCAGTTCCTGCCGCTCGCCCGCTTCCGCCAGATCCGCTGCGGCGAGGTCATCGACGGCATCCACCTCGGTGGCGAACCAGCGCAAGGTGGCTTCGGTTTCCCGGAAGATGGTGAGGAGGCGATCCCAGGCGGCATCGACCGCCTGCCACGCGGGTGAACCGCGGGTTGCGGCGGTTACCCGGCGTGCCCGGTCCGCGGCGGAGGCGCCGGCCTCGCTATCGAGTTGCACGTATTCCAACGCGGCAAAGAGATCACGTCCCGCGGCGCGCATCCCTTCCGCCGCTTTCTCGGCATCACCCAGCCGGTCCCGCGCCGCGCGCGCCCGGCGTTGCCCGGCGTCGTCAGATGCCGCGCCGAGGAGAAAGGCGATCGCCCCGGCAACCACGCCGGTCATCGCCGGGCCATCGCGCCTGGCAATGGCGTCGGCCACTTCGTCGAGTTGGTTCTCGCTCAGCGAGACGGTGAATTGCGATGTCGCCTGATCTTCGAGGTGATGGGCCTCATCGATGACCAGGGCTTCGTAGTCGGGCAGGATGCGGTTGCTCGACGCGGCATCGGTCAGCAACAGGGCGTGGTTGACGACGACGAGGTGCGCTCCTTCCGCGGCGCGGCGCGCCCGGAAGAGGAAGCATTGCCCGCGCTGGTGAAAGACACAGGCGCCGGGATCGCAGGAACCCTCTTCCTCGGCGATTTTCCGCCAGTGCAACTCCTCGCCGCCGGTCAACCGCAACTCGGAGCGATCACCCGTTTCGGTGCGGGGCAACCATGCGAGGATCTTGGCTTTCAGCCGCGCCTCATCCGACTCCAGCGAGGATTCCCGCTCCCAGGGAAACCAGCGCCGCAGGCAGAGGTAGTTGGCGCGGCCCTTGACCGCGACCACCGCGAGCGGCTCGCCATCGTCGGTGCCGAGCGCGGCCTGCAGATCGGGTACGTCCTTGCGGATCAGTTGGTCCTGCAGGGCGAGGGTATTGGTGGAAAGGACAATCGGCTCGCCTCGCTCCGCGGCGGCCAGCGCCGCCGGTACCAGATAGGCGAGACTCTTGCCCGTTCCCGTGCCCGCCTCGACGAGCAGTTGGCCGCTGGTGTTGATCGCCTCGGTGACCGCCGCGGCCATCGCCTCTTGCTGGCTTCGCCGCTCGAAGCCGGCGATGACCTGGGAAAGCGCTCCTTCGGGGCCGATGATCGCGGTCACCTCGTCCTTGCCAATCGGTTCGAGCGAACCGGTCGGTTCGAGCGGATCCTCCCGCGGCCGCTCGCGCAGGAACGACACCTCGGGGGGTGGCAATCGCCGTGCCGCTTTACCCTTCCCTCGCCCCTTGCGCGGCGTCGGACGGAAGAGATCGGCGAACGGCCAGCCGCCATCCTCGATATGCAGCGACAAGCGATCGAGCGTGACGTCATCGTATTCGGCGATGCGGGCCAGCAGCCGCTCCATGACATCGGCGAGGAGATCGGCATCGTTGTGATCCAGGTCGTCCGGCCGCGAGGCTACGCCAAGGAATGCGGCAAGACTCGGTAGATCGGTAGCGGCGAGCCCCGGAACGAGAATCGCGGCGAGTTCCGCGGTATCGATCGGCGGCTCCGGCAGGCGTACGCCTTCCGCCGCCATCACCATCGTTACGCGGCCGGGGTCATGCATCACCACGCGGCGGTCTCGCCAGAGTTCCTTCAGGGAACGCGCGGTGTCGACCCAGGCGCGGTCCGTGCCAACGACGTGATGCACGCGGGAGCGGGAACCATCCGGCTCGACAATCGTCGCGGAAAGTTCGCGAATGCGGTCCCGACGCGGGTCGGGACCGGTAGGAGTCACGCTGAGGGCGACATATGCCAGTGCCACGGTGCGGGTGCTTTCCTCTCGTTGCTCATTGCCGCGGGGAGTGAGTGCTACAGGGCATCCGCGGCGAGGAACTCGGTCAGGGCCAGGGTCACCAGCGCCAGTTGGGCCAATCCATCTGGCACTGGGGCAAGATCAATGAATTCATCAGTGCGGTGGACATTGCCCCCGGTGGTCAGCCCGATGCAGATCGCCGGCACGCCCGCCGCGATCGGTACGTTGGCGTCCGTGCTCGAGGCATCGAAACTCGCCTCGCGGCCGAGGACCGCCAGGGTTCGCGCTGCGATCTGGACGATCGGGCTGTCCACCGGCACCACGCCAGCGGGCCGCTCGCCGATTGTTTCCAGGTCGAAGGCCACGCCATTGGCCCGGTTCGCCCGGGTGCAGAGGCGCATCACTCGCTCGCTCAATCGATGCAGCGCCGATTCTTCCGTCGAGCGGGCATCGACGAGGCAGGAGGCACTGGGGGCAATGGTGTTGACCGACACACCGCCCTCGATCGTGCCGACATTGAGTGTCGTTTTCGGCGTGCGCGGCAACGGGATGGCGTCGAACTCCCCGATCAACTTCGCCAGGGCGTGGATGGCGTTTGGCCGGCCGAAATCGCCCCAGGAGTGACCGCCCGGTCCGGTAGCGGTGACACGAAAGCGACGGCTACCGACGGCGACGTGCGTGACGCGCCCGAGGTTGTGCCCTTCCAGCGCCACGACGGCGCCGACATCCGGATGGGCGCTCATCACTTCGCGAATGCCGCGCAGATTGCCAAGTCCTTCCTCCCCCACGTTCCCGGTCAGGAGGACATCGACCGCCGGCGTCTCGCCCGCCTGCGCCAGGAGGGACTTCAGTTTGACCGCGGCGGCGACCGCGATGCTGTTATCACCGATGCCCGGACCATCGAGTCGGTCCTCGCCGCGATGGATCGTCAACGGTGTCTCAACCGGGAAGACGGTGTCGATATGCGCGGCGATCAGGAGACGTTTCCCTCCAGCGCCGGGCGGCACGCGACCGGGAATGCTGGCGACGACATCATCCAGCGTGTCCCGTGCGCTGGCGATCCCCTCCGCCGCGAACAACTCGGCCACTAGGTGCGATTTGGCGGCTTCGGAACCGGTTGGGGAGGGAACCGCGGCGATCCGGGCCGCGAGGGACAGAACGTCAGGCGAAACCGCGGCGGCGGCGGATCGCACCGCTTCGATGCGCTCGGGTGAAGCGAGAATCACAGGGGCTCCGGCTGTTCTCTCGGACGTGCCCCACCGGAACGCGACAGGCGATTTCGCCTCGGAAAAGCGATCACGGCCGGAAGCGGGCTGTGCCGGAAAGTATAGCAGCAGCAGGGGCGAGACGACGGCTTTTTCCGTGCCATTGCGCCACATCAGGCGGGACGCGGCATCAGCCATGCGTGCTCGAATTCTGAGTCGGGTATCGGTTGCCTTCGTTGCCAGACCGCGACGATTCGCGATCGCCCCACGTGGCCGATAGCCTGAATGTGGAACGGCTTTCCGCACATTCTCCCGTGCAAGACGCTCGAGAGCGTATGGACCTGCGTGTCCTGCGGGCGGCAGTATCGCCGGAGGCTGAAGACCGCCGGCTGCCGCGACAAAAGCCCCACCGACTGAGGCGATGCCCGATTCGCCGTAAATCGTTGACGCGTACGTGACGGCGCGATGGCGCTTGTTCGGGTAAGGCTAAAGCGGCGTGCGAACGACGTGTCGTTCCGAGCCGCTGCGAGGAATCGCGGCGTCGGTCCAGGTCGCGGCTCACGCCGAGATCCCTCCTGCGTCGGGACGACACCCATGTCCCTGGCTTGATCGACACCATTTCGGCACGTCGCTGAAGGTCTCATCTCCTGACCGCCAACGGCAGAGACGCAGAATTGGGCGCCCTTCAAGGAATAGCGGCGCTGTGGAAGGCCCCCTGGACGCCATTGGCGCCGTTGTCGCGGCGAACCTTGACACCATTTCTGGCGCGGGCTAGTTTTGCCATGGAGTGGCCGCTTCTGTCGTTGAGGACGACCCTCCCCGGCCGACTCGCCCGACCACGCACTCAGTTGACGGAGGATCGAACGTGAGTTATCAGCGGTACGACGCGGTCATCGTGGGCGCGGGCGGCGCGGGGCTGATGGCCGCGATCCAGATGGCCGGCAAGGCGAACATCGCTGTCATCAGCAAACTTTACCCAACCCGCTCGCACACGGGAGCCGCCCAGGGTGGCATCAGCGCCGCCCTCGGCAATGTCGAGGAAGATCACTGGCAGTGGCACATGTTCGACACCGTCAAGGGTGGGGACTACCTCGTCGATCAGGATGCCGCCGAAGTGCTTGCCAAAGAAGCGATCGAGGCGGTGCTCGAACTCGAGCACATGGGGCTTCCCTTCAATCGCACTCCAGACGGACGCCTCGATCAGCGCCGCTTCGGCGGCCACACCCGCAACTTCGGTGAAGGACCGGTGAAACGCGCCTGCTACGCAGCGGACCGCACCGGGCACATGATCTTGCAGACCCTCTACCAGCAGGGGATCAAGCACCAGGTCAATTTCCTCGACGAGTTCCATGCCCTCGACCTGCTCGTCAGCGACGACGGCCGCGCCTGCGGCGTGGTCGCGCTCGAACTGCGCACCGGCGAGATTCACACTATCCACGCCAAGACGGTGCTCTGGGCCACGGGTGGTTTCGGCCGCATCTTCCGGGTCACTTCCAATGCCATGGCCGGCACCGGCGATGGCTTCGCCATCCCCTTCCGGCGCGGCGTGCCCCTGATGGACATGGAGTTCTATCAGTTCCACCCGACGGGGCTGTACAAGCTCGGCATTCTCCTCTCGGAAGCGGCCCGCGGCGAAGGCGGTATTCTGCGCAACAGCGAGGGCGAGGCGTTCGCTGCCCGCTACGCGCCGACCCTCAAGGACCTCGCGCCGCGGGACATGGTCTCCCGCTTCATTTACCAGGAGGTCAAGGAAGGGCGCGGCATCGAGGGGAAGGACTACGTTCATCTCGATCTCACCCACCTACCGGAAGAGGTCATCGACAAGAAACTGCCGGACGTCACCGACTTCGCCCGCACCTACCTCCGGGTCGAGCCGAAGAAGCAGCCAGTGCCGATCCAGCCGACGGCGCATTACGCGATGGGTGGCATTCCCACCGATCTTGATGGCCGCGTCTTGCTGGACGCCAGTGCTGCCACTATTCCGGGCCTCTACTCCGCCGGTGAAAACGCGTGCGTCTCCGTGCATGGCGCCAACCGGTTGGGCACCAATTCATTGGTCGATCTCGTGGTCTTCGGGCGTCGCGCCGGGAAGCATATGCTCGACTACGTGCGCAGCAACGATTTGCCGACCCTGCCGCCCGATCCCGAGTTTCTCGGCCGGGCGGAGGTCTCGACTCTCCTCTCCCGCAAGAAGGAGGAGCGTGTCGCCGATATCCGGCGCGATCTCCAGGCGATGATGATGGACAAGGCCTCGGTGGTGCGCAACGCGGAGAGCCTAACCGAGGCGAAAGCGAGCCTGGCGGAGTTGCGGACGCGCTACGGTCACGCCGGCATCGACGACCACGGGGCGATCTTCAATACCGATCTGACCGAGGCGCTCGAACTTGGCGCGATGCTCGATTGCGCGGATGCCCTCGTCGAGGGAGCGCTCGCCCGTGAGGAGAGCCGCGGCGCGCACTACCGCACCGATTTTCCCAATCGCGATGATGTCAACTGGTTGAAGCATACGATGCTGCGCAAGACCTCCGGCGGACTCGAGTTGACCAAGAAATCGGTCAGCATCACCGAGTTCCAGCCGAAGGAGCGCAAGTACTGATCGATCGGCCGCAAAGCGCCCGTTGGGGTGAGCGTTCGCTGGCGATCACTGGAAGCGATACACAGGAGCACTCGTGGACTATACGTTTCGCATCAAGCGGTACGATCCGAATGTCGATGTCAAACCGCACTTCGCGGAGTATCCGGTATCCCTCGAAGAGACGGACCGGGTGCTGGATGGTCTCAACCAGATCAAATGGCGCCACGACGGCACGCTGACCTACCGGCGCTCCTGCGCCCATGGCGTCTGTGGTTCGGATGCCATGCGCATCAATGGCCGCAACCACCTCGCCTGCAAGACGCTGATGGGCGAGTTCGGCAAGAAGTTGACCATCGAGCCGCTGATCGGCTTCACGGTCATCAAGGACCTCGTCGTCGATATGGACGAGTTCTTTGCCGGGTACAAGTCAGTCAAGCCGTACCTGATCGCGGGGGAGGCCCCGCACGGCGAGGAGCGGCGGCAGTCGCCGGAGCAACTCGACCGCTACGAGAACGCCACTAAGTGCATTCTCTGCGCTTCGTGCACGACCTCCTGCCCGATCACCTGGACCAACGAGAGTTTCGTCGGCCCGGCAGCGATCGTGAACGCGGCGCGATTCATCTATGACAGCCGCGACGAGGGCGCGGCAGACCGCTTGCGCATTCTGAACACCCAGTCAGGCGTCTGGCGCTGCCGCACGGTTTTCAACTGCACCGAGGCCTGCCCCCGCGATATCGAGGTGACGCGGATCATCGAAGATGTGAAGCGGACGCTCTTGCTGGAACGGGTCTAGCGGCCGCTGCCCGGCGATGTCCGAACTCTGGACCTGGCTCAACACCCCGCCGACCTACGATCAGGTCCTCCAGCCGTTCGGCGCTCTTTATCTCATCGTCTTTGCCGTCGGGTTTGGCGGCTCGGCCTGGCTAAGCGGCGACGGCGCGACGCGGATCGGCAGGAACCCAGCGCACATCGCCGGATTGCGGCACTGGTCCCAGGTCGGGCTCTGGATCTTCGGTCCGGGGCTCTTCTTTTTCGGGGTGGGCGCCCTGCAGATCAACCCGCTCTCGTTCGGGGAACCGATCTGGTTGGTCGGGTCGGTGATCGCCCTGGTAATCGCGGGATATCGCTGCCTGCGCTGGTGGCAGACAGTCTATCCGCGGGAACTCGCCGCGGCGGATAGCGCCTCGCGTGCCGTGGAGTGGGCAGCCAACGGCGCCTGGAGCGAGCCGGATGGCCGAACCGCGGGCACGATCGTCACCCGATCGAACGCGGGCGGTTTGCTACGCGAGTAGCGTTGGACAGGGCGGCCGGTTCGCCGGGGCCGCCCCCTCACCCCAACCCCTCGCCCCGGGCGCGGGGCGAGGGGCTGGGGTGAGGGGCGTTCCGCCAATTGGCATCTCCCGACGAAGAACGCCCCGCTCTATTCGAGTGGGGCGTCCAGGAAAGGCCGTGCACCTCTTGTCGATCGCAGCGATCCGGCTTTTCAACGGCCGCTAGCTCCGGTTGGGCTTCCCCACGTCACCCGGGGAGTTCGGTTTACGGCTGCTACCTTCCGGTCCTGACCGGGTTCGCCGTTCCCCGCCGCGCGGGACCCTTCCATCAACACCGCGTACCGCCGCAAGTCCCGCAGCACCGGACCTCGAAGAGGAGTTCAACCCCGCTAAGGCGGGTTGCGGGTTCAGGGCACCGCCAGCTCCCCATCTAGCACGACCACGTCCAGTTTACCGCGTGGTGCCGAAAATGTGTCGTTCAAACGGAGACTATGGTGTCGTCCCGACGGCAGGAGGGACCTCGGCGTTGATGCCCGCCACGAGACCCCCGAAATTCCTCGCCGCCGCTCGGACCGACACGGTATTCGCCCCGCCCGATGCGTTTCCGTCAGCCTGATCTCAAAATGGCGCTTTGCCGCCTGGGCAGAGGAGCGGCCAGTCTTCCGGCTGCGGACCGGCATCGCCCATGTCCGGATTCTCGACGAGACGGCGCAGCACGCGCACCGTGAGATCGTCACAGCAGCGCACCTGGCAGGAGAGCCGCATGTTCTCCGGGCGATCCTCGACGGTGGCCAGCCGCGCCTCTTCCGCCTCGGTCATCGGTCCAGGATCCCCTTCGAGGATCTGGACACGGCAGGTGGTGCAGCGGGCATTGCCGCCGCAGCGGTGCAAGATATCGACGCCCGCGTCCATGATCGCCAGCACGAGCCGCTGCCCATCCGGCGCGGTCGTGGTGCCGATTCCTTCCATGCGAATCGTCGCCACCAGTTCCCTCCCCCAACATCGTTTGCTTCCGCGACTGAACTCGCGCCGATGCTACCAACGGACTCCCGTGCTGGAGTGTAGCCTCGCCCGCGTCCGATTCGATTGTTCAGGCGTGATAGTGCGGTCCCCCGACCAACCGCTGGCGAAACCGCTCCGAGAACTCGGCCGCGTGCGGTCCGGCCAGCACGACCGATCCGGTGTGGCCGTGGCGCGAGGTGCCGGTGACGAAGGGGTAGATGATCGCTCCCTCGACGAAACGGCGCTCGACGTAGAAGAGTTCGACGCTGATGCGGGCGAAGATGGTGTACGCCACCTGGTCGGCGGTCATCAGATCGGCAACGGGACGATCCACCCAGAACTGCAGGGTGATATGGTGCTCCTCGATCTCCGGCTCACCGATCAGATGGACATCGGTGAGATCGGAGACGAGGCGCTCCGCCTCCATGGCGAAGCGAATGTTGGCGTCGGTGTCCTCGATCCACGATTCCCCGTAGCGGACGCACAGGGCAGCCACGATGTCATCGACCATGCTGACCCTTTGCTCCCTTCCGTCATCGCGATCCACGAGCGCCGCGCGATTTCTATACTAGCCGGGACGAACGTGTCACTCTACAGCACGGGCAGGATGAGAGGGCATGCCGTGGACAGCGCCGTACCGCTGATCACGAAGGACGATTTTCGCAAACGACAGAACGCGGCGCGACAGGCAACCGAAGCGGCCGGTTTCGCCGCGCTCCTGGCCGTCGGCCGCTCGTTCTACGACCGGCCCGGCGATCTTGCCTATCTGACCGGGCACTTTCCGCCCTTCCCCACCGCCGTCTTCTCCGAGCAGAGCCGTGGGCTTGGTCATGCCTTCTTCCTGTTGCCGGTGCATGGGGAGCCGGTGCTGCTGACCGATCCCCGCCGGCATCGCGCCGATCTGGTCGCCGTCGCTGATGTCCGGGCAAGCGCCGATCTTGGCGCCGCGTTGATCGCGCTTCTGCGCGAGCGGGGGTTGACCGCGGGCACGGTCGCCGTGGCGGGGGATGATCTGCTTCCCGCTCCAATCGACCGTGAACTCCGCGCCAAGCTGCCGGGGTTGACGCTCGTCCCAGACGACGCGATCGTGGCCGCGTTGCGTAGGCGCAAGAGCGCCGCGGAGATCGATCTGCTGCGGGCCGGTGGGCGTGCCGCCGACGCGGGGATCATGGCGGTGCGCGATCTGCTCACCAAACCCGGCGTCACCGAGCGGCAATTGTGCGCCGCGGGGATCGCGGCGACGATGCTGGCCGGGGCCGATTTCGTCCGCTATTTCCGGGTCCACTCCGGTCCCTGGTCGTCGGCCGGATCGCGCTGGCCGCAGGCAACAGACCGGGTGATCGCCGACGGCGAGATTGTGGTCGTCGATAACGTCGGCGCGTTGGGCGGCTATGGCTTCGACGTCAACCGGACGCTGGTGAAAGGCGAGCCGGGGGAGCAGGACCGGGCGATGCTGGAAACCGCCGCACGCGCGACGGACGCCGCGGTCGCCGCCTGTGTGGCCGGGGCCCGGGTCTCCGGCGTGACCACCGCGGCGCGGGCCGTCACCGATGCCTCGCCGTTTGCCACCTCGGCTCCGGTGATGATAGGCCACGCTATCGGCATCGAGACGGTTGAACTCCCCTATCTGGAGCCGGAAAGCGAGACAGTCCTCGAGCCAGGGATGGTGCTCTGTATCGAACCGGGCATTTTCATCAGCGGCGGCAACGGCGTCTCCATCGAGCAGGAAGTCGTCATTCGCGAGGCCGGGCCGCCGGAGGTGATTACCCCTACTCCGCTCCGGCTGTGGTAGGCGACAATGGCGAGAAACGGGTGAGCGACAGGAAGCGGCCGCGAGTACATGACCGTTCCCGAACACCGCCGATCTCGATGTGTCATGCTGACGAAGGAAGCATCTCGACGGATCGCAACCGGACGGTGAGAGCACCGAGATGCTTCGCCTGAGGGCTCAGCATGACACCTGATGGTGAACAACGTACTCGACATGGTACAGAGTGCTGGTGACGCCATCGGGACGTGGACACGGGGGCAGCGCACGCGCCGTCATGACCTGACGGGGATCGTTGGCAAGAAGGAGTACGCAGGGTGGTATCGCGGATTCTCGATTGGGTTTTTCAGCGGTCGCGCGTCGCGCCGGAAGTGCCGCTCTGCCCAGATCACCATACTCCGATGCGGGTGCGCGGTTATCAGGGGAGCCCGGCCCGCTTCAGTTACCAGACCGAAGAAACCTACACGGTGATCTTCTTCTGCCCGGTGCCGGGGTGTGACCATACCGCGACCGCGCAGATGGCGATGACGCAGATTCCGGTGCCGGGCGCGGCGCCGAAGCGCCCGGTCTACGCCCGCCGCGACTGAACCGGCGCGGCGCCGGGGATGTTCTCGCCCTGGTACACCCCGTCGTAGCCCTGAGCGGTCGGCGTGTTGAGGGTGAAAAAAACGAGTTGCATGATCCGCGCATCGCGCGCAAGGCGCAGACCCGCGGGGTTGGAAACAACCAGCAAGGCCGTGGATCGGCCGCGATAGCCCGCGTCCCAGACCGCCGTCACCACGGCGGCGCCACTCCGGCAGAGGCTCGACCGTGGCCGACCGAGCGCCATCAGATCGTTCGGCAGGTCGACGATTTCGTTGAACACGACCTGGTAGGCGCCGGGGGCCAGATCGAGCCAGCCTTCGTCGTCGAAGGGGAGGGTCTGGATTTCGGGCAAGACCCGTTCCGCATTGGTGCGGCCAAGCGTTGCCGCGCCAACGAGCATCCCGACCTCCGCCAGCGACAGGTCGATGCCGTTCGGCTGTACCTGCTCATCGAGCGAGCGGTAGTCGCTGAGTAACGGGCGGTCGCTCTGGATGCGCGCCAGCAATTCCTCGCGGCCCAGCGCGCCGCCGGTCGGATCGGGTGCCAGCGTGGACATTAGTCTCCGCTCCGCTTCGCGACGTAGACGGTATCGCCCTCGGTCTTGACGTCGAACACCTCCACGGGGACCACCACAGGGAAGTTGGCCGGCAACCCGGTCCGAATCTCGAACGCGCCGCCGTGCATCGGACACTCGATCTCGTCCCCGACGACCTCACCGTCGGAGAGTGAGGCGTCCTGGTGCGTGCACATGTCGTGCAGAGCATGGAACTCGCCGTTCATGTTGATCAGGCAGACGGGGTCGTTGCCGACCTCGACGTACATCAGTTCGTTGGGGCCGAGTTCATCGGTGCGCGCCACCGCGACCCATGTGCGTTCGTCAGTCACTGTATCTCCGCGCGATCCAGACGACTTCTGGCCGTAACTTTGTGTCAAACCAGGCACGTTCGTTCGTATATCGAGCCCCTCTCCCGGCTCGACGGGAGAGGGGTTGGGGTGAGGGCGGACGATTCGGAGGCAGCGACTCCCCCGAATGCTCCCTATAACGCGTCGTCTGCAGGCGGGACGCCATAGAGCCCGGCCTTGAGCACCTTCAGACCCAGCATGGCGCATTTCATCCGCGCCGGGCTGATCGGCACCCCCAATTCCTCCAGCAGGTCCTCGCGGCTGATCGCTTTCACCGCCTCTAGCGGCTGCCCTTCAACCATCTCGGTGAGAATCGAGGCGGCGGCCTGGCTGATGGCGCAGCCGCGGCCGCTGAAGCGCACCGCGGTCACCTGCTCGCCGTCGGTCTGGAGATCGATGCGAATCTCGTCGCCGCAGAGCGGGTTGACATCCTCGTAGGAGTAGTCAGCCGGTTCGAGGGTGCCGCGATTGCGCGGGTTGCGAAAGTGATCGAGGATCGTCTCGCGATAGAGACTGTCAGTCATGGTTGGTATGTCCCGGCGCGGGTTGCACCACACGTGTCATCCCGAGGAACGAGGGATCTCGTCGTCATGCGCCCCCTCGGACGGCAGAACGAGATTCCTCCTTCGTCGGAATGACATGCAGTGGGCATGCCGCGCTCGCCGATTGGCCTATGCCGCAAAGATCTCGACCGCGCGGTGCAGGCCCTGCACCAGCCGTTCGATCTCGTCGGCGGTGTTATAGACGTAGAACGAGGCGCGCGTGGTCGCCACCAGACCAAGACGGGCCATCAACGGTTGGCAGCAATGATGCCCCGCCCGCACCGCGATGTTCTCCTCGTTGAGGATCGCCGCCACATCGTGTGGGTGGATGTCACCCAGCGAAAAGGAGATCACCCCAGCCCGCTCGACATCACTCCCCGGTCCGACGATACGCAAGCCGGGCACCTCGTTCATCTGATCGAAGGCGAGCGCGGTCAATTGCCGCTCGTGTGCGCGCACCTGCTCCATGCCGAGGGCATGCAGGTAATCGACCGCGGCGCCGAGACCGATGGCATCCCCGACCGCGGGGGTGCCGGCTTCGAACCGGGCAGGGACATCGGCCCAGGTGGAGCGTTCGAGCGTCACCTTGCGGATCATGCCGCCGCCGCCCATCGCCGGCGGAAGCGACTCGAGCAGCGCCAACTTGCCGTAGAGGACGCCTGAACCCATTGGACCGAGCATCTTGTGCCCGGAGAAGGCCATGAAATCGGCATCGAGGGCCTGGACGTCGACCGGCATGTGGGGCACGCTCTGCGCGCCGTCGACGACGGCGATCGCGCCCGCGGCGTGCGCCAGGCGCACGATCTCAGCGGCGGGATTGATCGTTCCCAGGCTGTTCGAGACGTGGGGGAACGCAACGACCCGCGGCCCCTGCGCCAGCAACTCGCGCAGGTGATCGAGATCGAGTTGGCCATCGTCGGTGACGCGCACCGCCTCCAGCCGCGCCTCCTTTTCCTCGGCCAGCATCTGCCAGGGGACCAGGTTGGAATGGTGGTCCATGGTGGTGACGACGATCAGATCGCCCGCGCTAATGGTGCGCCGGCCCCAGGTCTGGGCGACGAGATTGATGCCTTCGGTGGTGTTGCGGACGAAGATGACTCCCCGCGGCGAGGCCGCGTTGATGAAATCGGCCACGGTGTGCCGCGCCGCCTCGTATTGGGCGGTCGCGCGTTCGGAGAGATCGTAGACGCCACGGTGGATGTTGGCATTGGTTTCGCGGTAATAGCGGTCGAGTGCCGCGATCACCGCCTCTGGCTTTTGTGAGGAGGCGGCGCTATCGAGAAAGGCAAGACGCTGGCCGCGCGCGTTTGTCTCCCGCAGGATCGGGAAATCGTCCCGCACCTTCGCCCAATCGATGGTCTTTTCGTTCAATGTTGCCGTAGCCATAGTTGCCGTTCCTTCGCGACCAGCCAGGTGGTGAAACTCCCCTCTCCCATCGCAATGGGAGAGGGGCCGAGGGTGAGGGTTCGCTTCGCGTCGTCGCGCCGCCTCGAGAGTGTTTAGATCCCCACCTTGCGCGCGATCGCCGCTTCGAGAAAGCCCTGGATTTCCTCGACCGGAATGCGGTCGATCACCGGGCGGAAGAACCCTTCCACGATCAGTTTCTGCGCTTCCGAGCGGGGCACGCCACGAGTCTGGAGGTAGAAGAGATGCTCCTCCTCGACCTGGGAGACGGTGGCGCCGTGGGTGCAGCGTACGTCGTTGGCGCCAATTTCCAGGTTGGGAATCGAGTCGGCGCGGGCGGTGCGGCTGAGCACCAGGTTGCGGTTCTGCTGGTAGGCGTCGGTCTTCTGGGCGCCTTCGAACACCTTGATCAACCCGGAGTAGACCGAGCGGGCGTTCCCCTTCAGCGCGCCCTTGAACTCGAGATCGCTGGTGGCATAGGGCGACTCATGGAGTTGCCAGGTGTGGTGATCGAAGAACTGATCGCCATCGGCGAAATAGATACCGAGCATCTCCGCCAGCGAATTCTTGCCGCGCAGGTGCGAGGCAATCGACGCCTTGGAGAATTTCGCGCCGAGGGTGACGTGGAGCGAATTGAGGATCGCGTCGTCGCCGAGGATCGCCCGCTCAGTCATGAAGTTCCAGACGTTGCGGCCCCAGTCCTGGACCTGGACGTAGCGCAGTTTGGCGTCCGGGCTGAGGATCAGTTCGACCACCGCCGAGGCGAAGGACTGCCCTTCCTGCGATGGGGAGCGGAAGGCATCGACCATGAAGGCTTCCGCGCCTTCCTCCAGGACCGCGAGGGTGTGGGAGAAGACCGCGCCGCCCGGCCGCGCCAAGAGGCTGAAGCCGCGGAACGGCGCCTCGATGGTCACGCCCTTCGGCACGTAGAGAAAGGAGCCGCCCTGCCAGAAGGCGCCGTGCAGCGCCTCGAACTTGCCCATCTCCGGGGGAACGGCCTGGGTCATGAAGTAGCGGTCGACCAGCGATGGATAGTCGCGGACGGCGGTAGCGAGATCGGTGAAGATGACGCCCTGCGCGGCGACCGCGGGATCGATCGTGCTGAGGACGGTGGTCGCGTCCCGCTGGACCACGACCCCGGCGTTCGGGCCGAGAGCGATTTGCGCGGCGGCGTTCTCGACGCCCGCCGCTTCCAGCGCCTGCAACGGCGAAACGTCTGGTCCGACGCCGTCCGCCGCGACGTGCAGGTTGGCGAGTTTCAAGCCGCGGATATCGGTCCGCCGCCATTCCTCGTCGGTGCGCTGCGGCATGGGAATCGTTTCGTACAACTCCCAGGCGCGCCGCCGCGCGTCACGTGCCGCCCCGGTTTCGAGGTGGGCGCGGGAGACCGCCTCGACGCCTGCGCGCGAGAAGCCGGTCTCCGTGCCAATGTCGGTCAAAGTGCTCATCGATGCGCGTTCTCCGCTCTGTTCAGGGCCAGGATTCAGGCGATTGTGCCGGTCCTGTGCAGTGTTATAGGGATGACGCCCGCGTCACCCGCGTGCCGGATGCTTCGTGTCGGCCGCGTGCTTCGTGTCGTCCCGACGAAGGAGGGACCTCGGCGTTTGTCGCTGTCGCCGTAACAGACGAGGTTCCTCGTTCCTCGGAACGACACCTCGCGGGCTTACCCGACCGAACCTTCCATTTCGAGCTGGATCAGCCGGTTGAGCTCGACCGCGTATTCCAGCGGCAGTTCCTTGGCGATCGGCTCGATGAAGCCGTTGACGATCATGCTCATCGCTTCGTCTTCGCTCAGGCCGCGGCTCATCAGGTAGAAGATCTGCTCCTCGGCCACCTTCGAGACGGTGGCCTCGTGCCCGATCGAGGCGCGCTCTTCCTCGACCTCGATGTAGGGATAGGTGTCGGTCTTGCTCGTCTCGTCGAGCAGCAGCGCGTCGCAGACGACGTTGCTCTTGACCTGCTCGGCGCCCTTGTAGACCTTCACCAGTCCCCGGTAGGAGGAACGGCCGGTCCCCTTCGAGATCGACTTGGAGATGATCTGCGACGAGGTGCGCGGCGCGACGTGGACCACCTTGCCACCGGCGTCCTGATGCTGGCCGTCGCCCGCGAAGGCCACGGAGAGGATTTCGCCGCGGGCGCCCTCCTCCATCAGCCAGACGGCGGGGTACTTCATCGTCACCTTGGAGCCGAGGTTGCCATCGACCCACTCCATCGTCGCGTTGCGGTAGGCCGCGGCGCGCTTGGTGACGAGGTTGTAGACATTCTTCGACCAGTTCTGGATCGTGGTGTAGCGGCAGCGGCCGCCCTCGAGCACGACGATCTCGACCACCGCCGAGTGGAGGCTGTTGGTGGTGTAGGTCGGCGCGGTGCACCCCTCGACGTAGTGCACGTAGGCATCCTTGTCGACGATGATCAGGGTGCGCTCGAACTGTCCCATGTTCTCGGCGTTGATCCGGAAGTAGGCCTGCAGCGGCACCTCGACCTTGACCCCCGGCGGCACGTAGATGAACGACCCCCCGGACCAGACCGCCGAATTGAGCGCGGCGAACTTGTTGTCGTTGTAGGGGATGATCGTCCCGAAATACTGCTTGACCAGGTCCGGGTGCTCACGCACAGCGGAATCCATGTCGAGGAAGATCACGCCCTGCTTCTGCAGATCCTCGCGCAGCGAGTGATAGATCACTTCGCTCTCGTACTGAGCGCCGACGCCGGCGAGGAACTTCCGCTCCGCCTCCGGGATGCCCAGTTTCTCGAAGGTGTTCTTGATGTACTCCGGCACCTCGTCCCAGGTCTTGCCCTGCTTCTCGGCGGGCCGGATGTAGTAATAGATGTCGTTGAAGTCGATGCCGGTGAGATCGGCTCCCCAGTTCGGCATCGGCCGCTTCTCGAAGTGATCGAGCGCCTTCAGCCGGAAGTCGCGCATCCAGCCCGGCTCGTCCTTCATCTGCGAGATCTCTTCGACGACCCCGCGGGAGAGTCCCTTACCGCTCTTGAAGACGTAGTCCTCTTCGTCGCGGAAGCCGTACTGGTACTCCCCGATATCGATCTGTGGCTTGGCGACCATCGTTGTGCTCCTTGTTCGTTCGTTCCCCCGCTCCCGGTTCGACGGGAGCGGGTCAGGCGGTGAGGGTTAGTTTCCCGCGCGAGCGCGGAGACCCTCGTAGCCCTTGGCCTCGAGTTCGTGCGCCAGTTCCGGGCCACCGCTCTCGACGATGCGGCCCTCCATCATGATGTGCACGAAGTGCGGCTTGATGAAGTTCAACAACCGCTGGTAGTGGGTGATCAGCAACATCCCGATCTCGGGACCGGCGAGGGCGTTGACCCCCTCGGAGACCACCTTCAGCGCGTCGATATCGAGACCGGAGTCGGTCTCGTCAAGCACCGCCATGCGGGGCTCCAGCAGCGCCATCTGGAGGATCTCGGCGCGCTTCTTCTCACCGCCGGAGAACCCCTCGTTGAGGTAGCGTGTGGCGAAGGCGTCGTCCATCTTGAGGAGCGCCATCTTCTCACGCATCAGGCGGCGGAATTCGCGCGGCGTTACCGGTTGGGCTGTGCCGCCGTCGGCGGCGGCTTCTTCCGCCCGCGCGTTGCGGACGTTCATCACCGCCATGCGTAGGAAGTTCGCCATCGACACGCCGGGGATGACCGTCGGGTACTGGAAGGCGAGGAAGAGCCCCTTGCGGGCGCGCTCGTCCGGCGACCATTCGAGGATATCCTCGCCCCGAAAGCGGATGCTGCCTTCGGTCACTTCGTAGCGTGGATCGCCGGCGATGACGTAGGCGAGGGTGCTCTTGCCGGAGCCGTTGGGACCCATCAGGGCGTGAATTTCACCATCATTGATGACGAGATCGACCCCTTTCAGGATCTCCTTGCCATCGATCTCCGCGTGGAGATGCTCGATCTCGAACATCGGCGTCTTGGACTCGCTCACTGGTTCCTGCTTCCTCCCACGTTCGTTCTGCTCGACCACTCGACTGCTCGCCTCCTCGACTCAGGAGCCCGTCCCCAGTTCGGCATTCCGGCAGGCGGGGCAAACCCCGGCAAACACCGTGTGGTGACTGGTGATGTCGAAGCCGCTCTGCTCACTCGCCACGTGCCGCGCAATCAGCGCCACCGGCACATCGACGTCGACCAGCACTCCACACTGCAGGCAGTGGACGTGATCGTGCCGCTCGGTCCGGCCGTCATAGCGGCTGGACTGATCGGCAAACGTCAACTCCTGGATCAGCCCGTGGCGGGCGAGCAGGTGGAGGGTGCGGTAGACGGTGCCGTATGCGATGCGTGGATCCTGGCGCCGGACCCGCTCGAAGATCTCACCGGCGGTGAGGTGCTCCGCGGAGTGGCGCACGGCCTCCAGAATCTCGGCGCGCTGCGTGGTGTTGCGAAACCGTTGACCCGGCATCTCGGCATGGCTCCTGAAAATGAGAATGAGTCTCACTTTCGTCTTGGAAAGCATACTACCGAGGTCGGAATTCCGCCAAGGGACCGATGTCCCGCTTGTTCTCTCGAGGTAGCGCGACTCAGTCGCGTCCGATACAGTTGTCACTCTTGCCCCTCGCGGCAATTGCCACTCGTTCGGAGCCTGACGCGTGACCACTCTGCACATCGATCTGCATGACGATCTCGTGGCGCTCCTGCGCGGTCAGGATCCATCCGTCGAGGATGCGGCTCGCGAGCTGATGGTGATGGAGCTGTACCGGCGAGGCGCGCTTTCACGGGGAAAGGCGGCCGAGTTGCTCGACATGAATCTCGCCGCGTTTCTCCAGCGTGCGGATGCCCTGGGCATTCCCTACTTCACCTTCGATGACGACGACCTCGCCACCGAACTGGCTGCCAGCAAACGGCGATGAGCGAAGCGGTCGGTGTAGTTGATGCGAGTCCGCTCATCGCGCTGGCCGAGATCGCGCAACTCGAACTCCTCCCCCGGCTCTTCGCGTCGGTCATTGTTCCCCCCGCGGTCATCGCCGAGACCACGACATCCGTTGGACAACCGGCGTGGTTCGTCATCGTTCCTCCAGTTCCACCGTTGGATCACCGGGTCAGGGTGGCGTCACTCGGGGCAGGAGAGACAGAGACGATCGGGCTGGGTCTTCAACTCGGTGACGTCGAGGTCGTCCTCGATGATCGTCCGGCGCGGCGCCTCGCGATCCGCATGGGCCTCGCGGTCGTGGGCACCCTCGGCTTGCTGCTGCGCGCGAAATGGCATGGAATACTCGACGCCGTTCGCCCCCATCTACTGGCGTTGCGGAGCAGCGAGTTCTACCCGGACTCCCGGATCATAGAGCAAGCCCTCGCCGACGTTGGCGAAAGCCTGGAGGGAATCGAAACGGTATGATCCAGCGATGATCGCGCTGTCTTCCGCGCCGGTCGCTGGCGTCGGACCCAGTCCAGCTACGCTACGATACGACGTGGGCGGTCGCCACCATTCTTGCGCCATTTGCGACCAGATTCCGTACGCAATGGAGGTCTATCCATGCCACGCGTCGCTGTCACCCGGCGCATTCCGGAAGCAGGGCTGCAGATGCTGCGCGACAAGGCGGAGGTCCGGCTCTGGGAAAGCGATCTCCCGCCCAGCCGCGATGAACTGCTGGCGTTGCTGGCAGGGTGCGACGGGGCGCTGACCCTCCTCACCGACCGCATCGACGGCGAACTGCTCGATCGCAACCCATCGCTGCGCGTCGTCTCCAACCTGGCGGTCGGCTACGACAATATCGACGTTCCGGCGGCCACGGAACGTGGCGTGCTGATCTGTAACACTCCCGGGGTGCTGACCAACGCCACTGCCGATCACACCTGGGCCCTGCTGCTCGCTGCGGCGCGGCGCATCCCGGAATCGATCGCCTATGTCCGAGAGGACAAGTGGAAGACCTGGGGTCCGCTCCTGCTGCTCGGTCAGGAAGTGACCGGCGCCACCCTCGGCATCGTCGGTATGGGGCGGATCGGCAAGGAAGTCGCGAAGCGGGCGCGTGGCTTCGACATGACCGTGCTCGCCTTCGACCCGATCGAGGACGAGGCGTTCGCACGCGAGTACGGCGTGACCTATGTTCCGCTCGACCGCCTGCTGGCGGAATCGGATTTCGTCACCCTCCATGTCGCGCTTACCGAGGAGACCCGGCATCTCATCGGCGCGGAGCAACTGCGACAGATGAAGCCGACCGCGATTCTGGTCAACGCCGCGCGCGGTCCGGTCGTCGATACCGAGGCGTTGGTGGCCGCGCTGGAAACCGGGGACATCCTCGGCGCGGCGCTGGACGTGACCGATCCCGAGCCGCTTCCCGCCGATCACCCCCTCGCCTGGTTCCCCAACTGCATCGTCGTGCCGCACACGGCGTCCGCCACGGTGCAGACGCGGGACCGGATGGCCACCCTCGCCGCCGCCAACCTGCTAGCTGGACTGCAGGGAGAGCGGCCGCCGGCGGGCGTAAATGGTGATGCCATCATGGGAAAGTGTGCTTGACATACGGCACTTTTGCGGTAGTATCCGCTTCGACATATTTCAGCTTCGTGACTGCTTCCTGAAGTATTCACCCTTCGCGAAGGCTGAGTCGCCCGGCCGCTGATGGCATGGCGGGGCGATCGTCTCGTCGTGCCATCGAGACGGAATGCGAAGGGAAGCGAGCGTGGACGACGCGCGGTTCGATGCTGTCGTGCGTACAGTCGGTGAAGCGATCACCCGGCGAGGGGCGCTCGCCGGGCTGATTGGCGGGATATTGACGTCGGTGCTGTCCCACGACGACGGCGATGCGAAGAAGCATCGCCAGCGCAAGCACCAGAAGCCGGACAAAACTCAGCACCATCACAAGGCCGATACGCTTGGGGAGAGCAACCAGCGATCCGGCAGGATCCAGGCCGAAAAGAAGAAAAAGAAGTGCAAGGCGGGAACCGTCAAGTGCGGCAAGGCGTGTGTCGCCACAGCGACGGATCCCAACAACTGCGGCCGCTGTGGCAACCGCTGCGTGGCCGGGCAGAGTTGTCTCAACGGCGCCTGCTCCTGTGACGGTGCGAAGTGCGCCGGCTGCTGCGATGGATCGACCTGCCAGACGGGAACCGATGACGCGGCGTGCGGAACCGCCGGTGCGGCGTGCGTGGCCTGCGGCGGCGGGCGGACCTGCCAGAATGGCGTCTGCGCCTGTCCCGGGGCGCAGGTGGTCTGCGACGATCGGTGTGTCGAACTGAGCACGGACGGCCAGCACTGCGGCGTCTGCGGCGTGGCTTGCGCGACGACCCAGACTTGCGTGGACGGCATCTGCGGCGAGACCTGCGGAGCGGGTGGGTTCTGCGCGGACGGGAGTGCGAATCCTCATTGCTGCGGCGAGACCTGCACTGACCGACGCACAGACGAGAACAATTGCGGCTACTGCGGCAAGACCTGCGCGACCGGCGAGGGATGCCACGACGGCGCCTGTGGCTGCGGCAACGGCGGCAGTTGCGGCGACGGTGAGACCTGTTGCGGCGAGACCTGTCGCAATCTGCAGACATCACTCAATGACTGCGGGACATGCGGGAACACCTGCAACAGTACGATCGCCAACGTTTGCTCCGGTGGCGTCTGCACGTGTGGTGGCGGCCCGGCGTGCGCCGCCGGCCAGGTCTGCTGCGGCGGAACCTGCAAGAACGTCTCATCCGATACCAGCAACTGCGGAGCCTGTGGTCTGGTTTGCAGTTCGATGACCGCCAACACCTGCTCCAACGGAGTCTGCAAGTGTGGGGCCGGCGCCGCGTGTGCCTCCGGTCAGGTGTGCTGCGGCGGTGTCTGCAAGAGCGTGGCCACCGACACGAGCAACTGTGGATCGTGCGGAGTGGTCTGCAACAGCACGACGACCAACACCTGCTCCAACGGAGTCTGCAAGTGTGGGGCCGGCGCGGCATGCCCGAGTGGCTATGCCTGCTGCAATGGCACGTGCCGGAACATCAACGGGGATTTCAACTTCTGTGGCGCCACGTGCACAACCGCCGCTCCTTGTAGCTACCTGACCGCCAACATATGCTCCGGCGGCGTCTGCAAGTGCGGCACAGGAGCCGCGTGCCCCTCCGGTCAGCGTTGCTGCAATGGGATCTGCAAGAACATCACCAACGATCCGACGAACTGCGGTGGATGCGGCAACGTCTGTCCTGGCTACTACGCGCCCAACGCCAACGTCTTCTGCCAGAACAGTATCTGTACCCTTAGCTGCAAGGGCGACTTCTACGATGTCAACGGCTCTTCCGCCGATGGATGCGAAGCGTCAGGCTTTGCCAATCACACATGGGATACGGCGTTCAGTCTTGGATCTGTCCGCTGTTTCGATGATGAGGGAGGCACCTTTTCGGGCAAGATAGTCTCGGATGCCAGAGTCCACGAGGCTCCAAGCGTGCCGGAGTTCAACTCCTTTACTGGAGCGGCGCCGACATATTGGGTGATCTATGCTTCGGGGGGCGCATGTAGCAACGATCCGTTTATGTCCATATCGATGCCGGGTGCCATTAACGGCTGCTATCAGCTCACGTTTTTCTCTGACAAGGGAACATGGTCAACGCCCGTAACCAACGGAGCGGGCAGCATCTCATTGGGATCCGGCAGTTACTCCGACGGCACCTATGTCCGCTTCAAGGTTGAGAAAACCTGCAGTAGCGCGACAGTCAAAGAAGAGCGCAATTACTCGGTCACCTATCACCTGTAGCTTCCCGCTCCCTGGCGGTGGGGCATCGGCACCGAGCCGATGCCCCGCCGTTCCCTTTCCCCTGACGCCTGGTCTGTCTGCTGGCGCTGCCGCAACGTCTATACGCGGCACGGAGAATTGACACATGCGGTCACGGGCGTGCCGCGGGCATTCCGATTCATCAGCGCGGGGAGGCAGGTATACTCGCCAGTCAGGACCGTGGCGCAGCACAGACCGCGCCCGTCCCGTTTTGGGCCGTCAATTCGTGCCTGAGGCACGTCGCCAGACTAGTAAGGAAAGTGGCGCCCCATGTTCCGATGCAAAGCGTGCGGCTGGGTTCACGAGGGGGTGGCGCCCCCCGATCTCTGCGTGTCCTGCGGCGCTACCGCGGACCGCTTCCGGCCGATGGACGACGCCGAAGTCGATGCCATCTCCGGCCGGCTTTCCTCCTACGGCATCGCCGGACAGGGTTTCGAGGATATCGAGGTCGATTACACCCGGCGCATCCGCCTTCTCGCCTTTGTCGATGCCTCGTTCTATTCCAACTTCATCCAGCGCACCGGGCCGCGGCTGCCGATCTACACCGGCGATCCCCAGTGGTTTTCCGACAACATCCCGTGCATGACCGCCTGCCCGTCGCACACCGACATTTCGCGGTACATCGCGCTGATCGCCGACGGCCGCTACGCCGATTCGTTCGAGTTGAACCGGGAACACAACGTCTTTCCCGGTTGTCTCGGCCGCATGTGCGCGCGCCCCTGTGAGGACGCCTGCCGGCGCAAGGAGATCGACGCCCCAATCGGCATCTGCTACCTGAAGCGTGTCGCCGCCGATTATCGCGGCGAGACCCGGCACGAGGTGGCGCCTCCCTGGAATGGACGCACCGCCGCCGTCATCGGCGCCGGCGCCAATGGCTTGACCACCGCGCGCGATCTCGCCCGCAAGGGGTACAAGGTCACCGTCTACGAGCGGTACCCGGTGCCGGGCGGGGTGATGTGGGCCGGGGTGCCGGAATGGCGCCTCCCGCGCGATGTGATCATGGACGAGGTCTCCCTGATCACCGATCTTGGCGTCGATATCCGCTACAACATGGAAGTTGGCCGCGACATTACCCTGCGCGAACTGGCCGATGCCCATGATGCGGTGATCATCTCCGCCGGATGCCAGGTTCCCCAGGAACTCGGCGTGCCGGGAGAAGACCTGGAGGGGGTGGTCTCCGGACTCCAGTTCCTGGAAGATGTCAATCTCGGTCAGAAGGATGTCTGGGTCGGTAGGCGAGTGGTGACCGTCGGCGGTGGCTTCACCTCGATGGACTGCGTGCGTACCGTGCTGCGCATGGGCTCCGAGCAATCGGTGATGACCTACCGCCGCTCCATCGCCGAGATTCCAGTCGATGCCATCGAACTCGAAGAAGCCGAACTGGAAGGGGTCGAGATCATGTACATGGTCTCCCCCACCCGGGTCATCGACGATGGCAATGGCAAGGTTGCGGGGCTGGAACTGATCCGCAACGAACTCGGCGCGCCGGACGAAAAGGGGCGCCGCCGGCCGCAACCGGTGGCTGGTTCCGAATTCGTCATCCCCTGCGACATGATTCTCGTCGCCATCGGTCAGCGCCAGGACAACCGCCTCCTTACCGGGGTGGAGGTCAATACCGACCGCCGCGGCGTGCCGCTCCTCGACGAGACGCTCAAGACCGAGCTGCCGAATGTCTGGGCGGCGGGCGACTATGTGGTCAACCCGACCAACTTCATCTCGTCGATCGGCGAGGGGAAGCGGGTTGCCCAGTTCATCGACCAGGAATTGCAGGGTACCCCGGCCAAGGTCAAGGAGATGGAACTGACCCGAGTGCCGACGGAGTACATCTCCACGCCCAATCCGCTCCTCTCGGAGGGAATCGCGGAGTGGACGATGTCGACCACCAGCCGGCGCCTGGTCTGGGGCGACAACTACACCGGCGTCGGACGGCAGATGATGCCGGCGATGCCGCTCTCCGACCGCGGCCTTGGTCTCGGCGATACGACGATCGAGACCGAAATCGGCTACACCAAGCCGATCGGCTTCGAGGAAGCGAAGCGCTGCCTGCAGTGCCAGTTGAATATCTTCATCGACGGCAACCGCTGCATTCTCTGCGCGAACTGCGTCGATGTCTGCCCGGTGAAATGCATCGAGATGGTCTCGCCGGATCGCATCCACTCCATCGACGGCGACGTGGAGATGGCGGAACTGGCGCGGCAGGAGATGGGCCCGCTCTCGGCGTTGATGCTGATCGACGAAAGGCCGTGCATCCGCTGCGCGCTCTGCGTCGACTGGTGCCCGACCGAGTGCCTGACCATGGATCACTTCCGGCTGACGCCCGCCCCTGACCGCGAGAGCGTCGATCTGGCGGTGGTTGCGGATTAGGCGAAATGGGCGACGCAGGCGTCGCCCCTACGCCGAACCCCTGTAGGGGCGACGCCTGCGTCGCCCGTCGTGGCCTCGCGGACATGGCCAAAGGAGCCACGTGTGGAAGCGTACGAATACCGCGACATCGTCCGCGAGCGAAGTGAGACCAACAAAGCCTACTTGCAGTTCATCAGCCGCACGACGCTCAGTCTCGGCCTCTACGTGCTCGCGGCGGGAACGGTGGATCAGCAGACGCCCCATGCCGAGGACGAGGTCTACTACGTCGTTTCCGGACGCGGTGCGGTGGAAGTCGCCGGGGAACGCCGTCTGGTCGGCCCCGGATCGATCATCTACGTCGCCCGCGAGGTCGATCATCGCTTTGTCGATATCTCCGAGGATCTTTCGATTCTCGTCTTTTTCGCCCCGGAGCACCGCCCCTGAGCCACCGGAACGGCATCGACATGGACGTCGTTATGTTACCGTGGAAAGGGGAGATGCCTTGACATGCCCGGGGGGGCTCGTACACTTCGATCTGGATTGACGCACATTCGCTCGCAACGCGCGTTGTACGCGCACCGAGCGCGGAGGACACACAGATGATCACGATTACGCCAGAGGCGGCCGCACAGTTGAAGGAGTTCCTGGCCGAGCAGGGCACGCCGGAAGCCGCGCTGCGCGTTTTTGTCGCCCCGGGTGGCTGCTCCGGCTTGCAGTACGGGATGACGGTCGAGGATGCCGCGGACGAAGGGGACGAGGTGATCGAGACGGACGGCGTGCGTCTCCTCGTCGACAACTTCAGCGCGATGTACCTCGAAGGCGCCGAAGTCGACTACGTCAACTCGCTGATGGGCGGTGGCTTCACGGTTCACAACCCGAACGCCGTTTCCGGCTGCGCCTGTGGCCATTCGTTCAACGCGGGTGGCAACGACAGCACCGCGCACGGCTGCGGCTGCGGGCACTAAGCCACGACACAGCGCCGGAGGCCCCTCGCGGTCTACGCTCGAGACCCTCGTCTGTATCAACAGGCGAGGGTCTCTATATGCGGGCAAACCTGATGTGCTAGTGCAAGAACAGGAGACCTGCTGGGGATTCGCCCCTACCGTTGCTGTCGCATTCCCCAAAAGGTCTTCTGGATCCGCACTAGTTCATCACTGGCGCGATGTGCGAGTGACGCACGATGGTGGCGACGTCAAAGCGCGAAGGCGCCCCTGTCACCGTACTCGATTCGGCGATTCCCCTGGCCCAACGCCGACGCGGTGGTGATCGATGTGATGATCACCGCTCATTGCAGGCGTACCGAGATTGTGTCAGGATGACCGAACCGTCGAATCCTCTCGTGATCCCGTAAAATGGCGCTTGTTGTTCGGAAAGGCATCACCCCATGGACCGTGGTCAGTTCGATGGTCTGGCACGTCTCGTCTCACTGAACCTGAAGCAATCGCGGCGAAGCGCGCTCCTTGCCATCGTCGGCGCCGTGGCACTTGGGCACGACCCAGCGACGTCGCTGGCGAAACGCGACTCCAGACGGAGAAGCAAAGTCGGCGCCCAGGCGAAGGGCAACGCCTCGGTCTGCTTTCCCGGCGGTGCCGTGTGCGTCCCCGGTCGGGGCAAGAACAATTCCGGGTGCGATTTTGCTGGCTCCAGCGTCTTCGTCGACAAGGATGTGCGCGGTTCGAACCTGAGTCATGCCAACTTCAGAGACGCGGATGCCTACGGCGCCGATTTTCGCGGCGCGAACCTGGGCGGCGCCTGCTTTGTCGATGCCAGCCTGTATGGGGCCAGACTCGATGCGTCGGTCAACCGCGGTGGAGCCATCTTCTGTCGCACCGTGATGCCGGATGGCTCGGTCAACGATAGTGGCTGCGACAAGGCGACGGCTTGCTGCCCGACCGATTCCCCGCCGCCCCAGGGCGGGACCTGCCGGGGGCTCTACAACCTGTGTGGTCTTTTTGCCGGCGAGTGCTGTGAGGGCCTCACCTGCACGACGACATTCGCGATCGTCGTCACCGCGTGCCAGAAGGTCTGCCAAACTGACGCGGATTGCCGACCCTACAGTAGCAAGCTCAAATGTGACACCGACGCCAAGATCTGCCCGACATCGCTCGGTAAGTGCTGCGTACCCAAATAGGACGATTCCGCTCCGCGTTTGACGTGAGCGGCGGCTGATGCCGATTCTCAACCACGGTTGACGCGAACATCTGCTTTCCGTGACGCCGAGTCCGCTCCTGGATTGACAGGAGCGGACTCGGCATTTTCGGTGTGGGATGCGATTCGTGCCGGAGCGTGGGACCGTGTTCAGGTCGAAGCGGCCTTACGTATCCCCGCGCAGGTCGTTGATGACCAGACCGGCGGGGGCCTTCGGTTCGAACCAGGTCGATTTCGGCGGCAGTAAATCTCCCTCGGCCCCGACAGCCAGAATCTGAGCGAGACGCGGCGGCGGGAGCAGAAAGGCTGCTCGGGCATGGCCGTCCACGACCTGCGTCATCGCGTCCCGGGCATCGATGGTGTAGCGAATGCGAGCGCCGTTTCCTTCCCCGCCCGGTCCGAACGCATGCTCCAGCACCGCCTCGACCGCAGCGACAGGGAGTGCGCGCCAGGCAGGACCACGGTCGGCCGGGAGCAGATCCAGGTGCGGCCGGTCTTCCCGAACCCGGATATCCCACACCCCAGCGTCCTCGCCGAGCACAACGCGGGCGATGAATGACTCGTCCGCGCCCACCGGCGCTTCCCGCTGGATGGGTGTGACGGCGAACCAGCGCCGGAGCTGATCGATGAGTTCGCCCAGAGCGAGACCGTCGCCGAGCAACAGGCGATGGGTCGGCCGGACGATGACGCCCGGATCCTCCGCCGCCGCCAGCAGGACGAGCACGAACTCCCACGGCGCTTCCGGATCGCAGCCGTAAATCTGCCGTTGTTCGTTCCGATAGGCGAGCGCGGCTTCGTAGCGATGGTGGCCGTCCGCGACGAAGAGGGCGCGGGGCGCCAGGAACTGCTGTAGCACCTGATGAAAGGCGGGGTCGGTGACCGGGATCAACCGGTGCTCCCCGCCGACCTGATCCTGCTCGGCGGGCGTGTCAGTGCTGGCCAGCGTCGAGGACATCAGGTCCCGAACGTCGCCGTTCGGGTCGCGGAAGAGGAAATAGAGGGGACTCAGGTTGGCTTCGGTAGTGCGCAGACGGGCGCCGCGCTCTTGCCGTGGTCCCGGCATGGTCCGCTCGTGCGGCTGCACACCGCCGTCCTCCCAATCGACGAGACGGACGCGGGCGAAGAACGCCTGACGCGTGGCAACGCCATCTGCCGTGGGGAACCGGTGCTCGTGGAGGTAGATCGCCGGCGCCGGGTCCTGGTGGAGGATGCCTACGCGTCGCCAGGCGGCGTAACGCTCCGCGGCGACCGCGTGCTGGTCCCCCGGAACGCCGAGATCGACATTTTCGATGCCGGCGATGCTGTATCTCGCGGTCGTGGCGGGAGCGCTGGCGACATCGTACGGCGGCGCCAGCAGGGGACCAACGGGTCCGGAGCGAGTCGGATCGAAACGGATCGCGCGGAACGGGCGAACGTCGGTGGTCATGGCGCGCAATATGCACCATCAAGGGGTAGCGGGTTTGGGCCGGGAAGGGAGCAGCCGCCACTCTGGTAGCGCCAGTACGCAAAAAAGGGGGTGGCGAATCCTGTACATCCTGTTATGATCGGGGAAAGGAGCGTCGTGTGGCCCGCAAGGCACGACTGCACCGGCGCCGGGGAACCGGAACTGATAAAAAGGCGTTCATGGAATAGACGTGCGTTTGCCCGCCGGCCGTCGTCGTGTGCCTGAGCGTGGGCGAACGCACTCTGGTCGCGTTCTTGGGCCGCGTATCCGATTGCTATTGCCTAGCTCCAGACGCTTGAATGAGGAGTATGCCACTCATGAGTGATCCGATTCAAACCTATGGGATGGACAAGATAGATGACCTTGTCGTAAGTGGCGTCACCGATGATCGCATTGATATCCCCGAAGAGATCCAGACCCAGATGGCGGATGAGATCGAGCCCGAGGTGGACATCGAGCGCGATCTCGATGTGCTGCAGCGCCTCGATCCCAACTTCATCAACGATCCCGTTCGCCTCTACCTGCGCGAGATCGCCGAAACACCACTGCTGACCCACGCCCAGGAGATCGAACTCGCCAAGCGGGTGGAGTCGGGTGACCTCGATGCCACGCAGCGGTTCGTGCGCGCCAACTTGCGGCTCGTCGTCTCCATCGCCAAGCGCTACGTCAACCGTGGTCTGACCCTCCTCGACCTCATCCAGGAGGGGAACATCGGCCTGATGCGGGCGGTCCAGAAGTACGACTGGCGCAAGGGCTTTCGCTTCTCGACGTATGCCACCTGGTGGATTCGCCAGGCGATCACCCGCGCCATCGCCGATCAGAGCCGCACTATCCGCCTTCCCGTGCACATGGGGGACTCGATCTCGCGCTACCGCAAGACGCTGAACACCCTGGCCCAGGAACTCGGCCGGCAACCAACGCCGGAAGAGGTCGCGGAGGCAATGAGTGTCCAGCCGGAAAAGATCCACCAGATCGTGCAGGCGGCGCAGCGGACGATTTCGCTCGAGACGCCGATCGGTTCCGAGGACGAGACGAGTCTCGGCGATCTAATCGCCGATGACGTGTCGGAGACGCCGTACGAGGCCGCCTCCGAATCGATGTTGAAGCGGGATGTGAACGCCGCGCTCGACACGCTGACCGCGCGGGAGAAGCTCGTGCTTCAACTCCGCTTCGGGCTCGGCCACGGCCACCAGCACACCCTGGCCGAGGTCGGCGAGCAATTGCAGATCAGCCGCGAGCGGGTGCGCCAGATCGAGAACGAGGCGCTGCAAAAGTTGCGCCGCCTCGATGGCGACCGGCTGTACGCCTACCACCAGGAGTTGTAGCGCCCAGGGAGAGCCCTCACTCCAAAATCCTCGAACGCCCCTCACCCCAAACCCCTCTCCCCGTGCGCGGGGAGAGGGGCTCTTTATGACCTGGTCAAGATTGTGTCGTCCCGAGGAACGAGGGACCTCGTCGTTTACTGGGAAATATCGCGCCGCGAGATTCCCCGCGTCGGCTACTCCGCCGGAAGCACGACCCGCCACTCCCTGATGCGGGCGTCGGCGAGGACGCCGGCGGCGCGATAGGGGTCGGCGTTCAGCAGCGCCTCGGCATCGGCCAGGCTGTCCGCCTCGTAGATGAGCATGGCGCCGGTGTCATCGGCCCAGGGACCGGACATTGCCAGTTTCCCCGCATCGAAGAGCGAGCGCAGGTATTCCCGATGCGACGGCCGCGTCTCCAGCCGCAGCGCCTCGTTGTCGGTGAACTTCAGCAGCGCCACGAATTTCGCCATGATCCCTCCCGTTTCCTCACCGCGTTGCGACCGCAACCGGGCCGCCAGCCCACCAGCGGGACTTGCCGCCCCGCTCCACAGCGCGTAGCCTACCCTTGCCTGCTCGCCCCTGCAGGGCGTCCCCGCTCCAGCCGAGAGGGCACGTTGACCACGGACGCGTCCCCGATCCAACCGGGTTCAGCGGAGATCGCGCCGAAGCACGCCGCGGAGCCTGATGCCGCCGCCACGGCGCCCATCCGGCGCCAGTACCTGCAGATCAAGCGGCGCTTTCCGGACACGATTCTGCTGTTTCGCCTGGGCGATTTCTATGAAACGTTCGAGGAGGACGCCGAGACGGCGGCTCGGGTCCTCGATATCGTGCTCACCGGCCGAGACATGGGGAAGGGGGTGCGGGTGCCGATGGCAGGCATCCCGCATCACGCCGCCGAGGGGTACATCGCGAAACTGGTCAATGCCGGTCACAAGGTCGCCATCTGCGAGCAGATCGGTGGTCAGGAACGTGGCCGCGGGCTGATCGACCGCGATGTGACGAAAGTGATCACGCCGGGCACGGTGACCGACCCGGCCCTGCTCGACAGTCATCGCAACACCTACATTGCCGCGCTCTGGCCCGCGGGATCGACCTGTGGGCTGGCGTACGCCGATCTCTCCACCGGGGAGTTCGCGGCGACGCACCTGCGTGGCGTGAGCGCCGAGGGCGCGCGCGAGGCGGCGGCGCGGGAATTGCTGCGGCTCGGCGCGGCGGAGATTCTCCTGCCCGCGGCTACGCGCCAGGCGGCCGCCGCAGAAGGCGACGAGTGGTTGCCGCGGGGAGCGACGGTCAGCACCAGCGACGACTGGCAGTGGACGTTCGATCGGGCCGCCGCAGCGCTGCAACGGCACTTTCAGGTGCAGGCGCTGGATGGTCTCGGCCTTGCCGAACAACCGGCAGCGGTGCAGGCGGCGGGCGCTCTCCTCACCTACCTCGCCGATACCCAACGCAGCAGCCTGGGTCAGATCGCGACGCTACGCGCCTACACCACGGACGGGTTCATGGTCCTCGACGCGCAGGCGCGGCGCAATCTCGAATTGCTCGAAAGTGCCCGTGGCGAGCGCAAGCACGGCCTGGTGGCGGTGCTGGATGAAACCTGCACCCCGATGGGCGCGCGGCTCCTTCGCCGCTGGCTCGGGCAGCCGCTGCTCGATGTGGCAGCGATCCGGATGCGGCAGGGTGCGGTCGAGCATTTTGTTACGTCGAGTGCGGCCCGGCAGCGGATGCGGCAGCGGCTGACCAGGGTCGGCGATCTGGAGCGGCTGGCGAATCGGGCGGTGACCGGAGTTGTCAATCCGCGCGAGTTGGGGCAACTGCGGCAATCGCTCCACGTGCTTGCCGAGATTGTGGAGATGGTGGGCGATCTCCCCGGTTGTCCCCCGCTCGCGCCGCTCGCCGCGTCGGTTACCGAACTGGGGCTTCTTCTCGACCGAGCCCTGCCGGACGAGTTACCAGCAAGCCTCGGCGCGGGCAATGCCATCCGACCCGGGTTTGCCCCGGAACTCGATGCCCACGAGGCGACCGTGCGCGAGGCGCGCTCCTGGATCGCGGGTCTGGAGCGGCAGGAGCGGGACCGCACCGGCATTCGCACGCTTAAAGTCGGCTACAACCGGGTCTTCGGGTACTACCTCGAGATCAGCAACGCCGCGCTTGTCGCCAACGGCCAGCGGAGCAACGGTGGTGCGGAGCCGAGTCTCCCTGCCGATTATCTGCCGCGGCAGACGCTGGCCAACTGCACGCGCTACGTGACGACCCAACTCAAGGAGTACGAGGCGCGGGTCCTCGGCGCGCAGGAGACGTTGGCCCATCTCGAAGCGGACGTCTACCGCCGCATCGTCGCCGAGGTCGCCAATCAGGTACGCGCGTTGTGCGAACTGGCGGCGGCCCTGGCCTATGTCGATGTGGTCGCGGCGCTGGCCGAAGTGGCGATCATCCGCCATTACGTACGGCCGGTGGTCGATGATTCGCTCACGATCGAGATCACGTCGGGGAGGCATCCAACCCTGGAGACCCTTCTCCCCGCCGGCGCCTTTGTCCCGAACGACGCCCGGCTCGATGCTGCATCGCACCAGATTACGATTCTGACCGGGCCGAACATGGCGGGCAAGAGCAGTTGGCTGCGGCAGGTGGCCCTCGTCGTCCTGCTCGCCCAGATCGGGTCCTTCGTTCCGGCGACGACAGCGCGGGTCGGTTTGGTCGATCGGATCTTCACTCGTATTGGCGCCCAGGACGACATCAGTTCCGGGCAATCGACCTTCATGGTCGAGATGCTGGAGACCGCGGTCATTCTCAACCAGGCGACCGCGCGCAGCCTGGTGTTGCTCGACGAGATCGGACGAGGTACCTCGACCTGGGACGGCCTCGCCATCGCCAGGGGCGTGGTCGAGTATCTGCACAACGCCTCACGGCTCGGCTGCAGGACGCTCTTCGCGACCCATTTCCACGAACTGACGGAGTTGGCGGACCTGCTGCCGGGTGTTTGCTGCGCCCGCATGGATGTGTTGGAAGAGGGGGACCGCGTGGTCTTCCTGCACCATGTGGTGCCGGGAGCCGCCGATCGCTCCTATGGCATTCACGTCGCGGAACTCGCGGGCGTGCCACGCGCCCTGACGCGCCGGGCACGCGAAATCCTGACCGATCTCGAACGTGGACCCGATGCCGCCGCTGGCAAGAGCCGTCGCCGGGTGATGGCGACGCCCGCGCCCGAACCCGTGGCGATGCAACTGACGCTGTTTTCGCCACCGCATCCGGTGGTCACCGCGATCGAGGCGCTCGAGGTGGAGGCGATGTCGCCACTCGAGGCGCTGACGAAACTCTATGAATTGAAGCGCATGACGGCCAACGACGAGTAGGAACGGCAGTCATCTGCCGCACAGCAATGGTGTCATTCCGAGCGCGACGCGAGGAATCTCGGCGGTCGTCGCGGAAGGCAATCTCGCCGAGGTCCCTCCTGCGGTCGGGACGACACCATTTCGCATGATGCGGTTGATACTGAACTAGCGGTCGAAGACGCGATGCGATGACTTCTGGCGGCCGGAGTCATTGCCGGCGCCGCTGGCATCGTCGCGCACGACCGGGCCGTTGAGCGTCGCCGAACCGTCGGCGCGGCACTCGCAACCTTTCCCCATCACCGTTCCTTCGGGACAGGGTCGCTGGCAGGCGCCACCGCAGCAGATGGTGTTGACGCCGTCAACGCACTCCGCGTCGCTGGCACAGGTGATACAGGGATCGACATCGGTGAACTCACACTGCCCGCTTTCGCCACAGCGACCCCAGCGGCAGGGATCGAGCACGGCGCAATCGGCGTCGACCGTGCAGCCGATGGGGCAGCATGACCCCTCGCAGCACTCGTACCCAGGCATGCAATCGACGATCGCCTGAACGCAGACGCCATCGACGCACTGGTTGAGCATGCAGGGATCGTCGTGCTTGCTGCGACAGTCCCGGTCGTTTGCGCAGGTGACCACGCAGGCGCCGTTGAGACAACTTTGCCCCTCCGGGCAACCGTCCGGGCACATCTCCTGCGCCGCGAGCGGCGGGTGGCGACCCACCGCCTGCGCGGCGAATCCGCCGAACGCGATGCCGATGATCCCCCGGCGAGTGCGGGCGCGCGCCATGCGCCGGATCAAGTGGTCGAATGTCGAAGGATCCATTCCCTGCCCTTGCGAGTGAAGCGGTTCTGCCCGCGGCAATCTTCCCGTACTTCGCTAACGCGCGCCGGAAAGGCATCGTTTCCTGCACGTCACAGTCTTCCCGCCAGCAGGGATGCAGTCCGTCGCGTACCATGCCATAGACGTGTGTGATCATCAGGAATCGGCAGTTGACGCGGCAATCACCGCGAGAGCCGTTCGCGCGGAAGGGGTCAGAGGTGGAGATTCGCTACGGCGCCTCGGTCTTCGGCATCGCCGGCAAGAGATTGGGGGACGTCGACGGGGTAGTCATCGACGCGGGCACCAAGCGAGTCCGGTCCTTGATCGTGGACGCGGGATTTCTGAATCAGGCCAAGCACATGGTGCCGGTATCCGCGATTCGCTCAATTGACGACGAAGGGATTCGCCTCGACACGACCGGTCCGCGCGCGGCAGCGCAGTCCCCGACGATCGGCCAGGAGGAGATGGCCATTCCCCAGCGTGTGTCAGAACCGGAGATGTTCATCCCGGCGGCAGGTGTAGGTGGTCCGATCATCGCCAGTGATCCTTCCGTGCCCGGTGAGTACCCGAACGACAGCAGTTTCTTCGATATGGCGCCGATCGATCCGCCGCCGGTCGAGGTCTTTTCGAACCTGCTCGATAACGAGGTGCTGCTCGAAAAGCGCAGCGAGGCGTACTCGGCGGACAGTCACAAGGTGGGTCGGGTCGCGGCCTTCACGCTTGGCGACCTCGGCCTGGTCGAGTCCGTGACCGTGACGGAAGGCCGTTTCTCCAGGGAACAGGCCACCTTCCCGCTGGCAGAGATCGAAGAGTTCGGCACGGGTGCGGTGCATCTGCGGGTGGACAAGGACGAGGCGGAGCGTCGCTAGGACCGGATGGCGCCGGTCGCCAGAGACGTCCGGCTGCCACATCGCAAGCCCCGTTGCTGGGGCTGCATGCGCTCCATTTGTCCTCACTGCCAAACGCTGACGCGGAGTCAATGTAATCATCAACGTGGAAACCACGTGACCGGGGTGTTACCCTCTGCGGCTGGCGCGCCGGGCCCCGGCGCGCGTCTTTGCGTTCTACCCCGCGATTCTGGCGGAGAAGATGACGGACAGCACCAGTTTCCGGCTAGCGATCGATCTCGACGGCGTCCTCACTGAGCATCCACGGCCGCTCGCCCTCGCCGCATCCAGCCGGTTCGGCGTCGAGATGCCGGAGAGCGCGTTCATCGACTCCGCCGGTCTCAACGTGCCGGATGAAGTCCGCGATTGGGTCTACAGTCCGGAGGGGCCCGCTTCCAGTCTCCAACCCGATCCCCGCGCCGCCGAATTCCTGCGCCGTGCGATCGATCTGGTCGGTTTCGACAATGTGGCCATTGTCACCGCCCGGCCTGAACAATCGGCGGACATGACCCGCTCGTGGCTGCGCGCGCACGGGTTCCCGGAATGCCAGATTGTCTTCGCCGATCTCAAGGCCGCGGTGGCGCTGCGTTCCGGCTTCAGCCACGCGGTCGAGGACAGCCTGCGCCATGCGCGCAACTATGCCGCCGCCGGGGTGAACTGCTTTCTCGTCAAGGCCGGTAACGCCGGTGAAAATCTCAACGATCCCCGCATCTCGCCCGCCGACGATCTCGATTCGCTATTCGACATCATTGCCGCGCACCTCGCTCGGGGAAGGCAGGAGACGATGACCGACGTACTGGCGCAGACAGGGGAGAGCGAGCCGCAGGCGACGGCAGCCCGGCCGACCATCGTCATCAGTGATGCGATTCATCCCGCCGCGCGGGAGCGCCTGGGGCGAGCGGGGGAGATCGTCGATGTCGATGGCACCAACGTGCCGGCGCTCCTTGCCGCGGTGGAAGCGGCGGATGCCCTGATCGTACGCAGCGAAACCGAGGTCACCGAGCAGGTGTTGGCTGCCGCGCCGAATCTCCGCGTGGTGGCGAGGGCCGGGGTCGGTGTCGACAACATCGATCTCGACGCGGCGACGCGGGCGGGCGTGCTGGTGCTGAACGCGCCCGGCGCCAACGCGATTTCCGCCGCGGAACACACCATCGCCCTGTTGCTCGGGGTGACCCGGCAGATTCCCCTCGCTGACGCATCGACTCGCGCCGGGCGCTGGGAGCGCAAGCGGATGCGGCCCATCGATCTGCGCGGGCGGACGGTTGGCATCGTCGGCCTCGGCCGCGTGGGGTCGCAGGTGGCGCGACGCTTGCGCGCATTCGAGATGAACGTGATTGCCTACGATCCCTATATCAGCACCACCCGCTTCACCGAACTCGGCGCCGCGCCGGTTGATTACGACACATTGCTGGCGACTGCCGATGTGGTCACCTTCCATGTGCCGGAGACTCCCGAGACGTACCACATGATGGGCGAGGCGCAGATGCGCCTGCTCAAGCCGACCGCCATCGTGATCAATGCGGCCCGGGGCGGCGTGGTCGATCAGGATGCACTCGCCGCCGCGCTGCGCGAGGGACGCATTGCCGGCGCCGGGGTCGATGTCTTTCCGGACGAGCCGTGTGTCGACAGCCCGTTGTTCGCACTGCCGAACGTGGTGCTGACCCCACATACGGGCGGTTCCAGCGCCGAGGCGCTAGCCGCCGTCGGCGAGGTCATCAGCACGACGACCATCGCCGCCTTGCGCGGCGAGGCGGTACCAAACGCGGTCAATCTTCCGGGGTCGTCCCTCCATGCCCCCGAGCTGCAGCGGTTGACCACCGCCGCGGGCGCCGCCGGGCGGCTGCTGGCGGTTCTGGAGCCGGATCTGCCGCGGACCTTCCGCGTGACCGTGCGCGGACTCGTCCCGAGTGACGTGACCGAGCATGTCGTCGTCGCCGCGCTCGCGGAAGCGCTCCACGGCTGGACCGATCTGCGCACCACGCCGGTCAACGCCCGGCTCCTCGCCGAGGAGCGCTCGGTGCGGGTCCGGGTCGAAACCGGCGACGCCGACTCCTCGCGCGCGCCAGATTTCTCGTTCGAGGTGGTCGGGGGAGAAGGCGACCCGCTGTCGCATCATGTGGTGGTGCGCTGGGATCGCCAGGATGCGGCAATCATGGAGGTCGACGGCTTCACCCTCAACAGCCCATTGGCCGGGGACGTGCTGATCACCCACCACCGCGACCAGCCAGGCGTCATCGGCGCGGTCGGCATGCTGCTGGCACGGCACGACGTGAATATCGCCGGAATGCAGGTGGGCCGCCATCTGCCGCGCCGGGGCGGCGAGGCGATCATGGTGCTCAACGTCGACGATCCGATTCCGCCGGTGGCGCTCGACGAACTGAAGACGGTCGCCGGGATCGAGACCGCCTTTGTCGTCTCTCTGCCCGCGCCGGCGCCACAGCGTCAACTCTTCCCTGGCGGTCTCCCAGCCCGGAGCTGACGGCGTCGCGCCAGGAGAGCCAGGACAATTCGCCGGGAAGCGGCGTTCCCGCCAATGTCGCTTGGCAACGCGCGATATGCGCGGTGTCCTGCTAAAGGTGGAATACGTCGCAGGGTTTTCGGCCCCACCAGCCGGAGCGAATTCGAACCCGGCAAGGCCACCCAACACACATACCCTACGCGCCGCGCTCCAGCACGAACTGACAGGCATCGAGGGTCAGGCAACCACACTCCAGACTCTCCTCCAGGAGGAGTTTCATCTGCTCCGCGCGGGCGATCAGGGCGTCGACTTCCGCGAGCTTGCGGCTGGCGAGATCCCGCCACCTGGCGGGGGAGACGCCGGTATCGTCGAATCCCGCGACAAGGGAGCGCATCTCGGCGATGCTGAAGCCGAGGTCTTGCGCCAGGCGAATCACCGCCAGGCGAGCGAGAACGGACGCGTCGTAGCGGCGCTGCCCACGTACGCGTTCGACGGCTGGCAACACCCCGGCTTCCTCGTAGTAGCGCAAGGTCGACGCGCGCAACCCGGACCGCGTTGCTACTTCGCCGATTGTCATCGTATGCATCGCGCCCCTCTTGACTTCAAGCGCACTTGAAGGCGTACCGTGAGAGCGTAGCCAGTGGCTGCGCCGGCTACTACGGAGATACGTATCCGAGAGGAGAGGCGATGACGGAATCGATGGCCTGTACGCTCAGTGAGCAGGAGTTGGCGCAACGCAGCCAGGAGGTCGGACGAGGGCTCTTTTCCTGCGCCGATCGGGTCGAGGAACTTCCTGACGGCTACAGGTGGACGTTCCCTGGCGCTGGCGCGTGGCAGGCACAACTCCTGGAGTTCATTTCCGCCGAGCGCCGCTGTTGCGGCTTCTTCGATATCGCGCTGACTTTCGCTCCGAACCTGGGTCCGCTGACACTGACCTTGCGCGGCCCGGACGGAACCAAACCCTTCATCGCCAGAACGTTCCTTGCTCGATAGCCAGGGCGCGGCAAGTTACGCCGACGATCATCCCGGGATGGATGCCACCGATATGGAATATGGAGTGTCGCCGACGGTGCGGCCGCCGGAAGCGCTGTTCGGTCGGGTCTACGCCGCCTATGGCGGGATCGTTGTCGTCCTGTCCCTGGCCTGGGGTTGGTGGATTGACGGCGTGAGATCCGATCGCTGGAATCTCGTCGGCGGCGCTATCGCCTTCCTCGGTGTGATGGTGATCATCTATGCGCCGTGATCGTGACCCAGCCAAGGGGCTAACGCCCCTCGGTCTTGGCGATTGCCGCCAGTAGCGGGGTGAGGAATGCCTCACCCGAACGCTGCACGGTATGGGTGGCATCGGGAATGTCGTGAACCTGGGCCTGGGGGAGTCGTTCGGCCAGTCGGGTGACGATGCCGCGCAGGGCCGGGTGACTGCGACCGCCGGTGTAGAGGACGATCGGGAGATCGGGCGGAAGCCGATCGAGGAGGCTGACCGGGAAATCCGCGGCCGGTTCGCTCCGCGCGAAGCGGGCCGCGTGGCGGGTTAGCCGTTCCCATTCGGGTGTGCCGCGGAGACGCTCGACCGCGCGGCCGGCGCCGATCATGGTGAAGAACGCGGCGGTCGCCGCGTCCGCTTCTTGCTGATCGAAGCGCTCCTGGATGCGCCGCGATTCGTCGGTCATCGCTTGCGCGGCGGCATCGTTCTGGAGCAACGCCAGCATCGGCGGCTCGATGAGATGCAGACTCCGCACGAGATCGGATCGCGTCGCGGCGACCACGATTGCTACGAGACCGCCATACGAGTGGGCGACGAGATGAACCGGGCCGGTGGAAAGGGCTTCGATCGCGGCGACGGCAGCGGCGGCGTCGCCCGCGATCGTGTATCGCTCAGCCTGGGGGGATGCTCCCCCGCCGAATCCCGGCCGGTCAAGGATCACGGTCTGAACGCGGTTGCCGAGGGCGGCGACGACATCGCCCCACGTTTCCATGCCATCGCCGAAATCGCCGTGGAGAAAGACCAGCGGTGCCGTCTTGTCGCTCATGGTGTCCTGTCTATCGTGCCCGCGTAGCCCACTACACGTGACCAACCCCTGGACACAGTACAATTACCGACCAGTGAGTCGGTTTTTGCGATGAGCGCCGGAGCGATGACCACCAGCCAGGAACGAAGCCGCACGCGGAGGCAGCGAGTGCTCGATGCCGCGCTGCAGGTTTTCGCCGAACGTGGCTACAACGAGACCGCGGTCGACGAGATCGCGCGTGTGTCCGATACCTCCAAGGGCGGTCTCTACTTCCACTTCCCCAGCAAACAGGCCCTCTTCCTCGCGTTGCTCGACGAAGCGGGTGACGCGCTGCTGAGGCGGATCGAAGCGGCGATGACCGCCGAGTCTGATCCGCTCGCGCGGGGCGAGGCGGCGCTGCGGGAAGTGTTGCACGCATTCGCCGGCCATCGCCTCCTGGCGCGATTTCTCCTCGTCGAGGCGCTTGGCGCGGGACCGGAAATCGGCGTACGGCTGAACGAGGTCCACGCCCGATTCGCGGACCTGATCGCCGGCTGCCTCGATGAGGCGGTCAGGGAGGGGCAGATTCCGCCCGGCGATACCCAACTCGCTGGTCATGCCTGGTTTGGCGCGGTGAACCAGATTGTGCTGCGCTGGCTGCTGACCGACGAGCCGCGCAATCTCGAAGATGCCTACCCCAGTTTGCGGTCGCTCCTGTTGTTCGGGGTGAAGGGAGCCGGCCGGGAGAACCCACGATGAGTGCTGCTGTGATGCTCGATCCGGTCAAGAGTGCAACTGCCGCGGACCGCGCGGGGACGGATGCGATCGCCCTCGCGAGGTCCCGCGGTAAGCAAGCCCTGCTGACCGTCGTCGAACCGCTGGCCGCGCCTGTCAATCCGTTGTCCTTCCTCGATGCCGCCGTCGCCGCACTCGGAGGGGGTGTTCTCTGGTCGCAGGAAGCGGCTGGCCTCGCGTTTGCCGGCGCGGGCGAGGTGTTGACCTTGCAGGCGACCGGGTCTGACCGCTTCGCCGCGATAATGGCCCAAATGCGTGAGGTGCGCGACCGGCTGATCGCCGTTGGCGCCGACCTCCCGTTCCCGATGGTCGGCGGATTCGCATTTTCGGACGGCGAGCCTGGCGGTGAGGTCTGGGTCGATTTTCCGAGCGCCCGGATAGTCGTGCCGAGAGTTCTGCTGCAGACTGGTGGCGGGGTGACCGCGCTACGGGTGACAGTGCCCGTCACGCCAGATTCGGACCGAGACGAGGTTCAGCACGAAATCTCGACCCTGCTCGATCTCGGTCGCACTTGGGCAGCGCGCGACGATACCATGGATGGGACCTCGACTCCTTCTGGAAAATCACCGCAGATCAGTGAACGATTGGTGCGGGAATCGCGCTCGGTGCCGTCGCGCCCGGAGTGGGAAGCCTCGGTCGCCACGGCGGTCTCGCTCATTCGGCAGGGGGCGATCGACAAAGTCGTGCTGGCGCGGGAAGAACGAATCGAGGCGATCTCTCCAATCTTGCCGGTGGCCGTCTTGGCGCGGCTGCGTGCCGCCGATGCGACTGCAACGCTCTTCGCGCTCCACTCGGGCGACGCCTGGTTCATCGGCGCGACACCGGAGCGGTTGGTGCGGCTCGATCGAGGGCGCGTCGATGTCACCTGCTTGGCAGGGTCGATCGGCATCGGAGCGACCGACGCCGAACGGGCCGCTCTCGCCGCGCGATTGCTGGCGAGCGAAAAGGACCGGCGCGAACACGAGATCGTGGTCGAATCGACGATTGCCGCCCTCTCCGATGTTTGCGAATCGGTCGAACGACAGGCAGGCACGCCGCGGGTCGTCGCCGCCCGCTCGGTGCAGCATTTGGAAACACCAGTCTCCGGCTACCTGACCGGCGCTGGTCACGTCCTCGACCTGGTCGAGCGGCTGCACCCCACCCCGGCCGTCGGCGGCCACCCGCGGCTGCGGGCCCTGCCGCTGATCGAGGCGTTGGAGACGATCGAGCGCGGCTGGTACGCGGGACCGTTCGGTTGGACCAGTCTCGATGGTTCTGGCGAGTTCTCCGTTGCCATTCGCTCCGCGCTCTTGCGCGAGCGGAGCGCCTCCCTTTTCGCCGGTTGTGGCATCGTCGCCGATTCGGTCCCGGCGGATGAATTCGCCGAGACCTGCCTGAAACTGCGGCCGATGCTCGCCGCGCTCGAGCCGGCGTGAGCGGAGGACCGGGCGCGGCGAATCTCGCCACCGCCTGCGCGTTGGTCGACGAACTGGCGCGGCGCGGCGTGCGCTATGTCGTCGTCGCGCCGGGATCGCGCTCGACGCCATTGACGGTGGCGGTCGCCGCGCACCCCGCGATCCGAACCTGGATGCACGTCGACGAGCGTTCCGCCGCCTTCTTCGCGCTCGGCATAGCGCGAGCGAGTCGGAATGCGGTGGCGATCGTCTGCACGTCCGGTACGGCGGCGGCCAATTTCCTGCCGGCGGTGGTCGAGGCGAAATACAGCCGGGTGTCTCTGGTCGTGCTCACCGCCGATCGCCCCCCGGAGTTGCGCGATTGGGGCGCGGCGCAGACGATCGACCAGATTGCCCTCTACGGCAGTCACGTCAAGTGGTTCGTGGATATGCCGCTGCCGGAAGAGAACCCGGCGCTCCAGCGCCACGCCCGGGCGACCGTCAGGCGAGCGGTCGAGACCGCCTCGTCCGCTCCATGGGGACCGGTTCACCTCAATGTCCCCTTCCGCGAACCGCTCCTCCCCGCCGATCTCGACCCCGCGCAACCGCTGGCGCACCTCTACCGCGAGGGACGTCCCGCGGAAGCCGTAACTGGCGTGGCTGGACGCGACGGCGGAACCAGTACCGTTCTGGATGACGACGCCCTCGCCGCGATTGCGGAAGTGATGGCGAATCACGAACGGGGCGTGATCGTCTGTGGGCCGGGCGATGATGACGAATTGCCCGGGGTGGTAGCCGCGCTCAGCGCGGTCAGCGGATACCCGGTGCTCGCCGATCCCCTCTCCGGCGTCCGGTATGGCGATCATCCCCGCGAGAACATCATCGACGCCTACGACGCCTTCCTGCGCGATGTGGAGACCGCCCAGCAATTGGCGCCCGATCTGATCCTGCGCACCGGTGGCTTGCCCGCGGCAAAGACGTTGCAGACGTTCATCGCCGCCAATCCCGGGCGCGAGCACATCCTGTTCGACCGCGGTGATCCGCGCGATCCGGGACAGGTGGCGACCGCTCACCTTCGCCTCGAACCGGCGCCGGCTCTCTCCCGGCTGACCGAGATTCTGCGAGAACGCGGACCCGACGCCGAATCGTCCTGGTTGCAGAACTGGCAGGAGACGAATGCCGCCACCCGGCTGGCGATCGACACGTACCTCGCTTCCTGCGAGGAGCCCTTCGAGGGCCGTGCGGCCGCCGAGATCGCCGACCTTTTGCCGGACGGTGCGACGCTGGTGGTCGGCAACAGCATGCCAGTGCGCGATGTCGATACCTTTGTCGGGGGAGACCAGCGTTGCGTTCGCGTCGTCGGCAATCGCGGCGCGAGCGGGATCGACGGTCTCGTCTCCAGCGCGCTCGGCGCTGCCGCGGTGGCGGCGGGCCCGGTCGTTTTGCTCGTCGGCGATCTCTCCTTCTACCACGATCTCAACGGGTTGCTGGCGGCGAAGTTGCACGGGATCGACTGCACCATCGTGGTCATCAACAACGACGGCGGCGGCATCTTCTCCTTCCTGCCCCAGGCCGACCTGCTCCCGTGCGCGGATTTCGAGCGCCTTTTCGGTACGCCGACCGGGCTCGATTTTCACCACGCGGCCGCGCTCTATGGAGCCACGTTCAACCGTCCCACCGGGTGGCCAGCGTTTCGCGAAGCGGTCGCCGCTGGCATCGCCGGACGCGGGCTCTCCATCGTCGAACTGGTCACCGGCCGGGAGCGCAATGTCACGCTGCACCGCGAGGTCTGGCGGGATGTCGCCGCGGCGCTACGGGATCTTCGCCGCGGGCCTGAGGATCATGCCTGACCTGGCGGTCGACGGGGTTCGCTTTCACGTCAGCGAGCAGGGCGCCGGCGCACCGCTAGTGCTGCTCCACGGGTTCACCGGGAGCGGCGAATCATGGTGGCCGGTGGTCGAACACCTGGCGCGGGACTGGCGGGTGGTGGCCATCGATCTGATCGGACACGGCCATTCCGACGCTCCCCGCGATCCGGCGCGGTACGCCTACGAGCGCGCACTGGACGATCTGGACGCGCTCGCGGCGGCAATCGGCATTAGCCAGGCGACATGGCTGGGCTACTCCCTCGGAGGACGGCTCGCGCTCGGTCTCGCCCTCCGCCATCCGCGGCGGGTTGCCGCGTTGATCCTGGAGAGCGTGAACCCGGGGATCACCACCGTGGCGGAGCGGGAAGACCGCCGCCGCTCCGATGCCGCGCTCGCGGCGCGGATCGAGGCCGATGGTATCGCGTCCTTTGTCGCGGAATGGCAACGACTTCCGCTGTGGGATAGCCAGCGTGACCTGCCTGTTGCCGCCCGGGAACGTCAGCGAACGATCCGGCTTGGCAATCGGCCGCATGCGCTGGCGAACAGCCTGCGTGGCATGGGCCAGGGCAGCCAGCCAGATCACTGGGCCGACCTCGCGGCGATTCGTGTCCCGACGCTGGTGATCGCCGGGGAACGCGATGGCAAATTCGCCCGGATCGGGCAGGAGATGGCCGCGGTCATCCCGGACGCGACGCTGGCGATCGTTCCCGGGGCCGGACACGCCGTGCACCTGGAGCGCCCGGAGGTCTATTTCGATCTGATTCGTCGATTTGCGCGGCATGGGGAGCGTCCGCTGCCGCGGACACACGAGGAGTACCGCAAGTGAACACGACCTGGATTCCGGCGGGAGCATACGAGGACATCATCTACGAAAAGACGGAAGACGGCATCGCCCGGGTGACGATCAACCGGCCGGACGTGCGCAACGCCTTCCGCCCGCGCACGGTGAGCGAGATGATCGACGCCTTCGCCGACGCCCGCGAAGATCAGCACGTGGGGGTGGTGATCCTCACCGGGGCGGGACCGGAGGCGTTCTGCTCCGGGGGCGATCAGAAAGTCCGCGGCGAGGCTGGCTACGTCGGCGAGGACCAGGTGCCGCGGCTCAACGTGCTCGATTTGCAGCATCTGATCCGCTATCTGCCGAAGCCGGTGATCGCCGCCGTTTCCGGGTACGCCATCGGCGGCGGCCACGTGCTGCATCTCGTCTGCGATCTGACCATCGCCGCCGAGAATGCGCGGTTCGGGCAGACCGGGCCGAAAGTCGGCAGTTTCGATGCCGGTTATGGGGCGGGGCTCCTCGCCCGCACCGTCGGCCAGAAGAAGGCGAAGGAAATCTGGTTTCTCTGCCGCCAGTACGACGCCCAGCAAGCGCTGGCGATGGGTCTGGTGAACACCGTCGTGCCGGTTGCCCAACTCCAGGATGAAGCGGTCACGTGGGCGCGCGAGATTCTCGCCCTCTCGCCAACAGCGATCCGCTTCCTGAAGGCCGCGTTCAACGCCGACACCGATGGACTGGCGGGGATCCAGCAGTTGGCGGGCGATGCCACCATGCTCTTCTACATGACCGACGAGGGGCGCGAGGGGAAGACCGCGTTCCTCGAAAAGCGGCGCCCCGACTTCTCCAAGTACCCGCGCCTGCCGTGATCGCCCCCGGCGGCGAGGTCTTGCTCCCCGACTGCCTCGATGTCGCCGCGCGCACCTGGCGCGATCGCCTCGCCCTGACCTGGAATGACCAACGGTGGACGTTCGGGGAGTTGGCGGGGAGTGTCGCCGGGGCGGCGGCGCGGCTCGCGCCGCTGACAGGTGGCGGATATCGCCTTGGCCTGCTTGCCGCGAACCGGCCGGGATTCGTTTTCGCCACCCACGCCGCGAGAGTGCTTGGCGTGCCGTTCGTGCCGCTCAACTGGCGGCAGACGGCGGAGGAGATCGCCTGGCAACTCGCCGCGGCCGAGATTGGCGTCCTGCTGGTCGACGAATCGCGCTGGGAGGTAGCCCAGGGCGCCGCGCGCGATCTTCCGCTCACCATTGTGCCGATGGCGGAGCTCGAGCGCGCGGCGCCTTCGCTGCCGTTTGCCGCCCCCGCGATTCCCGCCGCACGGGAACTCGCCGTCCTCTTCACCTCGGGCACGACCAACCGGCCGAAGGGAGTGCGGCTCAGCTATGGCAATGTCTGGTTCAGCGCGGTCGCCTCGGCGCTCCACCTCGGTCATCACCGCGACGACGCCTGGCTTGCCATGTTGCCGATGTTCCATGTCGGCGGGTTGTCGATCCTCTTTCGGAGCGCGCTCGGCGGGGTGCCGGTCTACCTCCACGAGCAGTTCGATCCGGAACGGGCGCTGGCGGCGATCGACGGCGGCGCGACGCTGGTGTCGGCGGTGCCGACGGTTCTCACTCGATTGATCGAAACGCGAGGCGATACTCCCTGGCCACCATCGTTGCGCTGCGTTCTCCTCGGCGGCGCGGCTGCCCCAGCGGGCCTCGTCACGGAGAGTCTGAGGCGGGGCATTCCTGTTGCTCCCACATACGGACTGACTGAAACGGCGTCCCAGGCGACGACGCTGCTGCCGGACGAAGTCCCGTCGCGGCCCGGATCATCCGGCTTGCCGCTGCCGATGACGCGGTTGCGTGTCACCACGCCGGATGGACTGGCGGCGCCTGACGAACCGGGCGCGATCGAAGTCTCCGGTCCGACCCTGTTCCTGGGCTATCTCGGGGAGGAGGCACGAGGCGACGAGTGGTTCGCGACTGGCGACATCGGCGTACTCGACGGCGACGGCTACATCACCGTCCTCGATCGCCGGGACGATTTAATCGTCTCCGGCGGCGAGAACATCTCGCCCGCGGAAATCGAGCGGGTGCTGCTCGGGCACCCCAATGTGCGAGACGCGGGGGTGATCGCCGCGCTGGACGACCTCTGGGGGGCGCGACCGGCAGCGGCAGTGGTCTGGGCGGGCGAACCCGCGGCCGCGGCCGCAACCCTGACCGCGTTCTGCCGGGAGCGCCTGGCGGGATTCAAGATCCCAGTCCGGATCGACGTTGTCGACGCCCTGCCCCGCACCGCCTCCGGCAAACTGCTTCGTCGCGAGTTGCGCAGGCAATTCGAGTGTCGTGATACCGAATGCGAATGATTGCCGCTGCGTATTCGCGATGTGAGCCCTCATCCCAACCCGTCGAATGCCCCTCACCCCAACCCCTCTCCCCGTGCGCGGAGCGAGGGGCTTTGGGCCACATCGTGGCCCTTCCGACCGCATGAGAACTCCCTCTTTGGGCCGCCTCCTCTTTTGAGCCATCGTCATGGGAGACTCCTCCCTCCGGCGGAGGGAGGCTTGGGAGGGAGCCGGGGTTGGGGTGAGGGCGGTCACTCGTCGATGAAGATCGCCATCACCTTTCCCGGACCCTGCACGCCGACGGTCAGCACCCGCTCGATGTCCGCGGTGCGGCTGGGACCGGTGACCAGTGTGGCGAACGACGCTCCCGACGTGAGCGCGATCTGCCGCAGGGCCGCCCCGGCCTCGTCGAGCGAGGGGACCAGGGTGGCGGTCGGGCAGAGGATCACCTGGGCTAGCGTGAGCATCCCCACCGCGCGGTCTTCCAACGTCGGTTCCGCCAGCAATAGCGATCCCGTCTCGGCGACCGCCAGGTGGGCGAGACTCACCCCGAGCGGCGCGTCGCGCACGATGTCCGGCGCCGCGAGTGGGGCGATGGCGACGCCGGCCTCCGCCAGCGCCGAGACCGCTCCCGGGTAGCGTTGTGCTGCTTCCCCGGCGACCACCGCGCTATCCGTGCCGAGTTCGGCGGCCCACAGGGCGATCAGGCCGCCCGCCTCTGCCGCGGTGGGGACCCGCGCGACGCGGACGCCGAGCGGTTCGACCCTGGTGATGAATTCCGCGAGCAGCAGATCCAGTACGCCGTCCGCCACGGCGGCGTCATCGCCGGGGATCAGAGCATTGCTCCCAGAATCCACGGGTTGTATTCCTCTTCGCCAACCCCGGCCATCTCGCTCTTCGATCGTTCACCGGAGGCCACGGCGAGGATCTTGTCGAAGATCTCCGCCCCTAGTTCATCCAGGGTGATCCCATCGAGGACCTTGCCGGCGTTGATGTCCATATCCGGTTCCTGGTTGGCGTAGAGCGTGGAGTTGGTCGCGATCTTGATCGAGGGCGCCGGCTTGAAGCCAAAGGCCGAGCCGCGGCCGGTCGTGAAGACAACGATATTGCAGCCGCCCGCGACCTGGCCGGTGACGGAGACGGGATCGTACCCCGGGGTGTCCATGTGGACGAAGCCACGCTCGGTGACGCGTTCGCCATAGCCGGCGACCTGATTGAGCGGCGTGTTCCCGGCCTTGGCGATGGCGCCCAGCGACTTCTCGAAGATGGTCGTCAGGCCGCCGAGTTTGTTGCCCGGCGCCGGGTTGTTGTCGATCGAAGCGCCGAACATCGCCGTGTAGCGTTCCCACCAGTGGATACGGTCGATGAGATCCTGCGCCACCTGCGGGTTCCTGGCGCGCCGGGTCAGCAGGTGCTCCCCGCCGTAGACCTCGGTCGTTTCGCCGAGAACCACCGTCCCGCCCTGGCGCACGATCTCATCGGCGGCGCGGCCAAGACCGGGATTGGCCGTGACGCCGGACCAGCCGTCCGAGCCGCCGCATTGCAACGCCACCATCAACTCACTCGCCGGCACCGGTTCGCGCTGGGCCTGGTTTGCCACCGGCAGGAGTTGCTTGACTGCCGCGATGCCCGCCTCGACGGTCTTCTGGAAGCCGCCGTCCTGCTGGATGGTCAGCACCGTCGGCTGGTGCCCGTTGCCCAAACCGGTCGATTCGATCAGGTCTGTCGGCTGGTTCACTTCGCAGCCGAGGCTGAGGATCACATAGCCGCCCACATTGGGGTGATCGACGATGCCGGCCATCGTCCGCTGCAGCACGCCGAGATCGGAGGAGCCATAGTGCGCGCCGCAGCCGCCCTTGGTGCCGAGCGCGATCACGCCATCGACGTTTGGGTACTGCTTCATGATGTCGGAGTTGCGGAAGTATTCGGCCACGCGGCGGGTGGCCGAGGATGAGCAGTTGACCGAGGCGAGGATCGCGACGTAATTGCGGGTGCCGACGCGGCCATCCTTGCGACGGAACCCCTTGAAGGTGCGGCGCTGCGCCTCGGGTACGAATTCGACCGGTTTGTATTCCGAACACGGCGCATAGTCGAGTTCGAGCCCCCCTGCGCCGACCGCCAGATTCTGGCTGTGCACGTGATCGCCGGGGGCGATCTCCTGGGTGGCGAACCCGATGATCTGGCCGTAGCGGCGAACTTCATCACCCTGGGCCACAGCGCGCAGGGCGACCTTGTGCCCCGGCGGAATGAGCTGCCGCACCCGGACCTCGCCGTTCGCCGTGCGCAAGATGGTGCGCGGTAGCAGCGGTTGCTTCGCGATGGCGACGGCGTCCTGCGGATCGAGCAGGACCGCCACCTCGGCCAGATCGACTGGTTCCGCCGGCGCCGCTCCCGTTAGTGTCACACCCTGACCCGCTGCCCGCGGCGGCTGTGTCGTCATCTCAATACCTCCCCTGTCGAACATTGGGGGCCGCGGGCACGAATTGTGCGCGGGCCGCTCATACGCATCGTGTGGAGAAAGGATGACACGGAACGAATCTGACTGCGACCTGATGGGTACGTCTCAGGCGTTCTCGGGTCTGATACCCGGATGTCGCTGGGTTCGAGCGCAGCTTCGCCGATTAGATTGCGTGATCAGGAGCGGAGTAGCGCTCGTCGCAACGCAGGGAGGTTGCATCCATGGACGATCGTCGGTTCGATGCCTGGACTCGTCGCCACTTCGCCCTGGCCTCCGGTGGGCTACTGGCCGCGCTCGCCGGACTGGGTTGGGGAGTCGAGGCCGGGGCCGGGCATCATCACCACAAGTCAGGAAAATGCAAGAAGAACGAAACCAAGTGCGGCAAGAAATGCGTGCAGGGTGAGTGTTGCCCGGGAACCGATTGCGGCGGCGGTGGATGCGCCTGCCAGCGCGCGACGAATGGCAAGGCCGTTTGTCTCGAGCGTCAACTCATCGCCTGCAACGGTATTTCGGAGTGTGACTCGAACGCTGACTGCGAAACGACTGAGCGCTGCATTCCGAGCAGTTGCCCGGGACCTCAGGTCAACGTCTGCGTGACGCGCTGCCTTCTCAATTAGGGCGACGCGCGGACGTGATGTCATGCAGACGAGGTCCATGGTGTCATCCCGACGCAGGAGGGACCGCGATGTTGGCCGTGAACACGACCGCTGCCGAGGTTCCTCGCTGCGGCTCGGAACGACACCTCTTTCGCACTCCCCCGTAGCGCAACGACCGGACATCGCATCGTCCCGGCCACACGAGGGATCCCGGCACGGTCCTCGATCGCGACTCACGCCGAGATACCTCGCGCTGGTTCGCTACGTCACCACCGGTGGCAGCGCCTGATTCGGGGTGCCTCCGCCGCGATGGGCGATGTCACGCCCCGCCGCGCGCGCCGGACCTGCGTTCAGGACAATGCGTCAGAGCACGCGATACTTGGTCCAGACCTCGGAGAGGAGGAGTCCGGCGCGGAGATCGGCGCGGGCGCCATCCTCCTTGGCAACTTTGGCGAAGGCCCGCTCGACCACTTCCTCGGCCACCTCCTGCGGCACGATGGCGATGCCATCGATCTCGGCGAAGACGATGTCGCCCGGCCGCACGACGACCCCGGCGACCGCCACCGGCCGGCCGTACTCGATCACCTTGCAGCGGCCGGAACTGTCGACCGGGCGCGCGCCCCGCGAGTAGATGGGGAACCCGAGTTCGAGGATCATGCGGGTGTCGCGGTGGCGGCCGTCGGTCAGCAGACCGCGTGCGCCGCGAGCCATGGCGGCGTTGGAGAAGAGTTCGCCCCAGACGGCGACATCATTTAGCCCGCCCGTGCCGCTGACGACCACATCCCCCGGCTGCAACGCGTCGATGACCGCGATCTGGTTGGTGTACGGTTGCCCCACAACCTCGTACTGGGGGCCGATCAGCGCGGTCGCTGCACGGCCAACCAACGGTCGCAGCGCGTTCGGCTGCACCGGAACGATGCCAGGTTGCAGCACCTGCTGCCGCAGGCCCAGTCCATCGAGAATATCGGAGATGACCGCCACGTACAGTTTGTCGGCCATCATTTCGAACAGCGCGTTATCCAGTGCCACCGCTCTATCCCTCTGCCTCGCGTCAGGTCAGATGTGAAACTCGAAATGCCCCAGCTCCTCGGCGCGGGTGAGCCGCCCTGCCGCCGTTGACAGCATCGCGCGGTAGATCTCTTCGCCGACCTCGGCGATGCTGCGCTTCCCAGTGACGATCGTGCCGGCATTGATGTCCATATTGTCGGCCATGCGGGCGTAGGTCTCGGGGTTGCCGCAGACTTTCAGCACCGGCACCACGCCGCTGCCGGTGACCGTGCCGCGGCCAGTGGTGAAGACCACCAGGTGTGCGCCGCAGGCCGCCAGTTCGGTCACGCCATTGGGATCGCTGATCGTGCCGGCGCCGGTCCAGCCGCCGCGCTGCACATAGAAGGGCGCGAGCAGGTGGAGTCCCGGCGTCGCTGGCGTATCCCAGGCGCCGCCGTGGAGCACGCTCATGACCGGAGTGCTCCCCGCCTTGCAGACCGCGCCCAGCGACTTCTCCTCGATGGTGGTCAGCCCTCCGGCGATGTTGCCGGCGCTGATCGCCCGTTGGTCGGTGCGGTCGCCCCAATCGCGCGCGATGGCGATGGAGCGCAGAATCTCCGCCGCGACGTCTGGGGTCGCGGCGCGGTTGACCAGGATCTTCTCGCAACCGAGCAGTTCGTTCGTCTCTTCGAAGATCACCGTGCCGCCGGCCGCGATCAGCCGGTCGGCAGCGACTCCCACCGCCGGATTCGCCGCAACGCCCGAGGTGGTATCGGAGCCGCCGCACTCGACGCCGACGATCAGTTGCTCGATTGGCAGTTCCGCCCGTTCCACCGGCAGGTCTTGCAGGCGGCGGACGATCTCCGCTCCCTGGGCTATCGCGTTGCGGGTGCCCCCGGCTTGCTGAATGGTCAGCAGTTCGACCGGCTTGCCGCTGGCGGCGATGCGATCCGCAATCGCGGCGGCAGGGGAACATTCGCAGCCAAGTGAGACGACGAGGGTGGCACCGATATTGGGGTGCTCGGCCAGACGCACCATCTTCGTCTGGGCCAGCGGCTCGCTCATGCAGTCGCGCCAACCGGCGACCACGGCATCCTCGACCTGGTAGGCGATGCGGCGCGAGACTTCTTCGGCGCAGACGACGGTGAAGAGCACCAGCACCCGATTTCGGATGCCGATCCGGCCGTCTGCGCGGGCATAACCGAAGATCGCGGTTGGCTCACCGCTCATGATTCCGCTCCCGCCGTCGCCGCGCTCTGATCCCGGCTGAGGCTGATCACATTGTGGACGTGGACATGCTCCCCGGGGGCGATATCCGCCGTGGCGCGGCCTATCGGGTAGCCGTGCTTGACGATCAGATCGCCGTGTCGGATCGCGCCGAGGGCCGCCTTGTGACCGAGACCGATCGCCGATCGCAGCGGCAGTTCATCACGGCGGCCATCGACCCCCAGCACGGTAACGACGCCCGGTTGCAGCGGCTTCAAGGCGGTGGCGACGGTGTCATCCTTGTGGAGGGCGATCAGATCAGGACCCGCGTTGTCGCTCATGAGGCCCTCCTCATGTGTCATCCTGAGCCCTCAGGCGAAGGATCTCGGTGCTCCAATGACGTTGGCCCCGTTCTGCCGAGATGCTTCGTTCTTCAACATGACACGATATGATGGGCCGCGTGCTCATCCCGACACCACGATCAGGTTGGCGTACGGCACGGTGTCCCCGGTACGCACCGTGGCACGGGCGCCCTGCGCGAGCCGCTTGAGTTCCAGGTGACTCACCTGCTCGAGAGGGATATCGCCCAGTAATTTGGTCAACTCGCGCACCCGCCCCGGGCTGATCTCCGCCATTTCGTACGTGATGATCACGCGATCGATAGACCAGTCAGCGTGCACCAGGCCCAGCACATCGAGCACGGTCGGGATACCGTCGGTCAGGGCCAGATCGATCCGCTCCGGTCCGGCCGGGACCGGGAAGCCGCGGTCGCAGATGGTGAAGTAGTCAGTGTGGCCGGTGCTCGCCAGCAGGTGGTTGAGCCCGGGATGGAGGATGCCGCCGCGCTTCATGACGGACGCTCCCCACCTGGCGACGCGTCCGGATCGAGCCCGAGCGAGCGGTAGTAGTGGACGCGCTGCTCCGTCGTCGCCCGCTCGCGCAGCGATGGCGCGGGCCGTTTCAGGTAGAGCCGCTGCTCGCCCGCGTTGCCGCCGACCGCGACCAGTTCCCAGCCATCTTGCCCCAGCGCGGTCAGCCGATCGCGCTCGGTCTCCGGGATCGTCAGGTATTCCCATGCGCCGGGGTGCGCTTCACCCATTGCTGTCGTGCCTTCTCATGTCCGCCCCTGTCGCAACCGATCGATCAACACGGCGAGAATGATGACCGCGCCGATGACGATCTGCTGCCAGAACGCGGAAATATGGAGCAGATTGAGCCCGTTGCGGATCACCGCCATCAGGACCGCGCCGATCAGCGTGCCGACCACCGTGCCGACCCCGCCGAAGAGGGAGGTGCCGCCGATGACGACCGCCGCGATGGCATTCAGTTCCTCCCCGGTGGCGACCGTGGGCTGCGTCGAATTGAGCCGCGAACTCCACATCACCCCGGCGATGCCCGCGGCAAGCCCCATCAGGGTGTAGACCGCCAGTTTGTAGCGGTCGATGTGGACCCCGGAGAAGCGGGTGGCCTGCTCGTTGCCGCCGATGGCATAGGTGTAGAGCCCGAGCCGGGTGTAGCGCAGGATGAGAAATGCCGCGGCGAAGACGATCAGGGTGATGATCACCGGCGAGGGAATGCCGGCGAACTCCCGCGTGCCCCAGAGATCGAAGTCCGGCACCTTGCTGGTGAGGTCGAAGATCGGCTTGCCGTTGGTCAGTTCCAGCGCCAGACCCCGGAAAATCTGCATTGTTCCCAGGGTGACGATGAAGGGCGGAATCGCGCCGAGGGTGACGATCAAGCCGTTTGCCAGACCGCACAACGCGCCGGCGGCGACCATCACGATGACCGCCGGCCACATGCTCCAGCCGTGGTCGTACATCAGGATGCCGCCGACCACCGAACTGAGGGCGACGATCGAGCCGACGGAAAGATCGACGCCACCGGTGAGAATGACGAAGGTCATGCCGGTGCCGAGAATCGCCACCAGCGATGCCTGCCGGGCGATGTTCAGCCAGTTGTTGGGGGTCATGAAGACTGGCTCCAGCCCCCAGATGATCAGGCTGAGCACAATCAGGCTGAGCAGTGGCCCGAAGGTCTGCCAGAGCGTCGCCACCGTCAGGCGGCGAGCCGGTGCGGCGGCTTCGACCGCGGCGGGGCTGGCCAGTTCACTGCTGCTCACGCCGCTGCCCCCTCTGCGTCGGCGCCTGCGGCGAAGGTCATGATCCCCTCCGGGGTCGCCTCGGCGCGGTCGAATTCGGCCACGATGCGCCCCTCCCGCAAGACCAGGATGCGGTCACTCATCCCCAGCACCTCCGGCAACTCGGACGAAATCATGATCACCGCGGCGCCGCGAGCAAGCAGGTCGTTGACCAGTCGGTAGACCTCCACTTTCGCCCCGACATCGATCCCACGCGTCGGCTCATCGAAAATGAAGATGTCGGCATCGGTGAGCAGCCACTTCGCGAGGACGACCTTCTGCTGGTTCCCGCCCGAAAGGAGGAGCGTTTTCTGCCGCGCCGAAGGCGTCTTGATGCGTAGCGCCTGGATGAACTGGTTCGCTTTCGTCAGTCGCGCCGCTGGCGGCGCCAGTCCGGCCGGGGCGCCCAGTTTCTCCGGCGCCGCCAGGACGACGTTGTCCGCGACCGACAGGACAAGCACGAGCCCCTGCTGCTTGCGGTCCTCCGGGAGCAGCGCGATACGGTGGGCGATGGCGTTCGCCGGATGGCTGACGCGAACCGGTTCGCCATGAATCTCGATTTCACCGCCATCGATCGGGTCGATGCCGAAGATCGCCCGCGCCAGTTCCGAGCGCCCCGCCCCGACCAGCCCGGCGAGTCCGAGAATCTCGCCTCGCCGCACTTCGAACGAGATGTCCTCCAGCACGCCGGCACGGCGTAGTCCGGAGACCTTCAGGGCGACGGCGCCCGGATTGAACGCTTCCTTCGGATACTGCTGTGTCAGTTCCCGCCCGACCATCAGGCGGATCATCTCCGGAATCGGCAGATCGCGCATGGGGCGCGTGGCGACCACCTTGCCGTCGCGGAGCACCGTCGCCCGATCCCCGGCCCGGGTGGCGTCTTCCAGATGATGCGAGATGAGCACGATCGCCGTGTCCTGCGCCTTCAGGCGATCGACGATGCGAAAGAGGGTCTCCGCTTCCTCCGCGGTGATCGCCGCCGTCGGTTCATCGAGTATCAGCACGCGGGCCCGCGCCGAGAGCGCCTTGGCGATCTCGACCATCTGCTGCATCGCCACCCCGAGTTTCATCACCGGGGTTCTGGCATCGAGCGGCAGGCCCAGCGAGGCGAGCAGATCGTTCGCCTCCCGGTAGACGGCGGGCCAGTCGATGATCCCGCCGGGGCCACGCAGCGGTTCGCGGCCGAGCGCGATGTTGCGCGCCACATCGAGATGCGGCACCAGGTTGAGTTCCTGGTGGACCGTGCTGATGCCGAGGTCCTGCGCCGCGCGCGGATTGCGCAGCGTGACTGGCTGACCCTCGAAGAGGATCGAACCCGCATCCGGCTGATAGATGCCGGAGAGAATCTTGACCAGGGTCGACTTGCCGGCGCCGTTCTCCCCAACCAGGACATGCACCTCGCCGGGAACGAGTGCGAAACTGACGTCATCGAGCGCGACGACCCCCGGAAATCGCTTGGAAATACCGCGCAGTTCGAGAATCGGCGCGGTCGCCGCGATACCGGGTTCCTGCCCTTCTGAAGTCGGCGAAACAGTGGCCAACCGGAGCATCCTCCTGCCGCTGAGGTAGCGCGGAGAGAAACCCGCCGCCCAGTCGGAAGACTGGGCGGCGGACGGGTGCGAAGCGGCGATTAGCCTTGCTTCGCCTGGAAATCGGCGGCGTTGTCCTGGGTCACCAGCAAGGCGCCAGAGTCAACCTTGGCCGGTACGTCCTCGCCATTGAGGTGGCGGACCATCAGGTCTACGCCGACCACCCCCATGACGCGCGGGAACTGCGCCAGGGTCGCCTTCATCTCGCCATTCTTGACCGCTTCCACGGCGTCCGGAATGGCATCGAAGCCGACGATGATGACGTCATTGCGGCCGGCGGACTTGAGCGCCTGGAGGGCGCCGAGGGCTGGCGGGTCGTTGGCGGCGAAGATCGCCTTGAGATCGGGGTCGGAAGTAAGGATGTTCTCGGTGATCGAGAGACCCTCTTCCTGCTTCCAGTGCGCGCTCTGATCGATCACGGTGATGCCGGAGGCGGCATCGACCGCCTGATGGAAGCCCTCGTTCCGCGCCTGGGCAGTCTGGTTGGCCATGTCGCCCTGGAGGTTGAGGATCTTGCCCTCGCCACCGAGTTGCTCGACGAGGTACTCGCCGGCCTGCTTCGAGGCGGCGATGTTGTCGGTCTGGACCAGACTGACCAGTTCACCCCCGGCAGGCGCGGTATCGACCGCGATCACCGGAATGCCGGCCGCATTCGCGGCCTCGATGCCGGGGACGATCCCGGCGGCGTCGATGGTGCCGAGGATGATGCCGTCATACCCCTTGGTCACGGCGTCTTCCATCTGGGCGACCTGATCGGAAACACCGGCGTTGGTCGGCAGCGGGATGACATCGACCGTCACCCCGTCTTCCGCCGCGCGGGACTCGACGCCTTCCTTCAGTGCCTGCCAGAACGGGTTGTCCGGAAAGACCTGCATGAAGGCGAGTTTGTATTCCTTGTTGCCCTTCACCGGGCCGTACATCGTCATCGGGTCCGCCGCGGCCTGCGGCGTCGCGTCCTGGGCAAAGACCGCCATGCCCCCGCTGAGCATGATCACCGCAACGGCCACCGCTATCGCGACGAACCAGTTGTATCTCCCTGACCGTTTCACCGATCGCGCCTCCTCGACGAGTCGATCTACCGCCGCGCTCCACCGCCTGGGTCGCGCTCGCGGCCAGAGCATTCCGGGTTGGGGTGCGTCCTTGCGCGTCGTTTCGCCGCCGTCGGACGGCTACCACGTCGCGGCGCTTCCCTGCTGCCTGACCGCACACGTACTCTAGGGGCGCCGGTCGCGTCGGTCAACACGGGATTCGCCGTGCTGGCGCGGTCATGCGATTGCATTGCCGCGTTCCTGATGCATCGAGCGTGGCCACATCTTCGTGCATGGCGGTCATGGAGACGGGCGACGCAAGCGCCGCACCCTACGACGGAATCCCGTAGGGTGCGGCGCCGCGTCGCCCACTTCTAATTCCATGTGCTTTCGATAGTCAGAACCGCGATGCAACTCTTGAGCGGTGAGAGCCCGCAGCACGACTGAAGGAACACGCCTACGGCCGGGAGAGAGGTTCGCTATCCTTCCAGATAGCGCGATCGAAGCAGTCAGCAATTCGGGGGACGGCCATGGTCAGACTCGCCAGCCGCATGCAACGGCTCGGTACGGAAACCGCGTTCGAAGTCCTGGTGCGCGCCCGCGCCCTCGAAGCGCAGGGACGCGACGTGATCCACCTCGAAATCGGCGAACCCGATTTCGATACCCCGGCGAATGTCCGCCGGGCCGGGATCGAGGCGATCGAAGGGGGCTGGACGCATTACGGCCCGGCGGCCGGTCAGCCCGATCTGCGCCAGGCGATCGCCGATTACATCAACCGCAGCCGGGGCACGAACTACGGCGCAGCGAACGTGGTGGTCACCCCCGGCGGCAAGCCGATCATGTATTTCCTCATCCTGGCCATGCTCGAGGAGGGGGACGAGGCGATCTATCCCGATCCCGGTTTCCCGATCTACCGCAGCATGATCGATTTCGTCGGCGCCAAGGCGGTGCCCCTGCCGATCCGGGAAGAGAACGATTTCCGGCTCGATGTGACGGAACTCGCCTCGCTGATCACCCCGCGCACCCGCTTCCTGATCATCAACAGTCCGGCAAACCCGACTAGCGGTGTGCTGACGAAAGCCGACCTGGAGGCGATCGCCAATCTTGCCGTCGAACACGACCTCTTCGTCCTAGCCGACGAGATCTACTCGGAAATCATCTACGAGGGCGAGCATCACTCGGTCTCGATCTTCCCCGGCATGCGCGAGCGCACCGCCATCCTCGATGGTTTCTCGAAGACGTACGCGATGACCGGGTGGCGCCTCGGCTACGGGGTGATGCCGGAAGATCTCGCCGAGCAGATTGCCCGGCTGATGGTCAACAGCGTCTCCTGCACCGCGTCGATGGTGCAGCGGGCGGGCCTGGAAGCGCTGACCGGTCCCCAGGACGACGTCAAGGCGATGGTCGCCGCGTTCCGCCGCCGCCGTGACCTGATGGTCGCGGGGCTCAATCAGATTCCTGGCATCTCTTGCCGCGAACCGTTGGGCGCGTTCTACGTCTTCCCGAACATTCGCGGCACGGGGATGAAGAGCAAACCGTTCGCGGACCGGCTGCTCGATGAGTTCGGCGTGGCCGCGCTCTCCGGAACCTCGTTCGGGGAGTATGGCGAGGGCTACCTGCGCCTTTCCTACGCGAACTCCGAGGAGAATCTGATGAAGGCGCTGGAGCGGATCGCGGCCGCGGCGCGCCAGACCGTGGGCGTGGCATGAGCGAGAAGCCGGTCTGGGCCAGTTTTGACTGCTATGGCACGCTGATCGACTGGGAAGGCGGGCTGGCGAATTTCCTCTATGACTTTGCGCTCCGGCACGAAGCGGAACTGGCGGAGAACGGTGACGCGCTACGGCGTCGCTGGGAAGCGATCCAGTTCGACCTGATCCAGGGTCCGTATCGGAAATACAAGGAGATGCTGGCGCTCAGCCTGCAGCGATGGGCGCAGGAGCGCGACTATCCCTACGTTGACAGTGATGGCGAGGCGCTGGTGCGCGCGATGCGCTCGTGGCAACCATTCCATGACACCGGGCCCGCGCTTACCCGTGCCCGCGAGGCGGGGTTGAAACTGGCGATTCTCTCCAATACCGACCGGGACATCATCGCCCATTCGCTGAAGCACATGGGTGTTCCGTTCGAGGTGGTGGTGACCGCCGAGGATTGCGGCGCCTACAAACCGGCGATCGGCAACTTCGAGCGGTTGCTGGCAGAACTGGACGCTCCCTCGGAATCGGTGCTCCACGTCGCCTTCGGCTTCAAGTACGACATCGGGCCGGCCAACACACTGGGGATGCGCTCGGCCTGGGTCAACCGACATATCGAAGCGACGCCGCCCGGCGCGACACCTGATCTCATCTGGCGCGATCTCTGGGGCCTTCCCGTATACGTGGGTGGCGCGGGGCCAGACTATCCGTAGTTGCGTTGGGATTCGGGCTGGAGCACTGGTCCGGATTGACATGGGTCGTAAACGGTGATCCGAAACGTGTCAGTGATGGGCAGCGGGCGATGCAGGCATCGCACCCTACAGGAATGCCGTCGTAGGGTGCGACGCTTGCGTCGCCCCGCATCCCCAACCACGCCAATAGCCAATTCTGATGAACACTGCCGTTTTCAATCTGGCCGGTGACGCCGCGAGCCCCTCTCCCGTCGAGCCGGGAGAGGGGTTGGGGTGAGGGCTCGCGCCACGAGGAAATGGCGGTCATCACCCGGAAACAGCATTACGCGTCGACGACCTCGACCACCTGCATCATCCCCAGTTCCTCGTGATTCATCATGTGGCAATGGAGTACGTATTTGCCGGTGAAGTCGGTGAATCGGCTGCGGAAGGTGATGCTCCCACCGTTCGTGGGGATGATCGCCGTATCGAGCCAGACCGGTTCCTCCAGCGGCTGTCCATTGACCTTGGTCAACTGGAACGGATTGACGTGGATGTGAAAGACATGGTCGTTGTGCGCTTCCAGGTTGGTCACGGTCCATTCCTCGACCGCGCCGAGGGCGATGCGGTGATCGACGCGGTTGGGATCGAACGTCTTGCCATCGACGATGAAGGTGAACTCCTGCCAGTGACCGGCGGCGTCGACTTCCGGCGCGAAGCGTGAGAAGGTCAGATCCCGCGTGCCGGTGATCTCGTCGTCGGTGATCGTCTTCAGCGGTACCGGCGGTAGGGATGTCGGGAGCTCCATCGGTAGCGGATCGCCCTCGACAATCACCGTCGCGAAGAGTCCGGTCGGCGCCTCGTAGCCCTGGTCATAGGGCATTGCCTGGAGTTTGTACGTTCCTGGTTCACCGGCTTTCACGAGAACGTCGACCCGCTGCGCCGGCGCGAAGAGGATCGGTGATGTCGTCGCCGCGGGGCCAGAATCGGGCGGTACGACCAGTTGACTCATTTTCGCGAGGGGCACACCATCCCGGGCGATGGCGTGCATCGTGTGGCCTTCCAGTTCGAGGAAAAAATCGTCCTGATACCCCGCGTGCAGAATGCGCCAGCGTTGGACTTCGCCGGGTTGCATGCGGATGATCGGCGCGCGCTGGCCGTTGACCGTGAAGAACCGGGTGGAGTTCTCCGGGAAGAGCGTCTCGAATTCCTCGACCTCACGCCAGGCGTTGAAGACCATCTGGCTCAATACCAGGAGGCGCTCTTTCGCCGCGGCGATTTCCGGGACGTCGGCGAAATCGCCCTCGATGATCAATGCGGCGGCCATGCCGCTGGCGATCTGGATATCGGCCCCGCCGTGATGGTGGGGGTGATACCAGTAGGTGCCGCTGGGGTGGTCCGCGGGGATGGCGATTTCGATCGGGTTGGTGGTTCCCGGCGCGAACTCGCGAAAGACGTTGTCGGAAATCCCTTCCGGACTGACATGCGAGCCGTGGAAGTGAAAGTTGGTGGTATTGAAGTGATGCGGGATGTTCATGTCTGCTGGCATCGGGTCCATATCAGCCGGAAGTTCGTTGATCATCGAAATCTTGAGCACGTCTCCCGGCTGGACGCGGAAGGTGGGGCCGGGCACCGTCCCTTCATAGGTGCGCGTCATCGTCTGATACCCGCCGACATCCCGCCGCGCATAGCGGACGTGAAGTTCGGTCTCCAGCACGCCGTTGCGGGAGTGGCGCACTTCGGGCTCGACCAACTCTTCCGGGCTCCACTCCGTCGGTCCGGGAATCAGCCGTCCGTCCGCGGCCTCTTGCGCCGCGTGGTCCGGCATCGGGGTGGCATCCTGGCCGCGCGCCACCTGGACGCTACCGCCGACCAACAGCGCGCCGCCGAGACCGGCGCTGCTGGCGAGCAGGCGCCGCCGCGAGATGGCCGGAAGCGTGAACGAGGTGTCGGGATGCGGGGAGGCGCCGTCCGATTCGCCGGCAGCATCCGTCATTGCAGAACTCCTCTCGATGCCACGTGGCAGCAGCACGCGACATCGCGTCGCTGGTGATGTCTGCCTCTGATCCGATTGCCGATGGACTACCTGGACGTGGACTATAACCGATTCACTTTCAGGATCCGCGTCCACGATCACCCTCCCGAACCGTGCCACCGCTCGGCCGGATTGGGAGGCGGAAGGTCGCCTACGATCCTGGGGATGAGCGACCGCGCCGTAGGCTTGCCGGTCAGCGTGACGCAACGGGCGATGGACCAACGTTCGACATGGTTGTTTCGGCGCGCAAGAGCGTTCCCGAACCCGCTCTTTGCGCGGTAGTGACTCGGAACACAGAGAGCGTTACGGCATGGCATCATGAATGGGAGGTACCTGCAAGCCCAGGAGGACCGAGATGAAGACGTTGCTGATCCTGCGCCACGCCAAGACGCAACCGGACGCCCCGCGAGGCGACCACGCGCGCGAACTGATCGAACGTGGATTGCGCGATTCGCGGACGATGGGGTTGTACATCCGGGAGCGACTCGGCACCCCTGATGCTATCGTCAGCTCCGACGCGGCGCGGGCACGCCAGACGGCGCAGATCGTCGCCGAGGTGTCCGGGTTCGCGGGTGATCTGACGATCGAGCCGCGCATCTATGACGCGGGTGTGCGCACTCTGCTCGATGTGGTGCGAGGTCTGCCGGACGGCGAACGGGTCGCCATTGTCGGACACAATCCCGGTTTTGAGATGCTTGCCGGCGACCTCAGCGCGGACGGCAGCCCGGTGCGCCTGCCGACCGCCGGTCTGGCCGTGCTCGAATTCGATGTCTCCCGCTGGGAAGACGTGCGTCAGGGGAGGGGGCAATTGCGGGAGATCGTGACCCCGAAACTGCTCAGCGTGGCGGAATCAGCAGACGACTAACGATTGCGCAGCCGTGGATCGAGGGCGTCGCGTAGCCCATCGCCGAGCAAGTTGATCGCCAGCACGGTCAGCATGATCGCCAACCCCGGGAAGAGCGATACCCACCACTGGTGACGGAGCATGGAGCGGCCATCGGCGAGCATGTTGCCCCACTCCGGAGTCGGCGGCTTGATGCCCAGTCCGAGGAACGAGAGGGTCGAACCGAGGATGATCGCCCCGGCGATGCCGAGCGTCGCCAGCACGATGACCGGCGGCAGCACGTTTGGCAGGATGTGACGGAGCACGACGGTGCGATCGGGCGCGCCGGTGATTCGCGCCGCGATGACGTATTCGGTTTCCCGGATGCTGAGCACCGTACCACGCACCACCCGGGTGTACTCCGGGATCGCCGCGATGCCGACCGCGAGCATCAGGTTGAAGAGACTGGTGCCGAGAATGGCGACCAGCGCCATCGCCAGCAGAATGCCGGGAAAGGCGAGCATCAGATCGACGCCGCGCATGATCACGGTGTCGACCCGGCCACCGTAGAATCCCGCGATCAATCCCAGCGCCACCCCGACGATGGCGGTGATGCCGACGGCGACGAAGCCGACCGGCAACGACATGCGGCCACCGTAGAGCACGCGGGAAAAGATGTCGCGACCGTACGTGTCCGCGCCGAAGAGATGTTTGGCGCTGGGCGCGGCGCGGATCGCGGTTGAATCCTGCGCGATCGGGTCATACGGCGCGATGACCGGCGCGAATACCGCGAGCAGGATCATGATCAGAAGCACGATCGCGCCAATCACGGCGCCGGGATTCTTCCGCAGCCGGCGTAACGCGTCCTGGGTCAGGCTGCTGCTCGCTCCCTGCCCTCTGGCCGCGAGTGGCTTTGGGGTGGAGACGCCGGTGAGGCGGCCCGCCGGCAATGGGGCGCTACTCATAGCGGACCCGGGGATCGATCACCGCGTAGGAGAGATCGACCAGGAGGCTGACCAGGACGTAGACCACCGCGGTGACGAGCACCGTGCCCTGGATCAACGGGAAATCGCGGCTGCTGATGGCATTGATCGCCACCCGCCCCAGCCCAGGCCGGGAAAAGACCTGCTCCGTGACCACCGCGCCAGTGAGCAGACCGGCAAGTTGGATGCCGAAGTAGGTAACCACCGGGATCAGCGCGTTCTTCAAGGCGTGGCGGGAGACGACGAGCCGCTCCTGCACCCCCTTGGCGCGGGCGGTGTTGACGTAGTCCTGACGCATCACTTCCAGCATCGATGACCGCACCAGACGGGCAATGTATGCCGCCGACGCGAAACCGACGGTCAACGCTGGGAGAATCAGCGTATCCCAGTCGCCGCTGCCTGTGGCGGGAAAGAGATGAATCTGAAACGAAAAGGCGAAGAGGAGGAGCAATCCCAGGTAGAAGACAGGGGTGGAGACGCCGAGCAGCGCGATCACCATCGAGAGCGAATCGAGCCAGGAGTTGTGAAAGATCGCCGCCAGGATGCCGAGCGTCACCCCGAGGACGAGCGCCACGGCGAGACCGGCGGCGGTCAGTTGCAGAGTCGGTACGATCGCTTCCGAGATGGTGTCCCAGACCGGCCGTTGATCGCGCAGACCGCGGCCGAGATCGCCGCGAAGGAGACCGCCCATATAGTCGCGATATTGCTCCCAGAGGGGACGATCCAACCCGTACTGCGCCCGAATCTGCGCTTCGCGCTCCTCGGAGAGTGGCTTCCCGGCGGCGAAGATGAGCACCGGATCGCCCGGGGTGAGATGGACCATGAGGAAAGTGAACAGGGTGATCCCGATGAGGACCGGGATCGCTTGCACCAGGCGCCGGAAGATGTAGCGTGTCATCGCGAGCCTTCACCGCGGGCCAGGCAAATCGAAGCGGTTGACAGAGAGCAAGTCATCAATGCGCCATTCCGCGCGTCAGAGCATAGACCGCAGCATGGGGCGAGGGCGACCGATCTTCCCGGCAGGAGCCCGTTCAGGGGCGTGTCACCTGCTGACGTGATTGAAACCCCCTCGCGCCCGTCGTGCTGGGCGCGAGGCGGTTTGGCGTGATCTACGACGTGAATTTCGCGTCGTTCATCCAGACATACGAGGCCAGGAAGTCGAGGAAATCGCCTTTCAGGTTGGCCCGCTTGGCGTTGTAGGTGATCGAATCGCCGAGCGGGATGGTGACCGCGTCGTCGAGCATCTGGAGTTGAATCTTCGAATAGAGTTCCTGCCGCACTTCCGTATCGGTCGCCGCCGCCGCGTCGAGCAGCATTTTGTCGACGTCCGGGTTGCTGTAGTTGGCGTAGTTGAAGTTGCCGATGTTCCCGGAATAGAAGAGCGTGCGCAGCACGTCCGGATCGGCATAGGAGAACCAGAGGAACGACAGGTCGTAATCGCCGGCCTCCTGCCGGTCGCGATAGGCGCCCTGCTCCATTGGCTCCACCACCACATCGGCGCCAACGGCCCGGAACGCGCCCTGGACGAAGGTGGCCATCGCCTTGTCGTTGGGGCGGTCCTGCGTCGGCCAGGAGAGCGTGAGAGTCTTGCCGTCTTTCTCCCGAATTTCACCGTTGAGCACCCAGCCCGCTTCCTCCAGCATCGAGCCGGCTTTTGCCGGATCGAAGGTGTAAACCTCCTCTGTTTTCGGTTCGTAACCGAATGTCGGCTTCATCAACGGGCTGGCGGCGGGTGAGAAGATGCCGCCCCAGACCGCCTGGTTCATCGCTTCCTTGTCGATTGCATAGGAGAGCGCGCGGCGAACGGCGACATCGGCCTGCGGGCTATCGCTGCGAGCCATGTTGAACAGCAGGATGTAGCCTGTTCCCGGCTGTCCCTGCTGGATGACGACGATGTCCGGATTCTCCTGGAGGTCAGCGAGTTGCAGCGGATCGACGGAGTCGATGTACTGCGATTCGCCGGAGACCAGGGTGCCGGTGCGGACCGCGTCGTCCGGGATGATCTTGTAGATCATCACGTCCAGATACGCTGCGCCGCTATGTTCGAAGAAGGAGGAGCCCCAGTTGTAATCGGGGTTCTTGACGAGCGTGACGTGATCCTGCTCGACCCACTCCTGGACCATGAACGGACCGGTGCCCACTGGTTTGCGGCCGAATTCGGCCAGGCCCATCTCCTTGACCGCGGTCGGCGAGACGATGCCGAGGTAGCCATTCAGGCCGCTGAGGAAGGGGCCAAAGGGGCGGCTGAGAATCAGTTTGATGGTGGAGTCATCGACGATCTCGGCATGATCGTAGGCGTCGATCTGGTTGAATCCCTGCCCCGGCACGATGACCGTCGCCGGATCGACCTCTTTCCCGGCGGCGGCAAGGTCTCGTCCCTCGACCACCCGGTCGAAGGTGAATTTCACCGCGTCGGCATTGAAGGGCGTACCGTCGGTGAACGTGACGCCCTGCTTGAGTTTGAAGGTGTAGGTGAGGCCGTCCTCGGAGATTTCCCAGGACTCGGCCAGACCGGGATAGAACTCGGTCGCCGTTGGCATCCAGATCAGTGGCTCACAGACGTTGAGCATGACCCGGATGGTCGAGTCGTAGTTGGTGACCTGGGGATCGAGCGTGCCGTCGAAATCGAAACTGAGACCGTAGGTCAGCGTCCCGCCGCTCGGCGCATCCTGCGCCCGCGCGATCAATGGCGACCCGGCGCCACCGGCCCCGAACGCGCCAAACGCGCCCGCCGCGGCGCCGAACGCCGTTCCCGCAAGGAGCGTGCGGCGGGTCAGCCGCGACTCGGAAATTCGCCGCCGCGCGGCCGATCGTGATGCCATCCTGTTCCTCCCTGCCGAACGTCTGAACCCACTCGACGAGGACTACCGCCAGGCCCGGTGAGCGCTGTTCCCGGTCAGTCCTCGGAACGGCGCGCCGCCAAGTCGGCTTGCCTCTGCACTACCGGAAACCCACGCTGGTCGGACTCACGGCAGCGTAAGGTGCGCTCCCGTGGCTGTCAACGTCAGCCGATACAATCGATGCCGTCGGTATTCACGCGATCGCGGCGGCATCGGCGCGACGCCGGACAGGGAAGCGAGCACGCATGGGCGGTGAACAAGGGGCGAAATCGCTGCGCGTCGGCATCATCGGCGCGGGTTCCTGGGCGCGCGCGGCCCACATTCCCGGGTTCCGCGCCTGCCCAGGCGTCGAACTCGCTGCCATCTGCGATATCGATGGCGAGCGGGCGGCGCGGGTCGCGGCCGAGTTCGGCGTCCCTGGTGTCTATTCCTCCGCCGCCGACATGCTCGACCGCGAACGGCTCGACGTGGTCAGTGTGGTCACCCCGGATGATGCCCACCGGGCCGATGTCGAACGGTGTTTGGCGGCCGGCGCGCAAGTCCTCTGTGAGAAGCCACTGGCGACGACGGTCGAGGATGCGCAATGGCTGACAACCGCGGCGGCGGATGCCAGGGTGCAGACCAAACTCGGGTTCACCTTGCGCTTCGCGCCAGCGATGATCCACCTGCGGCAGTTGGTGGCGGATGGCGAGATCGGTACGCCGTGGCATCTGCAGGCCTTCCAGCAGAACGGGCAATTCCTCGACCCGGCGACCCCATATCACTGGAAGATGGACCGCGGGCGCACCGGCGGCGGCGCGATCGTCGAGTACGGCATCCACACCATCGACCTCGCGCGCTGGATCATGGGCGAGGCGACGCGGGTTGCCGCGGCGGGCCGCACCTGGATCGGCGAGCGCCCGCTGCCGGGTGGCGGCATCGTCCCGGTCGATAGTGATGATTCGACCGCCTGGATGATGGAGTTCGCGCACGGCGGTCTCGGCATCTGCCACGCCGGCTGGGCGACAGTCGGCCGCCCGCCCGGGCTGGAACTTCGCGTCTACGGCAGCCGCGGTGCGCTCCGCTGCGTCCTTTCCGATGAATTGGCAGACGATCAGGGTCTCTGGCTCGCGGGCCAGGACGGGCATTTTCGCCCCGTGGCGATTCCCGCCCGACTGAACGACGCGCTGTTGCCGGAGGGCGCGTGGTGGCTTCGCTGGCCGGCGCACCTGATCGCCCGCTTCGTGGCGGAGATCGCATCCGGGCAACCGGAGGGACCGACCTTCGCGGACGGCCTGCGCGCGCAGCAGATCCTGGCGGCGGTCATCGCCGCGATGGACGAGAACCGCTGGGTCGAGGTGTCAGACCGCGTTTGAACGCATCTGGAGCCAAAGGATTGGCTCGGCGTATTGACCATGGCTAGCGCCTGAATTCGGATACGGGCGACGCAAGCGTCGCGCCCTACGGAATGCGCGTCGTAGGGCGCGACGCTTGCGTCGCCCGCGCCCCTGACGACGACATCTCGTGTGCAAGAGTCCCTGCTATTTGCCCTTGCCGGTCACCCAGTCGTAGCGTGGGTCGTCATCGATGATCGGACCGGCCGGGCGAGAGCCGATACCCGCGCCGCCATCGACGCTCCAGACGGCGCCGGTGACGTAGCCGGACGCCCGCGAGGCGAGGAACATCACGATCGCCGCTACTTCATCTGGTTCGCCCGGTCGCGCCAGCGGCAAACCTGGAATGCGCTTGCCCAATGCCTCGGCCATCACCGGGGGCAGCGGTTTCGGCTGCGTGTCGATCAGGCCGGGACTGACGGTGTTGACCAGGATGTTGTGCGGCGAGAGTTCGATCGCCGCGACGCGCGAGAAAGCTTCGGTCGCCGCCCGGCTCGCGGCATACGCGGCGGCGCCGAGCGTTCCTTTCGTGCTTGCCCCGGACGAGAAATTGATGATGCGGCCGCCGTGGCCCCCCGCGATCATCGCCCGCGCCGCGGCCTGGGTCATGAGGAATGTGCCCCGGCAGTTGACCGCGAAGACGCGATCCCAGACCTCCGGCCGCTCGTCGAGCAACGCGGTGTGCGGCGCCACCGCCGCATTGTTCACGCAGACATCGAGGCTCCCGAAGCGCGTCAGTGCCGTATCGACGACCCGCCGCGCGCCATCGGGCGTGCTGATATCGGCGATCACGGCCGCTACCTGCTCGCGCGGTAGATCAGCACAAGTCTCTGCCAGCCCCGGTTCGTCGCGGTCGGCAGCCACGACCGACGCCCCTGCCTCGGCAAAGCGGTGGACCATGACCCGGCCGATGCCACGCGCCGCGCCGGTGACGATCACGCCCTGCCCGGCAAAATCGAACGTGACGTTCATCAGTCACCGCCCTTTTCCTCTGTCTCGCGACCCGCCATCGAGCGCAATTCTATGGCTGACGCCCTCCGCGCTGGCGTGGAGGGTGATGCTGGACGTTGACAGCGGTTCGCCGGAGCACGACGATGCGCCGGGAGCGCGCAAGGCGCGCGGCGTGGGCGAGAGGGGCAGGGCATGAGTGACGCCATTTCGGAGCGGCCGGTGCGAGTCGGCGTGCTGGGTGCAGGGAGATGGGCGCAGATCGCGCATCTGCCGGGTTGGGCGCGCGATCCGCGCACGGAACTCGTCGCGGTCTGTGATGTCGATCGTGGTCTCGCGGACGAAGCGGCGGCCACGTTCTCCGTTCCCAACGCGGCAGTTGACTACCGCGACGTGGTCTCCCGCGACGATATCGACGTCATCGACGTCTGCACTCCCAGCGATACGCACTTCGAACTGGCGATGGCCGCCCTCGGAGCCGGGAAGCACGTGCTCTGCGAGAAACCGGTCGCGTTCGATTTCCGGGACACCCTTCGCGCCGCCGAACTGGCGCGAAGCAAGGGGCTCAAGACGAAACTCGGCTTCACCTTCCGCTACTCCCCGGCGATGCTCTACATGAAGGAGTTGGTCGATCAGGGATTCTGCGGCGAGCCGTACATCTACAACGCCTACGAGCAGAACTCGCAGTGGATCAATCCGCAGACCCCGCTGCGCCAGGTGAACCTCGCTGCCGACCCGGCCACGATCCAGGTCTCCTCGCTGGAGGGATACGGCGCGCCGGTGATCGATCTGGCGCGATGGATGGTCGGCGCGGACATGACAGCCGTAGTCGGGGTGCTGCGCAACTTCGTGCCGGAGCGGATGGTCCGCGCCACCGGGCGGATGATGCGGATGAACATCGACGACGGCGATATCTTCATCAGCGAGTTCACCAACGGCGCCATCGGCTCGGTGCAGACCAGTTTCGTCACCGTCGGCAATTACCCGGGCATCGAGGTCCGGCTCTACGGAGCGAACGGGGCGATCATCACTCGTTTGGTCGAGGAGTTCGGCATCGCCGAGACGATCAAGGCGGCAACCCCCGATGACGTCGAGTTCAGGGAACTGGAGGTTCCGGCCCGCTTCTACCCGGAAGGGGGGCATCCGCGCGAAGCGTGGTACACCCTCTTCTACGCCAACCTGATCAAGGATTTCCTCGACGAATTGACCACCGAGACCGCGCGCAACAACGGCAATTTCGATGACGGCGCGTGGGTGCAGGAGATCATCAACGCCGTCGAAGCATCCCATCACTCACGCGGCTGGGTTTCCCTGCCCTTGCCACGATGACCGACACGGCCCCCAGCGTGGTCGAGGCCGAGCGGCGTGCATTTGACGCGTGGCGGGACGATTTCTTTGCCGCCTACTACGCCGCGCGGCCGGTCAATGCCACGTTCATCGGCGTCCACGCGCACGATCACGCGTTGCCCGATTTCTCCCCCGCCGGACTGGCCGGCGAGGCCGCGACAATGCGCGATTTGCGGCGGCGACTGGCGGCGATCGACACCGCACCGCTCGATACTGCCCGCCGACACGATGCCATGCTCTGTGACGGGTTCCTCGAACTGCAACTCATGGAGCAGGGCCTGCCGCAGTTCTCGCGAGGCAATCCCGCCGTCTACACTGGCGAAGCGGTCTTCGCCATTCTGTCCCTCTTCCTGCGCGACAGCGAGCCGCTGGTCGAGCGGGTCGCCGCGGCGATCGCCCGGATGCGGGCGATCCCTGATTTTCTGGCCCAGGCACGCGCGAACGTCGCATCGGCGCCGGTGGCGTGGACGGAACAGGCGATCCGCGAAGCGGCCGCCGCCGCGTTGTACTGCGAGCGCGGATTACCGCGCCTCGCGGCGGCGCGCGGCATCAGTGATCCTGATCTTCTTGCCGCCGCCACGGGCGCGTGCGAGGCGTTTCTCGCGCACCGCGCCTGGCTGGAGGAGACGCTTCTGTCGCGGCCGAGCGGCACGATGGCGTGTGGCCGGGAGGCTTTTGACCGCTATCTCCGCTCCGGTCACTTCCTGTCGCCCGATCGGGATTCCACCTGGCTCACGTCCTATGCGCAGCGCGCGTTGGAAGCGGCGAGAGAGCGACTGGTCGCGAAGGCGGCCGCCCTCGATTCCATTTGCTCGTGGCCGGAGCAGGTGCGCGGATTGGCGGATCATCACCCCAGCGCGACTGACTATTACGCCGCCTTCCCCCGCATCTGGAACGCCGCCCGCGACGCCGCCATCGCCGCGGATCTGGTGACCTGGCCCGACTATCCGATCGACTACGTTCCCGTGCCGGAATCGGACCGGGAGGCGGCAGCGGGACTCTATTACCTGCCGTACCGCTGCCCGCCTCCATTCGGCCGCCCGGAAACGCACCGCTACCTCGTGCCACCGCTCGATTCCGATCTCACGTCGGCGGAGCAGGAACAACGACTACGAGCGACGAACGACGCGGTGATCACCCTGAATCACGTCATTCATCACGGCGGCCTCGGCCACCATGTCCAGAACTGGAATGCCTTCCGGGCAGAATCGCGCGTGGGACAGATGGCAGGGGTTGATTGCGCCGCGCGGATCGCGATGTTCTGCGGCGGGACGCTGGTCGAAGGGTGGGCTTGCTACGCGACGGCGCTGATGGACGAGATCGGGTTTCTCACTCCGTTGCAATCGCTCGCGGAGGCGCAGGGACGGCTGCGCATGGCCGCGCGGGCGGTGGCCGATGTCGGGCTGCACACGGGTGCCATGAGTCTGGCGGAGACGGCGGCGTTCTACGCGCGCGAGGCCGGTATGCCCACGGCTGCGGCGCACGGGGAAGCGGTCAAGAATTCGATGTTTCCCGGAGCGGCGATGATGTACCTCATCGGGCTCGAGACCATGTTCGATTTGCGCCATCGCTATGCGGCGACGCGGGGAAGTGCGTTCTCGCTCCGCGAGTTTCACGACCGCCTGCTCGATTACGGAGCGATTCCGGTCACCCTGATCGCGCGGGACATGGCGCCGGAGGCGTAGAACGACGGTCGCGATCGCGCGGCGCCTACCGTCCTCCCTCGTCGATCCGGATCCCTACCCGGTGCCGGGCTTGCACTGCCCGTAGCAACCCGAAATCATGTTGCAGCGGGCGGTCAAATCGGCCCAGGACTGCCCGTTGCACGGATTGCACGTCCACGAATCCCAACTCCAGCACATGCCGACCGGGCCGCCGGGGATCGGAGCCGTGAATATCGTGTCGCAGAAACCCTGGTTTTCTGCCGGACAAGCGCGGCCGTAACAGACCCGGATGTCAGCGCAGTCGGCGCTCGCTTGCTGATGGCCCAGTCCGAGTGCGGCGCCCGCCAGTCCCGCGGCGCCCAGAGTTTGCACGGCGCGGCGACGGGAGAGACGCTTGCCGGCAACGCGCAGGCAAAGCCGGTCAAATCGGAACGAATCCATACGCGACCTCCATGCGGATCGACGTCACGGCAATTCGTGGCGAGGGCGGTCATCAGTAGATGCCGTGGTAGTGGTGCAATGATACGGCACGAAATCGAGGAGGAACGACGAGACCGCTCTGGGTCCCCGGGAGGCGCCGCGGCCGTTGGATTCCCTGGTCGGCAGCGGCCGCGGGGCAGCGTTGGCGCCTGATGCCCGCCATATCGACAGCAGGCCGCCAAACCGGGATGCCGCGCGTATAGCGGCGTGCGAAGAGTGTGTCGTTCCGAGCCGCCGCGAGGAATCCCGTCCGTCGTTGGTGACAGCAAGCGCGCCGAGGTCCCTCCCGCGTCGGGACGGCCCCCATGGCGCTCGTCTGCGCGAAGCAACGGCTGCACGTCGCTGCAAACGGCACGGTTACGGCATGTCGGTGGGGACGAACGGCGTACATACAAGCCATTGCCCGGGTGATGGGAGAGGAGCGGTGAGGTGGGCCGCGTGACTGGATGGTGTCACGCGGCCGACGCCTCGGAGGGAAGAGATGCCTCGCGCCGTGGCTGGCGACGCGGGGAAGGTGAATCGGGTCGTAAACCTGCGGCGACGTCTCGCCTCGGTGAGGGCAAAACCCTGATCACCCCGGAAGTGGCGCCATTGAGACCCCACTTCTGTCCTTCACAGTCTATGGCGCTGATTCGACGGCAACGACCACGAATGGATACTGGAATTCGCACGTTCGCGCCGAACCGCGAACTGATCTGGATGGGGTGTGACGGCGGGTCTAGATCAGTCCGCGGCGGATGGCCTCCGCCACCGCGTGGGCGCGATCGACCGCTCCCAGTTTCTGGAAAATGACCTGCAGCCGCTTCTTGACCGCAACCTCGGTGCGCCCGGTGGCCATGCCGATTTCGCGGTTGGTGGCGCCCTGACTGGCGCGGCGCACGATTTCCAGGTCTTCCGCGGAGAGATCGGTACTGCGCTGCGTTTGCTCCCGCGCCAGGCCGCCGAACTCTTCGAGCACACCATCGAGCAGTTCCGGGCTCAGTTGGCGACGGCCACGCGCGGCGGCGCGAATGGCGCCGATCAACTGCTCAGGGGGTGTGCTCTTCAACAGGTAGCCATCCGCGCCCGCTTCCAACGCCTGTCGAACGTATGCCTGGTCGCCGTAGGAGGTCAAGATGATGACCGCGACATCGTCATCGACATCACGCAGGCGGCGCGTGGCCTGAACGCCGGTGGCGCCAGGCATGCGCAGGTCGAGGAGAACCACATCGGGGTGGAGCGAGCGCGTCTTCTCGATCGCCCCGGCAGCATCGTGCGCTTCGCCGGTGACCACCAGGTCACTCGCGGTGGCGAGAACTTTGCGGAGACCCTCGATGACGACCGGATGGTCGTCGACCAGCAGGACGGAGATCACGCCGAGATCCGCTTGAATGCGCTGGCAGTGAGCTCCGCCGGCGCCTCTGGCGCGGCGAGCAGCGGGGTCGTCGTCGCCTCTGGATCGATATGGCGTTCGATTAGCACGGTGGTGCCGTCTCCCGGACGTGACATGACCGCAAAGGTGGCTCCAATCGCCGCGGCGCGCTCGCGCATGCTCAGCAAGCCGAGCGCGCTTGGCCGGGCGCCGAGATCGGGATTGAATCCGGCGCCATTATCGCGCACGGTGACCCGCAGTATTTCGTTTGCTGTCTCGAAGCGCACATAGGCCTCATCGGCCGCGGCATGGCGGAGGGCGTTGTGGAGCGCTTCCTGGACGATGCGATAGATGGCCAGGCGAACTTCGGGGGTCAACGATGGCTGCTCGCCCGATACCTCCAACTGCACGTTGAGACCGGAGCGCTGTACCTGGGCGATATAGCGCTCGATGGCGGCGATGACGCCGATGTCGTCGAGGTCGGGCGGGCGCAGGGCGAAGATGACCCGGTGGAGTTCATCCATCGCCTTGCTCAGCAGGTCGCCAACGTTGTCCAGCGCGGCATCGCGAAGGACGATCTGGCGGCCGCCATTCTCGGCGGCGCCGATGCGCAAGGCGCTGACCTGGTAGAGCGCGCCGGTGATGAGGGGAGTAACCGCGTCGTGAATCTCCCCCGCGATACGACGGCGCTCATCTTCTTGCAAGCGTACCGTGCGGCGGTTCAGTTCGCGTAACTGCTCGGCCTGCGAGGCCGCATCTTCCCGTGCTTGGTGGAGATCGCGCACCTGTTCACCCGATCGCGCGGCGAGATCGTTCAGCGCTTGACTCAGTTCGGCAATTTCATCGCCACCGCCCTGGATCGGATCGCGCGGGGTGTTATCGCCAATGGCCAGCGCCTGGGCCTGGATTTGCAACTGGCGCAAAGGGCGGGCTTGCAGTTCGGCGGACAGCGCGGCGACCGCCAGCGTGGCAAGCGCGGTGGCCAGCACAATCAGCGCCGCGCGGGTGATCATTTCGCGGTTCGGCGCATACGCGGCGGGCGACGGGTGGGTGACGAGGACCCCCCAGGTCGAGCCCGCGACCGGGGTATAGACGGCGTAGCGCTTGCTCCCGTTCTGGTCGACGTAGGTGCGGATACCGCCGCTGCCGGAGGCTTGAGGATCGGCCGTCGTCGCGGCGAGGGTTTCGATCGCGGGGTCGGGGTTCTGTGAAGCGAGGGTGTGACCGTCGGCAACGACGGCGATTTGCGTATCGCCGCGGGCAAACGGCATTACCGCGGCGCCGAGCCGCTCCACGGACAGGAGCGCGCCGACGACGCCGATCGGTTCGCCCGAGGCCTGATCTTTGGCTCGCACCGGTACCGTGAGGGCGACGACCTGCGCGTCCGCCGCGGTCAGCGCGGTGGAGATGCCCGGTTCGCCGAGATTTTGTGAGCGAAAGACCGCGTCGACAAAGGATTGCTCGGCCTGAATCTCGGTGGGGTCGAGCCCGCTGCTGGCGACGACGTTGCCGCCAGGGTCGAGCAGGAAGAACCCGTAGAGGTTGGGGTTCGCGCGGCTGAAGATGTCGAGGGTCTCCTTGGCCGGCTCGGGGTCCATCTTGCGCAGCCGGTCAATGCTGGCCAGTTCCTTGAGAACTTCCTGATTTTCGGAGAGTTTGGTGGCGAGGACGCTGGAGACGACTTCCGCGGTTGCGGCCTGGGCATCGAGGACCTGTTCGCGACCGGCGTCACCCATCTCATAAAGGAAAATGCCGATCAGCACCAGCAGTGGCGCCAGGCAGGCGGCGGCGAAGGCGATCAGGCGGTTCCTCAGTGACAGGCGTCGTCGCAAATCCATCACTCCGTGGGCGGCCGGCGGTGAGGCGAACATCTAATGATTGACCAATCTAGTCGTGAGCGTCGTACCCATTCGGACCCCGGGCCAGACCCATCCGTACCCGGCCCCCGCCGAGGTCAAATGCGCTTTGCCCAGATTTACGTCGAATCAGCAACTATTGGTTCGGATGCGGGATGCGGTCCGACCCCCGCTCCCGGAGGCGACGCAGGAATCGCTCCGTGTAGGTGCTGGCGCCCGGGCTGAAATGCCGCGCCGCGCGGGAAGCGTATGGGGTGGCCACGCGACGCAGAAAGCGCAGGAACCCCTCCGCGCGGATGGCGGCCAGCGCCTCCCGATAGAATGAAAAGACGTGGGTATTCCCCATTTCGACGCCCGCTCGCGCCGCCGCAGCGCCAATGGCGGCGGAGACCTCGCTCAGCGATCGGCCCTCCTGCTGCGCCGTCTCCTGCATATCGCGGAAAATCGCCGCCAGTTCCGCTGGTTGCGGTAGGTCGCTCGCCTGCTCGCGTAGGGCGGAGAGCGAGGCGCGCGCGTCTCGCAGCGTCATCGGTGGGATATCGATTGCGTCCGCCAGCACGCCAGACCCTTTCTCCAGGCGGCTGAGGAGGTCCTCGTAGGAGGACACGTCGGCATGTTGCGGGAGATGGCCGCCCTTTTGCAGTTCTGTGACCAGGGCACGCAGATAGGCCTTCGAGCCGCCCATCACGTCGGAAGCCGCGGCGAGAAGCCACAGGGGTGAAAACCCAACCGCGAAGATACTGGCAAACTCGATGATATTGCCGGTGAGTTTGCGGGCAGCGAGTTCCTCGACCGGGGTCTCTTCGGCCTCATAGACGTCCCGCACGTCGCCAACCCATTCGATGACGATCCGCAACAGGCGGTCGATCGTTGCCTGATAGAGTTTGGAGGAGCGGAGGGCACGGGGGACGGCGATGTTGCTGGTCTCGTAGAGGGAACCACCAACCAGCGCGGCCGACGCACGGACAGCCCGCTCCGGCAAGGAGAGGAGATAGCGGGGCACCCACTCCCGGAGGGTTCCTTCCGGTCTAGGCGTGGCGGCGGCTTCGCTATTGGACTCGGTGATGTGCTCTTCAGTCATCATAATCACGCAACGCCCCGTCAATCCCCGGAGTTCCGCGCCAGAAAATCGAGTACCTGCGGACCGACGATCCAGGGATGGGTGTACTGAACTTCATGCGGGGCGTGATTGACGAGAAGCAGTTCGGCGTGAGGTATCGCCTTCTGCATATCGACCATCTGGTCCAGGTTGCCCCAGAGATCGTCGCCGCCGGCAATGAGCAGGGTTGGGTTGGGGATGCGAGCGAGGTCTTCCTTGCTGTAGGCAGGGTATGACGCCAGGTTTTCGGCGAGTTGGCGATAGAGTTCACGCCACCAGCCCGCGGGCTTGTCGCGATCGTGCCTTGCCGCCAGGATCGCCATCTCGTGCGGCCGCTCCCGCTCCATCAAATCGAGATCGGCGAAGCGGTTGGCGATTTCTACCAGTTCGTCGTTGTAGTAATTGGGACCAACCGCAACCAGCGCGCGCGCCACGTCCGGGCGCGTCATGCCAACCACCAGGGCGACGATACCGCCGTCGCTGACGCCGGCAATGTGCGCCGGCCCAGCTCCGAGGTGCTCGATGAATGCGACGACATCATCCGCGATCATTTCGTAGCGGATCTTGCCGGCCGGGTTATCGGTGCGGCCGTGCCCACGGTGTTCGAGATGGATGGCGCGGTATCGTTCGGCGAAGGCTGGCATGTGATCGGTCCAGCCGCTCGATGGCGCGTCGATGGCGCCGCTGGCGCCGTGGAGCAGGATCAGCGGGATCGCGCCCGGATCGCCCTGCTCTTCGTAGTACATCCGAATATCGTTGACATTGGCGTATGGCATGGAATGGTGATCCCTCGCTTGCGGCTGATGTCCGCGGCCGCCGACCATGTTCATGGTCTCAACGGTCGATGGCGTACGATTCAGGGGGCACATCGTAACCGAGAGCGGGCTAGAGCAGGAGAGACAATCGATTCATGACCGATGATCTGCGCGTGCGCCGGCTCGAGCCGGACGAATCGCGCGAGCCATTCCTCCCGTTGCTGCTCCTCGCCGATGAACCGGAACCGCTGCGACAGTACCTGAATGACGGTGATCTCTACGTACTGGAAGATGCTGACGAACCGCGCGGGGTGGCGTTGCTGTTGCCGGTCCCGGATGAGCCAGATGCCGTGGAATTGAAGGCAGTCGCGGTCGATGCCAGTCAGCACAACCGCGGGTTGGGGCAGTGGTTGCTCGCCGGTGTTCTCGCCGATCAGCGAAGGCGCGGCCTGCGCCGGGCCATCGTCGGCACCAGCAATGCCGGGATCGGCCAGATTGCCTTCTACCAGAAGGCGGGATTCCGCCTCTGGCGAATCGAGCGGGACTACTTCACGCCGGAGAAAGGGTACAACCCGGACGTGCGCGAGTATGGACTTCCCCATCGTGACATGGTGTGGTTCGATCAGGAGTTTGGTGGGTAGTAGAGGCGAGACGACGAGACGGCGAGACGGCAAGTCGGCGAGACGGCAAGGCGAGAAGGCGAGGAGGCGAGAAGCCGAGGAGAACGCGCCCAGGCACGACGCATCCGGTCCGCGCCAGCGTGCGTTTCCTTCCGACTTGCCGACTTGCCGACTTGCCGACTTGCCGACTTGCCGACTTGCCGACTTGCCGTCTCTCGACCACTGGAGGATATCAGGCGATGAACAGCAAACCCGACGTGGCGATCGAACCCGCGGTGCAGCAGGGCCGTTGGCCCGAGATGAAGCGCGGACGCCCGATGTCGCTCGGGCTGATGCTGCCCACGGCGGAGCAGAACGCCGTCGCCAACGAGTCGCCGCGAGACGGGTTCTGGGACACCATCGCGATGGCGAAACTGGCGCTCGATGTCGGCTTCGACATGCTCTGGTTGCCAGATCATTTCATCCTGAAACTGGATCGCCATGGCGGCGAGGCACGTGGCGTCTGGGATTGCTGGACCACGGCGGCGGGGATTGCCGCGGCGCTGCCGGATACCCCGCTTGGGACCATGGTCGCCGCGACGTCATTCCACAACCCCGGCTCGATCGCCCGCATGGCAGAGAGCATCGACGAAATCAGCCGCGGCAATTTCGTGCTCGGACTTGGCTGCGGCTGGCACGAGCCTGAATACGAGATGTACGGCTTCCCGTTCGATCACCGCGTCGATCGCTTTGCCGAAGCGATGCAGATCATCTCGCCCCTTGTGCGCACCGGTCATGCCGATTTCAAGGGCACGTACTACCAGGCCAGCGACGCGGTGAACCTCCCGCGCGGGCCGCGCTGGCGTGAGGGCGGTCCCCCCATCATCATGGGCGCCAACAAGCCGCGCATGATGCAGCTGACCGCACGCTATGCCGATGCCTGGAATGCCGACTGGCAGGACAATACGGAGATCGTGACCGAGCGGATGGCGCGTCTCGACGAAGCGTGCCTCGCGGTCGGACGCGACCCTGCCGGTCTGGTACGCACCGGCGGCAGCCAGTTCGTGATGGGAGCCCACGCGTATCGTTGGAACGCGATCGCCGCCGGTCGTGACGAGATGGTGCGCACCATGCACGATTTCGCCCGCCTCGGCCTGCGCCATTACCTCGCTACCCCGAGTCCTTGCACGTTGGCGACACTGGCGGAATTCGGCGAAGTGATCCGTCAGTTCGATCAGGGCTGATATCATAAATCGACACATCTGTTGGTATTGAACGTGCGTGATACCGCGGTTGACGCCGCCTACAATCCCCTGCACGATGCCGAGGACTGTGAGCCGACGCATCGATCATCGCTCTTCGCGAGGGTAGTCAGCAGATTGGGAACGCACGCTTCCAAGCAAGCAATAGCCGGTTCCCAGGTGCCTCCCGGCGGGCGCGAGCCGACTAGCGAGGAGCCATGCGCTGGCGTTTCCGCCGATGGTCAGAACACCGATCTACCCGGCAATGAAACGCTGCTGGACTTCGTGATGCAGACGGAGCGGACGGCGGCGCACCGCTTTGAATCGTTGGTCGAGCGGCTGCCGATCATCGTGTACATGCTCGATGCCGATGAACCGTTCAAACTCACCTACATCAGTCCGCATGTGCAGCCGACCCTTGGCTACACCCCCTCCGAAGTCTATGCCGGTCAGCCCGACTTCATCTGGTCCCGGATTCATCCGGACGATGTCGCTCACGTGGCGGCCGAGGCCCAACGGGCGCATGGCCACTGCGGACTGTTCCACGCGGAGTACCGGGTGCGCGCCAGCGATGGCCGCTGGGTCTGGCTCCGCGATGACTCTGCCCTCGTCCGCGACGAATTCGGCGCGCCCCGGCACTGGCAAGGCGTGCTCCTGGACATCACCACCGAGCGTGAGGCCGATGCTCGCAAGCGACAGGCCGAAGAACGCTACCGTGAACTGTTCGATGCCGCGCCGGTGATGTACCTGATCACCCGTAACGAGGCGGGACAACCTGTCATCGACGATTGCAACGAGACGTTTCTGGCAACGCTTGGCTACCCGCGGGATCAGGTCATTGGTCGGTCTTTGGCCGATTTCTATGAGCCGCGGTCACGCGCTCAGCTCCTCGAAGGCGCCTACAGGACATCTCTCGAACAGGCGACGCCTCCTGTCGAGCGTCAGTTGATGGCGAACGGTGGGCGCCTGATCGATGCGCTGGTAATCGCGCAACCGGAGCGGTCGCTCGAGGGCCACGCCATCGGCACGCGGGTCAGCCTCATCGATATTTCCGCGCGCAAGGCCACGGAGGCCGCCCTCGCGGCAAACGAGTTGCGCTTCCAGGCGCTGGTGCAGAATAGTCACGATATCGTTTCCGTGATTGATGCGGCCGGGACGCTCAATTATGTGAGTCCTTCGATTTATCAATTGCTGGGTTATGCACCAGAAGAGCGGCTGGGAGGGATAGCACTCGATATCGTGCATCCTGACGACCAGCCGAAGCTGCGGGCAGCGGTGGCGGCCTGTGTGGCTGGCGCGAAGAAGATTCCTCCCTTCGAGCTACGGGTCCGACATCGTGATGGCAGCTGGCACATCATGGAAGCCGTCGGGACCAACTTGCTCGCGGAGCCGAGCGTCGCTGGCGTAGTCTTCAACTCGTGGGACGTTTCGGAACGGAAAGCCGCCGAGGCAGCGCAGCGGGAGAGCGAAGCCCGCTTTCAACATGCCTTCGATCATGCCGCCATCGGCATGGCGCTTATTGGTCTGGATGATTCGTTCCTGCAAGTCAACCATGCGTTGAGCGCGATTCTCGGCTATGCGGGCGATGCATTGCTCCAGACGACCTTGCGTGCGGTCACCCTTGCCGAGGACTGGGAAATCGGGCGCGAAGAGCGAGCCGAACTCCTCACTGGGACCATCGCCGACTACCAGGTGGAACAGCGGCTCAAGCGCGAAACCGGTGAACTGATCTGGGCCCGTCTTTCCGTATCGCTCGTCCGCGGTGCTACCGGCGCGCCCTTGTACTTTGTCGTGCAGGTCCAGGACATCACGCCCTTCAAGGCAGCAGGGGCGGCGCTGCGCGATAGTGAGCAGCGATTCCGCCGCGCGTTTGACCATGCCCCGATCGGCATGGCCCTCGTCGATGTCGATGGCGCATTTCTGCAGGTCAACCGAGCCCTGTGCGACATCGTCGGGTACTCGCCAGATGAACTCCAAGGCATCACCTTTCAAACCATCACGCATGCAGACGATCTGGCTGACGATCTCGAGTTGGTTGGCCGCTCGTTGGCGGGCGAGATCGACACCTATGAGATCGAAAAGCGATACATCCACAAGGATGGCCATTTCGTCTGGATTCATCTGACTGCCTCGATCGTGCGCGATGATGGGATCCCGAGGTATTTCATCTCCCAGATTCTCGATATCACGGAGCAACGCCAACTCGAACTGGAACGGGCGACGATGCTAGCCAGCGAGCGGGAGTACACGAGGCAGTTGCGAGCGCTGACGGAGATGCGCGCCGACTTGACGGCAATGATCGCCCACGAATTGCGAGCACCGGTTTCCGCGCTCGGAATGCAGACTTACCTCCTCGAAACCGGTGACCTCTCGGCGCTGGACCAGCGAGAAATCGTGCCGACCATGCGGGCTGAGATCGACCGCCTCAATCGCCTGATTGACGATGTCGCGGCCGTCACTCATGCCGAGAGCGAGGATTTCTCGGTGGATCTCCATCGCGTCCCGCTGACGGTGTTGTTCGAAGGGGGGGCGGCCTATGCCCGAACAGCCCTGGCCAATCACCGATTCTCAATGGATGTTGTACTCGCGGAATGGGTCTGGTGCGATCCCGAACGGATCATCCAGGTGCTACGGAATCTGCTCGATAATGCCGGTAAACATACGCCGCCGGGCACGGCCGTCAGATTGAGCGCGCGCCGCGTGGGCACTCGCATCCGGCTCGACGTCAGCGATTATGGGCCCGGACTCACCTCCGAGGAAGCGGCGCTGATCTTCGAGAAGTTCGGGCGGGGCCAGCGGGCCGCGGCGACGCAAGTCGCGGGGGCGGGACTCGGTCTCTACCTCTCGCGCCGCATCCTGCTGGCGCACGGCACCGACCTCGCCGTGGAGTCGGCGCCTGGCCAGGGGACGTCGGTCTGCTTCGATCTAGAAATCGCCACGTAGCTGATCCTTCGCCACCGGCGGTCGGTCCTGATTCCGAGGAGTTACCTGGTCTCGTGACTTGGGTACGACCCGAGGAGATTCCCTTTGCCGGACGATGGTCGTCCCCGGCTTTTCCAGCAAGACACGACTGGCGTTGGCGCTGGTTCAGGACTCCGCCTGGTCGGGATGGATTTCTTCTGTTGGCGATTCCTCGCGTCGCAAGCCGCTCCCGGCGATGGCATCGACTTCGATCTCGACGAGGCAGCGGGGATCGACGATGGTACAGTTCCCGATCATCGTGCCCGCGGGGCGGATGTCGGCGAAGACCCGGCCCAATTCGGCGCCAACAATCGGGAACAGCGCGATATCGGTGACGAAGACCCGGTAGCGGATCACGTCCGCCATGGTAGCGCCGGCTTCGGCCAGCGCCCGATCGATCACGCCGAGGATATAGTGGGTCTGCGCGGCGGCATCACCCGGGGCGAATGGCTCTCCGTCCTTGAACGCCGCGGTGCCGGCGACCGCAACCCAATCGCCAACGCGAACCGCCCGGCTGTATCCAACTCTCGCCTCGAAGGGACCGCCGGATCCGATCAATTGTCGCGCGGTGGTCATCGCTTCCTCCCTGCCAGCCAGCCACACCCTATTTGCCCAGCGGCCGGACCACCGCTATCGTACCCCCAGGGTGGGCCCTGGGGGTGCGGGAGCGCCCGAACTGGGGCGACGAGACGGAGGAGGGATGACAATGGTTGATCGCAACGAGCAGGGAATCCCGATGCGGCCACTGGGGAAAACCGGGGTTGATGTCTCGCTCCTTTGCCTGGGTGGGTTCCACATCGGCCGTCCGCCGGAAGACGAGGCGATCCGGATCGTCCACACCGCGATCTACAATGGCATTACGTTCATGGACAACGCTTGGGAATACAACGACGGCGAGTCCGAACGGCGGATGGGCGTGGCGCTGGCGCAGGATGGATACCGCGCCAAGGCGTTCCTGATGACCAAGAACTGTGCCCACGATCGCACCCATGCCAACTCGATGGTCAAACTGGAAGAGAGCCTGCGCCGGCTGCAGACCGATCACCTTGATCTCTGGCAGATTCATGAAGTGGTCTGGTCGACCGACCCCGACCGCATCTTCGCTCCGGGCGGCGCGGCGGACGCGATGCTCAAGGCGAAAGAGCAGGGCAAGGTCCGCTTCATCGGTTTCACCGGGCACAAGAGCCCGGCCATCTTCCGCCGGATGCTCTCCCAGGGGTTCCCCTGGGATACCCTCCAGATGCCGATCAGCGTGCTCGATGCCCACTTCAACTCGTTCCAGCGGGAGATTCTGCCGATCGCCGCCGAGCAGGGAATTGGCGTCATCGGCATGAAAAGCCTCGCCTGCGGTCATCTCTTCGATGACCCGGAAGTGACCATATCGGCCGAGGAGGCGATTCGCTACGCGATGACGCAGCCTATCTCCTCCCTCTGCGTCGGTGTCGATTCGATGCAGGTGCTGGAACAGGACCTGCGTGTAGCGCGGGAATTCGTGCCGATGACGGAGGCGGAACAGATTGCGGCGCTGGACGAGGTCTACCACCACTCCTGGGATGGGCGGCACGAACCGTTCAAGATTTCCCACGACTACGAAGGGAACGAAGCGCGGCGCGAGCATGGTCTGCCGATCAAAGTGGCTGCCGCGGACTGAGCCGGCATCCAGATAACGGTCTCCTCCAGCAATCTCGCGGTCTCGGAGGCTGACGCGTCCGCGAGCGCGGCGGCCTATTCGCCAGGGCATGAGGGAAAACCAGATGACGCATCAGGCTCTCCGGGACCGCGTCGGCATCGCCTTCTTTCCACGCAGTTCCGCGCAGGCGGTCGATCTCTGCGTCCGCGCCGAACGGGCAAACGTGAGCAACGCCTGGATGGTAATGCCGGCGACCAATGTGGACACCCTGACCACGCTTGCCGCGGCCGCGGTCAAGACCGAACGCATCACCCTCGGAACGACCATCGTGCCGGCCTTTACCCGGCACCCCCTGGCGTTTGTCACGCAGGCGCTGGCCCTGGAGGGCCTTGCCCCCGGGCGATTCGATCTCGGTATCGGGACCGCGCACGCGCGAACGATGGTCGACGTTTACCACGTTGCATTCGATCAACCCTTGCAGCGCCTGATCGAGTACCTGAATGTGATCCAGCCCGCGCTCAAGACGGGATCGGTCCATTTCAAGGGGGAGTATTACGAAGCCGACGCAACCTTCCCGGTCGCGCCCGGCACCCCGGTTCCGATCGCCGCACTGCGCGCACCCGCGTTTCGCGCCGCGGGCCGGCTGGCGGATGGGGCGATGACCTGGAATTGCCCGACCGCCTACGTGGAACAGGTTGCCCTTCCCGCCCTGCGGGAAGGCGCGGCAAGCGCCGGTCGCGATCGGCCGCGGTTGATGGTCCACGTGCCGGTGATGGTGACGACCGATCGGGATGAAGTGCACCGGCGGGCGGGGGAGCAACTGCGCTACTACGCCGCGGCGCCCTTCTATGCCCGCATGTTCGCCGACGCTGGCTACCCCTTGAAACCGGACGGGGCCGTCTCGCCCGCTCTCATCGACGACCTCGTGGTCAGTGGGACATCGGAGCAGATCGCCGGCGCCTTGCGGCAGCGGTTGGCGAACGGGTTTGACGTACTGATGGTGAACCCGCTGCGCACCGAGGACGATAGCGCCCACGAGGACGCCTTGCTGGAGGTTCTCGGGAATCTGTAGGGCTGACGGCCCGCACTCCAACACGCGCCCTCACCCCAACTCCTCTCCCGCCGAGCGGCTGACAAGGGGAGGTATCACGGCCTCGCCGCGCTGGCCCTCACCCCAACCCTGGCTCCCTCCCGAGCCTCCCTCCGCCGGAGGGAGGAGTCCCCCGTCGAGCCGGGAGAGGGGCCTTTGCCGGCCTCGTCGCCGTTCCGCGCCAGGGTGAACGCCCCAATGCAGCCATGCCTACCCCTGTGAACCGCCGAGCGGGAGAGCGGCTTTTTGTTGCTTCGTGAGCGACCCCGACGCCAGGCGGACGTTCGTTGTCAGCCGACGGCGGCTCATCGTAACGCGCAGTCGATGTGTCGTCCCGACGAAGGAGGGACCTCGTCGTACGCGCACGTCACGACGAGCGACGTGATGCTTCGCCGCGGTGCGGAAGGACACCATGGACGTGAGGCGCTGGAGGGTTGCACATGGGGAAAGCGAGACCAGGACGGCTTGCTGCCCTGATCTCGCTCCCCGATGATCGTCGAACGTCTTCGCGACTACTTCAACGTTTTGATGTACTCGATGATGTCGGAAATCTGATCGTCCGTCAGCATGCCGCCGAAGGGCGGCATCGAGGGTGGGAATCCCTTCACCACCTTTTTCATCGGATCCAGGATCGACTCGCGCAGGTACGCCTCATCGGCGACGACCGTCGTCCCGTCTTCCAGCGCCACGTCGTGACCGTAGAGCCCCTTCCATGTCGGTCCGACCAGCGCGGAGCCATCGGTCGAGTGGCAGGCCAGGCAGACGGCCGCGGCGGTCTTGCCGCGTTCCGCCGCGGCGAGATCGACATCACCGGCCAGCGGCGTGGCGCCTGGTGAGGCGGCGGGAGAGGCTTCCTGCGCCATAGCCGTCCCCGCCCCGGGCGTCCCACCGGGGGTTGGCGTTTCCTGACCAGCGACACCCGCGATGAACAGGCCGAAGGCGGCGGTCGCGACGACGCCGATCAGAACCGGACCTCGCTTGATCATCTGACCTCCCATGTCTGTATCCCCTTGTCCTCATCGCATCAGTTGGGTATGCCAACCGGACAACGATCCGGAGCCGCCGTCCCAGCAGCGGCCCTGGATCACGCGGGTGGCTGAGTCGCCTCGTCCCATGTCAGCACGTCGCCACCGCTGGTAGCACGGAACGCTGCGGCGTCTTCCCGTTTGGCGAAGGCTACGACACCCGTCCCCATCGGAGTGGCGCCGTCGTCTCCGCGGACATAGGCCGCCGTGGTGGCATCGATCCATTTGCCATTGGCGCGATCGTGTACCCACGCGTGGCGGTCTTGCCGACCCTGTTCGGCAACGGTCAGCAGTAGTTCGCCAGGGTCGTCGAACAACATCGGTTCGCCGCTACCAGACGTCAATGCCGCCGCGAACCGCTCTTCGGAGATGATCATCCCGCAGCGGTCGCACGTGTCCCGGCCGTAGGAGATTTCGGGCGGTCCCGCCGCGGCTGGTTGTCCCCCACACCCGATCAGGGCCAGCGGGGTCAGCGCCGCGCCCGCGAGAACGATCCGACGAGAGAGCAAGACGCTCGCGTTCATCGGAAATCGGTCCGACGGAACAGCCAATAGCCGAGCGGCAAGGGGACGAGCACCCAGGCGAGGAGGAGCGCCAGGAGCAACCAGGTGAGGCTCGCGCCAAGGCGATCGATGGCAAACGCGCCGGCTGGGCCGAGGACCTCCAGCGACGACTGCAGGAGGTTCACCCCGGCCAGTTTGTAGACATCGAGCGGATTGATCAGGGTCAATCCCAGCATCGTCGCTGGCGTCATCTTCATGACCAGAGCACTCCCCATCAACCCCAGATCGCCAATCATGACGAACAGAAGCCAGAGGGTCAGGGCGATGCCGAGCGCCGCCGACGTGCGCGGGACGAAACTGGAGACCAGATAGCCGACACTGAGCATCGCCAGACCGAGCAGCATGGTCAACGCGACGAGCAGCACGAACTGCTCCAGTCCGGCGTTCCCGCCGCGGAAGGCCATCACCACGCCAGCCGCGCCGAGGCCGAAGGCGAGCACCAGCACGAGCGATACGGCGGCCCCGAGATACTTGCCGAGATAGAGTTCGCCCGGTCCGATCGGGAGCGCCAACTCGTAATCGAGGAAGCGGCCTTCCCGGTCCGTGACGATGGCCTGGGCGCCGATCGTCAACCCGATGAGGGGAACGATCAGCAGCATCAGGTTCATCAGTCCGGCAGACGTGCGTCCGAATCCGGGTTGGCCGGTGAGGGTCGATCCCGACATGGCGACGCTCGAGAAGGCAATGCTCAGGACGAGGAAGAGCGCCGTGTAGAGGAGAAACCAGCGGTTGCGCAATCCACCGCGGATCTCCTTGCCGCCAATCGTCCGCAGAATCATGTGGTCCACAGCAGTCGCTCCACATCGAAGTCCTCGAGATCGACCCCGGCCTTCGCCAGTCGCTCCAGGACCTCGGCTTTCTGATGCGGCTGAACCGCCACGGTCAGTACCTTGCCGTCGGCGGTGCGCTCGACGGTGTAATCGACGAGCGCATGCAGCGCCTCGTTGACGTGACCGTTGCGGAGGAAGAGCACCATGCGCGAGGTTTCACCCAGCCCGCGCATGAAGGCGGCCGGGGTGAGTTCATTGACGAGCCGGCCCTGATCCAGCAGCAGCACGCGGTCGGCGAGCGCCAGGATGTCTTCCGGACGGTGCGAGGAGAAGACGAGGGTCAAGCCTTCCCCTTTGAGTCGTTTCAGCAGCTGCAACAGATCGGCACGGCCGCGAGCGTCGAGATTGGCCGTCGGCTCGTCGAGCAGCAGCACCGAGGGCGAACCGATCAGGGCAAGCGCGAGGGAGAGGCGCTGCCGCATGCCGCCGGAGAGCGCGCCCACCGCTTTGTCACTCTCGGCGGCGATCCCCAGTTGGGAGAGCCGCGCTTCCCCTTCGGCGAGCGACGCTCGCTTCAACCGGGCCACGTAATCCGTCACCTCGGCGACGGACATCGGCGCTACGGGAAGATCCTGCGGGACATACCCGATGCGAGCGCGAGCCTGTTGGCCGTGTCGCGCCGGGTCGATACCGTCGATGCGGACCGTGCCGTCATAGCGGGCCAGGCCCAGCAGGCAACGCAACACGGTGGTCTTGCCGGCGCCGTTCGGCCCCCAGAGGGCGACGCTTTCCTGCCCCGCAATGTCAAACGAGACATCGGCGAGCGCGCGTACCGAGCCATAGCGCTTGGTGAGATCGGCGACGTGAATGGCGGGATGCGTCACGGGAAGCGTTACCTCACTCATTGCGCTACCTCCATTCGGGCCGACCGCGGCAATTGCCGGCGCCGCCACCCCGACCGCGGCCTTCTCGCGACGGCGTAGACAGCGCCAGCAACCCCGCCGAGCGCCATCCCGCTCAAGGCAAGGCCAAGTCGATCGCGCGGCGATTCTGGCGTAAGTGGTGGCAATGCCGGAGCCGCGTCCGGCGCCATCAGCGGCGCGGAATCGGTCAGTTTCTCCTCTGGCCGCACCGAGGGCATCGCCCGGGCGGCGAAATCGATCGCGCTCGCGGCCGGCGTGAACGCGAAGAGGCGCAGGAGTGGATTGGCATCGACGAGCGATTCGAACAAGCGCTGCGAACGATACGGAACGTCGCCTATGCCATCGGCATTGGCGTCATAGCCGGCATAATCGCTCCAGTAGTTGCCACCTCCATGGTCGGACCACGTTATGTCCTGAAGTTGCCCGCGACCGATAATCGCCACATGCTCCGCGTTGTCGACAAACGCATTGCCGGTCACCGTGTTATGGCGGACGGCGGGAAGAAAGCCGATGCCGACATGGTTGTACGCAAAGACATTGTCCTGAATGTAGTTCTCGATTCCTGGTTCGCGGGGAGAGGTATCGACCTGGATCGCGATCTGGTTGTTGACGAATCGATTGCCGGCAATGACTGCGCCATCCACATCTTTGAGGCCGATGCCGCCTCCGCTGGGGCCATGGTTGTTGACGATCCGATTCCCGATGACATGGGGATTGCGACTGTACATGATGTAGAGCCCAATCGAGTTCTGGCTGAGCGAATTGCCTTCGATGGTTGCGCCGTCGCTGTACATCAGGTGCAACCCATAGCGACCACGATCGAACGTATTGTGCCGGACGATGCCGTCGTTGGAGTACCAGAGGATAATGTCCCGGCCGTCACTGGCGGCGTTGCCCTCGATGAGCACCCTATCGCTGTACCAGGTCTTGATGCCGTCGCCGCGGCGGGCGATATCGATCTGCTTGCCGAGGATGACGTTATCGCGCGCAATGCTGTCCGGCGCCTGCTTCAGATAAATGCCGAACAGCGAGTCCTCGATGTGATTGCCCTCGATCGTCGCCGTTGCGTTCTCGACAATGATCGCGGCGTCCTCGTGATCGAGATTGTCTCCCGTGCCGCGCAACGTCATGCCGCGCAGCGTGACGTCCTCCGTGTCCTTGATGGTGACCAGCGAACCGGTGTCGCCACCGTCAATGACGGCGCCCTCGGTGCCGATGATCGTCAGCGGCCGGTCGATCACGATGCCGCCGGGGTAGACGCCGCCGCGGACCTCGATCGTTGCCCCGGCGGGCGCGGCGGCGATGGCCTCGCGCAAAGAGGTGACGTCGCAGGAGGGGCAGACCGCGATCGGGGAATCCGCCCCCCGGGTCGTGGCCGGCAGGGCCAGCGCGGTGACCGCGAAGACCATCCCCACCATCACCGGGCGGGCGAGGCGGACGAGGCGGGCGCCGCCCCTGCTTCTGACGTTCCGTAGGGGCGACGCCTGCGTCGCCCGCTTTGCCGGCGTTCCGTCGCCTGCCCGGAAGGTGCTAGCGGGCCGCATCGCCAGTTCTCCACTGCCAGATCGTGGCTGCCAGCACCAGCAGCGCGGCGATCGCGGCCAACCAGAACCCGGACATGAACATCGCCTCGGTGCTGAACTGCCCGATCATCCCCACCCCCACGATGTGCGGCGTAAATGGCTTGATCGAACTGCTCAGTGCCGCGTGCGGATCGAGGTTATGGCCGGCGTAATAAAGCCAGGCGAATAGGTCGGCGACAAAGACAACCGGGAAAATGATGATCGGCAGGCGCGCTAGGGTGCGCCAGACGCCGCGCAATCCCAACGAAACGACGGTGACCAGCGCGATCAACGGAATGGCGAAGAGCGCGATCTGCCGCTCGAAGACGGCGGCGGTATCGAGTTTCATCATCCCGATATAGTGATTCAGCCCGTCCACCTCCGACACGTCACCGCTCAACTGGTAGGCAAAGGCCTCGATGCGCAGACCCTTCGGGTACTGCGGCGCGTGGAGCGTGATCCCCCAGTAGGGCAGGAGCAGCGAGACGAGCAGCATTCCGGCCGGGATGACCATCAGGAAGAACTCGACAGCGCGTCGCTTTGTCGAGGCCGATACGCCGGCCGTCGGTATGGGCATCGGGAGCGGTTGCAACGCGGGCTTGGCTGGCATGCTAGTCATGGGTACGATCTCCGGGGAGCGGCAGTGGTTTCACTGCCGCTCCACTGATGGTAGTTTGGTCGTTTTGGCCATCGGGGCGGGCGTCAAGACGCTCACCCCGGCTGGCTCTTACGCGGGGCTGACCAACAGGTAGCCCATCATCTCCAGGTGCAGCGCGGAGCAGAACTCCGTGCAGTAGAACGGGTAGACGCCCGGCTTGTCGGCGACGAAGGAGATGGTGGTCGCCTCGCCCGGTTCGATGCTGAGGTTGATGTTCGGGCCGGGAAGCGCGAAGCCGTGCGTCGCGTCCTCTGCCTGCTCGATATTGGTGATGTGCCAGGTCACCTCGTCGCCCGCCTTCAGTTCGATATTGTCGGGCGTGAAGTGACTGCGCACCGAGGTCATGTTGATGGTGACCTTGTTGCCGTCGCGCACCACGCCCTCGCTGCCCGGCGCGACCGCCACCGGGGACTTCGCCTGCGCGATCGGGTCCCAGCCGACTTCGGGATAGGCAACCCACGACTTGATCTTGTCGGCCCGGATCGTCTGCGCGTAGTGCGGCTCGCCGATGCCGACCGGCGCGTCGTAGAGCACCTTCATCGGCACGCCTTCGTCGACGCCGATATCCACCAGTTGGAAGTTCTGGGGATGGAGTGGACCGACCGGGAAGAAGCGGTCGATCGCCCACTTGTTGAGCCCGATCAGGAACTTGCCCTGTGGCGCCACGGTATCGCCTTCGACCGCCGTGATGTGGCCGACGTTGTAGCTCATCGGCACCTTGTCGACGAGCGTCCAACCGCCCTCGACGCCCTCGCCGCCCAGTTTCCAGCGCGCGATGGCGCTGTCGAGGAAGAGACTGGTGTAGGCGTGGCCGGTGTTGTCGAACTGGGTGTGCAGCGGGCCGAGACCGAGTTCCACCTGCGCCTCGACGGTGGCATCGAAGGGGAGAATCGGCACGCCGAATTCATCCGCATCGAAGTTCCCCGCGGCGATCGCGTCCTGGATCTTCTGGAAGGAGTAGACGGTGACGTGGGGATCGAGTTTGCCCGCCACCACGATGTACTTGCCGTCCGGGGTGACGTCCACGCCGTGCGGACTCTTCGGCTCCGGAATCTGGAAGAGCACACCTTCCTTGACCGCCGTGGCCATCGGGATCATCCGCATCCCGAACTTGTCCTCGGCCCCGCCGTTGGCGGCGACTTCAGCTGCCTTCTTCCAGTTGATGACGGTCATATAGTCCATGTCGCGCAGGGAGGCGCCGGCCTCGACCGGTGGCTGACCTTGCATGATCCCGCCGGTCGACAATTCGGTATTGAGCGAGTTGGAGAACATCCAGCCGTCGCTCGGACCCTTGCCGGCATCCGCCAGATCCTGCCAGTACGGCGGCAGTTCGACCGAGAACGACTCCTCCTGTACCAGGCGGCCGGCGTCACGGTTGAACCGCCAGAAGGTCATCGCCCCACGGTACTTGTCCTTGTATTCGCTGAGCGGCGCGTACTCCCAGCCAAACGGCGTCGCGTACTGTGAGCCGTCGATGATGTAGTCGGTGTTCGGGGTGGCAAAGGCGCCGCCGTGGTTGGAGATGATGTGCGGGTTCTTGACGATCTGCTTCGTTTCGAAATCGCGGAGATCGATCACCGCGATCCGCGCGTGCGCCTTGTCGTTGATAAAGAGGTATTGCCCGTCGTACTCGCCGTTGGTTTCACTCAGCGCCGGGTGATGGGTATCGGCCCAGGTCACCGGGTTGCCGTTGAAGTTGCCCTCGGCGAGGACCGCCTTGGTGTCATCGGAGAAACCGTAGCCCTGCCACGGCTCGGGAGTGAACACGCCGATCACCTTCAGCAAGCGCATCGAGGGCACGCCGAAGACCAGCACTTGCCCCGAGTGGCCGCCGGAGGCGAAGATGAGATACTCGTCCCACTTCCCGGAGGGCATATACGTCTTCAACGCGGCAACGACATCGTCCGGGGTCAGCCCCCGCTCGCTGGCAATCTGCTCGATGTCCGATTGCGCCGCTGTCTCCCCGGCAGGTCTCAGCACCGAGAAGCCGGCCGCCGCGCCGACCACACCCGCCGCGGCAGCCCCGCGCACCACGCCGCGCCGGCTAATGCGTACATTGCGAAATCCGTCTTCGCTCATCGCGGAACCCCTTTCCAAACGTGACCTGCCCGGTCTCGTTGCGCCCTCGCTTCTGGGAGAGCGCGCCTCGTGTTATTGACGCTACAGTCATCCTATCGGGCGGCCGCCCACAAGGAGCCAAGCGAGGGGGTGGTTCCGGGAAAGAGTCCGGGTAGTTTTCGACCTACCCCTTGGGGTAGGGATCAGGGCCGGGGAGAACCTATCGCTCGACCAGGGCAATGAACTCTGGATAGTCCTCGAGAGCGGCGATGAACGGTGTGGCGTCCGGCGTACCGTCGTGGGGATCGAACCGCAGTATCTGTCTCCCTTCGCGGCTGGCGATATAGACCTTGCCGTCCGGCCCGAACGCCATGCCGGCTGGCGCGTTCAATCCGCCCGCGCCCGATGCCGTCAATGGGGCGACCGTGGCGTTCTCGGGATCGATCACGAAGATGGCGTTGCGGTCGCGGCTGCCGACCAGTAGCGCGCCGTCGGTGGGCCGGAACGCGAGATGGATCGGCGTGTTCAGTTGCCTGTCGCGGTACTCGTACACCAGCGCGCCTGTCCCGCCGCCGTACCGCTTGACGCTATCGGTATCGCGGTCGGCGACGTAGAGATCGCCATCCGGTCCGAACAGGGTGCGCCGCACGGTGCGAAGCCCATGCGGCGCATGCTTGTGGGAGGGCACGAAGGTGCCGGGTGGCAGATCGTCCGGCGCGATGCCAGCGAGAGCCGCCGGATGGGGCATCGGTCGCCCGGCTTCGCCGGAACCGGCCGCCGGACCGTAATAGCGGCCGACGATGTTGGTGTCCTGACTCGGCACGTAGAGATGGCCGTCCGGGCCAAACGTGACATCGAATGGATGGGCGAGGCCGGGGTTGGTCTTGTGCTGCTCGGCGAAGATTTCCTTGAAGGCATGCTTGCCATTGTCACCGGGAATGCCGGAGAAGCGCAGAACCTGCGAGGCGTCCTTGTAGGCGTTGGCGACATAGAGATCGCCCGTTGGCCCGAACGTAAAGCCGCGCAACTCCCGGAGTTCCAACCCCTCCGGGAGGGAGTGGGTATCCAGCGCCTTACCCAATGGCGCTCCGTTCAGATCGTAGATGTGGATGTTGTTCCACACGCGGTCTTCGTCACCGCCATGGAAGGAGATGTACCACCGCTGCAAGGATCGGCCTCTGCGCTCCCGAACTCTCGGCAAGACCATTACCGTAGCAGAGCGCGCGGATCAGAACGATGAAGGTGGACGCGCTTGTGCCACAATGCCAGCGGAATGGTGGCCACGTCGCATCTTCGTTTGTTCTCGCGGAGGCAGCCATGATCAGCCGCGCGGCATTCGTCAAGGGACTGGGAGCGGCCGTGGCGGCTGCCGGGGTGCGGGACGCGGCCGCCAAAAAGAAGAAGAAGCGCTGCCCGAAGCCGCCCATCTGCCCCGAGTCGTGCTCCTTCATCTTCTACGGACCGCCACCGGCCAACGAGAGAGTTTGCGGGATTGGCAACTCCCTGGAGACCCCACCCGCCTGCCGTCTGTGCAAGACCAGCTTCGAGTGTGTGGGCGCTTTCCCACACTGCGTCAATTCTGTCCAAACAATCGCCACCGGGGAGATTCGTTATTTCACCGAGTGCGGCTTCTATGAATCTGGCGTCTGTGGGCGAGTCAGCGCCTGCATCACCTGAATCTGAGAGTGTCTCGGCGCCGCAAGCGTCGTCTCCTGGGCGGCCATGGCCTCATCCTGGCAACGAATCGGCGTGATTGGCCAGGACCGACCTCGCGGCATGGGTGTCGTCCCGAGGAACGAGGGACCTCGTCGTTCGTCAGCAGCAGACCGACGAGATGCCTCGCGGCGGCTCGGCATGACCGACCTTCTGCACCCCGCTCTTGCACCGCATCCCTTCCGCTGTAGCCTACCGACAGATGCCGCAGAGGCAGATGCCGTCGCTGCAATCCCAGTCGCTGGCGCATCCTTCCCCCTGCATCGCCAGCGCGCACGAACAGCCGGCGCCCTCGTCGCCTTCACAGGCGCCCCAGCCAGAGCAGCAGACCTGGTCCGCGGCACGACAGTCGCCGTTTGGCCCGCAAATGAAACTTGTCGATTTTCCGGACGGAACGCAATCCGGATATGGGAAACACTCGCCGTTGCAGCAGCGGCGCGGCGCCTGCTGTGTGGAGTCATTGCAGATCTTCCCCTGATTCCCTGGCTGCCGGCAGTCGATCTGGGGCGAGCCGCCACGCGGCGGCTGCCGGTCATGGTTGTTTCGCTTCCCCTTGCGATGGTCATGATTGCGGCGGTGCCGCTGCTTGCGGCGATGGCGCCGCCCCGCCTCGCTCTCCGTCACGAGCAGCATGGCGCCACCGCCGGCTGCCACTGCTGCCGCCAACCGCGCCACGACGCCGCGACGGGTGTTCACCGCCGCTAGCGTTTTCACCAGGCGATCGAATCCGACCCCGTCCATCACGAACCTCCTTGGCCATCCATGAGTGTTGCGCGTCGTGGCCGGGCGGCTACCCGTCGGACGCGGCGCGATGGCAACCGTATCAGCCGCGGGCAGTGGTGACCCCAGCAGGAAATACCGGGTTTTGCCGACCGGCGCGGTCACACTGTCCGCGCCGGGGTGGCCTTCCCGGTCCGGACACGTCCCGGACTTCATCCGAACTTCATGCGTTCCCCCTACGTTGTTGCCAGCGTTCGCAGGGCGGCGCTCCGCATCAACCAATTGTGAAGGAGGCAACAATGATCGGCATCAACTCGCGCGCGACGGGCCGTGGCGCGGTCGTGCTGGCGCTGATCGTCGCTGGCGCGACCCTGACGACGACCTTCAGCGATGATCTGCCCGCCGCGCGCGCGGCGGCGCAGACGACGGCCGCGGCGCCCTGTCCGTCATTTCCGGGAGCGGACGCCTTCGGCCACCGCATCGACAATCGCTACTTTCCGCTCTTGCCAGGCGCCGCCTACTTCTACAAGGGACAAGAGGACGGGGAAGTGCAGCGACGCACGATGAAGGTCACCCACGCCACCAGGAACATCCTCGGTGTGCAAGCGGTGGTGGTCCTCGACACGGTGCGTGACGCCAAGGGCGGCCTGGTCGAACAGACGCACGACTGGTTTGCCCAGGATGACGAAGGCAACGTCTGGTACCTCGGTGAAGATTCGAAAGCCTACGCGCACGGCAAGGTCGTCAGCACCGAGGGGTCGTGGGAAGCCGGGGTCGATGGCGCTCAGCCCGGCATCATCATGCCCGGCCAGCCGCGGGTCGGCGACGCTTACAGCCAGGAGTGCGCGCCCGGAGTAGCGCAGGACGCCGCAAAGACATTGAGCTTGCACGATGCAGCCAGGACGCCGTTTGGGACGTTCCGGCAGACGTTGCGCAGTCGAGAGTCGACGCCACTCGAGCCACGTGTGCTAGAGGACAAGTGGTACGCACCATGCATCGGCGTCGTGCACGGTGAAGACATTCGTGGCGGAAAGGGGTTCGAAGCACTGGTCGACGTGAAGCATGCCCCGGATCTTGCTGCCATAGGATGCGCGAAGCAGACCCATGGGAGCCAGCAGTAACCAGCGTGCACTCAGGGTGTGCGGTTGCCTGAAAAAGGTTGAGACCAGCAGCGAGTCTCGAATACCTCTGCGAAGGGCAGACCACAAGACACCTGTAGCGCAGGGATGTCCAGCAATCTGCCCCCAGAATCTCCCTGTCTAGCCCGGATTATTCATGAGTGACAGCGAGGCACCTCTCTGGTAAGGGTGTGGTGACGAAACCAGCCCACGCCAGGAGGTGCCCGCATGCCGCAGTCTGCCACACCCGTCTATCGCTTTTCCGGCTCCGCCCCAGTGCCGCTGCAGGCCCGCTTCGATGGGGGCCGGCTGACCAGTGATGGCGGCTTGCCGTGGCTGGAACAGGCCGAGCAGGCGCTCGGGCTGTGCGCCGCGTTCGCCGCGGTGATCCCCGACTGGCGGCGCGGTCCAGTGCGCCATAGCCTGGAGAGCCTGGTCCGGCAGCGGGTCTTCCAGATCGCCTGCGGGTACGAAGACCAGAACGATGCCGACACGCTGCGCACTGATCCGCTGCTGAAGCTGGTCTGTGGCCACCTGCCCGAGAGTGGACGGGACTTGGCGAGTCAGCCCACCCTCTCCCGGTTGGAGAACGCGGTCGATCGGCGGGCGTGTTACCGCTCGGCGGTGGCGATCGGCGCGCTGTATCTGCGGGAGCGGGAACGCGACGGGGCGCCCACCCACATCGTCCTCGACATCGACGGCACGGACGACCCGACCCATGGCCAGCAGGAAGGAAGCGCCTATCATGGCTATTATCGGCAGCACATGCTCCACCCGCTGCTGATCTTCGATGGCGAGACGCACCAGCTCATCACCGCGGTCTTGCGCCCCGGCAACACCCACGGTAGCGCCGGGGTCAAGGCCGTGCTCAAGCGCGTGGTCCGCGCCATCCGCGCTCGCTGGCCGGACGTGACGATCGAAATCCGGATGGACCGCGGGGGGGCGGTGCCGGCGATCTACGACTGGTGCGAGAGCGAAGGCATTGCCTACACCATTGGCCTGACCACCAATCCCCGCCTGACGGCGCTGGCCGCTCCCCTCGCCGCCGAAGCGCAGCGCCAGCGGGCCGCAACCGGCGCGGAGAAAGTCCGCCTCCTTGGCGAGGTGACCTATCAGGCCGAGAGCTGGGACCATCCCCGGCGGGTGATCGTCAAAGCCGAGGCGCTGCCCAAGGGACCGAACACCCGCTTCGTGGTCACCACGCGGGATGATCCGCCCGAGGCGCTCTACGATTGGTACGTCGAGCGCGGCGATGGCGAGAACGCCATCAAGGATCTGAAAGTGGCCTGCTTCGCCGATCGCTTGAGTTGCCACCGTTTCTGGGCCAACCAATTCCGCTTGTTGCTGCACGCGGCCGCGTACTGGCTGCTCGATACCGTGCGCCGCTGGCTGAGCGACCAGCACGTCCCGCGCCTGCAACTGGACACCCTGCGGCTGCGCCTGCTCAAGATCGGCGGGCGCGTCTACCAGTGGCGCGATCACGTCCGCCTGCGCCTCGCGGCCAGTCATCCCGGGCAACCGCTCTGGGACCATCTGACCGCCTATCATCGCCGCCATGAATAATCCGGGCTAGACCTTGCAGTAGCCGTGCCGGCAGAAATACCCGCTGTTGCAATCGTCATCGCGTGAGCAGGTCTTGGGCTGGCAGCACTTGCCGCCCTTGATGAAGGGGCAATAGAGCGCATCCTCCTGGCACGCGACCTGGTTGTATATGAACTGCTTGCGGCATTCTTCGTCCTTCTCGCAAGGGAGGACGCAGTTGCTGACCACCGCGAGCGTGGTGGTGCACTTGAACGGCCCGCAGCACTCGACGCCGAGCAGATCGCCACAGAGATCACCCGCGCGGCCGCACGTGCCGGAGGCGCCCGGCGGTTGTCCCTCGTGGTGTCGCCGGCGGCACTGACGCTTGTTCTTCCCCTTCTTGCCGCGGCACTGGGCGTCGGCCTCGGGCGCGGGCTGGGCCAATAGTGCCGCGCCGACGAAACCCGCAAACGCGCCACGGCGTGAACTTTTCGCGCCGACGAGGCGGCTCAACGCATCGAATCGCTTCTGTTCCACGTGGCCTGACTCCTGGTGATTCCTGTTTTCCCAATCGTTGCGCGACTGCTTTCCCCGGCGCCCATGGGCGCCAGGGAGAATCGGTCCGTTACCGCCCACAGCCGAGCGGGGCGGGAAGACACCGCTCGCCGGGCAGACAGCACTGAGCGCTCTTGTTGCTGATCTGGCAGCAGAGTCCGCTCTGGCAATCCTGATGCTTGCCACAGAACTTGCGGGCGCAGCAGTGAACGTCCGGATCGAGACCGGTACGCGCGCAGGTGATCTTGTTCAGGAAGTCAGTCGGGCAATAGACATCCGTGGTGCCAAGGCTCTTGGCGCAATCGGCGTCCGAGCGGCAATGCAACTGACAAGTAGTGACAAACGGCACACCGCTGTCACAGAACGTGTCAGCCTTACCCCCGTAGTTGCAGCAGTTGTTATCGGAAAGCGCATTGCACAACTCGCCGAGAACGAGACATGAGCCGCTGCCCGGGGGGCAGTTGCCGTTGTTGACCGAGCCATCCGGCATCGTCGTCCGGCAGAAGATTGCGCGATCGAACTGCCAGTTCCTGATGTCGGCGCGATCAAGGTTCGCATCGGTAAGGTCCGCGCCGCGAACGTCGGCGTTCTCCAGATCGGCCGAGCGCAACTCGGTGCCGACGAATCTCGTGTTCTGCAGGCACGCTCCGGCGAGATCGGCCGAGCGCAAGTCGAGTCCCGAGAGGTCGCGGCCGGTCAGATCGCATCCCTTGAGATCCGCGCCGCGGGTGAGCGACCGGTCGCCGCAGGCGATGCATGTCTTCTTGCTTTTGCCGCGGCGTCGTTTCGCCGTCGTTGGCTCGGGGCGCAGCATGGCAAGGCCAGCAGCGGCGGCGAGCGCGCTGAGGACGCCGCGGCGTCCCGCACTGGAGTTCAGCGTTCGCGCCAACGCATCGAATCGCTCCGCATCCATCCTCTGATCCCTTCACATCACAACACCGCGCCTCGCGGCGCCACTCACGATAGATGACGATAACTCACTGGACGCGAAAACGGCCCAGCACTTTGTGCTGGTTTTTCTCGCTGTCGCAGACTGTTCGCGGACACCTGTCCGCGACGATCGAGATCGATGGTTCCTGGTTGCGGTCTACGTTGCGCGAAGCCCGAGACATGGAAACGCTGAGAACGCGTGCGCGCCAGCTGTCGCAGGGCGACGAGGTATACGGGCGATCATGGTCAAAATGGATCGACAGCCGTTGCGACTGGAGAGTGGATCTGGGCATCAGCGAGCTCGGCTGCGGCACGCAGCCAGAATCCGGCGTATTCCTGCCCAGACACCTGCCCGGATTCTACGCGGCGCCGGTTGTCGAGAGCGCTCCTGACACCGACGATCAGGATCGCGAGCGGAATCGCAATGACGGCGAGAATGATGAGGATGATGACGAGTTCCTGCCAGCCGAGTCCGCCCATGCGCCATCCTTTCAAGTTCATGAATCGCGATCATATCGGGGATGATTGTGCCGTGTTCGGGCAGGGTGAGCAGAACCGTAGGCAACCGGCAATCGATGAACAGAGGGACCTGTGAACGCAACCATGTACCCCGGGCAATGCTACCCTGCGGGCGCGAAGGCCTGGAAGAAGATCGGGAAGGTGCCGAGCAATCCCAGGATGGTGAGTATGACGAAGGCGATGGTGGCGGACCTTAGAATCCGGTCCTTCTCTCGTAGGAGGGAGGAGAGCACCACCCAGGCAACGACGAAGACCACCGTTGCCCACACCGTCTTGCCCGAGAGCGGGCCGACCCCTCCGTTGAGAATCAATCGCTCACGGAACGCTTGACTCGCTTCCGCCAGCGTCGTCAGCAACCCCAGGGCGAGCGACCCGATACCTGCCGCAAGAAGTGCCGCGGCCAGGGGGCCGTCCGGCCGCGACGGGGCATCCGCAGGGGCTTCGGGGACCGGCTCAGCGGTCACGATCTGCACACGCTCCACGTTGACGACCATGGTCATCTCCTCTCGATTTGCGACCCGCGCTAGAGGATCGGCGCCGCCTTGGTGATCAAAGCACCCAGGAGACCGGCAATACCGGCAATGGCGAACGACGCGACGAAGACCCAGATCAGGAGCTTGCGCACCGCTGGCTCGAAGGCAAGCCGGCGGCCGTAGTAGATCGCGCCGAAGGCCACGACCGTGGCCAGGTACGGCGCAATCCAGGCGATATGCTCTTTCCACTCCATTCCGAATTCGTGCCACCCCGCCAAATGCTCGTCCGCCAGCAGGTAGTAGCGAGGGAAATCCGTCAGATCGGTTGCACCCTCCGGTGGCCGTGCGCGATACCAGGGATAGACGATCCAGGTACCGGAGATTACGGTCAACCAGGCGACGACCGCCATCACCGCGGTGCCGACTTCCAGCCGGCTGGCCCGCTCGCGGAGACCCGCGGCGGTCAACCACTCAGGGCGCAACGAGTAGAAGCCAGCGAGTCCACCGCCGAAGGCGAGGAGAAAGAGGGCACCGAGCCCCATGCCATGCACGAGCGTCCAGAACTCACGACCAGTTAGACTCATGAGCGACCCCTTTCTGGTTGGCCGCCCCTTCTCTCTTGATCCATGCGCCGGAAGAAGGTTCGCTTGGGGCGGCGAATCCTACCTCCTCGTGAACGTCGATTCTCGTGACTTCTTCCGTATCGTCATCGTATGCCTGGGGAGCCGGTCGAACAATATCCCGTCGGGCAGTCGCGTTCCTACCTCGCTGGGTAGGGATCGCCCGAGTGTTGCTGAATCCATGGAAAGCGCCAGCGGTGGCGCCATCGCCACTTCTCGATCAGGAGGTGGTTACGGCAACGTCCCGGCGGCGTCGGCCCAGGCTGCGCTCGCTTCTTCCCGTAAGGAGAGGAGACGATCGCTGCGCCGCACCGGGTACGGCGCGGGTTCGCGCAGCGCGCGGTATTTCGCGGGGAGTGCGTGCAGATTGGCGGCAGCGCGCCCCTGGATCTCGAGTGGCGGCAGGGTGACGTCGCGGATCGTCCCTTGACGGATGACGCCTGCCAGCAGGGCCACGCCCCCCGGCGGAGCCGGTTCGTCATCGAGTTGGAGGACGTCTTCCTCGTAGTCGCCGATGCGATAGACCATCTTCCGTCCCGGCCAGGTGCTCTTGCTCCCCGCCAGTTTGATCCGCGCCTGAGTGCCCGCCCCCTCGTACCAGACCAGTTTGTAGACCGCGCCGAGGACGCCCCCGATGGCGCCACTGGCGAGGGAACCGAGGCCGATGGCGAGGTTGCCGCCGACGCCGAAGCCGTCGATCGGCGCCCCCGCCTGGAGCAGATCGGCGATGCGAAACTCGTCGAGGTCGCCGCTGACCAGCACCTTCGTCTCGCGCAAACCCGCCGCGTCGAGCACGTGGCGTACATATTTGCTGTCGGCGAGGAGATCGCCACTGTCCAACCGCACGGCGGCTAAATGGTGACCGAGGCGAGCCTCGACATCGACCGCGATCGACGCCGCGGTGACGATGGCGCCGTGGACATCGTAGGTGTCGAGCAGAAGCGAATAGGTGTCGAGCGTCTCGGCGACGGCACGAAAGGCGTCCGCCTCGCTGGGAAACGCCTGCACCAACGCGTGCGGAATGGTGCCTGATGCGGGCAGACCGTAGGCTTTCGCGCCGGCCACGAATGAGGTGCTGGCGCAGCCGCCGATGATCGCCGAGCGCGCGGCGAGATAGGGATCGTGCGCACGGCGGAAGCCGAAGTCGGCAACGGCGCGGCCTTGCGCGGCATCGACCAGGCGGGCTGCTTTAGTGGCGATCAGGGTCGAGACGCCGACGGCGCGGAGGAGACCCGATTCGAGGAGGAGGGCCTCCCGGAATGGCGCGGTGACGCGGACGAGCGGTTCGTTGGCGAAGGCGATCGTTCCTTCCGGCATCGCCAGCAGTTCACCCGAAAAGCGGAAGTGGCGCAATGCGTCGATGAAGCCAGGATCGTATCCCTTGATCCGCCGCAGGTAGGCGAGATCGTCCTCGGTGTAGCGAAACTCGCGGACGAATTCGAGGGCGGGCTCCAATCCGGCGGCGAGCAGGTAGGAGCCGCCGAAGGGCGCCGCGCGGGTGTAGAGATCGAACGTGGCGAGGTGGTTCTGGCCGGTTCGCCAACTGACGTAGGCGGAATCGAGATGATAGAGATCGACGTAGAGTCCGGTTGCTGCCGCGACGTTTGCCTCGAAGAGATCGATGTCCCCGCCAGGGGCCCGTTCGCGCATCACTCCGCGGTCAACTCCCGTACCACCCGGATGCCATTGAGGGCCATATGGTACAGGAAGGTCTGGTGAAAGAAATCGCCAGGGTGCGGCATGACCCCGATCGCTCTCGCCGCATCGACCGGGAGGTCGTAGGTTTCGACGGCGTTTGCCGGCACGATGACCGCCACGTCCTGCCTGTTCATCGCGTTGTGGCGCATGCGGAGATGCATGGCCAACTGGTAGACGCAGAGATCGGTGCAGTTGCCGACGATGATGGCGGTGCGCAACTCCGGGTGCTGCTCGAGCCAGGGATCGAAGTCCGTCTCCAGCGCGGGATGCAACGAGTTCTTCTCGATCACGGTGAAGTGACTGGCGAAGGGAATCTGCTTCAGTTCCGGGATCATCTCCGCCTCGTCCGTGCCCTGGATGCAATGGATCGGCCAGGCGTCGAACTCCGGCGTTTCCGGGTGATGGGTGTCCTGCAGGAGGACAAACTGGCGGACGCCTCGCGCGTGCGCGGTGCGGAAGAGGGCGACGACCGGTTCAGTGAGCGCATCGACACGCGGCGAGGCCAGATTCCCGCTGTCGCAGAAGCCGACGATCATGTCCGAGGAAAAGACCGCCGTCCGCGTGGGATCGGGAATCGCCGCAGCGATCGACATCGACGGGAGATTGGCGAACCAGTTGCCGATGAACTCGGGAATTTCGGTTGCGGTCTGCGCCTGCGTGCCTTGGACCATGCTCTCCTCGCGGTCATCCTGAACACGGGAATTCCGGACGCGAACGAGTCGGTCGCCGACCCCGCGCGGCGGTCAGTGTAGTCGCTCCGCCGAACGACTCGGCACGGAAATACATAGGTCCCTACATAGTTCAGAGGATGAGGTCCCGGCGGTCGAAGCGCACAATCGAAACCACGATCGATCGCGCCACTGGGAGCGCGGTCCCCAGGAAAAACGCCGACAGGCGAGGGAGGTTCTCGTGAGCGAGCGTAGTTTCGATGATCTGGCGAAGCAGGCGGTGGAGACGCTCTCCCGGCGCAGTTCCCTGCTCCAGTTGGGCGGTATGGCCTTGGTGGCAAGTCTCGCGGCGCCGGCCGCCACATCCGCGCGCGGCCGCAAAGGCGGTGGGCAACGTGATCGGTGCAGTAAGTCGCTCAAGGACAAATGCCGAAAAGTCATCAACGAGGTTTGCACCGCCGTATTTGAAGAGGGACCTGGCGAGTGCGTGACGGTACTTACGCCATGCTGTGGTGAGATCGATGGCTGCAACATCGATGATACGATCGAGTGCGTGGTCGAGAAGATCAATCCGCCCAAGGCATAGTAGCCGGTTGAGTTTGAGGGTGGAGACGGAGGGAGCCGGCATTTCGCCGGCTCCCTCTTCATGTGGCGAAGTTGTTGACCGCTTTCCGCCCGATGTGGGCAAGCGCTGTTACTCAGCCATCTCTGTCGTTGCATTGGGAAACGCGCAAACATTCGCACTTCCAGAATTCGTGTCGTAAGATGCGCCGCCTGGGCCGCCCGCATCCCAATCAGCATGGCTCCACAATCCTCATTCCACGCAATTGGCAGGCACAAATCAGTGCTTATCTCACTTGGTGCGTGTCGAGGCAGGAGTTCGTCTCCAGCGGCAGCAGCCCCCGCCGGAGGCCGTAGACCCAGTAGGTGCCGCCGACGGCAAAGGGATATTCGCAGCCCGCGCTATTGTCGCCGCCGCGGACGAGTACGATGGGAACCGGAGGGCCTTCCAACATGTGCTCGACCATCAGCACCGCGGCGTAGGAGCGATCGCCGTGATACCGGGCAAAGCCCAACCACCGCGGCCAATGGCCATCGACAACCGCGATGACTCTTCCCGTGAAAACCAGGCCAGGGGGAGGCGGGCCATCGGCACAGGAGCAAGCCCGCGCGGGCGGCGCGATCATCGCCGATGCCGCCAGCATCGCGACGAGGGAGAGCGCGACCACGAATCGACGCATCAGGGAGCGGCGACCGGCGTTGCACTGCCCCGCTTGGAAACCGGAGTGGCGGCGGGAGTCGCGGATCCGGTAGGCAGCAGGCGGATGGTGAAGCCCTGGTAGGTGTCTCCTCCCTTGCGGACATCGGCAAAGACCTCGATCGCGTAGATGCCAGGCGGCAAGTCGATCGGCACTGAAATGGCACTGTCCGGGTTGCGGAGCCGCCGCTTCGCGAGCGGCGGCGCGGACTCGTCCACGACAGGCGACTGCGGAGCGAGGCGCGGCGGCACATAGGGCCAGATGTCGTAGGCTAACTGACGGACGGGACCGAGCACGCTGATGTCTAGCAGCAAGGGGTCGCCCACGGCGACATCGAGCGGTGTTTCCGGAAAGGGGGTGCCGAGCTTGTCGACGCAGGCGGTTGCCCAGCAGTAGGTGCCGATGCCGCCTTGCTGCTCCTGGCCGTTCGCGGCGCGCAAGGTCATGTGCGGTGGCTCGGGCAGCGATTCCTGGGCGAGCGTGAACCGGTGGGCGATGAAGGCTGCACCGAGACTTCCAATTACCAGGATGCGGCGATTCATCGGCATGACCTCGAGTTCAGAGCGGGCTCGCGAGTCTGGCGGTTGCGGCCGCCGGGCACGACGCGGCGCCGTTTCTGGCGGCCAGTCTAGGACGGTGTCCCTGACGTGTTCGGCTGGATGCGCACTTTGAATCCCTGCGCGGTATCGCCGCCCCAGCGCATCGAGGCGTAGACATCGACCACGTAGAGCCCAGGCGGAAGATCGTGCGGCAGCGCGAGTGGGCTTTGCGGTGAGCTGAACGAGTCGGAGGCGATCGGTTCGTCGCCGATGTAGCCCTGCCGTCCCGTTCCACCCGGCTCGGAGTCATCGAACTGCCAGATCTCGTAGGTGAGGCCACCCGGCTTGCCAAGGCGTTTGAACTGGAGCGTGAGCGCTGCACCGGCCCCCGCGAGCAACGCTGCGGCGGGATGCGGCATCCCCAGGTAATCGACGCACCGCGTATGCCAGCAGTAGGTGCCGAGACTGGCGCGTTGCGCATCTCCGCTGCCGGTGCGGAGGGTCATCCGCGCTGGCGCATCGGTCTTCGGCCGCTTCGATTTGGCCGCGACGGACGTGATGCTTCCGAACAGCGTGGCAAGACCTGTCGCAATCACCTGTCGTCGCTTCACGGCGCCTCCTTCGCTGTCACAACGCGTTGCGACGTGGCGCGGTTGCGGTTGTGCTCCAGGAGAGAACGCAATTGGCCGTGGGTTCATCAGGGAGAACGCCGCTGAACGTCACCGTCCTCCGGCTCTCGAAGACTGTCCCCGGATACCGCCGCTCACTTGCACGACGCGGCTTACCGGGGTTGCTTTCGCCTATCGGGCAGGACCCGCAAGGTGAATCCCTGCGAGGTGTCGCCGCCCTCGTCGCGGTAGGCAAAGACGTCGATGACGTAGAGACCGGGTGGAATACTGTTCGGCAGTGAAATGGGACTCGTCGGGGAGGGGACTGTTTCCGCGGCGACCGGCTCGTTCTCGTAGTAATCGGACCAACAGCCGATATTAAGATCCACCGCGTGGACTTGCCAAATTCCGTAGGAGAACTCGGTCATCGCGCCGAGACGCCCGAATCCAATATGGAGCGATTCCCCGGAGGCGATCACCAGCGGCCGCCTGGGATGGAGCTCGGCGCAGTAATCGGCGCAACCTGAGTCCCAGCAATAGGTGCCGAGACTGGCCCGCTGGAATTTCCCGCTGGCGGTGCGCAAGACCATGCGCGGTGGGCCATGGATTTCCCAGGGTGGTCGTTTCGCCTGGGCGCCGGTGATGCCGGCGAGCAGTGTGGCCCAACTCAACGCGAGAACATGCCGCCGTCTCATGTGTCCTCCTCGGTGCCCGCGAACGATCCCCGCAGTTCCGCTGGCGACGCCACGTCCGGCACGTCTCACCATCGCGCGTCTCGTGATCCGTCGCAAATCGTCGTCTGGATCACCCCGAAACGACGCGGTTCCCCGAAGATCGAATAGATATGCCCCGGATGAAAATAGACGTAGCAATCGGCGCTGTATCCACCAGCGACGATGAACAACGGCTGCCGCGGTCCGCTTTGCACGTCCCTGACGAGGAGAAGCGCCAGGGTGCTGCCTGAAAACTGGCCCTCCCGGGTCAGTTTTCGGACCAGTTTCCCAGCTGGCACAACGACAAGCACGAGTCCCTGGAATACCACTGGTTCGCCGGCTCCGCTTCCGGCGCAATCGCAAGCCAGACTCGTCTCCGGACGCGCCACGATCAGCGTCAATACCAGTGAGGAAACGACGAGCGAGCGCCAGAGCATCCGTGTCAGCCATCGAGACCGCGCCATCCCCTGCCTCCTTCCCGCACACGCGATCGCAGTGCGTTGTGATTGGTTCGATGGTGGTGGTCTGCGCTAGGCCTTGGGCAGAGACGGCGCGACATGCCGCCGTCGGCTGAACCGCACCGGTGCGAGCACCACGCCGAGCAACCCCACGATCTGGTACAGGCCTGCACCCAGGAACCACCGGAACCCCACGAGTTGGAGGGGAACGATGGCCACCCAAGCCAGCAGCCCGATCAGCATTGCGAGGAGGAGCCGATTGGTGGGCCATTCGTGACGCAGGGCGACAACGGCCCCGAGTTGCACGGACGTCAGCGCGAAAACGAACATGCCGATGGAGAACATGCCCAGGATGCTGACGACGAAGGTCATCAACGCAGCCACCCACATCTTCAGCCAGGAGCGCTGAAGAAGCGCGCGCGGAGTCAGGAACAATGGGGCAACGATGCAAATCCACACGACCGCGCCGAGCGGGTAGATGGGCGATATTTGGGAGAGCCTCTCGACGACGTAGACAAGTAATGCGGCGACCGCCGCCCGCTCGATCAATCGATGGTAGTGCACGAAACCACCATGCGGGTTCGGAATCGGAGGTAAGGAGACGTGGGCAGCCATCGCGCGTGCTCCGATTGGTGGGGCTGGCGGCGTCGCCGTTCCGATGCACTATTCTACCGCACGCTATGTCTCGTTAAGAGCATGGGTGCGCAGCCATGCCGAAATGGCGCTTTGTGGCTCTGCGGCCAAACATGCCCTAGTCGCGTGTTCTGGGAGACACGGTCGGTGTGACTTCAACATTCAGCGGGGATCGGGGATTTTCGAGCGATTGGCGTGCACTTCACCACCATGGCGCGAGGCGGCGCCGGCAAGGGGACATGCGCATGACATCAGGATTCTCCCGGCGGCGTCTGCTCTCTGGCGCCGCCGGGGTGAGCGGTTCCCTGGCGTTACTTGGAGCAGCGCGGCGACCGGCGCGCGGCGCCGAGGTGACCCCCGTGGCCGATCATCTCGCGCACGCCGGCGCGGACGGCAGAGCCGGGCTGCTGCGACCGATGGCCTGGACATCTGAGGCGTTGATCGAGCCAGAGGTCCGCCGTGCGATCGCTGGCGAACTTGCAACGGATTTGCATGTCAGGTACGCCTATGTCGATATCGGAGGCTATCACCTGTCGTTGCGGACCTACGAAAGGGGCGTGCCGGGACCGACCTTGCGGGCGCAGCCGGGAGACACCCTGCGCATCCGGCTGTACAACGATCTTCCCCCGAATCGCGATCCGGAACCGGCGAACATGGACCTGCCGCATCACTTCAACACGACCAATCTGCACGCCCACGGCCTGCATGTCAGTCCCGCGGGGGACGCCGACAACATCTTTCGCACCATGGAGGCGGGACAGGCGTACGACGTCGTTATCGAGATTCCAGACGATCACCCCGCGGGGACCTTCTGGTACCACCCGCACCATCACGGCAGCGCCGATGTCCAGATCAGCAGCGGTATGGCAGGCGCGCTGATCATCGCGGGCGATTTCGCTGCCGTGCCAGAGATCGCCGCGGCGCGGGAGCGGGTGATGATCGTCAACGAGACGATGTTCGACTACCAGGGGAGCATTGAAACCTACGATACGATCTGGCCGGAAGCCGTCCCCCGCTTTCTCTCGATCAACGGGCAACGCGAGCCGATCATCGCGTTGCAGCCGGGCGAAGTGCAGCGCTGGCGGATCGTCCAGGCGGCGCACGAGAGCAATCTCCGCATCGCGCTGGACGGTCACCTCCTTTACCCGATCGCCTATGACGGCATCGCGCTCTCCCGCGTCGAAGGTCTCGAGCATCTGGTCATCGCCCCCGGCCAGCGCGTCGATCTTCTCGTCCAGGGCGGAACGCCGGGAGACTACGCGCTGCGGGCGATCGCCAACGATCAGGGCTACCCCTCGCCGACCGGTCCGCTGGGCACGGTTTCCGTCTCAGGCGACCCATTGCCGATGCATCTGCCCGCGACATTGCCCGCCGGTCCGTTCACGTCCATCGGCGACAGCGAGATCACCGGCACCCGCACGATCACTTTCACCGCCAACGAACCGGAGGTGCCCGCCGCGGCAACGTATCAGGAGTTCGCCTTTCTCATCGATGGACAACGCTTCGATAGCAACCGCGTCGACCACACCATCGCGCTCGGCTCGGTCGAAGAATGGACGGTGATCAACGATCACGATAGCGATCATGTGTTCCACATCCACACCAATCCATTCCAGGTGACGGCGATCGGCGACGAACCGCTGGCCGAGCCGCTCTGGCGCGATACCGTGATCGTGCCGCGCAACGGTCACCTGACCTTCCGCTCCCGCTTCCTCGATTTCGCCGGGAAAACGGTGCTCCATTGCCACATGATGAACCACGAGGAGTTGGGGATGATGCAGGTGATCGAGTTCGTGACCTGAACCCGGCTGGTACTCGTCACGGCAAGGACGCGAATGCGCGGGCGTAACGCGCAATGCCCACCATTTCTGCCAGCGCCCCGGGGACGAGGGCGAGGGCCATCAGGTGCGGGCCGGACCACGGGGTGATCAGTCCGGCGGCGGCCACCACCGAGAAGCCGAAACGCTGGTAAAGGGCGGGATCGCCAAGAACGACTACGACGGTTGCGCCGCGTTCCTGGCAGAGGTCCAATCCGCTGGGCAAGAAGAAGCCCCGGCTGGGATGGCTGCCAGGGCTTCTGGAGGGAACGAGGGCCAGGAGGAGGGAAGGGGAAAGCCTGGTGACCTCGCTGCAGGGAAAACGTCGACGACTCCAGAACGGTTCCCGTCGGGTCAACCCCACCGGATAAATCGCATATCCCATGCCACATGTACGGACAGCCGTACGCGTGGCTGATCGAGTGCTTCGCCGCAACCAGCCCTTGAATTTCGCTTGCCGCTGATTCCCGCTCATCCGGCACGCCTCGGCAATCGGTTCGCGGGGAGCGTGACCTCTTGACAACATAGTACGCATGTTCTAGGGTGTCTGACAGAGGGCGGCGTAGCGCTGCCTCGCCCCACTCGCGGCTTCTCCGCTGCCGCTTTCCCCGCTCCGGTTTGTCGGGATCCGGGCCTTCGGTCACGGATCCGTGGTTTACAGAAGGAGCAGATCGCACACATGAAAAGCATCATGCCGACGCTGGCGGTAAAGGATATCGATGCCTCGGTGAAGTTCTACACCGAGGTACTCGGGTTCTCGACCGCCTTCACGTTGCCGGGGGAAGACGGCAAACTCGTTCATGCGTCGATTGGACGTGGCGACACCTACCTGATGTTCAGCCGGCTCGATCCCGGTCATCCCCACGATCAGGGGCCGCTGGGACGCGGCGTCGTCCTCTATGCCAGCGTCAATGACGATGATGACATCGATGCCTACTTCGAGCGGGCGAAAAGGGGCGGCGCACAGATCATGCAGGAGCCGACCGATCAATTCTGGGGACACCGTGATTGGGGCATCGCCGATCCCGATGGCTACCTGATCTGGGTCTCCAAGGAGATGCGATCCGTCTCCGCCGCAGACATGGCGGAAGCGATGTTGGCCGGCGCGACGTCATAGTCGGAGCGAGCCTGGTCCGGGATCGCTGGCCTCTCCTGCCCAATGTGGAAGATGACTGCCACATCCTCGCCGCGCCCTCCCTCACCCCAACCCCTCTCCCGCCAAGCGGGAGAGGGGCTTGCCTCGCCTAGCCGGATGCGAGATACGGAGCATGCGGTGATCCGGGTTTCGAATCAGGGGCGTCGGCGGCGCGGGCGCCGCACACCACAGGCGGAACGGAAAGAGAACACCATGCGGTGCCCGGCTAGCGCACTGATGACGCCAAGATCCTGGCTCGGCCCGCGCAGATCGGCCGGATCGGTTCTGCCCGGATCGTGCGGGCAGGGCTCTTCAATCCGCCTCAAGCCGCGCCGATAACTCGATACAGGTTTGCGGACCATTCGCCCGCGCGTTGAACATCGACTGCAAGGAGTTCACATCATGTCGAAAGGCGAGGTCTTCCGCGCGCTCCACGAGCAGCCCGGCGCGTTCATCATCCCGAATCCCTGGGATGTCGGCAGCGCGCGCATCCTCGCCGCGCTCGGCTTCCCGGCGCTGGCGACGACCAGCGCCGGTATGGCTTTCAGCCTCGGCTTCGCGGACGGGCAGGTGACGCGCGAAGTCGCCCTCGCCCACTGCGAAATCATCGTCCGGGCGACCGATCTCCCCGTCTCCGCCGATCTCGAAAAAGGATTTGGCGACAGCCCGGAGGCGGTGGCGGAGACGGTGCGCGCGGCGGCGCTGGTTGGCCTTGCCGGCTGTTCGATCGAGGACCACACTGGGGATCCCGCCAATCCGATCTATCCGTTCGAGCAGGCGGTGGCGCGGATCGCGGCGGCGGTGGCCGCGCGTGACCAACTCCGGCACGATTTCGTGCTGACCGCCCGCTGCGAGAATCTGCTCTGGGGCCGCGACGACCTCGACGACACCATCCGCCGCTTGCGGGCCTTCTCCGCCGCCGGCGCTGATGTCCTCTACGCTCCCGGACTGCGCGATCTCGAGGCGGTGCGTCGCGTTTGCGACTCGGTCGACAAACCGGTCAACGTGATCGCCGGACTACCCGGCACCGACTTTTCCCTGCCCGATCTCGCCGCCGCCGGCGCCAAGCGGATCAGTATCGGGTCGGGTCTCGCCCGGGCCGCGTATGCCGCCTGCATTGCCGGGGGCCGCGAAATGATCGACGGCGGCGCGTTCACCTTCGCGCGCAGCGCGGCGCCTTCCTCGGAGATCGAGTCGTTGCTGGCAAGTGGCGCTGCTGGATGACCCGCGCCCGTGTCCCGCTTATTGATTTCCACCCCCGTTCGATCTTATCTCCCCGCTCGCCGGAGGAGTCCGCTCTGCCAGGCATTCCATCGGCTCGCTGGTTAGCAGCGAGAGCGCGAGGAACCGGCACGGCCCCTCTCTAGACAGGTCCCCCCCTGCTGGTTACCATCACCCGGCCACGGCGTTGGCGGGAAGATGGCGGCGCGGCAAGCAATCCCGGCTGAATCGGAAGGATGGCGACGTGCGAATTTCGGGTCTGCGACTGCGGCAGGTGACCGGCATCATGGAACATGACGAGCCGTACTGGGAAGAGCGCCTGCAACGGCCGATTGACATCTATCCCGAGTACAAGGCGCAGACCGCCAATGACGGCTTCTGGATGCCGCGTCCCATCAGTTCCGGCCGCTCAGAGGTGATCTCCGTCTTCCTCGAAATCGACTCGGATGAAGGGGTCACCGGGATCGCGGGGCCGATTCCGCACGAGGTCGCCTACATCATCGATACCGAATTCCGCGGTCTGCTACTGGGCATGGACCCCATCGCCACCGAGCGGGTCTGGGACATCATGTATCGCGAGGCGGTGCACGGGCGCAAAGGCGCGACGATGATGGCGATCAGCGCTATCGACTGTGCCCTCTGGGATCTCAAGGGCCGCTGGCTCAATCAACCGGTGGTGCGATTGCTTGGCGGTCCGCTACGGCAATCAGCGCCAGCGTATGCCTCGATGCTTGGCTACAGCCTCGATCCCGATCTGGCGCAGCAGCGGACCCGGGAGATGATCGCCGCGGGTTACCGCGCCCTGAAGTGGTTCCCGCGCTGGGGACCGAGCGATGGCAAGGCCGGGATGAAGCGCAATATCGAACTGGCGGAAGCGCTGCGCGAAGCCTCCGGACCGGACGTGGACATTATGTTCGACGCCTGGATGAGTTGGGACCGGCCCTATACGCTCGAATTCGCCCGGCGTGTCGCTCACCTCGAATTGCGCTGGATCGAGGAGCCGGTCCTGCCGGACAAGATCGACCTCTGCGCCGAGATCCGCCTCGCCTCCCCGGTCCCGATCGCGACCGGCGAGCACGAGTACACCCGCTGGGGACAGAAGGCCCTCCTGGACGCCGGAGCGATGGATGTGTTGCAAGCGGATACGATGTGGGCGGGCGGTCTCTCCGAGATGGTCAAGATCTGCACCCTTGCCTCCACTTACGACATTCCGGTGATCGCTCACGGTCACTCCGTGCCGGCCAATGTCCACCTCACTCTGGCCATGCCGGAGCCGGTCGCGCCTTGGGTCGAGTATCTGGTCAAGTGGAACGATCTCTTGCAGTTCTTCTGGAAGGATCCGGTGAAACCGGTCAATGGCATGGTCTCGCTCTCCGACCGGCCCGGTCTGGGGATCGAGATCGATCCCGCCAAGGTCGAGACCGACACCGAACTCCGCTGGGACGTCATCTCCAACATGGCCGGGAGTACCCAGGAACGCGAACTGGCTGAGTAGGTTCAGAACGAGGAAGCGAGGACGAAAATGCGCGCGAATCATGTCCGGCGGCGGTTGCAGGCGGGCGAACCCTCGATCGGGACCTGGCTCTCTCTCCCCTCTCCTGAGGCCGCTGAGTACGTCAGCCGGGTCGGGTTCGACTGGCTGGTGATCGACTCCGAGCACAACCCGATCGATATCCGCACCCTGGCCCAGATGTTTGCCGCGATGGCGGCGAGCGATACCGCGCCGATGGTGCGCATCCCCTGGAACGACGGCGAGAACTTCAAGCGGGTGCTCGATGCCGGCGCCTGGGGAATGGTGGTGCCAATGGTCAACTCCCGCGAGGAGGCGGAGCGCGCGGTCGAAGCGTCGCGCTATTACCCCGCGGGGAACCGCAGCGTCGGTGGCGGCCGCTTCCCGATGTCGTTCGGGGCGGGCGCCGAAGAGTATTTCCGGCACGCCAACGACGAGATCCTCGTCGTGCTCCAGATCGAGCATATCCGCGGCGTCGAGAACGCGGACGCCATTCTCAGCGTGCCCGGTGTTGATGCCTGCTTCATCGGCCCGAACGATCTTGCGGCGTCGATGGGGCTCGGCATTGGCGTGCCACTGGAGAGCGAGATCGGTCCCCTCAACGAGGCCATCGCCGAGATTCGCAACGCCTGCGTGCGCAACGGAGTCGCTCCCGGCATCCACTGTTCCGGCGCCGAAGGCGTCAATCAGCGGATCGCCGAAGGGTTCCAGTTCTGCGCGATGGCGAGCGAATTGCGCTACCTGCTCTCTGGTTTGCACGAAGATCTGCATGCGGTCAACTGGACCCGATCCCCAGCCTCGCAAACAAGTGAGGCAGTCGGAGGCGCGGCGGTTCGCTATTGAGATGCGGAAAGCAAGAACGGACAGGGAGCGGGGGGCGCGGAGTATTGCGCTCCCGATCGTTAAACGAGGGCTGAGCGGTGTCACGTTCCTCTGCCAACCCTGATCCTTTCGCGCTCGATCTGCTCGCTCGCCTGATCGCCCAACCCTCGATTCTCGGCAACGATGCCGCCATCGTCGCCTGCATGGATCTCATCCAGGACGCGCTGGCGCCCTATGCCTCCGAAATCGAGCGACCGCTTCATGACGGGTTGCCCTCGCTCCTGATGCGCTTCGGAGCCGGTGCGGCAGAGCGGATGCTCACCATCTGCGGCCATGTCGATGTTGTTCCCGCCGAAGGCGATTGGGCATCCCCGCCGTTTCTGTTGACCGCGCAGGATGAACTGCTGATTGGCCGTGGCGTAGTCGATATGAAGGGCGGCGTCGCCGCCGCGGTGGCGGCGATTCGTCACTTGGCGCGGGCAGGAGACCTGGACCGCTGCCGGATCGAGCTGGCGATCACCGGCGACGAAGAGGTCGGCAGCCAGCGCGGAGTGCGCGCCCTGCTGGCGGCCGGAGCGTTCCAAGGGAACATGGCCGTCTGCCCGGAACCAACCGCGCTCGATGTCTACCTCGGCAACCGCGGGGTCGTCGCTTGCGAAATCACGATCCATGGTCGTGGCGGCCATGCCGGCCTGATCCACGCCCTCGATTCGCCGATCGGCCCGACGCTCGCCCTCTGTCAGGCGCTCGCAACGATGCCGTTCACCGCGCGGGACGAGCGTTTCTCGCCGCCGACCCCCTCCCTCGCCATCGTCCGCATCGATGCCGGCGCGTCCCTCCCGGTGACGAACGTGGTGCCCGACACCGCGACCGTCGTCCTCGATCGCCGCCTGGTACCGGGAGAGGAGATCGACGACGCGGTGGCAGCAATCGAGACCCTCGTCGCCGCGACGGTGCGGCCTCCGTTTCATGCCACCTCGCGGGTCACGAAGCGCTGGCCGCCGTGCGAAACGCCGCCCGCGGCGCTGGTCAGCCGCGCCGCGATCGCGGGGGTGACAAGCGTCGGCCGCCCTGGCGCGTTCGATATGGATCTCCCGGCCAATGACACCTCGTGGTTCGTCGCTGATGGCATTCCGGCGATTCTGCTCGGTCCGGGCGATCCGCTCCAGGCGCACATGACCGACGAGGCGCTCGATATCGCGCAGTTTCACGATGCCGTTGCGGTCTACGCGGCGATGGCCCTTGCCGTCGCCGAACTTCCGGGGGATGATGACCGCTCGCGAGATTGAGTCCTGATCGGCGTCTTGCGCAATGCGCGACCATGCGAGGTTGGCTGTTGATGCCCGATCGAATGCAGGGAAGGAGTCTTCGGAACCCCATGAAAGTCGTTGTCGCCAAGACGGAAGGCTATGCGCACCTCGGGCTGCTCGATGACCTCGATCTACCGGATGTCCAGATCGTGCGAGTCGAAACGCCGGAGGATTTGACGCGAGAAATCGGCGATGCCGAGGTCTTCTACGGGTTCGTCGATTCCGATCTCCTGCGAGAGGCCAGGGCGCTGCGCTGGATCCAGTCGCCGAGTGCGGGGGTCAACTTCTTGCAGCATCTGCCTGAGTTGGTCGAGAACGACATCGTGTTGACCAATACCCGGGGGGCGCACGGTCCCTCCATTGGCGAGCACACCTTCGCCCTCCTCTTTGCCCTGACGCGGCGGTTGCCCGACTGCGTAACGGCGCAACACGAACGGCGCTGGGCGTGGGGGGATCTCTATCGCACCTGCCGCGAGATCCGGGGCATGACGATGGGGATCATCGGCTACGGCGCGATCGGCCGCGCCGTGGCGCAACGGGCGCAAGGGTTCGAACTGAAAATCCTGGCGGTCGATCCCCACCCGGATCCGGACGCGCCGTATGTCGGCGAAGCCTGGACCATGGACCGGCTCCCCGATCTGCTGGCACAGTCGGATGTCGTGGTCGTCACCGCGCCGCTGACCGCGGAGTCGTATCACCTGCTGGACGCCGATGCGCTGGCGCAAATGAAGCCGGATTCCTATCTGATCGTGGTCTCCCGCGGCGGCATCGTCGATGAGGCCGCGTTGAACGCCGCGCTGCGGGAGGGATGCTTGGCTGGAGCCGGGCTCGATGTCGCCGAAACGGAGCCGCTGCCGGCGGATAGCCCGCTCTGGGATGCGCCGAACCTGATCATCACCCCGCACACCGCCGGTGATTCGAGCGAGAAGGAACGTCGCTGCGTCGAGATCTTCCGCGAGAATCTGCGGCGATACGTCCGGGGTGAGTCGCTGGTGAACCGCGTCGACAAGCGGCGCGGGTATTGATCAGCCAGGTAGAACATTGGACGCGGGCGATGCAGGCGTCGCACTCTACGACAGTTCCGTAGAGTGCGATGCCTGCATCGCCCGCGTACCCTGCAGGTTGCAGAAGAACGGTTGTCGCGCCCGCATGTGTCGTCCCGACGAAGGAGGGACCTCGGCGTTTGCGGCATTGACAACATTCCTCCCGCGGCGCGGTATGACACGGCCGGAATGCCCCGGTGATCAACAAGCGCGAAAGACATAGGACCGCGAACCCGGTGTCGTGACGTTCACGTCCCGGAGCACGATCGAGAGGTGGTCGCGCAAGGTGGCGCTCCGGCAATCTCGCTTGAAGTCCTTCGCGCGGTATTCGATCACGATGACGTGGTCGCCATAGAGTTTGCGGTAGGCGGGGCATTCCCGGTAGCGGCCGCACTCCTCGGCGATCGCAAAATCGAAACCGATGCGATCGATCGCTTCCGCCTTGGTCAACTGGGCGGTGTTCTTTTGGGCCGCGGCCAACCCATTGGCGTGAGCAGTCTCGACCAGTAGCGCCGCGAAGGCGACCGCCTCCGCCCGCCCGAACGGAACCTTCCTGGCGAGTGGGGTGCCGTTGAACCGCGTCCAGGAATCGAGGTTGTCGAATTCGACGGCCTGAAAACCCTTGCTAGCGCAGGTTTCGATCATCGGTGTGACCCAGTCCGCGGCTGCATTGCGTTTTGCGTCGGTCGAGAGATCGATCAGGTATTCCCCGCCCCAGTTGGGATCGTCACCGAGCGCGGTCAGGACCAGATCCTGGGGCCAGTTGCGGCGCTCGTCCGGGCGATCGACCCCTGATTCGTCCGCCTGGGTCTGGAACGCGTTGACGTAGCAGATGCTGTAGCCGGTGGGCAGTGGATTGCCGCTGAACCAGTCGCGCGATACGACGGTGACTTCCTTCGCCGGTGGATAGTCGCCGCCGATCTGATAGTCGAAGCTCGCGTTGGCGGGTGGGGGTGACCAGCGTGCTTCTGCTGCCGCCAGCGCGGCGCCGCACATGATCACCATCACCAGCCCGATCGCGAGAATGGTCCTGCACGGTGATTGCAAAGGCGTTACTCCTTTCGGGTATCGGGTTGCCGCGACCCGGTGCTGACTGGCACTTACGCCTTCCGAAACGAATGGCATGGTGGATCTGGTTCGGAAGGCGCTGATGCGCGGTTCGCTGCATTAGATTCGTCGCCGTCGGCCACCCGGGTGGACTCGTAGCACGGTGACCGCGCCCTGATCCTTCCGCCCCGGTTTCCGCCGCGCGGGCGAGGCAATCGCCCCGGCCGACGACGTCCGGCCAACGCGATTCCTGTTCCCTGGCGCCGCCACCTTTCGCTCAACACCAAATACATTCAATCGGAACACTAGAATAGGTCGCGGCTCACTCGCTTCGGGAAGGGAATCGAATTCATGGCAGACCTCAGCGTGCTCATCGCGGGCGCGGGACCGTCCGGGCTGACGCTGGCGATCGAATTGGCGCGGCGCGGCATCCCCAACCGCATCCTCGACCGCGAGCGAACGCGGCCGACGACTTCACGGGCGATCGGTACCCAACGACGCACGACAGAGGTCTTCCGGATGATGGGCATTCCCGCCTCGGCGCTGACGCCCTCGGTTCGCCTGCGGGGACTGCGCCTGGCGGACGGCACGCGCACGCTCGCCAGTCTCCGCTTCGACGCCTCGGAAACTGGCGTCATGATCATGGACGAAACCGATACCGAGCGGGTGCTGGAACAACGTCTGTCTCAACTCGGAGGAGCTGTCGAATATGGGCGGGAACTGACCACCTTCCGCGATGACGGCGATCACCTGGTCGCCACCGTGCGCGATGCCAACGGCACGGAAGAGATTGCCTGCCAGTTCCTGGTTGGAGCGGATGGGGCGCACAGCGCGGTGCGGGAGGCGGCGGGGATCGGGTTCACTGGCATCACGTATCCGGAGCAGTTCCTCCTCGCCGATCTCGATCTCGATTGGGAGGTCTCGCACGACGAGGGGCGCATCTGGGTCGGTGACGATGGTCTCGTCGCGGTCCTGCCGCTGCCGCCGCAGCGGCGCTGGCGGATTATCGCCGCGACATCCACGAACCGGTATCCAGACCATCTTTCGCCAGCGGAACTGGCTCCCCTGGCCGAGCGGTTGCTGCGCGAGCGCTCGAAAACGGCCTTTCGCGTGATCGGCGACCCGGCCTGGGTCTCCGCGTTTCACGTCCACCGCCGCATCGCCGATCGCTATATGCAGGGACGCGTGCTGCTGGTCGGGGATGCCGCGCACATCCACAGTCCCGTCGGCGCGCAGGGGATGAATACCGGCATTCAGGACGCCTTCAATCTCGGTTGGAAACTGGCGCTGGCGGCGCGAGGCGTGGCCGCGCCGGGGCTCCTCGCGTCCTATCAGACCGAGCGGCATGCAGTCGCGGCCGCGGTCTTGCGTGGGACCGATCTCGGCACCCGGCTCATGCTGGGGCGCAACCCGCTGTCTCGCGTGGTCCGGGAGCAGGTGGTGCCGATGCTGGCTGATATGGCGCCGGTACGGCGCCGGCTGCTGGATGCGGTCGCCGAAGTGACGATCGGTTACCGTTCGTCGCCGCTGTCAGTGAATGGCGAGAGAGAGCAAGGTCCGCGGCGGTTTCTCGCGCGGGAGCGGGGTCTCCGCGCCGGCGAACGGGTGCCCAACGCGACGTTGCAGCGGGGCGCGAACGGAGAGCCGGTCGAGTTGCTCGAGCTCTTCGCCTCGGGTTGGACGATGCTCCTCTTTCCCGGCGCGGGCGAAACCGTGGCGCTGGATCAAGCCGCCGCGCTGGTGCGGGAGATGGTGGGGGAGATGATCCATCCCTATCTCGTGCGGAGCACGGCAACCGACACGGACAGCGCCATTCCCGTGTTGGTCGATGTGACCGGTGGCGTCGAGCGCATGCTCGGGGGAGAGCGTGGCGCCATCGCGCTCGTCCGCCCAGACGGCTATCTCGGGTTCCGGGGCGAGCCCGGCGAACCGGGCGATCTGGCGTCCTACCTGGCGCGCATTTTCGCGATGAGCATCGCCGAGCGGGAGCCGGTAGCCGGAACGATCGCCGGTTGACCTATGGTATAAGGCGCCCGCGCCCGGATCCGGGCGAAGCGAGTCCGGAGGAGCGGGCGTGGACATCATCTACGGAGTCGAAATTGGGCTGGTGGCGGCGGGCGCCGCCATTCTCGGCTCGATGCTGGGTCTCGGTGGCGGCGTCTTTCTGGTGCCGATCTTGACCCTCTTTTTCGGTGTCGATGCCAAACTGGCGGTCGGTGCCAGTGCCGTGGTGGTGGTCACCAACTCGGTCGTCGGCTCCACCAATCACCTGCGCAGCCGCTTTACCAATCCGCGCCTGGCGATGCTCCTCCAGATCGCGACGGCAGCAGGGGCGATTGCCGGGGCCCTCTTCGGTGTGGCGGCTGACCCGCGCATCATCTACGGCGTCTTTGGCGCGGTCCTGGTCTACGCCGCCGTCTCGATGGTGGCCCGGGGCGAGCGGCGCATCACGACACCTCCAGCGGGAACGCCCGATCCGCTCGATTTAGGCGCCGCATTCCGCGACCCCGCCATCGACACCCAGGTTGGCTACATTCCAACCCGGGCCGGGTGGGGGCTCGGCGTGGGCGCGGGGGCGGGGATCATCTCCGGGATGCTGGGCGTCGGCGGGGGGGTCGTGATGGTGCCCGCGATGAATCTGCTGATGCGGACGCCGGTGAAAGCCGCCGTCGGCACCTCCTCGTTCATGGTGGGAATCACGTCGGTCGCAACCGCGTTCGTCTTCTACGCCAATGGCAAGATCGCGCCGACGCTGGTCGTCCCCTCGATCATCGGGGTTTTCCTGGGAGGTCAGATCGGTTCGCGCCTGACGCGTCGGTTGAAGGCGCAGCGACTTGCCGCGCTCTTCGCGCTGATCCTGCTCTACCTCGGGGTATCCCTCCTCTTTCGCGCCTTCAACCTTCATCTGCCGGGGCAATCATGAGCGCACAAGGTGAGACGGTCATGTCCAGCAAGCGTGAGCCAGAGGTCGCGGCGGAACTGGCGGAGTTGGTCGCCCGCACCGATCGCTTGGCGCCGCTCTATGGCAGCGCGATCCAGGTGATGACCTGGGGCTTCCGGGGTGGCGCACTGCTCCTCGGGCTCGGGATCGTGGCGGCGCTTCTGAAGCGGGAGCCGATCGGCGCGATCGCCGATCCGATTCCGGAGATTGCCGCGGCCGTCGCCGCCGGGAGCGCAGCGGGAATCATCGATCTGGCGATCCTCTGGTTCATGCTGGTGCCGGCCGTGACGGTGCTGGTAGCGGCGATCAGTTTCTGGCGGCTTGGGGATCGGCGGTACGCCACCCTCTCGCTGATCGTGCTGGCAATTCTTGGCGCGAGCATCGCGTTGGCACTGAATCGATCATAGAACCGCGCTGTGAGGTGAACGAGGCCCAGATGGCTGATTCCAACGAAAGCGAGGCGTTCCCGTGACATCTTCCTTTTCATCGGTCGCACTGATCGGCGTGCTGGTGGCGATGGAATCGGAGTTGCAACACCTGCTGGCGCGGGTGACGCCGGTTCGCGAGGAGCAGCGCGGTCCCTGGCGCGATCGCTTCGTCAGCGCTGGCGATGTGCCGCTGATCGCGCTCTGTTGCGGGATCGGGATGACGAACGCCGCGGCCGGCGCCGAGCATCTCATCAGCACCTACGCGCCGCGCGCCATCCTCAACTATGGCTGTGCCGGTGCGCACCGGCGCGATATTCTGCCGGGGGACGTCATCATTGGTGACGGCACGGTGCACCATGGCGCGGTGCACTTCCTGGCTAACGGCGAAGAGTTCTTTCCGGGGAAGGAATACTCGGTCACGGGTGAACTGGTCGCTTCCACGGAACTGGCAACCGATCCTGCTCTGCGCGCTCATGCCGTCGCTGCGGCGCGCGACTGGATCCCCGATCCGTGGCCGCGCGGGCTGAATCTGCCGACAGGGTTGGCGCAACGCTCGCCGCGGGTCGAGGTTGGCCGCGTGGCGTCGGCGGACATCTGGACCCAGTACCACGAGCGGATCGACCGGCTGCACTCCCGGCACGGAACCTTATGTGAAGATATGGAAGCCGCGGCGATCGCCCAGATCTGTGGCCGTCATGGCGTGCCGTTCCTGACCATCAAGGATATTTCGAACAACGAATATCACGCCTTCACCGATCTCGAAGGCGACATTTCGGTCCTGCCCGCGGAAGAGATCGGGCGTCGCGCCGCGGCGCTCCTGCTGCGGACCATCGCGCGGATCGGATCACACTGATAGGACGGGGAGACACGGGGCGATTTCGCACCCGTTGCCGGTGATGCCTGGCATCCCCTGGTGCAGCCCCCCCCTCACCCCAACCCCTTGTCATCCGGACAGTTGGCCATCAGGGCGCCCCGTAGACCGCCGGCGGGTGTGGCGACAGAGGAGGGCGGCAGCGGTCGCGCAGGAGTGCGTCGTGCAGCCAGCCGAGGCGGATCAGCAGCGCTCGCGGCGTCGGTGGGTCGGCGCGCGGTTCGGAGGGACCGCTGGCCGAGGGCATGCAGCCACCACAGCGCCAGGTGCAGACCAGCAGCAGCCGGTCGAGGTGCCGGGTCGTCACGCGGCTCTGCTCCACGCCCCAGCCGCGGCGCCGTCGGCGAAGGTACTCACCCGGCTGCGGGCGGGCGTACTCGGTGACGCGGTCCGGCCACCAGGGCGGGTGCCGAACAGGATCCACCACTCGGTCGGCCCGCGCGGCGGTGGTGAATGGCCTCCCGCCAGCCGGCCCCTTGAAGATCGCCCCCGCCCCGGACCACCCGGGGCCGACGGTCTCGACCCAATCCCACAACCGCCACTCCGTCCCGTCGGCGAGACGGAGGCGGTGGGCCTGCGCCTCGCCGACGTTGAGTCGCACCACCACGTCCCAGCCGACCGCGTGGGCGGCGTCGAGGAGGGCGGGGCCGGTCACCCCGCGGTCGCCCAGCAGCGTGACGCGAACGCCCGGCGGCAGCGCCGCGACGATGGGCGCGAGCAGCGCCGGCAGCAGCGCCCCAACCGCTCCGGCCACGGCTCCCGCTGCGTACCAGGCACCACGTCGCGCGCGGCGGTGGACGACGAGGCCGATCCACAGCACGGTCCACTCGCTCGATGGGGGTCGGATCGAACACCAGCGTGACCTCGCGCCCGGCGCGGCCAGCAGGATCGGCAGCAGCGGCTGCCCCAGCGCCGCCACAGACCGCCGGGTTGCCGGGAACCGGCGCAGGCGCCGCTCGGAGCGGCACCTGCGCCGGCAGCGGCAGCGCCGCGGCCACCGGTGCGCCCGCGCCGACCCGGCCAGATCATCCCCAGGGCGAACAACGCAGCACCCGCACCCGCGTCACCCGTTCACCGGGCACCAACGCTTCGACCTGCGCCATCCATGCGTGCAACAATCGCCATCGAGCCGACACGGGACACCTCCGGTGCACAGGACGTTCAGCACCCCGTAGCATCGCACCGGCCCCCGAGCGCCTCGCTCTCCCGCAACCAAACTGTCCGGATCACAACCCAACCTCTCCCGTGCGCGGGGCGAGGGACTTTCGCGCTCGCGGCGAGAAGGCAAATTGGCATGCTTCATCCGGGTTCCGGGTGAGTCGGCAAACCTCGAAGCGATCTCGCTCAGCATGCCGGCCAATTGCTCTGGGGCTGCCAGAAACGGGGAGTGACCGGTCGACATTGAGTAAATCCGGTCGCGCGGGAGAGCTTGGTTCATCTGACGCTGCACCGCGATTGGCAGGGCGCGATCCAGCGTGGTTTCGATGTAGAGCCGGGGAATTGCGCCCTCGTCGCGCTGAAGCGGTGCGGCGGCGGCAGCCTGGTCCGGGGGAATGACCGGTTCTGGACGCAACCGGGATATCGCCCATTCGGCATCGGCCGCGGCGCAGTCGTGGAAGAACACCTCCCCGACCTTCTCTGGGCGAACCGACATCGTTCCCGCTTCCGGATCGAATGCCAGCGCATCCATGAGGAGCGAACCGGAGTCCGGGGCGATAACGCCCTTGGCGTGGCACCGGGTGGGAGCAGAAACGCGGCGAGGTAGACAAGCGCGGCGATGCGATCGGGAACGAGGCGCGCCGCTGCCGAGATCACCATGCCGCCGGAACTGTGACCGACGAGGATCACCGATGCCGGCTGGCGCTCGATCAGACCGGCGATCGTGGCCGCATAGTGTTCCCAAGGCCGGGCCGTGACCGAGTTGTGATCGTCACCGTGCGCCGGGAGATCGGGCGCCGGGACGCGGTGGCCCTGCCGTTCGAGCAATGGCGTGACCCGTTGCCAGCACCATCCTCCGTGCCAGCCGCCATGGACCGCGATGAATGTCGCCATGTCGAAACTCCAGACCGTCGCGATTTCGAGCAGGGCTCGGTCCTTCATACCGGTTCATGACCAATTGACTGACTGCCGGGACATGTCATCCGGAACCCGCGGGCGAAGGAGCCCTCCTCTTGCTCCATAGCCATACGATCCGTCGAGATGCCTCCTTCGTCAGCATGACAGACGATTTTGAGCGGTCTACAGCGACGCGCAGAAGGTGTGTCGCGCCGATGAGCGATATCGGTGGCGTCTCGACGCCGCAGGAGACCTCGGCACGCAGGCAAACGGTCATACCCGCCGAGATTCCTCGTTCCTCGAAATGACACGTCGTTTGCACGCCACTCTAACGGGAAAAGCGCGTGCTTGGTTCGCGCCGTCGGCGTTTGCGGTGTAGGCGCAACAGCCAGGACGCCATTACTGAATCACGGTACCGCCGTGTCAAGACGCGGTGTCCGTATGAGAGCTGGCGACAGTGCTCGTCGTCCGCCCGAGAGAACAACCACGCCGAGGTCCCTCCTGCGTCAGGACGACACACGGGGATCGGGTCTGAACGAGACGCGAAACGTGCGTGACGCTTTGGATGGGAAGATGGCGAAATAGCGGAACGAGCTACTCCCCGTAGAAACGGGGCAGTCGGACCACGATTCTTCCGGCGGCGGGGTCCATGCTCACGACGGAATCGGGGTGACTGGGGATCAGGAGATCGGCTCCGCCACCGTCGGGAGTGATGACGATGACGTCGTTGGCGCCGGTCTCGAGCAGATCGCTGACGATGCCAAGGCGCTGACCGGTCTCGTCAACCGCTTCCAGTCCGATGATCTGATAGAGAAAGTATTCGTTCGACGCCAGGGGGCGGGCGTCGGAGCCACGGATGCGCAGGGCGGCGCCACGGAAGCGATCGACCGTCTCCGGCGTGGAGATGCCCTGCAAGCGCAGCAGGGCCTGACCGGCATGCAGCCGCGCGCTGAGAACCGTGCGCGGTACCGCCTCGTCTCCCAGGTACATGCGTTTGATCGTCAGCAGGTGCTCGGGATCGTCGGTCTGCAACCGGACCTTGAACTCGCCGCGAACGCCGTGTGGCCCGAGGATCGTGCCAATCGTCAGCCGGACCGCGCTTGGCGCCGATCCCGGTTCTGGCCCTGCCGTGTCGACCAGCCGGGGCGGGGTTCGCGGGGTGGCTGGCCGCGTGCGCGGTTGTCGCCGTACCGGCGCCGGGGTAGAGGCTGGCGGCGCGGCGAGCGGGCTGACGGGCCCTTCGTCCTCCGCTGGAGCGCGGACCGGCTCGTCCTGCACCATTTCGGCGGGGAGTTGAGGTTGGGTGCGTCGCCGGCGCGGCGAGTCAATCTTCGATGTCGAGCGTGGCACGGACGTTGTGGCGCGAACCGGCGATCATCAGTGCGGTGCGCATCGCGCGGGCGATGCGGCCGCCGCGGCCGATCACCTTGCCCAATTCCTCTTCTGGCACGCGCAGGCTGATGAAAACGCTGCCTCCGCGCTGACGGGCCTCGACTTCCACAGTTTGGGGATCGTCGACAAGATTGGTGGCCAGATAGACGACGAGTGCCCGCAAGTGCTCGGCGCTGTCGCCGGGGGCGGCAAACGAAGCGGCTCCCGGGTCATCGAAATCCGGTTCACCGTCGTATTCGTCGTTCTCCGCGTCTTCGTACGCGTCGGTCATCACGCCGGGCGCACGCGGTGTCTCGTCATCCATGCAAGCCATTCCTTGTCCTGGTTGGTGCCCGGTGGCATTCCCGATGCGACAAGAGGCGACCTGCCAAGGCCGCCTCTCGCGTTGCTCATTCGGGTTGCCCGCAGGGGCGAGCCAGCAGGTCTACTCCGCCGCGTCGGCCGCGTAGACGCCGGCCTTCTTGAACAGCGACTGCACTGTCTCCGTCGGCTGCGCGCCAACGCTCAGCCAATGGCGGGCACGATCCATGTCGATCTTGACCGTGGCGGGATCGGTGATGGGATCGTAAAAACCAACGGATTCGATGAATGCCCCATCCCGAGGCGAGCGGCTGTCCGCGGCGACGATGCGATAGCTCGGCCGTTTCTTGGCGCCCATTCGCCGCAACCGAAGTTTGACCACGCGGTTCTACTCCCCTATGTGATATTCGTCAGGCACGCCGTCAAAAACCGGCGATGGCATACGCTGCATTTCGCTTCGCCCTAGTGTGACCGATCACGGTCTACGGCGTCATGCATGCCGTCGACCCGGGCAACCCGAATCCCACCGCCGAAGCGAAAAAGACGCCGGACTATAGCATCGACAGGACATCTCCGTCAATGTCGCGATGCTCGTGAACTGAAGGGCGGTCGTCGCTTCAGTTGTCGCTCTGGCGCGGAGAGTAGCGCTGGTCGGTGTCCAGTGCCGAAGCACCGCAGGCGACCACGAGGGCCCGCGTCAGCGAGGGAGGGATACCTAAACGGAGGGCGCGGGTGGCGATGCGCACAGGACCCTGGCGGCGGACCAACGCTTCGGCGACAACCTGACTGACACGCGGGGTCGGTTGGTGCGCGGGGTTCGGGGCGCCCATGAAGACCTTGCCCTTTCATTGGACTGGGGCTCCGGCGGTCAAACCGCCATCGCCTGCGGCATGCGGGCAGAAAATCTCAACCCGCGCTTCTGCCTTCGATCCTAATGGCGTGAAGGCATTTTGGCAATACCCTCTTCATTTTTTGCGCAACATTCGGGCCAGCGAATCACGGCGTCGCCACTCCAGTGAAGCCATTTGCGCGGCGACACCGTCGTCTCAACCGGCGTTGGCCCGGATGGCTATGCCCTGCCGCGATCCTCGTATTCGCTGATCACCGCGACCTTCTCCGCCGAGGCCGAGGCTGGGTCGAACTCGTAGGTGAGCCATTCCCGGACGAGTCGCCTCGCCAGTTCCGGGCCGACGACCCGCGCCCCGAGGGTGAGGACCTGGCAGTTGTTGGAGAGGACCGAGCGCTCGACTGAATAGGAATCGTGTGCGACCGTGGCCCGGATGCCCGGCACCTTGTTGGCGGTGATCGCCATGCCGATGCCCGTGCCGCAGACGAGGAGACCGCGCTGGGCGGTCCCCTGCGCCACGGCCTGGGCGACATCGAGTCCGACGTGCGGGTAGGCGGTGCTGTCCGATGCGTCGGGCACCCCGAAGTCGATCACCTCGACGCCAGGCTCAGCCGCGAGTTGCGCCTTGAGGACGTTCTTGAGGTCGACGCCTGCATTGTCGGCGCCGATGGCGATGGTGATCCGTTTCTGGCTCATGATTCCGCTTCCGATTACAAGAATGCCGTATCCGGTCGTTTCGGCGGTCACGATCCGGCCAACGCCGCGCCAAAGGCCTGGAGTACATGGTAGATCGAGGTAGCGCCGGCATCCTGCACGCCGCGTGAGCGCTCGCCCAACCGGGAGGCGCGGCCGCGCTGGCTGACCATATCGATAGTCGAGACCATGCCCGCCTCGGCAGCGGGAAGCGCGGCGATCCATGCCGTGACGATGTCATCGCTACGCTCCGCGGCGGCGGTGAGCGCGGCACTGAACGGCGCCAGCGTATCGATCATCGTCTTGTCGCCCGGCTTGGCTTGCCCGAGTCGCTGCAAGGTGTTCAGAGCGTCGTTCAACGCGGCGGCGACCGCCGGGGCATCGACGTCTTCATCGGCTTGCGGCAGGCCTTCGCCGATGGCGATCAGCCATGCCCCGACCAGCGCTCCGGAGGCGCCGCCCGCCGAGTTCTGGAACGCGGCGCCGCCGCGGATGAAGGTTGCGCGGGCCGTGCCCGAGGTCTCGGCGGTCGCCGCCACCGCGGCGCGAAGACCGCGCACCATCCCCGCGCCGTGATCGCCATCACCGGCTGCTGCGTCGAGGCGGCCGAGTTCCTGCTCCATCGCCTCGATAGCGGCAAGCGCCTGGCGCAACGCCGCCCGGGCGCGCACGCCTGCTTCTCCTCCTGGTGCCTCATCCTCAAGGCCGCTCTGTGACACCCCCTGATCGAAGACTGCTTGCGATGCTGGCGCGGGTATGTCCAGTCTGGTTTCCGGGGAGACATCCGGACCGATGCTGGTGAAGGCCGGGGTCACGGCGGTCGCGTCAAGCAGCGGCCGCAGTTCGTCATCGAGCCAGAAGAGCGAGAGCGACATCCCGGCCATGTCGAGGGAGGTGACGAATTCGCCGATCAGCGGGTTGTACGGGCGTAATCCGGCTTTCTGCAGGAGCGGCACGACATCGTTGTAGAAGACGAACATCTCCTCGTATTTCGTGCCGCCCAGCCCGTTGACAAGAACGGCGACATCGTTCCCGGCGCTGGCCGGCGCGTCCGCCAGGAGGGTGTCGACCAGGAGCGCGGCGATCTCCCCCGCCGGAAGTTGCTCCGCGGTGCGCACCCCTGGTTCGCCATGGATGCCGAGTCCGATCTCCATCTGACCTGGGGCAACGGTGAAGAGTGGTTCGTCCTGACCGGGAATGGTGCAACCGGCAAAGGCAATGCCCGCGGTGCGGACCCGCGCGTTGGCGTGCTGGGTGAGCCGCTCGACCTCGTCCAGGCTGTCCCCGCGCGCTGCGGCGGCGCCCGCGGTCTTGAACACATAGAAGCCACCGGCGATGCCGCGGCGGCGGTCAGCCTGAGCGGCGCTGGCCGAGAGTACGTCGTCGGTGACGAGGACGGTGCGCGCATCGATGCCTTCTGCCCGGAGACGAGCCTCGGCCATGCCAAAGTTCATGACGTCACCGCTGTAATTGCCGAAGGTGAACAGCACCCCGGCGCCGCCTTCGGCCGCTCTGGCGACGCGATAGCAGTGCTCGCCTGGCGGCGAGGTGAAGACGTCCCCGATCGCCGCGGCCGACGCGACACCGCGCCCAACCAGCCCATAGAACGCCGGGTAATGTCCCGAACCGCCGCCAACCACGACCGCGACGCGATTTGGCGCGGGCACGCCGTTGGCGATCACCCCGGAGGCAGCCGGTACCTGGCGGAGATAGCGGGCGTACGCCAGGGCGTAGCCGGAGATCATCTCCTCGCGGAACGTGGGCGCCGCATTGAGCATCCGTTTCATCGTTCCTCTCCTCCCCTCGATTCAGCGGCGGTCGCCCGACGCGGCCGATGCGGGCAACCAGGCGGCGAATGTCTCGCGCACATCGTCCGGTGACGCGGCGATCTGCGCGCAGAGAGCCAGCGCATCCGGTTTGGGTGGGTAATGCGGGTTGGGAATGGCAATCACGGTCATCCCCGCGGCGGCAGCGGCGCGGATCCCGTTGGAGGAGTCTTCGACGCCGATGCACTCCGTCGCCGGAATGCCGATTTCTCGCGCGGCCGCGAGATAGACATCTGGCGCGGGTTTGCCGCGCGGCACCTCCTCGCTGGAAACCACTGCCGAGAAATACTGGCGCAGATCGGTCGCTTCCAGCACGGCGTCGATGACGCGGCGGGCAGCCGACGACGCCACGCCGATGGGGACCCGCGCCGCCGCCGTCGCGACCATCGCCGGCGCTCCAGGGAGAAGATCGACGCGGCCGGCGTGCAGGGCGGTGATCATGCCGCCCACCACCGCCTCCGCGACTTCGGGCACCGGGCGCTGCCCGGCTCTTGCTCCCAAGTACGCCGCCCACTCGGGAACGCTCATCCCCTGCACGGTGGCGGTATCGTCGGGCGTCCAGGTGTAGCCATGGGCGTCGGCGAAGATCGTCCAGTGCTCTTCCCATAGGTGCTCGGAGACGGCAAGGACCCCGTCGAGATCGAAAACAACCCCGGCGAACCGCGGCCGCGTTGATTGTGGCAACTCCCCTTCTCCGTTCGATTGGAGCGGCGCCATGGCGCTGAACCCGGCGGCGCGCTTCGGCCCGGTGCGAAAGGCCATGGTTCGCCTGTTGGTGGCATCATACCGAGCGTATGGCCTGCATGAATGGGCCACGGGAGTCAACATGGACGCATCTTCGGACGCGACGCGAGCGGCAATGACCCTCGTCCTCGGCGATCAGTTCGTTCTCAATCGCTTGCTCGTCGCTGCGCTGCGGGCGGAGGGTGGCGGCCGCCTCGCGATCTCCGAGTTTTCTCTCGACTGGCCGGTGCAACCGTTCGGCACGGTGGCCGAGGTCCGCGAGGCGGCGGGCACGGAAGAACTGATGCTGAAACTCATCCCCGGCGTCGAAATCGCCGTGACGGAAATGGCCCCCTTCACCGAGCGGGTGCTCGATGCGGCCGAAGCGTTGCGGTTGATCGTGGTCTGCCGGGGCGGACCGGTCAATGTCAATCTGGCCGCCGCGACCGCGCGGGGCATCCCGGTCTGTTACACGCCAGGGCGCAACGCGGCGGCCACGGCGGAATATGCGATCGGGCTGATGCTGGCGGCGATGCGGCGCCTGGCCGAAGGGTCCCGTGACCTGGCCCGCGGCGTCTGGCGCGGCGACTTTTACGCGTACGACGCAGCGGGAATCGAACTCGAAGGCAAGACGGTCGGGCTTGTCGGCTTCGGCGCGGTCGGCGGCCGCGTGGCGCGGGTGCTCACCGCGTTTGGCGCGCGCGTACTCGTTGCCGATCCTTATGTCGATGAAGAATTGGTTGCCGCCGCTGGCGCCAGCCTGGTCAGCCTGGGAGAGCTGCTCTCTGAGGCGCAGGTGCTAAGCCTCCATGCCCGGTTGACCCCGGAAACTCGACAGATGATCGGCATCGCCGAACTCGCGCAACTTCCCGCTGGCGCCGTGGTCGTGAATAGCGCGCGCGGGGGTCTCCTCGATCAGGATGCCCTCTGCGACGCGCTGGACGCCGGTCTCTTGCGGGCGGCGGCGCTCGATGTTTACGAGCCGGAGCCGCCTCCTCCCGGCTCCCGGCTCTTCACGACGCCCAATCTGGTCCTCTCGCCGCATCTGGCGGGCGCGAGCCGGGAGACCGCCGAGCGCGCGGCGACTCTCGCCGCCGCCGAAGTCGGTCGGTATCTCCGCGCCGAGCGACTGCTCTATGTCGCCAATCCAGAGGTGGTTGCGGATAGCATCGGGAGCGATGCGTGCTGATCGGGGTCGACGCGGGGACCTCGGTCGTCAAGGCGGTCGCGTTCACGAACGACGGCGAGGCGGTGCGCGTGGCGGCGCGGCCAACCGGCGTCATCTCTCCCATCCCCGGATACGCGGAACAGGATCTGGAAGAGCTCCTCGCCGCGGTCGGAGCGGTGATTCAAGAAGCCGCCCAGGACGACTCTATCGAACTCGTCGGCGTCACCGGCCAGGGTGACGGGGTCTGGCTCCTCGACCATGCGGGACGACAAGTGCGCCGACCGATCCTCTGGTCGGATGCACGCGCCTCCGCGCTGGTGACGGAGTGGATCGACTCAGGCGTCGCCGAGGAGGCATTCCGCCGATCGGGCAACATGCCCTTTCCGGGGGCGGCCGCTCCCCTGCTGGCGTGGCTGGACAATCACGAACCGGAGTCGCTGCGGGCCGCGGCCACCGCCGCATATTGCAAGGACGCCATCGTGCAGCGGCTGACCGGCGTGCGCGGCACCGAGGCGTCCGATGCTTCGCTCCCGTTCCTCGATCCACACGCCCGCCGATATGACGAGACGCTCCTCGATCTCTATGGTGTCGCGACCTGGAAGCACCTGCTGGCGCCCATCGATCCGCCAGCGACACCACCGCTGCCGCTGTCGGCAGAAGGGGCAGCGCTTACCGGCCTGCCCACGGGGACCCTGGTGCATCGGGCGCCGTTTGATTTCGGGGCCACCATGATTGGCGCCGGCATGACCCGGCCGGGGGACGCTTTGATCATCCTTGGCACCACGCTCGGCTGCGCGTTGCTTACCGACCGCATCGACACAAATGGTGAAGCGGCAGGGATGCTCCTCTGCATGCCGCGGCCCGATCTCTGGGCGCGGGTGATGCCGGCGATGGTGGGCACGCCCACGCTCGACTGGATGCTGCGGATCATTGGCGCGACGCATGACGATGTCGATACCTTGCTGGCGGCGTCGGCCCCCGGCGCGAACGGGGTGATGACGATCCCCTACTTCGCACCGGCCGGGGAGCGGGCGCCGTTCGTCGATCCCGCCGCGCGAGGACAGGTGGTCGGACTCAGTCTGGAGAGCACACCGGCCGATCTGGTGCGATCGGTTTGTGAAGGAATCGCCCTGGCGGCACGGCATTGCCTGGAGAGCGGGGGGCTGCGCGATAACGCCCACATCTTTCTCGGCGGTGGTGGGGTGCGTTCCTCCCGTTGGCGGCAGGTTCTCGCGGATGTATTGCAGCGGCCGCTGATCCTGGCGCGGCAGCCGGAAACGGGCGCGCGCGGCGCCGCCCTGGCCGGACTCGTGGCTGCGGGACGTGATCCCGATCTTGCCGCGTGGACCAGACCTGGTGGCGTCATCGAGCCGGATCGCGCGCTGGCCGCTCATGCCGACGCCGCGGCGTCGTTCTATCGCGAGCAGGTCCAGGCTTCTCGCGGCCGCTGGCGCGGACCCGTGATGAAGCCAATGCATCAGTAGCAGAGAGATAGATTTTCGATACGCGCCCTGGCCATCCGCAAGCCCTGCAGCAGGTGTATCGCACCGAGAGAGGGTGAGCCGTGGCTTGCTCGATCGCGGACGAGACCCGACCGAACTTCGTGACGATTGAGCGGCCGTTCCCCATAGGTAGGTGGTCGTTGGATGCTGGACCTTGGTGGTCAGGGGACCGGGCGACGCAAGCCGCGTCGTAGGGTGCGACGCTTGCGTCGCCCGCGCTCCCTCCCCACGACCGACCTCCAGAGCGCGATGTCTATCCACAAATAGGCAACGGCCACTCGCTTCTTCGAACCCGTAACAGGATGTCGTCACGTCCGGTGCGGGAGTCGGCCCTATGGAACAGGCGTCCCCTGGAGCGACGCCCACAGTTCGGCGAGGGAGCCACGGGGTTCCCCCATGGGCTCGATGAGCATGCGCGTCCCGGTGGCCCCGCCCGGTCCGTACTCCCCCGAGCGGGAGCCGTCATAGGGCTTGATTTCCAGCGTATAGGGCGCGGTGAAACTCTGGCCGTCCGCGGCGACCTCCACTGTCCCCCGGACCTGGACCAGGCCAGCGGGAGCCCCGTCGCTCCCGATCGCCGGGAAGGCGAGCGTGATCGCCGCCGTGCGCGGACCGGTTGGCGCCCAGACGCCAAGGGTGTTCCCGCCAAAGGCGTCCGCCCCGATGTACAGGCCGTCGGCCGTGAAGACGACCACCTCCGGTGGGTTGGCCGGATCGGCAACGTCGCCGTCAAGCATCCACGCTCCCACGAGTGGATGCTGGCCTGCTACCGTCGGTGTGCTCTCCTTGGCGCGGGCGGGGTGATGCACAACGATTCCCAGGCCGAGGGCGAAGAGGACGAACATCATCACCATGATGCGCGAACTACGCATGACCGGTTCCCTTTCTCACGCCCGTTGACGCTCGCACGCAATTGACTAGAGTCATTCTCTAATCCGCTAGGGGCATGCTATAGTGAACGACCATGGACGTCAAGCCCCCTCGCCCCTACGTCTCTCCGCACCGGGCCGAACAGGCGAATGCCACTCGGCGCCGGCTTCTGGCGGCGGCTGAGACCCTGTTTGCCGAACGGGGCTTTTCGGCTACGACGATGGGAGCCATCGCCAGTACGGCTGGCGTCTCCCCCGCGACGGTCTACCTCTACTTCCCAAGCAAGGCGGCGATCGTCGCCGGCCTTGCCGCGGCGATCACGGACGCCCCCGACCTCAGTGTCGAGCAGGTGGAAGGCGAACTCGATCCGGTGAGCCAACTCCGCGTCGGCGCGGCGATCATCCGGCGGCTCAACGAACGTTCCTGGCTGGTCGCCGACGTGTTGCGGGGCGCTCAGGGCGGTGAACAGGGGCTCGCCGAGATCTGGACGATCTGGCAGCAGCAACACCTGGATGCGGTCCAGCGGGGAGTCGCCGCACTCCACGCCCGCGGCGCGTTGCGGGCAGGACTCCCCCTGGATGAAGCGGTCGATACCTTCTATGCCCTCGCTGGCACAGACGTCTACCGTGCCCTGGTCCGGGAACGGGGCTGGTCACCCGATCGGTACGAGGCCTGGCTCTTCCGGCTGGGCTGCGCTGAGCTGCTTGGCATTTCATCGCCGCCGACGCCGAATCGGCCCGGGTCGTTGCCGTCGCCGGAAGGCTGACGCTCGATCACCACGACACGGTGTCGGACCGGAGCGATCGTGGGCGCCTCGATTCACCCGCGCCATCGGGATATTTGAGTTCGAGCACGCGGCGGTCGCGGTGATCGCGTCAGCGCGGCCGACCATTCCGCGATGCAGACCCAATTGCTGGGCTGTGCCTGAACATCCACCGGCTCATCTGGTTGACGAGCCTGTCCGCGTACCTCGCGTTTCCCTCGATATGCGGTTGGTTCGCCGGATATGATGCGTTCTCTGAGGAGAAACCGGGGCGGGCGCGTTTTCGGCGGGGGATCGGATGATCGAAGTTGGGATTGTCGTGGCAGTGGTGGTGCTGCTTTCGGCGCTTGGACTGATCCTTGTTCGCCGCTTCGTCCCGCTCTCCAGTCTGGCTCAGCACACCGACGTAGCCGGTTATGTCTACGCGGTGATCGGCGTGCTCTACGCGGTGATGCTCGCGCAGATGGTGATTACTTCCTGGGAGGAGTTTCGCGACGCCAGCGCCAGCGCCACCGACGAAGCCAGCGCCGTATTGAATCTCTCGCGGCTCGCGGATGGCTTTCCTGAGGATGGCCGGATCATGGTGCAGACCGCGCTCCAGGAGTATGCGCGCCATGTCATCGAGGTGGAATGGGTCGAGTTGGGCCGGGGCGAGTTCGTGCCGAATCTCCACATGTCCCCGATGCGCGAGCTCTGGGCCGCCGTCAACCGCGCCGGGCAGGCGACGGCGGCGAACGAGCAGGTTTATGCGGCGTCGCTCAGTCAGTTGGACCAACTCGATGATGCTCGCCGCAAACGCATCCTCTTGTCGGATGAGGGCTTGCCAGAGATCATGGTCAGCGTCCTTCTCATCGGCGCCGTGGTCACCGTCGGGTTCTCCTATCTCTTTGCGGTCGACAACCTTTGGGCGCACGGTTTGATGACATCGAGTCTGGCCGTGCTCATTGCGCTGTTGCTGTTGCTGGCCACCGAGCTGGAAACGCCGTTCTCAGGGCTGTCGTCGGTTTCACCGACGGCGATGCAATTCGCGCTTGCGGAAATCGAGGCCAGCCTCGCGACAGCGGAGACAACCTCATGACGGATGACGACCTGGCGCTGCTGATGACGGCGCCGAACGAACCGCTGGCGGCGTACTGGCGGGATGTGCTTTCGGATGCCGGCATTCCGGCGCTGGTCCGCCCCAACGGACCCGGAATTGGCGGCTGGGGTTCGGCCGCCCTCCTTGCCCATGACATCTTCGTCCGGCGGTCCGATCTCGAAGGCGCCCGGGAGTTGATCGCGGCCGAGGACGGTGATGCCGGGAGCGACGGCTGATTCGACCGCGATCGCCAATCGGCGGCTGGTTGGTCGACAGCGCACCGCGACGGTAGGCCGAAATCCTGGCGATGCGGTAACCAGTCTGGCATCGCTGGTGATCGCTCGCACCGCCCGTTGCCTGTTTCGATATCGGGATCACCAGGAGTTCTGTTGACCCTCTGTTTCGCGCTGGATCGTGGCGGTCAGGATGTGTTGCCCACTCGCGCTCCGTTCATACCGTGCTTCGCCGATAAGACCAAAAACGGGACCGGCGCCGGTCACGAGGGAGCCGCTCGCTTGCCCCCAGGCGATGAAGCCGCCGTCGTCCCGGCGTAGCACGCCGTCGATCTGGACATCGTCGATGCCGGCGCCGTGGAGCGCGATCTGCTCGAGCAGATCGGCGACAAGTTCCCCGAACACCTGACCGGGGTCATGGCCCTCGCCGCGGAGCGAGGTCGAGCGGTCGCCAGGCAGACCCTGATTCGCCCCAAGAGCGAAGGTCAGCACGGTTCTCAGACCGCTGGTGAGAGCCGCGGCAAGATCGGCGCCGCTGGTGGTGATCTCGACCGTGCCGTTGTCGCTGCCGGGGAGGATTCCACCCGCGACGGCGTTCTGCTGAAGTGATCGGTTCGCTGGTGTGTTCATGGAACTTCCTCGATTGTCTTGGCGTGGCATTTGCGGTTGCCCCGTCCTGACCATACTGCGGGTGCAAGCGGCAGCGCCGTGCATGCGTCACCTCGCGCGGAGTCCACCTGGGTGGACCGGGGAATCGTTCCACGTGGAACCGTGTCAATAATGGTGCTTTTGGGGCGTCCGGACGCCGTGCTTTCGGTGATCTGGTATGATCCGCGCCATCCCGGCGGTCCCGCTCCGCGTCTCCTTTCAGTGCGGCGAAACGGATGCCGCGCGCGGCGCGTTGGAACGTGCGGAAAGGAGCGACGGATCGACCGGATGGAACTTTCGATGCCGTGGACCATTGCGCGGCCGGCGGTGGAAGCGCAGCCAGCCCGCAGGAGTCAGGGGTTGACCTCGGACGATCCGGATCTCGTCGGGCGTGCCCGCGAGGGCGATCAGGCCGCCTTTGCCAGGCTCTTCGAGCAATACCACGCTCCTATCCTGAACTACCTGCATCGCATGGTCGGCGACCGCGCGATGGCTGAAGACCTTACCCAGGACACCTTTATCAAGGCGTACAACGCGCTGCCGTCGACCCGTCCTGATCTGGCGTTCAAGCCGTGGCTCTACCGCATCGCTACCAACACGGCCATCAGCCAGTTGCGCCGTCGCAAGATCGTGCAGTGGATCCCGTTCATGCCCGGTCACGATCACGCCAGCGACCAGTCGGTCGAGCGCTCGGTGGCGCGGCGGCAGGATATCGAGCAAACGCTGTCCCGCCTGCCTCAGCACTACGCTTCTGCGCTGCTCCTTCGTCATTATCAAGGGCTATCCCTCGCGGAAACGGCGAGCGCGCTCGGGATCACCGAGAACGCGGCTAAATTGCGGCTCTTCCGAGCTCGGAAGGCGTTTGCCGAGATCTACGGCAGCACCGATGCGCTGGGCGGACCTGGAGAGTGGGAGGGGGACCGATGATCTCCCACGAACGCGCGCAGGAACTCATTTCGGCACGCATGGACGCGCCGCTCAATCCTGCCGAGCATCGCGAATTGCAGGGTCACCTTGCCTCTTGCGCATCGTGCCGGGCCTTCGTGACCCAGGCCGATGAACTTGCGCGTGGTTTGCACGCCATGCCGCGCTACGCGCCCTCTCCCGATGTCTCGCGCGCGGTCCTGGCCACGGTCTATGAGGAAAACACCGGTTGGCTCTGGCTGCATCGCACGTTGCAGGCGCTCTCCTCGCCCGGATTGGCGGTAGCATCCGCCGCGGCGTTGGTGCTGGCCCTGACCGGCGCCTTGATCATTGCTCTGAATGGACCGGGCAGCAGCGTGGGCGTTGCTCCAGTGGCGACCATCGAAGTCGCCGAGGCGCCGAAAGTGCCGGCGGTCTTGCCGACACCGCCGCCGACCGAACCGCCCGCTCCAGAACCGACGGCCACCAGGGCGCCAGCGCGCACGATTGTCGAGCCGACCAAAGCAGCTGAGCAGACCCCGGCGCCGCAGCCAACGGCGACCAGTGTGCCAATTGTCGCCGCGGATGCCCCGGCTGATACGAGTAGCGTCGACTCGCTGCCGCAAACTGTGGATCAGCCGGCGATCGAACCCGTTTCGGAGGACCCGACACTGGCGATGGCGACCGACGCCACCGGTGACAGCGCCGCGCCCGAGGCGATGGCGCAAACGGCGGAGGATCCGGCGCTGGCGCAAGATGTTCAGGTCGTCGATGAAGCGATCGACACCAGTGGCGGCAGTGGCAGCGGCGATTCCGAGAAGAGCGCCGATCGCAAGGGTGGTCGCAAGGACGGCGGCGACAAGACGAAGGACGCGCCGGAAGCCGCGGCCGCGGAAGCGCCGGTGGAGCCAGTGCCGACGCACGAGATCGCGCCGGTGATCCTGCCGCGCGAGGCGATCACCGCGATGGAAGACGCCGGGACTGCGCCCGATGACGTCCTCCTGCCGCCACCGCCGATGGACCCGATGCTCCCGCCGCAGGATTTCCTGCCGGTGACGCCGACCCCGGTCAGCGACGGTACGCCGACGCCCGAGACGGACAAGCAGGAGAGCGCGCCGCAACTCGCCGATGCGTCGGATGATCTCGGCATCACCGCCCTCCTGCCCGAGCAGCCAGAGGACGTCACGAATACCGGCTCCCAGAACGAAAAGGATGGCGGCAAGCGCGACAAGTCAACGAAGGACGGCAAGTCGCACGAGGAGCAGCAGGCCGCGTACGTCACCGAGCCGATGAGTTGGTGGTCCGACGGCGTCGAGATGTCACAAATTGTCGCCGATCCACTCCTGCAAGCCCAGACCGCGGACGAACCGGTTGCGGCCGATACCTCGGGAGAAACCGCTACCGACCCAACCGCGACTGATGCTGCCGCCGACCCCGCGGCGTCCGAGGCGGCAACCGAGCCGGAACGGCAGATCGATCCCGCGACCGGCCTGGAGATCGATCCCGTCAGCGGATTGCTGATCGATCCGGCGACGGGCTATCTGATCGATGTTGCCAATGGCCGGATCGTCGATCCGCGCACCGGGTATGTCGTCGATCCCCGCACCGGGCTGCTGATCGATCCCGCGACCGGCGCTCTGCTCGATCCGAACACGCTGGCCATCGTCGTTCCAGCCGGGTTCGGTAGTGACCAGCCCGCCTACACGCCGGGCGATCCGAACATGCGCAGCAATATCGAAACCGTGGTCGACAACACGTACGATGACGCCACCTACAAACTGGTTCCGGCGACCGACGGCCCCGTGCAACCAGTCGGCGAGATCGTCGTGCCCACCTCCTCCGGGGAATCGGTCGAAATCCAGTAGGCTATCCCACGCAACATGGCACTTCGGATGCCTCGGTAGGGGTTGGCGCCGCTGGCGAGACCTGGTCGATGGGAGTACCCTGACTTCGCCCTTACCCTGGTCGAGAAATCAGTGAGCGGACGCATCGATAGACCGGAGTTTCGGTTTGGGCGCACGGTCGTCACCGTCGCGATCGGGGATCTCCTCGGTCAGGAGGCGGAAGGCGTTGTGTTTGCCGCCAACTGCCGCGGCGTCATGGGATCCCTCGCCACCCCTGGCTTGACCGGTTTGCGCTCGCTGGGCGGGTCCGAAATCGAACGCGAGGCAATGGTGCGCGCCCCACTCGATCTCGGGTCGGCGATTCTTACGAGCGCGACCGGACTGGAAGAGCGCGGGGCGCGGGCGGTGATCCATGCCGTGATTCATCCCGCGCTGGGAGAGCGCACCCGCGCCGAGCATGTTCGCCGAGTGGTCCCGGCCATTTTCATGTCCGCGTCGCGGGCCCAACTCCGCTCGTTGGCGCTGCCATTGCTCGGTGTCGAATCGCTCGCGTCGCGATCGGACATCGAACCAATGGTCGAGGCGATGGTGCTGGAACTGGTCGGCGTCTTGCGCCGCTCTGTGCCGCGACTGGATCGGGTCACCATCGTCTGCCGGTTCGAGGACCACGTGGAGGTCGCGACTCAGGCCCTAACCAACGCGCGAGCACGAGTGTGGACCCGGAATCCATAGATTGCCGCAACAGCCGGGCGTCTGGAACACCGGTCATCCCGCGCGCCACCCCGATTACCTGGCGGCTTGCTGCGAGCGTGGATGAGCGACGGATCGATGCCTACCTGCGCCTGTTTGGCGCAGGGTCGCTCCCCATTGGGGCGGCGCGTGGCCGACTCGCGGCGATGGGACTGCCACATGATGTCGTTCGGCAGACGTTACGTCGAGTCCGGCGATTACGGGACTGGGACGTGGCCTGGACCTGGGCCGCGCAGCGCTATCTCGGTGAAGCGCGGACCCTGACGCGGACGGGCCGCGACGACGCGGCGGCGCTGGCCCAGCGACACGCTGCGCTCGCCTATCACCTTGCCGGGCTGTTCGTCTTCGACGATACGCGCAAGATGCGCACCTTGCGCGCGGCGGCTTCGTCGCTGTTTACGCAGGCGCTGCCGCTGGTCTATCCCAATGTCCATCGCGTCGACCTTCCCTGGCGGACATCCACATTGCCCGCCTTCTTTGTCGCGCCGGAACTTGGCCGCGCGCCCGCGCCGCTGGTCGTGCTCCTCAACGGCGCGTCCACGAGCAAGGAAGAATTACTGCTGTGGAGCGGTGGCTTTCTGGCGGAAGGTCTCGCGGTCCTCGCGCTCGATTGGCCAGGAAGCGGCGAGAGCATGCTGACGCTCCCCCCCACGGCAGACTGCGACGACCTGCTGGAGGCGGTCGTGCCATTCGCGATGTCGCAGCGCGCCATTGACGCCGATCGTATCGGGTTGGTGGGATTGAGTCTCGGCGCGGCGGTGGCGACGCGCGTGGCGGCGGCGGATCGCCGCATTGGCGCGGTCGTAGCGGTGACGCCCCCGTATGATCCGCGCGTCTGGCTCTCCCACGCCCAGCCGCTGCTGCAACGGCACCTGATCGCTCAGGCTGGCGGCGTCGAACGAGCGCGGCGGCTCGCGGCGGAGTTCGCGCTGCCGGGCGTCGTCTCCCGGGTTCGCTGCCCGCTCCTGGTCATCGGCGCGGGGCGCGACCTGATCGTCCCCCCGGAGGAAGCCCTACGCTATTGCGCCGAAGCGGGAATCAACGGCACCCTGGTCTGGTACCCGGACGGGCATCACGCGGTCTACGAGGAATTGCCGGACTGGACCAGATTGTCGGCCCGCTGGTTGGTCGCCGCGATGTCCGGAACGACGTCGTCCACCTGGGTGGACCACATCGAACGCGAGTCCTCCGTCTCCGCCTTGACCTGAACTCGGCCGGTACTTGCCACCGTCTGTTGCCGCCCAGTTCCGTGAGACAAAACAGCCGGCCTTGACGCTACCCCTGTACCTCCCTACACTCCGGCCCGGCCCGGACCCTCCCTCCCGGCGCGACATGAGCGCCAGTCGGCCCTGCCTCCGGACTACGGAAAAACCGTAGATTCGCATCGTGATGCCGGATTGCGCATGGCCAGCGAAGAACTCCTCGATGAGGTCAAGATTCTGATCGCCGAGCGAGAGGAACTCGGCATCCGGGGACTAGCTGACCGGCTGGGACCCTCCGACTGGGCGGACATCCTCGTGCGTCTCGATGACGACGAGGTCGTCATCCTGCTCAAGACCATTCCCGATGCCGAGATTCCCGAGATTCTCGAGGAACTCGATCCGGAGGGCGCGGCCGCGGTGCTGCGGCTTCGCCCGCGGGAAGAAGCCGCCGATCTCCTGGAAGCGATCGACCCGGACGACGCGACGGACATCCTGGCCGAACTGCCATCCGCCGAGGCGGAGCAGATCCTGCAGGCGATGGAGCCTGCCGAGGCCGCCGAAATCCGGGAGTTATCCGCCTATTCGCCCGATACCGCTGGCGGCCGGATGACCCCTGCCTTCGTCGCCATCGCCCCCGAGATTAGGGCCGACGACGCGATCGTCCTCCTGCGGCGAGTCGCGGAGGAAGCCGAGACCATCTATTATGTCTATGTTCTCGATCCGGATGAGCGCCTGCTCGGTGTCCTCTCCCTGCACAACCTGGTACTGACCCGACCGAACACACCGGTGCGCGAGGTGATGGTCGCCGATCCGATACGCGTCAAGGCCACCACCGACCAGGAGACCGCGGCGAGACTGCTCGTCGACAAGAATCTGCTCGCGCTGCCGGTCGTCGACGACGATGACCGGTTGCTGGGAATCATCACCCAGGACGATGTGGCCGACGTCATCGAGGAAGAAACAACCGAGGACTTCGAGCGACTCGGCGGTTCCCAACCGCTCGATACTCCGTACCGCTTCGCCAGCGCCGCCCTCTTGGTGCGGCGTCGTGTGGGTTGGTTGCTCTTTCTCTTTGTCGCCGGCATGCTGACCAGCCAGGTGCTGCAGCACTACTCGGAGCGATTGCAAGGGGCGCCAGCGCTGATCCCCTACATCCCGCTGATCATCGGCATCGGCGGCAACGTCGGCAGCCAAACCGTGACGACCCTGGTGCGCGCTATCGGCGTCGGCGAAGTGCGGTTGAGCGATGTCGGCTGGGTTCTCGCCAAGGAGATGGCCGTCGGATTCACCGTCGGCCTGATCATGGGCGTGGTGGGATACCTGCGGGTCGGATTTCCCGAGGGATTTCAGATCGGGCTGGTGGTCGGACTGACCATCGTGCTGGTCGCGCTCTGGTCCGCCTCCGTAGCCGCGATCCTGCCGCTCGTGCTCGAGAAGATCGGCGTTGACCCCGCGGTGGTCTCGGCGCCCCTGATCTCGACATTTGTCGACGCCACAGGGTTGCTGATTTACATGACGATCGCCGGGTTGCTGCTGCTCCAGTTGTAGGGCAATGGCGCGCCTGTCGTCACGACAAACGGGCTAGAGCCAATCAATCCGCTTGAAGAGGTTGTATTCGACCGTGCCGACGAGCGCCATCAGCGCGAGGGAGAAGGGGTAGCCGTAGCGCCAGTCGAGTTCCGGCATGTGGACGAAGTTCATGCCATAGATGCCGGCGATGAGGGTAATCGACATAAGAATAATCGATGATGCCGTGAGGCGCTTGACGACGATATTCAGGTTGTAGGAGACCATCGAGAGGTTGGCGTCGAGCACGCTGGAGAGTACGTCTCGATAGATATCGACCGAGTCGGTGACGCGGAGCAGGTGGTCGTAGACATCCTGGAAGTAGACCACTTCCTTGTTGCTGAACACCGGCGGATCGCGGCGGACGAGAACATTCATGACATCGCGCTCCGGTCCCGCGATCCGCCGGATCGACAGCAACTCCCGCCGCAGGCGGAGGATCTCCGCCTGGAGCGCGGGTTGACCTTGCAGAATGATCGTTTCCTCCAGGGTATCGGCGCTCTCCGAGATTTCATCGATGACGGGGAAGTAGCCATCGACCAGCGCATCGAGCACAGAGTAGAGAAGAAACCCGATCCCGCGATTTCCCAGTTTGTTGACGCTGGCCCGCCATCGTTCCGCCGTTTCGCCGATCACCGGCAGCGAGCCATCGTGAAACGTGACCATGTAGCGCTTGCCGATGAAGATCTTGACCTCGTGCAGGACGAGGCGTTCAAGTTCCATCGTCATGCCGTAGAAGACGATGAACTGGTAGCCCTCGTACTGGTCGATCTTCGGCCGCTGACCAGCGCGCGCGGTGTCTTCCAGGGCGAGGGGATGAAAGTCGAATTGCTCGCCGATCCGGGCGATCTCCTCCGGGGTGGGATCGACAACATCGACCCAGAGCGTCGCTTCGTTGCGGGCGGCGATCGCTCCCAGATCCTCCACAGCGGCTTCGGAATTGTTTCCGTTCTTGTCGGCGTGCAGTACCACCCGAATCACGACATCTCCCCGCCGCGCCTACCGCGAAATGGCGGCGGAAGCGTAACAGGAGCGGTGGCCAGTTTCCCGTCAGCGGGCGGTGCGGTCACCGAGCAGGCGGCGTAGAAACGGCCACACGCCCATGCGGGCGGCCACATCGGCGACAAAGAGGATGAGCGCCAGCGACAGCGGGATGTACCAGACGGCGCGGTGTTCGCGCAGGGGGCTGCCGCCGCTGGGCGGCGCATCCCAGACCGCGCCGGGATCGTCAAGCGACAGCACCCGGCCGCCGGTGCGGGTGGCGAGTGACTCGAGGAGACTGAGGGCGCCGGGGGAGGGGAGGGATTCCGGGGATGGCGGCACGGTGATGCCGGCGGTCTCGACCAGGGGGCCGGTGTCTCGCTCCTGGCGAATCTGCACCGCGTAAGCGCCCGGTTCCGGCGCGGGCAGCCGCAACGTGTACTCTCCGGGCGCCGTCTGGGTCATTTCGCGGGCGGCTACAGGTTCACCCGAGGGGGAGGTGACCGAGGCGAACGTCGGCAGAAAGTCGGCGAAATCGCCGGTTTCCCCCGCCGCGGAGACGGTCAGCACCAGGTCTTCGCCTTCACGCTGCGTGGAGACCGTCAGCGGCCTCCGCTCGGGATCCGGCAGAGCCCAGCGCAACGTCGCCGCCCAGAACTGGTCGAAGCCAGACCACTGGGGCCAGGCGGCGGCGAGGTCGGAGCCATTGTCGGCGGTCCAGGCGACCACTCGGCCTAACCCATACTGCCATTTGGCAAGGATCGGATCTTCGCGGTCGGACGTCAGGATCACCTGCGCGTCCGGTTTTGCTTCGGCAAAGTCATACCCGGCCAATTCGGGCAGGGTCTGGGGATCGATCCCGGTCATGATCGGGCTGGGCGCGGTCTGGATGGGGCGGAAGTTGCCCCGAATCACCGACTGACTACCCGCGCTGCGCGCTTCCTGGACGGTCAGTTGTGGAATTTCCTCCTGGCGGACGGTGAAGTGGTAGCGCCCACCGCCTTCGTCGGCGAGGAAGTTGAGCAGGTCGGTATCGGCATCTTCGCCGATGGCGATCGTGGAGAGCGTGGTCCGGTCCTGCAGCGCGTCGTCGAGAAGGCGTTGATAACTCTCCCGCGTACCGGTCCGCGCCTTGCCATCGGAGAGGAGGACGATGTGGCGAACATCGGCTTCCGCATTGCGAATGGCATCGAGACCGACCGCAAGCGCCGGAAGGATTTCGGTGCCGCCATCCGGTTCGATCGCGTCGATCCGGCGGTCGATCGCGGCCCGGCTGGCGTCGTCGGAGATGGTGGTCAGGGGGACGGCCCATTCCTGGCGATCGTTGAAGACGATCAACCCGAATTGATCGCCCGGGGCAAGGGCGCGTTCGGCCAGGCGCACGGCCTCCTTGGCCATTTCGATCTTGCCCTTGCCGCCGAGCGGGTCGTAGCCCATCGAGCCGGACTTGTCCATGATCATCAGCAGGGCGACCCGCTGCCGCTCGCGGCCGTCGGTGACCTTGACCGTCACCGGCAGCGCCTCTTCGAGCGGCGTACCGGCATACCCACCCGGGCCGTACGCGGACGTGCCGCCGATGACGATCAGCCCGCGCCCGAGCGATCGCGTCGCCTCGCGCAAGCCCGCTATCTGATCCAATGTGAGCGCACTGGCCGGTACGTTATCGAGCACGAACCCATCCCAGGCGCCGATTTCGGACAACCGCGAGGGAATGCCCGCCGGGTCGCTGACGGTGACGTCGACTCCGCCTCGTTCGAGCACGCCCTGCATGATGCCGGGATCGGCGCCCGGCGCGACCACGAGGAGGACGCGCGGACGGTCCCGCACCACGATGCCATGCGGCGCGGCGTCGTCATCGGTGCGGCGGTCTGTTTCCGGATCACCCTGCACCCGGACCTCGATCGCATGGAAACCAGGCGAGAGGTCGTCCAGGGTAAAGACGCGCGAACTGAGTCCTTCCGGAAGATCGACCTGTTCCGAGGTGCGGACCTCGCCATCGATCAGGAGTTCAACGGTCGCCGGACCCGCCCGACCCGATTCCACCCCGGCCAGGACGTTGATCGGTTCCCCCTCCCAGGCCGAGGCCGGCGCCGATACGCCGTCGACACGCAGATCAGAGGCGCCGACCCCGGGTAGGGCGACGACATCGATGGGAGTCTCTTCCTGGGCTGCTTGCGCCGCCTGGTCGATTGCCTGACCGATGTTCTCGGCGCCATCGGAGAGGAGCACGATGCGTCGCCCGCCACCCAAGGGCAACGCGCGGGCGAGGCCCAGACCGGAGGCGATGTCGGTGTAGGCCGGTTCGACGGCGGTATCGTCCTCTGGTGCTGCCGTGCTCGCCAGGCCACTGGCAAGACCGGGGGGGATGGCCAGGACGGGCCGGGCGCCGAAGGTGACGACGGCAGCGCGGCGGTCACCCGGGGCGGCCGCGAATGCCGATTCGAGCCAGTTGTCAGCCACGCCGCGCGATTCACCGGAGACACTCGACGAACGATCGACGACAAAGACCGCGCCTCCCGCGCCGGCACCGGACGCGAGCAGTGGCTCCGCCAGACCGAGAGCGAGGAGCGCCATGACAGCGACCCGAAGGAACAGGGCGCCAGGCGACAACCGGCCACGGCGCAAGCCAAACCAGTACCCGGTCAACGCGATGATCGGCACGAGCAGGAGCAGCCACAGCGCGTCGGGACGCGCCCAGGTGAGGGCGCTCACCGGGTGCCTCCCAGCGCGATCCGTCTCGCGCCCCGCCGCGCCGGCCAGAGAGCAAACAGCCACTCGATGCCGACGATCGCGAGCGCGGCCAGCGCCAGGATGGGCCAGAGATCGACCCGCTGCGCCTGCGCCGATGGATTGCTGCTCCCGCTGCTACCGGCGAGGAGCGTAGCGAGCCCGGGATCGGGCCGCAGATCCGATTCGCGGGGATGACCGGCGTTGACGACGAAGCGAGTCGAGCCGAGCGACGTATCGGAGGCGTCCCGTTCGGTCACGGTGTAGGCCCCGGCGCGGCCGGTATCGGTGAAGACCACCGCTCGATCCTGCGCCGCGGGTGCGGTGGCATCTGGATTCGCTTCGCTCACCGGCAGACGCACCGCTTCGCCACCGGGCGGGGCAACTTCGACTGTCGCCGCCGCGGCGCGCGGCTCATAGACCAATGGCTCGCCGAGAGGCAGGGTTGCCGGTACCCCATGCGGCGCCAAGGTCTCGACCAGATTCGCGATCAGCACCGGAAATGCGACGCGCTTCGGCAGGTTCGACGTTTCCGGATCGACCGTCAGGACCACGGCGGGATGATTGTTGATTTCAGTCTGGAAGAGCAGTGGACCATCGGTGGAACCGACAATCTCCTGGTCACCCCCACCAAGCAGAAACGCCGGTGTGGGGCCGAACGTGGCGCCGGCAAGATCGACACCGGTCAGCAGGGGATCGCCAGCGCGCACGCGGGTGACCCGCGGATCGGTCACGGTATCGGACGTCTGGAAGGGACCTCCCACCGGCGGCGCCACCCAGAGACTGGGCGCATCGATTTTCGACAACGATTCAGGCTGCGGCAGGGCGCGGTCGAACACGATCAGGTCGTACCCGCCAGCGGCAATCGCCGCATCGTTGTCGCTCGGTTCGATCGCAAGTTGGGCATTGTCGATCGCACCCAACGCTCGCGCCAGGGCACCGGGCAGATCGGAAATGAGCAGGATGTGGGGGGCGATCGTCGAGGTGGCGGACTCCCCGGGCAGCAGGCGGGCGGAGTTGTCCGCGGGTAATGCATCGACATAATCCGCTTTGACTTCGATCTCGGCAATGCCTGGCGGGAGGGTCCAGCGGAGTGGGACTTCGCCGCCATGCGGGGGAAGGGTGACGGTATCGCGGCTGATTTCGAGACCATCGCCGATGACGGCGACCGGAACGGTCGCTTCCTGCGGTCCGAAGTTGACCAACGAGGCGTAAAGACCCGGCGCGCCCGCGGCGTTGGCGCGCTCGGCCACGTTGAGCACCGCGATGTTTGCCCGTTCGGCGTCGTCATTCCCGACGAGCACCAGGTCGATTGGCGCGGCGACCTGCGAGACCACCGCCGGGTCGGTGGAAACCGCGCCATCGGTAATCACCACCACCTCACGCTGCAGGTTCGGCAGGAACAGATCCCCGGCGAGTTGCAGCGCGGCGTCAAGATCGGCGCGGCCACCTGGCGGCTGCACATCAGCGATCCGCTCCCGGAGCGCGACGAGCGAGGCCTCGTCCGTGGCGGTAAAGGTGAGCGGGCGCGTGCCCATCAGGATGACGGTCGCCACGTCGCCCGCGCGCAAGGGTGCGAGGCGATCGAGTGCCGCTTGCCGCGCCGCATCCCATGCCGTCCGGGACGAAGTTGCGTCGGCGATCGCGCCCATGCTGGTGGAGCCATCGAGAATGAGAATCAGATGGCGCGGATCGGAATGGAGTCCGGGGGCCAGCGCGGCCAGTTGCGCCGCGGTCGCGGGACGGGCGAGGGCAAATGCCAGCAGGGTCACCGCCAGAATCTGCAGCACCAGCGGCACCGAGAGGGGCGGCCGCCGCAATCGGCGCTCCTCCGCCGGGCGCGGATTGGCGGCCTGCCAAAAGCGCAGACTCGGAACCGGTCGGCGGGGCGGGGTCGTGTGGCGCATGTGAAAGAACACGATGAGCGGGATCGCCATCAACCCGAGCAGACCGACTGGCGCCAGCAGGTTCATGCCACCACGCCTCGTTCGTGGAGAAGGCGCAGGGTGAGGTCATCGAGGCCCCAGCTCGTCGAGAGCCGGGCGTAGGTCGCCGCCTCCCCGGCGCAAACCGCCTGCATGGCGTCGAGCCACGTACTCGCCGCCGCCGCATAGCGGGCAAGCACATCGTCGTCCGGGGTCAGCCGTAACGCATCTCCCGTTTCCCGGTCGATCAATTCCAGAGACGACGAGCCCGCATCCAACGATTCCTGGCGCAGCCAGACAGCCGCGTTGTCCGCGCTGATTTCCGCATCGTCAGTCAGGTGGAGCACCGCGGTCTGCCAGCCCCGGGCGCGCAGATCGTGTAAGGTGGCTTTCAGGGTGTCAGGCTCCTCCGAGAGGAGATCGGAGACGAGCAGCATCAACCCCGGCCGCTTGCGGGCGGAGGCATAGGCCGCGATCGCCGGACCGAGCGCGGTGCCCCCCAGCGGCTGCAACTGTTGCAGGTAGCGCAGGGTAGGAACCACCTGGGCGCGTCCCTGGACCGGACCGAAGCCCGGACCGAGCCGTTCAGCGAAGGGGACGATCGCTACCCGATCGAAGCCCCACAGAGCAACGTAGGCGAGTGCCGCCGTGAGCTGGCGCGCGGCGGTGAACTTCGTCGGGCGGTCGTCACTGCCCCGCCAATCCATCGAGGCGCTGCTGTCGAGCAGGATATGAACGGAGAGTTCGGTGGTGACTTCGCTCAGGCGAACGAAGAGCCCGTCCAGCCTGGCATAGGTGTTCCAGTCGATCCGCCGGAAATCGTCGCCGTGCGAGTAGCGCTTGAAATCGGCGAATTCGGGGGAGGTACCGCGGCGGCGGGAACGATGCTCGCCTGCGAGCCCTTCGGTCCTGGCCCGCCCGGCCAGCAGCGACAATCGGCGCAGCCGGGCCAGGACCTGCTCATCCAGCAACATGTCGTCATCGGCGTCCAGATCCGCACCCGGCATTGCCGCCTCGCGGTCAGCAGTCCACCGCGCCTTCAACGCGGCCACCCAGCCGGACGGCGCGCTCATTGGTCTGCCCCGTTAGAGAAGTAGCGCTCGACCGTGTCGCGATGCTCTGGCGGTACCCGGTTAGAGTCTGGTCCGGCTTCCTCGACATCGCCCTGGGTGGCATAGCCCGATCCGGCCGTGACGCCGGCGCCGGAACCGCGCATGGCGGAACCGCCGTCGCTCGACGTCTGAACTCCCTGATCGCCGCTCCCGCCCGGGAGGGCCAGTTGTTGGTTTCCACCGGGAAGCGCTTCGCCGTCGCCCTCGGCGCCGTCACCCTGCGAGACCCTGGGAGCGGCGGCGGCTTCACTTGAAGGCGACAGCGCGTCCTGACCGGCGGGGCCACGGTCCCCTGCTCGATCGACACCCTCACCGGTCCCGGCGCCGCCACCCTGTTGCGCGCTCTGGCTGTCGGCGTCTCCCGGCATGCCCCCGGCACGCTCGCCGCCGCTGGCCCGGTCGCCGGGTTGCCCGCCATTGCTCTCACCCGGCTGCTGGCCGTTGCCCGGCGCGTTGCCGGCGCCGCTGCTCCCGCGATCGCCGTTTTGACTCTGGGAGCCTGGTTGCCGCTGTTCACCCGCGGCGCCTGCCTGACTCGACTGGCGTTGACCATCACTGGCATTGCTCGTCGAGTTCGCGTCCGCCCCGGCGCCAGGGTCGCCTTGCTGCGGCTGCCCCAGGGAGGATTGACTAGCCCCACCGGCCTGCGCCGAGGAAGCGGAGATGTCGCCGCCTTGCTGCGCCTGGGCCTGACGGGCGCTCCGCATCTGGGCGGCGAGTTCGCCCTGGGGAACCACCTGTTGCCCGGTCTGCTCGACCGCGTCCGCGAGGTTTTCCATTCCCGCTTCCGCGTTCTTGTCCCCTTGGCGAAGTCCGGACGCGGCATCTCGGGTGGCTTCCTGCAACCCGTTGGATTGCGGGTCCATGCGCTTCGCGGCCTGGTCGAGATCGCCCGCCAGTTCCTGCCGCGCATCCTGGGAAAGGCCGCTGCTTTGCGCCGCGGCGTCTCGCAACTGATCCCCGGCCCCCGCGTAGTCACCCCGCGCGATCTGCTCCGCGGCGGGGCGGGTCAGCGCATGGTCCGCCAGCGCCGCGGCCAGCGCCTGCAGATCCCGTCGCGCCTGGGCCGAGCGGTCGTAGCGCTCGAGGACGTCATTGACGGTCGGAGCCGTGGTCGAGGCATCGAGTTCAGCCGCGGAGGGCTCCGGCTCGGCGGGGCGTTCGATCGCCGGGGTGAACGGTGGCACCCGCGCCGCGCCCAGGTCCGGTAATGCTCCGCCGAGACCGCGGACGAAGGCGAGTGTGGTCAAGATCAGGGCGACGAGCACCGCGAGCACGATCTCCCGCACCGGCAGGGCCGGGCGCAGTTTGGGATCGTTGCGCAACGCGGCGAGCGCATTGGCGGCATCGGCGATCTGGAGATAGACGACCGGAGCCCGTTCGCCGGGTGCCGGAACACCGAGGCCGAGATCGTCGATGGCAGTGGTCAACCGTTCCTGCAGGCCGAAGGTGCGATCGAGCATCCGCGCGGTGCGTGGCCGCGACGGGCGGCTCAACAGGGCGAGCGCGATCCCGCCCAGCAGGAACGGCGTTCCAGCAATTGCGGCGGCCATCGGGTTGAACACCGGTCCGCCCAGGACGTCGATCGCCATCAGCACGGCGGCGATGACCAGCGCCAGCCAGACCCCACGGCAGATGGCCGCTAGCGCGTGCGTTGCCCACAGCCGGCGGCGAATGCGATCGATACCGGAGGCAACGGCTTGTCCGGCCAGCCCGAGTTCCCCCGCGATCGGGCGCGAGGGCTGCACCCGCTCCGGCGATGGCGCGTCGGCCCAGGTGGTGAACGGCGTCCAGAGAATCCGCCAGACCCGGTCAGCGCCGTCCTCCGGGGGAGAAGTTGGACGCGCGTCAGCACCCGCGCGCCAGGGGATGGACCAGGAGATTCTCGGGGTGGCGGAGATCGGCGCCGAACGTTGCATTACGCTCCCCACTCGAGATCCTGGCCGCCCCGCGCCCAGAGCCAGAGCGTCAGCCAGGCCGCGGTCAGCAAGGTCAGTCCGCCGAAGAGGAGGACCAGACGGCGCTGCCGCGAATCGAGCGCGGCAAGAACCTCTCTGGTCTGGTTCAGTCCGTCCTCATCACCGAGTCGGGCGAATTCGGATCCCGCGGCAAGGGCGGCGGCGCGCGCGGTCGGGTAGTCGACCCAGCGCAGCGAGCGCTGCCGCGCCGTGTCGAGTTGACTTCCGGCCTGGACCCCGGAATTGGCGAGCCGGGCATAGGTGGCCATCAGCTCTTCCGGCGCCGTGACGACCGGGAGGCGGTCGTACTGGGTCCGGGCCTGACTGAGCAGGTTCTCGGCGCGATCGTAATCATGATGCTCCAGCGCCGCCTGGGCCTGGCTCATGAATGTCTCGGCCTGGAGGCCGGTATCGGTCTGCCGCAACAGGTCACCGACCTCCGCAATGCCGTCCTCGTCATCGAGATCGGTGTAGAGCCGTAACGACTGTTCCAGATCGCGCCGGGCAGAGGTAAAGTGGCCGCGACCGAGAAGGTCGCGCGCGGGTTGCAGATCGAACGCCGCCAGCAAGTTATTGCGCCATTCGCCCGCGGTCCAGCGGGGAAGGCTTTCCTCCCATTGCGCTTCGAGTTCGGCCGGCGAGCGGTTGTAGGTCTCGCGCAGCACCGCCCGCCAGTCAGGTTCGACGCCAAGTTTGGCAATGAAATCGCCCAGCACCCGCGGCCCGTGCCGGTCGATCAGGAACGCCACCATGCTGTAGGCGTGCGCGGTGATGGTGGCGGGAGGGGTGTCCGGCGGCGAGGGTCGGTTGAGATCTGACCAGGAGAGGAGATCGCCCCCAGCCCGAGCGTTCTGCACCAACGCGGCGTGCCGGGCGAGGCGAGCGGCTACCGGCTGCTCGAAGTAGGCGGCCAATCCCTCATCGAAGCCGCGGGGTAACCGGCCGCGGGACGCCTCCCGCGCCACGACATGACTCAACGCATGGCGCAATTCGTTTTCCGCTTCGATCGGCGACCGCCGCACGAACGCGGCGTAGTCGACCGCGATGTCACCCAACAGGGGCGAGGCGAGAACATCGCCCGGCGTCAACTCGCGTGCCTTCGCGGCCGAAGTCGCTTCCGTGAAGGCGTCGGGGTTGACATAGACATACATCTGTACCGGCGAACGCGGGGCGGGGAGGAACGTGGCAAGCTGGCCGACGGCATCGTCGATCAGCAGCCCCCAGTCGCGGGCGAACGCCGCGGCATCGATGGCGCCGCCTGGCTCGACATGGATGCGGGCGAATTCGGTGGCAGCGGACGTGAAGCCGGCAGGCGGCTTCGGGGGCGGGGGCGGCGGGATCGGCAACGAGGGCGGTGCATCTTGCGCGGCCACGACCGAGTAGTGGCTCGCCGTGGCTACCAGCATCACACAGAGCAGCGTCAGCGTTGCCCGGAGCAGAGCCGCAAGAGGAGCAGGGGAGAAGGCAGGTCGTCGCCCGAGAAAACTCCCCACTGATTTCCGTGTTCCCGACCAGTGTGTCACCGGCCACACTCACGTCCTAGTGGGTCGCTCGATGCCCGCGAGAATCAGGGCTCCCTGGCACTCCCGGTTGGTGAGCGGTGCGCGGAGTATAGGGATGTACGCTCCGCCAGCGCCATCGGTTCCCACCAATCCCGAACGGCTGGCTACATCGTGGGGAGCACGACCGCGAGCGCGAGTCCATCGTAGCCCTTGCTGCCGACGGTCTGGATCGCGGTTGCACTGACCCGCGGTTCATTCGCGATCCGCTCCAGCACCTGCCGCACGCCTTGCACCTGCTTGTCCGTGCTGTCCGCATCGATCACCTTGCCATCCCGCACCACGTTGTCGATGACGATGACGGTTCCCGGCCGGGAGAGACGCAATGCCCAATCGAAATAGGCGGCGTTGTTCGGTTTGTCAGCGTCGATGAAGACGAGATCGAACGGCCCGGCGTCCGCGGCGGCGAGTTCTGGCAGTGTGTCCAGCGCCTTCCCTTCCCGTATTGCCACGCGGCCGGCCACGCCGGCGTTGACCAGATTCTCCCGCGCCAGCGCCGCATTGCGCGGATCGACCTCGAGCGAGATCAGGTGGCCATCGGGCGGCAGCGCCCTGGCCAGCCAGATCGTGCTGTAGCCACCGAGGGTGCCGATCTCGAGCATTGTCCGCGCCGCGATGGCCCGCGCCAGGAGATGGAGCAGCTTTCCCTGGTTCGGCGCGACGTTGATCGGCGGCAATCCCGCCGCGGCGGTCGCCGCGAGGGCAGCGTCGAGCGACGCTGGCGCTTGCACCAGCGTCGCGTCGAAATAGCGTTCAACCGCGTTCCACCGTTCCTCGCTCATTTGGAGTCGCCCTCGAAACGTCTCTCAGCGTACGCCCGTCCCACTGGCCTGTCATCCGTAGAAGGTACGGAATCGCTTGCGGCGCGCACCCTCACCCCAACCCTGGCTCCCTCCCGAGCCTCCCTCCGCGGAGGGAGGAGTCCCCCGTCGAGCCGGGAGAGGGGCGTTCGGGCCACATCGTGGCCCATCCGACCCCACGAGAATGCCCGATTTCGGCCGGACCTCCCCTTGTGAACCGTCCGGACGGGAGAGGGGCTCGCGGCGTCACTGGCCGCGTCGAAAACGGAAGTCTTCATCAAAATCTGGAGTGATTCCTGCTGGTCCGCCGGCTGTCTGTTTCCTGCATTCCGCGACGCGGTCTCCTCATTCTCGCGATTACCCTCACAAGAGATCCAGCCTGGCAAACTCGCGTTCATCTGGTCAGGCAATCGTGATGCGAATACCGTCCGTACCGGCCGTTCGCGCCGTGGCCACCTCGTCGAGGAGCCGGGTGCGGAAGGTGCCAGGACCGGGATCGCCCCCCGCGGCGCGTTCGGCGGCCAGACCGTACGTCGCCAGAGCGAGCGCGGTCTGCAAGGCCGGGTCGCTGCCGACGGCGTTGAAGATGCCGATCGTTGCCGTCGCCATGCAGCCGGAGCCGGTGATGGCGGCGAGCAACGGCGACCCGTTGTGGACCAGATAGGTTCGCTCCGCACCGGCGATGACATCGATCGCGCCGGTGACCGCGACCACGACGCCGAAGGCATCCCGCGCCCCCGCCGCGACCTGCCGCGGGTCCTCGGCGCCGGTGGCCTCGACGCCACGTACTTCACCCGACCCGAGCAACGCGCCGATTTCGCCGCGATTGCCACGCAGGACCGAGATCGGCAGATCGCGCAGCAGACGCAGGGCGCTCTGGGTACGGAACGTCGTGGCGCCCGCGCCGACCGGATCGAGGATGATCGGGATGCCCTTCTCACCGGCGGCGTTCCCGGCGATGAGCATGGCGCCGATCTCCTCTTCGGAGAGGGTGCCGATGTTGAGAACCAGGGCCTGCGAGATGGCGGCCATTTCGGCGACTTCCTGCGGGGCGTAGGCCATCACGGGGAGAGCGCCAAAGCCGAGCGTGAGGTTGGCCGAGTCGTTGGTGACCACCACATTGGTGATCTGATGGACAAGCGGTTTGGCCGCCGCGATCCGATCAAGCGCCGCTTGCGCCAGATTCGGAAAATCGTTGTTCATGCTGCTTCCTCCAGAAGGTGCGTTTTCGCTATCTACCGCGAAGGAGTATGACGCGGGCGAATGATGGCTTGCTTTCAGACCGCGCGTGGGGGCTCACCCTTCGACATGACATCTGAATACTGGCGCCGGATCAACGGCCGCCCGCTGTCCAATGCGGCATCCTTGACTGAACGCCGTTTCCCCCTGACCATTCACCATCTGCAATGGCAAGACGCCGCATCAGGTAATGAGGAGAAGCGACATGGCAGCACGTGGAGAGGGCAACGGTTCGATCGTCGCTCGGGGTGTGATCGCCCGCCGCCCGGGAGAGCCCGGCGTGGTCGAAGAATTCACTATCGACCCCCCCGGCCCGGGTGAAGCACTGGTGCGCATCCTGGCGAGCGGGGTCTGCCATACCGATCTCTCGGCGAAGAATGGGGTCTTCGGGACGGAATGGTTCCCCTTCCTGCTCGGGCACGAAGGCGCGGGCATCGTCGAGCAGGTCGGCGAGGGGGTCACCAACGTGGCGCCGGGCGACCACGTGATCCTCGCCTGGCGAGCACCCTGCGGCCAGTGCCGCTTCTGCCTGGTTGGTCAGCCGCACCTCTGCGCCGCCAGCCTCAACGCCGAGAAGCGGATGCGCACCATGGACGGGCTGACCCTCACCCCGATCCTCGGTATCGGCACGTTCTGCACCCACACCCTCGTCCACAGCAGGCAATGCGTTCCGTACGATCCGGCGCTACCCGCCGAGCAGATGAGTCTCCTCGGCTGCGGCGTGACGACCGGGGTCGGCGCGGCCCTCAATTCCGCGGACGTCAAGCCGGGAACCTCGGTGGCGGTCTTCGGCTGCGGCGGTGTCGGCGATTCGATCATCATGGGCGCCAAGTTGGCGGGAGCGACGACGATCATCGGCGTCGATATCGATCCCCGCAAACTGGAGTGGGCCCGCGAATTCGGGGCGACCCACACGGTCAACCCCACCGAGGTCGATCCGGTCCAGGCGATCAAGGAGATCACTGGCGGCAACGGAGTCAACTACTCCTTCGAAGCCGTGGGCCGCCCGGACACGATCGAGCAGGCCATCTTCTGCCGGGACCTTGCCGGCACCTGCGTCATCGTCGGCGTGTGTGGACCGACCGCGACCCTCGATCGGCTCCCGCTTGGCAAGTTCTTCGATCTCGGCGGCAATCTCCGCATCTCCTGGTACGGTGATTGCCTGCCGACGCGCGATTTCCCGCTCTTGGCCGATTGGTACCAGCAGGGCCGGCTCGATCTCGACCGGGTGGTGACCCGGGTTATCTCGCTGGACGAAGCGGAAGAGGGTTTCCACGCCATGGAGCGCGGCGAGACCCTGCGGTCGGTGATCCGCATCTGAACCGGCCACGCCACTTGTCCATCCAAGCCTAGCGAGAACCCTCACCCCAACCCCTCTCCCTGCGCACAGGGAGAGGGGCTCGCGGGTCAACGGTCCGCCAGGCATGGACCGCGTGTTCAACCGAGATTCATATGACCGGTCATGGGGGCGATGTTCGAAACCCAAATCGGGCCGCGTGCTTCGCCAACGATGGAGGGCAGCGACATGTTCGAACTCGTGAAGGAACTGAGCGAACTGCCGGGACCGACCGGACATGAAGACGCCGTTCAGGATTGGGTGGCGGAGCGGTGGGGGACGTTTTCGCGCGAGGTCCGGCGCACCCGTGTCGACAATGTGCTGGCCAAGGTCGGGGGCTCCGGTCCCCGGTTAGCGATCGTCGCCCACGCGGATGAACTGAGCCTGCTCGTCAAGAGCATCAGCGATGAAGGTTTCCTGCATCTCTGGCCCTATAGCGACTCGCTCGGCCGCCCGCCGCGCTGGTTCATGCCGATCGGTCAGCAGGCGCTCGTTGTCACCTCACGCGGGAATGTGTCCGGCATCTTCGCCACGGCGACCGGTCATGTCATCGGCGGACCGGGCAGCAAGGACCTTGTCGAGTGGAACGACTGGTTCATCGACCTCGGAGTGCGTAGCCGCAAGGCGGTGCAAGACCTCGGTATTCGCCCGGGAGCGCGGGTCATCTGGAATCCGGAGGCGCGGCGCATCGGTGAGAACATCACCGGCAAGGCAATGGACGACCGGGCGGCGATCGCGATCGCCACGGAGGTCGGGGCGCAACTGGCCGGTCAGGATGATCTCCCGTTCGAAGTGTGGCTGGTGTCCACGGTGCAGGAGGAGAATGGACTCCTCGGCGCTTCGAGCCTGGCCGATGATTTACAGCTGGATGCGGCGATCGCCCTCGATGTGGGGCTGGTTGGGGATATCCCGGGTGTCGACAAACTCGATTTCCCGTCGAAACTGGGCGGTGGCCCGATGATCGTTTACCAGGACGCTATGTGCCATTACTCGCGCCGGCTCTCCGATGCCCTGGTCGAGGTGGCCGAAGAGAACGATATCCCGGTGCAACTCGCCGTCTTCCAGCATTTTGGCAGCGATGGCGCGGCGCTGATCAAACGGGGGATCGACTCGGCCCTGCTGGCGTATCCGACGCGATACACCCATTCGCCGTTCGAAACCGTCGACGAAAACGATTTGCTGAACTCGGTGGCGCTGCTGGTCGCGTTCGTGAGACGAGGACCGGTCAGTCGGTACAGTGATGTGCAGTAGATGTGTCGTCCCGAGGAACGAGGGACCTCGTCGTGGTGGTGCGCCCTCGCGACAGGTCCAGCGTCCTCGCCGTGGCTCGGCGTAACACGAATTTCGCACGCTCCTGTAGAACCGAATTCGGGGATTATTGCCGCGCGCTCGAAGCGCGGGCCCTCACCCCAACCCCTCTCCCTGTGCGCAGGGAGAGGGGCTTTTCACAGCGCGGTACGAATTGACAAGGAACGTATTCAACCCATTTCCGTACGAGATGCGACCGTTGAAAATTCATTCAGAAATCTCCATCCAGCGCGCGGCGCATGATGTCGGCGAGTTCCGGTGGGAAAACGGTGAGACGGCAAGTCGGAGCGTCCTGCAGAACACCCGTTGAACGAGCAACATGCGGCATCCGTGTCGTCCCGACCGCAGGAAGGACCTCGGCGTGGATGCACGCCGCCTCGCACGAGGAGACATGGTGCTCCGGCTCGAAATGACATCGTTGTCCCGCGGCAAGGTAGCCCGCTCAGGCCGTGACGATCTCGCGGTCTGCTGTTGCCTCTGGTGAGATCAGCCGGATATGGCGTTCGATGTCATCGAGATGGTGGGAAACGAGACTGGGGTCGATCCCAGGTGGGGCGTAGACCACAAAAAGCGCCGCGGTCGTGTCGGGACCGATTCTGGCCACGTGCGAGGGGCCGGTGACGATCGCCGAAAGGACCCGGTTCGTGGCGTCGGCGGTGAACATGTCCCCTGGCTTGACGGTCAGGGCCGCGCCGGCTGGACCCTGGAACGCCTCGCCATGGCCGGTCCCGAGCCGGACCGGAAGGGTCAGGGCGTCGAGGTCGTGTCCGGCGGTCAGCATCAGGTTTGCCAGCTCGGCGATGAACATGGCCTCGACCAGCGCGGCGACACGCGGGATCGATTTCCCCTTCTGCGCCACCGATTCGAGTTGCATGCCCACGTGATAGCGCTGACCCCAGCGCTTGTAGTAGGTGGCGTAGGCGGGCAAGGGGGGCGTCGCCCGGAGCATCTCGCGGTCCGCCTCGCCAAACCGGTCCCTGAGATCGGCTTCCAGCGTCGTCGCGACATCGTTCAACGCCGCATGGGTCGCCGGATTGGTAACGCCGCGCACGGCGAGCACCCCAACGGTTGCTCCGGGATGCTGGGCGCGCCACTCCTGATCAATGGTGAGCAAGGGCATGGGACTTCCTTCCACATGACGGTACGTCGTTCCACGAAGATACCGCCGATCTTGACGATTGGCTGCTTTCACCCGATCAAGATCGGTCAACCACCGGAACGACGGCTCTTCCGCCATAATCCGCGCATGACCGCGGACGACCCCATTCTCATCCGCACCGGACTTCCGCCCTTGCTCCGCACGCGGGCCGCCGAGCTCTACTGGGATGCTTTCGGCGCCAAGTTGGGACCGCTGCTCGGCACCCGCCGGCGCGCGGTCCGCGCCATCGCCGGCACCCTGGCGCTCGATCATGCGGTCGTTGCCTTGCGTGGCGATGAACTGCTTGGCGTCGCCGGTTTCCACGTTGGGTCGCGCGGGTTCATCGATCTCGATGGCAAGGCCTTTCGCACCGTCTACGGTCCGGTTGGCGGTTGGGTGCGGCGGGCGCTGCTGCACCTGTTGCTCGGGCGCGCGGCGGAATCAGGCGAACTCGTCATGGATGGAATCGCCGTGCGGGAGGACGCGCGCGGCCAGGGGATCGGCACTCGTCTCCTGGATGAAGTCGAGCGTGTCGCGGTGCGGCTTGGCAAGAACAGGATTCGCCTCGATGTCGTCGATACGAATCCGGACGCACGGCGACTTTACGAGCGGCGCGGTTTCGTCGCCACCCGCACCGAAGACCTGCCGCTGTTGCGCTCGGTCCTCGGCTTTGGTGCGGCGACGACGATGGTCAAGCGGGTACAGACGCCGCGGCTACATGACCCGGCGTGATTCGAGCGCCTCGAACGCGTAGTTCCGCCAGACGGGGATGCCGCAGTAGCGCTCCCCTTCCGGGCAGACCGGCGCGGTCCCGGAGCGCGAGCGCATGACGCAGGGCGGGCCATCGACGTATCGACCGATTGTGGGAAAGACCTCGCGCACCTGAGAGACTTCATCGACGGCGGTCTCGAAAATCTCGCGCTGGGCGTCGAAGCAGAGCCGCTTGACCCACTTCCAGTAGTAGTCCTGCAGGGTGCCGCTTTCGACAAAGCGAATCCGTTGCGCGTTGGGGAGCAGGTACATCGCCGCTTCCGGCGGTGCACCACGATCGAGCAGTGTGGCTCTGGCCTCGCTCAGGGCGCGGATGGTGGTGTCGTATTCGGCCTGGGCCGCCGGATTCTGGCGAATGGCCCAGGGCAAGATGACGTCCGGCTCGCGCGATTGCCAGGCCAGCAGCGCCGGCCGCGAGCCGACAGTGCCACGGTGCCGCTGATTCTGGGCATCTTCGGCCATGCTGATCCGCTTCGCCCAGGTGAACTGAACGTGGCTCATCGTCTGCATCAACTTGGAGTGCATGCCCAGGAACAGGGGATGGCCGAGATAGGGGTTCTGCACCGGATCGAGCACCTGCGCCAGCGCGGCGTCATCGGGCATCGTTGCGCGGGGGACGCCAAGCACGGCGCGCACCGCATCCGCCATCGTCGCCTCGGCGTCCGCGTCGTACCCCAACAGGCGACTTTCGTACGCGCCGAGGGCGGCGTCGAATTCGCTCCTTGCGGCCATGGTCTCGGCGGAAGACTGGTTGGCGGCGGCGTGCCACTCCGCCAGCGCTCGCGCTTCCAATGTCTGCTCGGTTCCCAGCACGCGCAGATCGAGCGGGTGCCCGGGCGCGCCGAGGAAGTTCGGATCGACCGCAAGGACCGCGGCCACCATCCGCGCGACGATGGCGCGGACCTCCGCCGGCGTGTCAGGCTGGTTGGCCAGCACGTGGTAGCGCAGCAGCGTCAGGCCGTTGACGGTGTGATAGAGGTGCGCCGGCGTCGCCAGGGGCAGGACATAACGGGCGACTTCCTGGGCCCGCTTCTGCACCGCGTCGGCGAAGCGGCGCTCGGCCTCGGGTGTCCGCGCTTTGGCGCGGGCGGGGAAGACCTGGCCGTACCGGTTCGCCATGTCAGGAGCGAGAATTTCGGTGAGATTGCGATATCCCGTCAGAGCGCGCTGAATGGCCGCGTCGTAGACCGCCGCCTCGGCCGCTGGGAGGTCCGGCGCGGTCATCGTCTCCCCGGTCACTTCCCGATAGCGTTGGGAGACCTGCTCCGAGTTGTAGAAGGGGTGGGCGTGAAAGAAGGACCAGATGGCGAGGCGGGAGATGTTGTCGAGGACAAAGACAAAGTTCGCGTGTTGCAGGGTGGTGTGATGCCCGGCGGCAAAGAGATCGGCGTAGAGTTTCATCGCCCGTTCGCGGCGGTGGGCGCGGTCCGCTGCCTTGACCGGGCTCAACCCCTCCGGTTCGGGATCGGCCACGAGTTTGAGGACCGATTCGATCTTCGCCGGTCGCCCGCCGTAGCAACTCCACGCCGCGGCGACCGCCAGCGCGAATGGATGGCTGGTCGATTCCTCGCGAAGCAGGGTCACGCTCGGTTCAGGGGAGCGGAATGGCCAAGGCACGGGAGAGGTTGTCTCAGGAGTTGCGGCGACGATCTGCTGAACTACCACGCTGCTTGACCCTCCCGAACTCCAATCACCAACACCGGGTCGGCCCAAGTGAGCGGGAGGCCAAAATATTCAATTGGTTGAAGTATAGCCACGCACCGTGGCGGCCCTGATGCGCAATCAGATAGAAATCAGTCCCGTTGCCACGGCCAGCGGCGTCCGGGGCGGGTCAGGAACAGGTAGAGCGAGGCGCCGATAAAGAGCAGGAACAGCGCGGTGCCCACCCATGCTGGTCCAGTGAAGACAAACCGCGTGCCGGTGACGATCGAGTAGATCAGAACGGCGGCGACGATGGCACAAAGCGCCAGAAGTACGTACCCGATCGCGTTGCCGCCGTCTTTCATGCCTAGCCTCCTGATGCCTGGCCGGGAATGATCGCCTGGGCGACCGCGAGGACATCGGAGGTGGGATCGGCCCCCGCGCTGCTGGAGGAGGCGCCGATGCGGTACATGATGGTTCCCTTCTGGGCATAGAGCACGGCCAGCGGCACCCCATCAGGAGCGCCAACCAGCAGGATCGCGGCGTCGCCGATGGCGGGCGATTCGACGTTCTGCAAACCCTGGGTGACGATGACGTAGTCGGAGAATACCGTCAACGCGTTGGCCGCCGATTCGGCGTCGGCGAAGCGATGGACGCTGGCATTGAGGAACGTCGTGCCGGTTGCCGGCGGCGAGTCCTCATCGGCGATGAAATCGCGGAAGGCATTCCCTGACCAGCCCCAGTCATCGAGGTGTTGCGCGGCCTCTTCTGTCCCGCCGAGCGCAGCCACGACATCCGCCTTGCTCCGCTCCGCTTCATCCGCCAGCACCAGACCGGCGGGCACCTGGTCCTGGGTCGGCAGCAGATCGAGCAGCGGCAACGTTTCCACCGAAATGTTGCGGTCACGCGCGGCCAAGTCTTCATCCGAGGATTGCGGTGCGGCCGCGTTCGTCGCCGCTGGTTTCGGCGTCGCGGTCGCCGCCGGTTTCGGCGTTGGCGTCACGGTGGCCAGGGCGTTGGGCAGCGCGGCAGACTCAGGGACGGCGCTCGGCGTGGCCTGATCGGTGACCGCCGCCACGACCGGAGTTGGCGGCGGGGGCGGGGGGGCAATCAGGCCGCGAATGGTGTCCCGGAAGAACCAGCCGGCCAACGCGATGAGCCCGACCACCGCGAGGGTCGCGAGGATGCCGCGCAGGAAACCGCGCTGGCGTCGCTGCCGGCGGGGCAGCAACGCTTGCGCCGCCGGTCCCGACGGTTGCGCCTCGCCAGCCGTCGAGTACGCGAACTCTCCCGGCGCCGGGTAGAGGCGTTCTCCAATCCCGTCACCCGCGGGCGCACCCGGTCCCTCGAAGGGACGAGATGATCGCGGCCGCGGTGGTCGTGGTTCCATGCGTGGTGAGGTCCTCGATGGCAATCGCAAGTTTCACGAGCCGCAACGCTCCCAGCGCCCGCGGCACCAATCGAGTATAGCGACGGCTGCTGTCTCTCCGGATGGACAGACCGGCCGATGCGTACCGATTTATTGGTACGACAGGCACGCCACACCGGACGTGTCGCTGTGGGTTACTGGTACCCTTGCGATGATTTCGACGTATTGACGAGTGAAGAGGAGCAACCGTCATTTCCACTGTCATCGAACGTGGGTATCCGCCAGTGCTGGCGCCGCGCCAGGCGTCCCGGCCGCTCGAGGCGACGGTTCCGGTACCGGGTTCGAAGAGCATCACCAACCGTGCTTTGCTCGTCGCCGCGCTTGCCGAGGGGTCGAGTGAGTTGCGGCGGGCGTTGTATTCCGACGATACCCGCTACATGGCCGAAGCGCTGAATGCGCTTGGCGTCCCGGTGGAGAGCGACGAGGCGAACGCGCGATTCCTGGTCGCGGGCGGCGGCGGCACCTTTCCGGCTTGGGAGGCCGATCTCTTTGTCGGCAACTCCGGGACGACGATGCGCTTTCTCACCGCGGCCCTGCCGTTGGGGCACGGCCGATACCGCATCGACGGGGTGCCACGGATGCGCCAGCGCCCGATTGCGCCGCTACTGGATGCCCTGACCGATCTCGGCGCGGAGGCACGAAGCGAACTTGGCACCGGTTGCCCCCCGATCGTGGTCCTGGCCGATGGTCTCCGCGGCGGCGAGACCCGCATGGCAGGGGAACTCTCGTCGCAGTACTTCAGCGCCCTGTTGATGGCCGCGCCATATGCGCGGCAGGGCGTCGCTGTTACTGTCGCGGGCGATCTCGTTTCCAAGCCCTACCTGCCGATGACCGCCGCGGTGATGGCGGCGTTCGGGGTGCATGCAGAGATCGACACCGTCGCCTGGCGGACGCTCGGCGTCGCGCCGGGCCAGCGCTACCAGGGCCGAGTATTCACTATCGAGCCGGATGCCTCGAACGCGTCCTACTTCTTCGCCGCGGCGGCGGTCACCGGTGGCCGCGTTCGCGTCGAGGGCCTGGGACAGGATTCGACCCAGGGCGATCTCCATTTTGTCGATGCCCTGGCCGCGATGGGCGCGGCGGTCACCATCGGTGAGGACTTCACCGAGGTGCAGGGGCCGGCGGACGGCGCGTTGCGCGGCGTCGATCTCGATCTCGGTCCGATTTCGGATACGGCCCAGACGCTCGCCGCGATCGCGCCATTTGCCGCCGGCCCGACCACGATTCGCGGTGTGGCGCATGCCCGATTAAAGGAGACCGATCGGGTGGCGGCGCTGGCGACGGAATTGCGGCGGCTGGGGCAGGAGGTCACCGAGTTCCCGGATGGGCTACGGATCGAGCCGCGCCCGATCGTGCCAGCGGATATCGCCACGTATGACGACCACCGTATGGCGATGAGTTTTGCCGTCGCCGCGCTGCGGGCACCGGGAATCCGGCTGCGCGATCCTGGCTGTGTCGCCAAGACCTTCCCTGATTTCTTTGCCGTTCTCGACGCGGTAACGCCGTAGACACGTCGAGGTGTCGGGAAGAAGGACGATGAACCGTTTTCCCGGACCACGTGAATCGAAGGAGCGGCGCCCGGTCGTGGCCACGCCGGAAAGCGAGCCAGGAGCCACTGCGTCCAGGCGGCTCTTCGTCGTTCCGCGTGACCTGCTCCTGGCGCTGCTCGTCTTCGCTGGCGCGCTGTGGGTGAATCTTGGCGCCGTCGCCACGACGGAGTTCCATCGCGACGAAGCGCGGTGGGTCCATCGCGCCAGATTCATCGCGGAGTTGCAGCACCCGCTCAGCGACTACTGGCGCGAAAGCGAGTTGACGATCGGCCAGCCGCCGCTCGGTTCCTACTTGATGGGACTCGGCCTCCTGGCGCAGGGGCGCGATCTGGAGACGAACGGCTATTACAGTTTCTTCCACGACTATGCCTGGAACCAGCGGCACGGCAACACCCCGGATGAGGCGGATCTCGCCGCCGCGCGGAGGACGAACAGCGTCGTTGGGGCGTTGATCGCGGCGAGTGTGTTCCTGATCGCCACCGTGCTCGTGAACCCGGTCGCCGGTATCGCCGCCTCGCTGCTTTTCGTGCCGCATCCCTTATCGATCTATCTCTCCAGCCTCGCCGGCTCCGATGCGTTGGTGACGCTGACGGTTGCCTGGGCGGTGCTGCTGGCCATGGCCCTGGCGACCCGCCCGACCTGGCCGCGCGCCATCGCCCTCGGCATCATCCTGGGGCTGGGTGGTTCCGCGAAGTTGAGCCCGATGGCGGTGGCATTTCCCCTCGCGGCCGCCGGTCTGGTACTGCTCGTTCAGGCGAGGCGAACGGCGAGCCCGTCCGCGGCCCACGATCGCGACCTCGGCTGGCGCTTGCTCGTCCAGCCCGCGGTTGCCGGGGCGACGTTCGTGGCGTCGTATCCGTTCCTCTGGCCGAATCCGGTTGGCCGGACCCTGGCGTTGCTCCGCTTCCGGGCGGCGGAGATGCACAATCAGGGGGTCATTTGGGCCGAGTTGAATGTCAACGGACCGATCGACGCACTGGGCCGGATCGGTAACTGGCTGGGCGATGTCGATTCCGTTACCGGGGCCGGCATCGGGGTTCTCGCCCACGCCCTCGGCGTCGATTGGACACCACAGGGCGGCGACCTGTTGCTGGCACTCGCCGGGGCGTTGGTCCTGCTGGCGCTCGCCATCCAGCGCGGTCTGGGGAGTCGTTGGGCGCTCGCTACGCTTGTTCTGGGCAGCGAGGTCGGTCTGGTGGTTCTCGGGATGCGCGCCGACTTCGCCCGCTATCTCCTGCCAGTGCTGATGGCGAACGCCGTCTGCGGCGGTATCGCCGTCGGCGCATTGTGGCAGGCCCTATGGGTGCGGTTCGGGCGCCGGGTGAAAGAGCCGGCGCCGGCCCCTTCGGCGGCGACGCTTGCGAGCGAGCCCGCCACCACATGACCAAGGATGCGCGGAGAATCGAAGCGGCCAGTGGCGGGAGCCAGGGACTGACCCGGTTCGCCGCGCGAGGACATCATCGCCTGAGTTACGAGATTCGCGGCGCGGCCGATGGATGGCCCGTGCTGGGTCTGCACGATCTGCTGACTCCCCACGGTGATTTGCACGCGCTCGCGGCTGACGGACTCCGGCTGATCCTGCCAGACGCGCGCGGCCACGGCGCCTCCTCGACGATTTCCGGGCGAAACTACCCGATGCGCGAACTGGCTGCCGACGATCTCGCCATTCTGGACGCGGAAGGCGCCGAACGGTTCGCCGTCGTCGCGGTTGGGTGGAGCGCGGCCATCGCCCTGGCGCTCGCCACGATGGCTCCTGGCCGAGTTGCATCAGTCACGCTTGTCGCGCCCTACCTGCCCGCGGTGCTCGTGCAATCGACGGACCCGGAGACGCACGATCTGGGAGCGGAGCATGAGGATCGGTTGCATGCTGCCGCCGACGCCGCCGATCGGGGCCAACGCGATCGGGCGATCGACCTCCTCTTTGGATTGCGGGTTGGTGCCAACTGGCGTGATCGGCTGTCCACCTCCCAGCAGGCGGCGGCGCGACGCGGCGCCGCCGATCTTGCGCCACTCCTCAACGGGTCTCTCGCGGCCTTCCGCGACGAAAGCGCTCTTTCGGCAATCGAGACGCCGGTGCGGATCATGTTCTCCGCGGACGCGCCGCGGGTTGTGAAACTCGTCAGCGCGCGCCTGGACGAAGTGTTGCCGCGGGCGGTAATCAACCGCGAGGTTCCGCCGGGCGGGGAATTGGCGGCGGTTTCAGCGATGCTGCTCGATCGGGAGTAGTCGATTTCGCCGCAGCGATGTGTAGGAATGGTGTCAGACGCATCTGAGTAGCAGGTGTCGTCCCGACGCAGGAGGGACCTCGTCGTCGTAATCGATCTCCCCGAGCAACGAAATTCCTCCCTGCGGCTCGGAATGGCATAACTACTCGCTTGTTCTCCTCGCTTATCGGAAGGTCCCTTCCTGAGTTACCCCGCGGTCAGGTCACCTCCCTGCCACGTGGGAAGGAAACGCGGGGGACGCCGCGCCGGAAAGGCCGCTTCGAACGCCGCGGCGAAGCGGATCAGGGTCGGCTCGCTCCAGGCGCGGCCGACGAAGTTGATTCCGACCGGCAATTCTCCGGCGAACCCCGCCGGCACCGAGACGATCGGGTAGCCCGCCTGGGCGGCGGGGGAGGAAATGCTCTGGATATCCGGTTCGCCGTTGATCGCGTCTGTCGGCCAGGAAGGCCCGCCCAGGGCGACCAGGGCGTCCAACCGATAGGCATCCATGACCGCGTCAATCCCTTCCGCCTGTGAGAGGCGGCGGTTTCGCGCCAGCGTGTCCCGGTACAGGCGATCGGTCAGCGGCCCCCGCTCCTGCGCCTGGAGAAAGATCTCCTGGCCAAAGAACGGCATTTCCGCGGCGGCGTTGGCCGCGTTGAAGGCGATCACGTCGGCCAGGGTGGCGATAGTGGGATGGCCGCGGTCGGTCAGGTAGGCGTTGAGATCGGCCTTGAATTCGTAGAGCAGGACTTCGAACTCGCCCGGCTCCTCGCCCAACGCATCGGCGGTGGGAATATCGGCGGGGTCGATGATCTCGGCCCCGAGTTGACGCATCAGATCGAGCGCCGCCTCCCCGATGCGATCGGCGTCCGGGTTGTACCCCCAATAGCGGTGGCGCGGCACGCCGATGCGGGCGCCGCGCAATCCATCGAAATCGAGAAACTGGGTGTAGGAGGTATGGAATTTGCCCGCGCTCGCCGCGGTGGCGGGATCGCGCGGATCGACACCGATGAGCGCGCCTAGCAGCGCGGTGGCATCGGCGACGGTACGGGCATGTGGACCGATGGTGTCCTGGCTGTGGGAAATCGGAATCACCCCGGCGCGGCTGGTAAGCCCAACCGTTGGCTTGATGCCGACGACACCGCACGCGGTCGAGGGGCAGACGATCGAGCCATCGGTTTCGGTGCCGAGCGCGGCGGCGCAGAGGTTGGCGGCCACCGCCGCGGCCGAGCCGGAACTGGAGCCGCACGGCGAGTGATCGAGAACGTAGGGGTTGTGGCACTGGCCGCCGCGCGCGCTCCAGCCGCTGGCCGAATTCGACGAGCGGAAATTGGCCCATTCGCTCAGGTTCGTCTTGCCGAGAATGACCGCGCCAGCGCGGCGCAAACGCGCGGCGAGCGTGGCGTCCTGCCCGGGGCGCGAGTCGAGGAGCGCCAGCGAGCCCGCGGTCGTCTGCATCGCATCGGCGGTATCGATGTTGTCCTTGAGCAGGATCGGGATGCCGTGGAGCGGTCCCCGCGTGCTTCCTGCCGCACGCTCGTCATCGAGGGTAGCGGCGATCGCGAGCGCCTCCGGATTCACCTCGATCACGCTGTTGAGACCGGGTCCGTTGCGGTCGATGGCGTCGATGCGCGCCAGATACCGCTCGCTGATCGCGGCGGAGGTCATCTCGCCCGCGGCCATCGCCTGCTGGAGCGTAACAATCGTGATCTCTTCCATTTCGGGGTACGGAAACGAGCCGCCAACACCGTCAATCGACACGATGGTCCCTTCTCTGTGTCGCACGTTCGGGCTGAATAGGGCGGCTATCCTAGCCGGAGAGGGTTTCGGCGGCAATGGCACCTTCGGCGAGCAACCGGGAACGATATGATGCCGCCAGAGTGAGGTGGGCGGCAACGAAGGAGAAGGTGCGGTGGGCACGATGCAGGGCGCGGCGTTCATCAACGGCGAGTTCATGGCGGCGGTTGACGCGCGAATCTCCATTTTCGACAGCGGGTTCGTTGGCGGGGTCTCTGTCTTCGATACGCTTGCCTGCTGGGAGGGCGGGCTCTTCAAACTGCCGCGCCACCGCGCCCGGTTCGAGCGCTCGGCGCATGCCGCGATGATTCCGCTCCGCTGCGGTGGGGAGGAACTGGAGGCGGTCATCGTCGAAACGACGCGCCGTTCTGGATTACGCAATGCCTACGTGCAGGCGATTGCCACCCGTGGCCGTCGTCCGACGCCCTCGATGCCGTCGCACGAACCGACGCTGATCGTCTATGCGATTCCCTATGTGTCCATCTGGTCCGAGGAGAAGGCCGACAGCGGCATCAGCGTCATCATTCCCGCCATCCGCCAGTGGCCGGCGGCGGTGGTCGACGCCAAGATCAAGAATTTCAACCGGATGCACACCCACCTCGCCAAACTGGAGGCCGACCGGGCCAATGCCGACGACGTGGTACTGGTGGACGACCGCGGTCACCTCACCGAGAGCCGCGGCGCGAATGTCTTTCTGGTGCGCGGTGGCACGCTCTATTCGCCGCAGTCCGGGATCCTGGAAGGGATCACCCGCGAGACTGTCTTCGAGATCGCGGAGGAACTCGGAATCCCGGCCGACCAGCGCGATCTAACGCCGTTCGATCTCTACAACGCCGAGGAGGCGTTTCTCTGTTCGACCGCTGGCGGCATTTTCCCGATCTCGTCCGCCGACGGCCGCCGCGTCGGGGAAGGCGCGATCGGGCCACTGACGCGGGCGGTGCGCGAGCGCTACTGGCAGCGCCATCTCAGCGGCCCGGACGTCACGCCGGTGTTCGATTAGGCAGTACCAATGAAGGAGTGCAGACCAGCCGTTTCTTGCCCGATCGCGCACCACGAGGATTTCCGCGGCGATGAGTGCACGCCGTGGGTTCGTTGCAGCAACACGGTGGCGTAGAATCAAGTATCGGCGGCGCGTGAAAGGACCGGCGCCATGTCCCCGTCTCCCCTCTGGCCAGTGAAAGACGACGAACAGGAGTGGCCGAAACTCGATTTGTTGCCACATCACTTCGTGCGCCTGATGCTGACCTGGACCATTCCCTACTCGGACGATGCGGCAGACGAGTTTGGCGATCTCCTCGACACCGAAGATGGGTTTGTCAGCGTGATGTCATACAGCCGGCATCGCGTCAAGCATCACCGGATCGAATCGGCGCGCCCGGCGCTCGATGAGAGCAATGACCTGATCGTCGGCGTCCAGTATGAGGTGGGCACGCCGTTTCTCAGTCAGATTCCGAAGGAATTGGAGGAACCGGCCTATCTGCTGGAGAGCCTGATGGCCTTTCCCCCGGAAGCCCCGGTCACCGTGGCCGCGCAATTCGAGTTTCCCGCCAACCAATTCGCCAGCGTCGTGCCGTTGCCACTGGAGATCCCCCCACCGGCGGACAGCCCTGCGGCCTTCGATCGCATCGTTGGCATCCACGGTGTGCGCGAGGGGACGCCAGACGACATCGGCAGTGGCCACGAGTTCACGCTCGATCGAGAACCGACGGGGCACCTGCGTCTCACGATCGATTTCAAGATTCCCGCCGGACCAGCCGACGCGGCGCCGGAACTGGCGCTGGCGACGGCGATCGAGCGCGCCGGGTTGATCGTCAGCCGCACCGGCCGATAGGCGAGAATGCGCCCGATTTTCGTCATTGGCGATGTCCACGGGCAGATCGAGAAACTGCGCGCTCTGTTGCGGGGCGCGGGTCTCACCGGTCCGGATGACGCCTGGTCCGGGGGGGACAGCCATCTCTGGTTCGTGGGCGATCTGACTGACCGGGGGGAAGATGGGATCGGCGCGATCGATTTGATCCGCCGGTTACAGCGGGAGGCGCCGGAGGCGGGCGGCGCGGTCGATTCCCTGCTTGGCAATCACGATATGTTGATCGTCGCGGTCGCTCATTTCGCCGGGCTGGACCCAACCGCGGCGGCGATCTTCCTGGCCGATTGGGAAGCGAATGGCGGGGTGACGTCCGATCTGGCGCGATTGACGGAAGACCGCATTTCCTGGTTGATGGCGCGGCCCGCGATGGCGCGCGATGACAACGCCCTGCTCGTCCACGCCGACACCACCTATTATCTGCAATGGGGCGATTCGGTGGCGGCGGTCAACCGCACCGTCAGCGACGTGCTCCACCGCGGTGATGCCCGGCGCTGGGCGAGGCTCTTTTCCCAACTCTGCGACCGGGGGGCATTCAGCGGTCCGGACGAGGATGCGAGTGTAGACGCATTTCTCGACCAGTTCGGCGGCGAGATGGTGATCTATGGCCATACGCCGATCTCGAAGATCACCGGGCAGCCGCCGGAACAGGTGAGGGAGCCGCTGATCTCGGCGCATGGACGGGCAGTGAATGTCGACGGCGGAATGTATCGGGGTGGGCCAGGCTTCGTCTATCGCGTGCCGGGAGAGTAAAGCCGCGACCGCCCTGCGCACCCGCCTCTCCGGCGGCGATATGCGATCACCGGGGGCCGCGGATGCGGTGGCGCATGATGTCCTGACCGAACCCGCGCTGACCCCGGTGCTCGTCGCGCTCATGCAAGACGATGCGCCGCTGCTCCGGATGCGAGCCGCTGATGCATTGGAGAAGGTGAGCCGGCAGCGGCCAGATCTGGTGGCGCCATTTGCCTCGCTTCTCGTGCGCGAGATCGGCGCACTCCCGCAGCAGGAAGTGCGCTGGCACATCGCCCTGATGTTGCCGCGGCTCGACATCCCGGCCGGACTTCGCGGGGACGCGGTGGCGCTGCTGCAGCGCTACCTCGCCGACCGCAGCCGGATCGTGGTCGCCGAGGCATTGTCCGCGTTGGCGTTCTTTGCCGCCGACGATCCTGCGCTGCACGAGTGGTTGGTCCCCGTTCTCAACGAGTACGCGGTCAACGGCGCGCCCTCGGCGCGGGTCCGCGCGCGCCGACTACTCCAGGCGATGAAGCATGCTCGCTGACGCGGAGCCGCGGGGCTGGGCCGCGAGCCTGAACTCACGGTGAGCGACATAGCGATCCAGACGCCGGCGCACTGTCTACCAGCCGGTGTCGCGCGGTCAGCAAAACTCGGCCGCGAGCGGTATTGTTCTCCCACTGTTTTTGATCCGCGTGGTTTGCGCTGGACACGCCGTCTCACCCTACCTGGGAGGATCCTCATGTCACCACGCCACCGCTGTATTGTTCTCATCCTTGCCCTCGTCCTGGCGGCCACGTCGTTTGCGCCGGTCCTGGCTCGGCAAGAGACGGTTCATGGCCTCAACCAGGCGGATATGGACCTCGCCATCGATCCGGCGGCCGATTTCTATCGCTACGCCAACGGCGGCTGGCTGGAACGGACGGCGATTCCGGCCGACGAGGGGTACTACGGCAACTTCACCGCGCTCGAGGAACTCACGCGTCGGCAAGTGATCGGTGTGCTCGAGGATCTGGCGAAGAACGGCGCCGTCCCGGGATCGGATCAGGACAAGGCGGTCCGTCTGTTCCAGCAGGGGATCGATCAGGCGAAACGCGACCAGCAAGGACTCGCTCCGATTCAACCACTGCTGGATGAAATCACAGCGATCGATGACCTGGAAGGGCTACACCGTTATCTCCAATCGGCCACCTTCTCTGGCGTGTCGGGATTGTTCCCCATCTACGCCTATCCCGATTTCGATGACGCCTCGATGATGGCGGCGTACCTGGGCGGGCCGTTCCTCGGTCTGCCGGCGCGGGATTACTACTTCGAGGAAGACGAGGCGACCCGCGCCGTGCGCGCCGCCTACGTCAACTCGATCGGCCGGGCCTTCCAATTGCTCGGCGCTCCTGAAGGCGCGGCGACACAGCGGGCGCAGCAGGTTTACGATCTGGAGCACCGTCTCGCGGAACCGACCCTGACCCGCGAAGAGTGGCAGGATCTTTCGTTGACATATAACCCGACCCCGGTGGCCGATCTGGAGACGCTCTATCCGCTCATGGATTGGCCGGGCTATTTCGCCGCGCTCGATCTCCAGCACGTCGAAACGATCAATGTCGATGAAATCCGGTACCTGAAGGCGCTGGCGGCGATTGTCGAAGATACCCCGCTCGCGGTGCTGAAGGACTATCTGACGTTTCAGGTGCTGGTTTCCTTCAGCGACACCCTCGGCTCCGATCTCGAGCAGATCGCGTTCGACTACCTGGGTCGGGCGTTGTCGGGCGCAGAGGAGCAAATGCCGCTCGAGGAGCGCGTCGTGCAATCCGTCAACGGGTTGATGGGCGAGGCGGTTGGGCAGAGCTATGTCGCCGCCTACTTTCCGCCGCAGGCCAAGACCCAGATCATCACGTTGGTGGAGACGATCCGGGCCGCGTTCCGGCAGCGGCTGCAAACCTCCTCCTGGATGACGCCGGAGACGCAAGCGCGCGCACTCGAAAAACTGGACAAGATGGGGGTCAAAGTCGGCTACCCGGACCACTGGCGGAGTTACGCCACGGTGGAAATTGGCGACTCCTATGCGCAGAGCGTGCGCAATGCGATGAACGCGGAAACGCGACGGCAACTGGCCAAGATCGGCAAACCGGTTGACCGGAACGAGTGGTTCATTCCGCCGCAGACGGTCAACGCCTTCTATTCGCCGGAGACCAACGAGATCGTTTTCCCCGCCGCGTTCTTGCAACCGCCCTATTTTGACTACCTCGCTGATGCGGCGACCAATTTCGGCGGGATCGGCGGGGTGATCGGGCACGAGATCACCCATGGATTCGATCTGCAAGGCGCGCAGTTCGACGCCGACGGCAACCTCCACGACTGGTGGACCGCGGAGGACTATGAGCGGTTTCAGGCACTGAACGACCGCGTCGCGGCCCAGTATGACGCCATCGAGGTGCTTCCCAATCTCTTTATCGACGGACAGATCACCGTGACCGAGAACGTGGCGGATATGGGTGGTGTGCAAGTCGCCCACGACGCCTTGCTCCTCGCGCTGACCGATGGCGGCACTCCCGTCGCCACACCGACCGCCGACGGAAGCGGCCTGACCGCGGAACAGGAGTTCTTTGTCGCCTGGGCCACGGGCTGGCGGGAACAAATTCGGGACGAGGCGCTGGAAACCCAGGTGCTTTCCGATCCGCACGCGCCGAGCGCGGTGCGTGGCGTTCAGCCGCTGCGCAACATGGACGCCTTTCACGAGGCGTTCGGGATTGCAGCCGATGACCCGATGTACCTGCCACCGGAGGAACGGATCGTGATCTGGTGACAGGTGGTTGGGGGCCGGCAGGTTAAGACATGGTTCCAGCCTCGTTTTGCACGAGATCGCGACTCATGATGGCGGCGGCGAGCAAACCGTGGTACTATTGGTTTACCCAGACGATGTCGACGCAGTGGTGTTCGTTTGGACGCGCAACCAGGCGTTTCCAGCGGGCCGTTTCGCCGAAACCGTTTGTCGGATTTCTTTTTTCTAGTGAGCCGTAGCGACCTACGGCAATAAAGGGGTTTCGGCGAAGTGTCCGACCAGACCATTGTGTGCCGCGATTGCGGTCAACCGTTCACGTTTACGGCCGGCGAGCAGGCGTTCTACGCCGAGCGCGGCTATTCGACTCCGCAGCGGTGCGCGAGTTGCCGGGCCGAGCGCAAGGCGCAGCGCTCTACCAGCGGCTATGACAGCGGCAGCGGCAGCTACTCCAGCGGGGGTTCCCGCGGCGGCTACTCCAGCGGCGGCGGTGGGAGCTACTCCAGTGGCGGCTCTCGGGGCGGCTACTCCAGCGGCCCGCGCCAGTTGTACCCGGCGGTCTGCTCCGCGTGTGGCAAGGAGACGGAAGTCCCCTTCGAGCCGCGCAACGACAAGCCGGTCTACTGCCGCGACTGCTTCCGGGATCGACGCGCCGCGTCTCCCTCCTACGGCAGCCGCTACTAGGAACGATCGCTTCCGGCGGTTCGCCGCCCGGAAATCTGCATCGCTTCACAACGACCGGTCGGGCATTTGCTCGGCCGGTCGTTCCTTTTTTGTCTGCTGTTTGCACCGTGTGATTGCGACGCATGCCCTCACCCCCACTCCTGCCGCGCTCTGAGGGAGCGGGGAGTGCCGGCCCCGACGCAGTCCGGTATCCACCAGTTGGAAACTCCATGAGCAAGCAAATGCCAAGCGACGATGAGCGTGCTGCCCTGCTACGCGACGGCGCCGAGCGCGCGATCCGCTATCTGGGTGGACTGGACGAGCGACCGGTCGGGGTGGCGTCGGAGGCCATCGCGCGGCTCGCATTGCTCGATGAGGCGCTGCCGGACTCGCCGCGAGTTGCGGCGGAGGTTCTGGCGCAACTCGACACAATTGGTTCTGCCGCGACGAGCGCGACGGCGGGTGGGCGATTTTTCGGGTATGTGATCGGGGGCAGCGTGCCCGCGGCTCTGGCCGCGAACTGGCTGGCGGCGGCGTGGGATCAGGACGCCGGGATGGCCTCCGTCTGCCCAATCAACGCAAGGTTGGAGGAGATCGCGCTCGGCTGGTTGTGCGAACTCCTCCGGCTGCCGGCCGGTTGCGGCGGCGCCTTCGTGACCGGCGCCACGATGGCCAACTTTGGCGCTCTGGCCGCCGCTCGCCACGCGGTGCTGGCACGAGCCGGTTGGGATGTGGAGGCGGACGGACTCTTCGGTGCGCCGTGTGTCTCGCTTCTCCTGGGCGAGGAAGCGCATGTATCCGTCGTCAAGGCGCTCAGCCTGCTCGGGTTTGGCCGGAAGTCGATCGTGCGGCTGCCCGTCGATGGTCAAGGCCGCACCAAGGCAACGGGATTGCCCGCGATCACCGGACCGGCGATCGTCTGTCTCCAGGCGGGAAACGTCAACACCGGCGCCTGCGATCCCGCGCCTGAACTGATCGACTGGGCGCGGGAGGCTGGCGCCTGGGTCCATTGCGACGGCGCCTTCGGGCTGTGGGCCGCCGCGGCGCCAGCGCACGCGCATCTCGTGGAAGGGTTCGGCGAGGCCGATTCATGGGCGGTCGATGCCCACAAGTGGCTGAACGTCCCGTACGACAGCGGGATCGCCCTGGTGCGCGATACCGCCTCGCTCCAAGCCGCGATGGCCGCCGGGGCGGCGCCATATCTCGCCAGCAGCGGCTGGCGGGAGCCCGATCAGTTCACGCCGGAGATGTCGCGCCGCGCGCGTGGCGTCGATATCTGGGCCGCGCTTTCATCGCTGGGGCGATCCGGCGTCAGCGATCTTATCGAGCGCTCCTGCCGGCATGCGGCGCGCATGGCTGACGCCCTGGCCGCGGCCGGTTACGAGGTACTCAACGAGGTCGTCCTGAACCAGGTGCTGGTTTCGTTCGGATCGCCGGACGAGACGCGCCGCGTGATCGTCGCGCTGCAGGAGGATGGGACCTGCTGGTGCGGCGGGACGGTCTGGCAGGGGCGGACGGCGATGCGCATCAGCGTCTCCTCCTGGGCGACAAAAGACGCCGATATCGAGCGCAGCATCGGGGCCATGCTGCGCATCGCGGGTATGGCGCGGGCCTGATTATTCTCTCGAATCTTCCAGGTTCGTTTCCGTGGGAGTGCGAAGCATGACCGACGCAGATGTCCCGGTAACGATCGGGGATTTCGATCCGGACGACGAGGGGGCGCGAGCGCAAGCGGCCGATCTCCTGCTGGCCGCCTTTCCGCAGTGGACGGCAACGCGAGCGGAGGCGGAGGCGGAGGTAGCGGAGGCGCTCCAGCCCGACCATATCTGCCTGGCGGTGCGGCAAGGCGAGCAATTGCTGGGCTGGGTCGCCGCGCTGCCCGCGTACAGTCACGCCTGGGAGTTGCACCCGCTGGTCGTGCGCGAGGATGTGCGCGGGATCGGGATCGGCCGGGCGCTGGTGACGGAACTCGAGGAGCGGGTTCGCCAGCGTGGCGTGTTGACGCTCTATCTCGGCACCGACGACGAGGGCGAGACCGCGGGCACCTCGGTCTGGGGCATCGATCTCTTTCCCGATCCGCTCGCCCACGCGGCGAGACTCCAATCGATCGACCATGCCGCCGGGTTCTACCAGCGCACTAGGTACGCGGTGATCGGGATCATCCCGGACGCGAATATGGTCCGGGGAAGCCGGATATCTTGATGGGAAAAAGACTGTAGGCGAGGGGGTGCCGGCTTCGCCTCCAGGGGTGGCGCTGCGCTCAGGGGGTGAAGGGGGAAAGGGGGAAAGGGGGAAGGGGGGAGAGGGGGCGTTTGCGGTCTGTCGGGCGGGCTGGTTGAGGGACTGGGTCAGCGAGTTTCCTTGTTCTTCGTTCTTGCCGTCTTGCCGTCTTGCCGGCTCGCTTTGCCATCTTGCCGCCTCACCGGCTCGCGCTCTCTGATCGTCAATTCCCGGCCTTCGCCGCGGTGGGTGTCGTACCAGGTGAAGCCGCCGGCATATTCGCGGACGATGCCGGAGTCGATCGCGACGATGCGCTGGCAGATGGTGTCGAGAAACGCGCGGTCGTGGGAGATGGTCAGGATGCTGCCGCGCCCTTCGTCGAGGAAGGCGAGGAGCGCCTCTTCCAACCGCTCGACGCTGGCGATGTCGAGGTTGTTGGTCGGTTCGTCCAGCAGGAGCAGATTGGCGCCGCGCAGGATGAGCGCCGCGATCTGCAACCGGGCGCGCTGACCGCCGCTGAGGTTGCCGATGCGGTTGAGCATGTCATCGCGGGTGAAGAGATAGCGGGTGAGGACGCCGATCGCCGCCTGTTCAGAGAGGGGCTGCAACCCGCGCACCAGATCGAGTGGGGTCTGTAACGGATCGAGCGTCTCCTGTTCCTGGGCGTAGTAACCGACAACGGTCGAGGGACCGATGCGCACGGCGCCCGCGGTGGAAGTCTCCTGCCCGAGAAGCATCCGGAACAGGGTCGTTTTTCCGGAACCGTTGGCGCCGACGATCCCGACGGCGTCGCCATGGCGGATTTCGAGATCGAACGGCAGGAGTACCGTCCGCGCCGCGAACGATTTGGCGAGACCTTTCGCCTCCAGCGCGATGGTCGAGCCGCGCTCGGCGGTGAAGGCGACATCGATCTGCCGCGGATTCAGGATCGGGGTAGGAGTCTGGGCCAGCCGTTCCCGCTCTTCAGCCAGTTTGCGCCGCATGTTTTCGGCGCGAGAGGCGAATTTCGGATTCTGCCGCGCCCATTGCGTCAATTGCTCGGCGCTTGCTTTCAGTTTGCGAAACTCCCGCTCCTGCAACTCGCGCAGTTGGCTATCGCGTTCCAGTTTGCTTTGTTTCGTCTCGCGGTAGACGCTGTAGTTGCCGGGATACCCGGTGATGCGGCCGTCTTCCAACTCACAGATTTGATTGATGGCGCGGTCGATGAAGTAGCGATCGTGGGAGATGACGGCCACGGCGCCGTGATGCTGGCAGATGTAGCCTTCCAGCCAGACCTTGCCGGCGAAGTCGAGATGGTTGTCCGGTTCGTCCAGGAGGAGGACATCCGGCTCCTCGGTCAGGAGGCGGGCGAGACCGACGAGTTTCTTTTCCCCGCCGCTGAGATCGCCGATGCGGCGGTCCCAGAGCGATTCGGCGAGGCCGAGTCCGGCGAGGACGAGGGTGCCTTTGGCGGGATCGCTCCCCTGATCGAGGCGCGCCAGCGTCTCGGTGTAGGCATCGACGATCGCGGTCAACGCGTCGTCGTCCGCGGCCTCGCCCATCTGCCGTTCCAGGTCCATGGCGCGGGCTTCGAGCGCGGCGGGATCGCCGGCGGCGAGAGCAATAGCCTCGCGCACGGTCTGGGCGGGATCGAACTCCGGTTCCTGGCTGAGGAAGCCGACGCGCACCCCGCGCGCGATCGAGAGGGTGCCGCGCTGTGGTTGGAGGCGTCCCGCCATCAGGCGGAAGAGGGTGCTCTTGCCGGAGCCGTTGGCGCCGATCAGGGCCAGGCGGTCGCCGTCGCGAATCTCGAAGGTCGCGCCGCGCAGGACATCATGTCCGCCGTAGGCATGGTCGATGGAGGCGGCCTGAATCAGGAGCATAACGGCTATCAGGTATCGGCTATCGGCTGCCGGTTTGACGACCGACTCCGGACGGCGTTGTCTGCGAGCGCAACTGTACACCAGCCGGTGTGCGGGGAATGGCGCCGGGCGCACTCCGGCGTCAAGATGGGTGCAAATCGCGCGACGCCATGCCCGGAGCCGGGGAACCGGCGTGCGGTGCAAAGGGAACTGGCGATGGCCGGGGCTTCGGGTGCGCCCGGCGGACCCACTTCAGTTGGTGGTGTCTTGCTCGTGTCGCACTGCGCTGTTCGATGGGCGGTGCTGCAACTGAAAATCGGACGAACCGCCCTGGCGACCCGCCGCGAGAGGGAGCGATCGATCTCCGGAAGCGTTGGGTCGCGAGGATTTCAGGTCCGGGGCATGGCGTCACACGAGCGGATCGCACTGAGCGCGGGCGTCGACATGCTCCACGATGCTTGCGATTCGCTCATATGGTTAATACACATCGAGGGGGTAAAAATGGGACAGTCTTCAAGCAATTGCCGATTGAATCCGTGAATGCACGTCGGGCAGGAGTTCCCGGGGTTCAACCCAGCAATCGGGCGCGCGACACAGGCATCGCACCCTGCGCAGATGGTGCAGGGGCGATGCCTACATTACCGGGGACTAATTCAGGTGGACCCGGATCGATTGGGTGGGTCCGGATGGAACGGCGGGCGGGGGACGACGAGAGCGGCGGCTTCCCGGCGGGAGCGGACGCCGAGTTTGCCGAGGATATTGGCGACGTGGGTATTCACGGTGCGGCGCCCGACAAAGAGGGTGTCGGCGATCTCGCGGTCGGTCATTCCCCACGCCAGCAGGCGCAGGACCTCCTGCTCGCGGCGGGTCAGGGCAGCGCTCCCGTGCGGCGCATCACGCGCCAACACGGCCTCGGCAAGGGGTTCCGCCGTCACCTCCCGCGCTTCCGCAATGGCCTGCTCTAGAGGAAGTGCCCGGCCCTCGGTCCAGGTGGCGACGAGTGCTTCGGGGCCCAGGATGTCGCGGAGGCCATCGACGTGCCGGCGGTAGACGGAGCGGGGCGGCACCACCAGCGGTTCGCCAATTCCCTCGAAGAGTGCCTCCGACGCGCCGTACAGGCGAGCGGCGGTTCCCAAACGCCCGCGACATGACGCCAGCCGGGCAACCGCGGCTAGCCACTCAGCCAGCAACTCTCGATTTCTGCAGCCGGCTTGCTCCCAGCAGATATGGGCCTCCGCAAGCAAGGCGGCGGCCGCTCGGTGGTCTCCCTCCTCGCAGGCCACGAGCCCGAGCGGGATCAGGTGGACAGCAAGGATCACGACGCTGCCGCGGTCTCTTCGCCAGGCCAAGGCAGTCTCGAAGTGGTCGGCAGCGGTGTCGAGGTCGCCTTTCCCGTAGGCGATGACGCCGAGGCAGTAGTGGGATGAATGGACGCCGCCCTCGTTTCCCAGCCGCTGGTACGCGGTCATGGCCTTCTCGATCAGCGGCGTCGCCTCGTCATAACGTTCCTGGTTGAGCGCCCCCAGGCCGAGTAGGTGTAGTGCTCCCGTCTCCCAGAGCGTGTCGCCATGCTCGCGAGCCAGCGCCAGCAGTTCCTCGTAGACGGCTGTGGACAGCGCGTAAGAGCCCTGCCGCTCGAGATTGCGACCGAGGCCGGCCAGGCCGCGGAAGCGCGCCCGGAGCGGTGCATCCTGGCCACGAGCCAGCCCGCGCTCCAGCCAGGCGACCGCCTCGTCCCGGTGCCCTCGCACATCCCAGAAGGGTTGGAGCGCTCCCGCCAGCCGCAGCAGATCCACCCCGTTGCCGGTCTGCTCCAGCCAGGCCAGCGCCGAGCGCATGTTGTCGTAATCTGGCTCGATACGCGCCAGCCAGGCAGGATCCTCCACCCAGGAGGCGTCGTAGACCGAGTTCAGCTCGGCCAGCGCAAGGCACCACGCCGCGTGCCGGTCTCGGACGAGCGCCTCCTCGCCGCTCTCGACCAGCCGCTCCAGCCCGTACTCGCGGATCATTTCCAGCATCCCAAAGCGCGGCGCGCCGTCCGGTCCCACGTCCGGCCGCAGGAGGCTGTTTGCGGCGAGTGAGGTGACGAGATCGAGTGTCGAGAGGGACGGGGGGAAGGGGGGAGCGGGGGAAGGGAAGGAGGCCGAAGCTGCGGCGGCGGTCGAGCTGAAGGGTGCGTGATCATTGCTTACATCCCCGACGACGCTCTCTTCCCCCTTTCCTCCGTTTCCCCTTTTTCCCGTTCCCCCCTCCCCCCATTCCTGCATTCCCACGGCTTCTGCCGCTTCGAGGGTGAAGCCGCCACTGAAAACCGCCAGCCGGCGGAAAAGGGACTGCTCGGCGGGATCGAGCAGATCGTAGGACCAGGCGATGGCGTCGCGCATCGTTTGCAACCGGGCCGGAACATCACGCGGGCCGCCCGTGAGGAGCGGCAAGCGCGGTTCCAGGCGAGCCAGCAGGGCCGGAGGCGGTAGGGCGGCGACGCGGGCGGCGGCCAATTCAATGGCCAACGGCAATCCGTCCAGCCTGCGGCAGATCTCGCCAATGACCGGTCTGTTCTCTTCGGTCAGAAAGAACTCTGCCCGGACGGCTCGCGCGCGGGCGGCAAAGAGGTCGACCGCCGCGGGATGCGCGAGGGGTGGCATGGGCAGGAGATGCTCGTCTCGCAGCCGCAGCGGCGCTCGGCTGGTGGCGAGCACCTGCAACCCGGGACAGGCGGTGAGGAGGTCGCCCACCTGCGCGAAGGCGGCGCGGACATGCTCGCAGTTGTCGAGGACAAGCAGGATCTGGCGGGAGCGGAGGACGGAGACGAGCACCTCCGCCAGCGGGCGCTCCGTGCCTTCGCGGATATCGAGCGTTCGGGCGATCGTCGGCAAGACGAGCGCCGGGTCGCGCACCGGCGCCAGATCGCCGACATGGATGCCGTCCGCAAATCTCCCTGATTTGGCCGCTTCGTGTGCCGCCGCCAGCGCCAGACGGGTCTTGCCGACCCCGCCGGGTCCGGTGAGGGTCACCAGGGGAACCGCGTCCCCCAGCAGAAGATTGCTGACGGCGGCTACCTCCTGCTCGCGCCCGATCAATGGCGTCCGCGGCAGCGGCACGAAAGACGGGTGGCAGGCAGGCGATGCGTCGGTCATGGCAACCCTGGTCGAGTGTCGGTATTTCACAGGGATGATAGCGGCACGGCGTCTCGAATCCGCCGCGTCAGATCGGCGCCGCCCTGAGGCGACGCCGTTGGGGTCGAGTTTTTCTGAATCCTCTGTTGCCGCGGATGCTCTGATCAGATGGGCGCTGCGCTAGGATAGGGGGCTGAGGAGACCATCGTGAATGGTTCGCGGACGCGCGACGCAAGCGGTAGAGGACGGCGAGAGTGATCGATAAGTCAGGACTCATCGACCAGCGCGAGACGTTTGCGCTCGGGGTCTGCTTCTACCCGGAGCACTGGCCGCGGGAGCGGTGGGCGCCGTACGCGCGGCAGATGCGCGACCTGGGCATTTCCTACGTCCGCATCGCCGAGTTCGCCTGGGCGAAGATGGAGCCGCGGCGGGGCGAGTTCGATTGGGCCTGGCTCGACGATGCGATCGCGGTTCTCGCCGGCGAAGGGCTGAAGGTCATTCTCTGCACGCCCACCGCGACCCCACCGGCCTGGCTGATCCACGCGCACCCGGAGATCCTGCCGGTCGATCCGGAGGGCCGGGTGCGGCAGTTTGGCTCCCGCCGGCACTATGAACCGGCCGCCGAGGTCTACCGCGCCGAGTCGCGGCGGATCACCCGTGAAATCGCGGGGCGGTACGGTCAGCATCCAGCGGTGGTCGGTTGGCAGACGGACAACGAACTGGGCGATCACGAAACGACTCGTTCCTGGGGCGACATCAGCCGGACCGGGTTCCAAGCGTGGTTGCGGGCGCGCTACGGCGATCTGGATGCGCTCAATCAGGCGTGGGGCGCGATCTTCTGGAGCCAGTCGTACGGCGCGTGGGAGGAGATCGGTCTGCCGCAGAACCTCCCGGCCAGTCCCAACCCCTCGCATCTGCTCGATTTCTACCGCTATCGCTCCGATGTCATCGTTTCATTTCAGGAGGAGCAGGCCGCGATCCTGCGGGAACTCTCGCCCGGCCGCTGGATCACCCACAACTTCATGCGCTTTTTCGACGAGTTCGATCACTACGCGGCGGCGAGATGCCTCGATTTCGCGACGTGGGATTCTTACCCGACCGGGGGGGTAGAACTCTCCTGGCTGACAGACAGCGAGAAAGCCCGCTGGGCGCGGACCGGGCATCCCGATCTGATCTCCTTCAGCCACGATTGCTATCGCGGGCTCTTTGGAGAAAACCGGGGACCGTGGGTGATGGAGCAGCAAGCGGGGCAGATCAACTGGGCGCCGTACAACCCGCTGCCAGCGACGGGAGCGGTTGCGCTCTGGACGGCGCAGGGATACGCCCACGGCTGCGACGTGATCTCCTATTTCCGCTGGCGGGCGGCGACGGTGGCGCAGGAGTTGATGCACTCCGGGTTGCTGCGGCACGACGAAACGCTCGATCGGGGCGGGGTGGAGATTGCCGCGCTGGAGTTGCCGGGCCGCGTCAACGCGGCGGTGAACGCGCGGGTGGCGCTGCTGCACGATTACGAGAGTCTCTGGGTCTACGATGCGCAACCGCACAGTCAGGATGCCACCTACTGGCGGCAATTGACGCTCTTCTACACCGCCCTGCGTGAGTTGGGAGTCGATGTCGATGTTCGCCATCCCGACCACGATCTGGCCGGGTATGACCTGGTGGTCGTGCCCGCCATCCAATTAATGGGCGCCGGCCGGGCGCGACATCTCGCCCGCGCGGCGCGGGATTCGCTGCTGCTCTGTGGACCGCGGGTCGGGTACCGCACGCCGACCGGCCGGGTGCACGAGGATGGGCAACCGGGGCCGCTGCGCGATCTCCTGGGCTGCGCGTTGCAGAATTTCGATTCGATGCGGCCGGGGTTGACCTGCCACATCGGTTCCCACGAAGCCGCGATCTGGGCGGAGAGTTACACCCCGCGCGGCGCCCGGTTGCTGCACACCTACGACGATGGACCGATGGCGGGTGAGGCCGCGGTGCTGCGGCATGGCAACGCGGTGACGCTCGGCGCCTGGAGTCCATCGCTCATCCGCGAGGTCACCGCCGGATTGTTGCGCGAACGGGGCATCCCCCATGGGTTGTTGCCGGAAGGCGTCCGCGTGGCGCGGCGCGGATCGCTGGAGACCTGGATGAATTTCAACCAGGCGCCGGTGACCTTGCCGGATGGCACACTGCTCGGGCCGGTGTCGTTCGAGGTGCGGAACGCATAGGCGGCGAGTCGGCGAGTCGGCAAGTCGGCGAGAAAACAAGACGGAGAGACGAGGGACCGGAGTGGCGCGTGCCGCCGCGGCGTCATGAACCTTTGGGCGCGAAGCGAGCGATGTGCTCTTGCTTCAGCCGCTGGTAGTCGGGGTCGTCGCGAGCCTGGACGTAGCGCTCGTAGAAGGTGCGGGCCGATTCGGCCTTTGTCGGGTCCTCGTCGCGGGGTAGTACCTCCTTCTTGCCGGGGGACCATTTGCGCCCGCTCTTGTGGTTGGCGTAGCGGCGGGCACGGGTGAACCCCATCTGGAGAAACTTGCGCGCCATGTCCATGCCGACGAAATCCCCCTCCGCCTTGTAGGCGAGGAACCGGGTATAGAGGGTGTCGGCGGAATCGCGGGCGATCTCCGGGGTGCGGAACCGCCAGTGCGGCAGCAATTCCGACTTGTACGGCTGGACGAGGAGGACACCTTGCTCGCCCTTGCCGACCCGGTACAACTCCGGATGGGCACGGAAATCGATCGTAGCGAAGTCGAGGCTGTAGTCGAATGCCGGCGCAGCAGCGGGCGGTGTCGGAGGACTCAGTGTTTCTCTGGAATCGTCATGTTCGCCGTCCTGGTTCACGCGAGTCCTCCGAGTTTTCAGAGTTCATGACTGCCTAACAGACATGAGCGGTGAAACAACGAAGCATGCCGTGTGCCTTGCGATGGCCGCGGGGATGAAGCCGATTCTGCATGATCGCTGCCTTTGCTGCGTGCCAAGGGTCTTCACCCCAATTCCGCGAACGCCCCTCACCCCAACCCTGGCTCCCTTCCAGGCCTCCCTCCTTCGGAGGCAGGAGTCTCCGCGGGCGCGGGACGAGGGACTGACTGCGTTGTTATCGGTGGTCGTGGCGAGAGCGTTCAATCGGATTCGCGCTGATTTACCGTTTGGTGCGACCGGCGAGTCTGCTCCGCGAGCGAGGAGTCTCGGCGTGGGAGAAATTGTGATAGACGACGAGGTTCCTCGCTGCGGCTCGGAACGACACCAGTCTTGTGTGATGGGAAGGTTCGTCTGTTTGCGGTTGCAGGCGTGAAGTCAGATGGTCAGGCGCGTAGCAGGGTGATCACCGGGGCCATCGCTTCGATGCCGGCCAGACCGTCGAGGACTGGAGCGACCTGGATGTGGGTGATCCCTTCGGCGGCGAAGCGGCGCAGTTCTGCCGCGATCGTCTCCGGTGATCCGGTGAGAGGTTGCCGCGCGCCTGGCGTCAGGGGCGTCGCGTCCGGGTAGCGCAATCCGCTTTCGTCTGCTGGCTGCTGATCGATGGCGATGCCGACGGTGCGTTCGAGGGTCGCGGGATCACGTCCGACCGCGAGGCAGGCGGCGTCGGTCGTTTCGCGCAGGGCGGGAATCTGGTCGGCGTAACTGCGGGCATGGACGAGCCAGCCATTCCACTGGTCGGCATGGCGGGCGATCAGTTGGGCCATGCGCGGGCGGCCGGCGAGTGTCCCGATCATGATCGGCGGTCCCTGTGGGCGGGGGCCGCGCGGGCGGAGTTCGCAATCGTTCGCGGTGTGGTAGGTCCCCTGGAAATCGAGCCGTCCATCGCGCAGCAGGGCGCGGATCATCTGCACCGCTTCCTCGAAGCGCTCGAAGCGGTGATCGAAGGGATAGCCGTAAGCGAGATACTCCGGTTCGTGCCAACCGGCGCCGAGCCCGAGCACCAGGCGGCCGTCGCTGATCTCATCGAGGGTATCCGCCATCTTGGCGAGTAGCGCCGGATTGCGGTAGCCGGTGCAGGCGACGAGCGAGCCCAACTGGATGGTCGAGGTGACCGCGGCGAGACCACAGAGGAGCGACCAGCATTCCCAGGGACCGTGGGCCGGCTCGCCCGCGAAGCGGAAGAGGAGGTGATCGGGGAGCCAGAAGGAATCGAACCCGACATCCTCCGCCCGGCGCGCCATCGCGGACAGATCGCGCCAGCCGAGCGCGCCATCGCGCATCCCGCCGACGATCGAACTGACGTAGAGACCGATCTTCGGCGCCGGCGCGGTTGTGTCCATGATTGCTCCCATTGCTTGCTCCGGCGGTCACGGATTCGCGCTCGAGTGCTTCGGCGGTAGGCGCATTGTATGAGGTCCATCCGCTTCCGGGAAGATACCGCCGAAAGAGGTTCAATGAACACCCTGATCGGTGCGACCAAGATCGCATCGCCTCATGGTATGGTCCCGCGCTTCAGCACCGACATTTTTGAAGCGCGGGGCCAGGAGACCCAGTATCGATTCGGCGGTTGATGATCACTTGAACGTGACCGCGGGGTAACCGCTGTTGGAATGATCCGACCGCAGGCCGGCTAGCTGGTCGGCGTGGCGGCGGGAGCGCCGGCGCGCGCCTCGCTGGTGATGACCTGGACGGTGAGGGGTGCCCGCTCGTCACCGGGGGTGCCGTAGGCCACGACGTCATAGACGACGCCTGGCTCGACGGTGACATCCGGAATATCGAGCGCGACTTCGCTGGTGCCGTGCAGGCGCACTTCCAAGTCGTAGGTTCCGGCAGGTACGTCCACCGGAGCGGAGAGTTGGGCGTACTGCAGGTTGTCGACGATGACATTGCCGCCCTTGACCGCGATGTCGACCGCCGGAACGTCGACCGTGGCATGCACCACCCGCACCCGCGCCTGATCAGCAGCAAGGGGGGACTTGTCGACCGGGACCGGGATGACGAGGGGGTCGGAGAGGATCAGAATGTAGTCCTCGTTGGCCACGACCGGCGCGATGGCATCGAAGACGATGTAGTTGAACCCGGCGCGGTCGCGGCGCACGGTGGCTCGGACCAGGCCTGGTGACACGTCGATCCAGTCGCTGGTCATGCCGTAGGTGAACTCGTCCAGTTCCTTCTTGCCGTTGAAGAGAACCTCGACCTTGCCGAGGGAGGGCGCGGCATTGAGCACCTTGATGCGCGTCGGAAACGGCGTCTGCGCTCGCGTCACCGCGAAACCGCGCGTTCCCGCCAGCGCCACGACGGCGCCGGCTCCCGCCACGCGGAGCAGGCCGCGCCGGGACTGCGAGATTGTGCGCATGGCAGCGGGTACCTCATCGATCATGTTGTTTTCCTCCTGGTCCGGAAATTTCACGCCAACTTCTGCTCTCGGTCATCGATGGTGCGCCGGGACGGCAGAACGGGATATTCCGCGCACCGGCGCGAAGCAGGTCAGGCGGTCTGGCGCTCGAACAGCGCCTCGGCAGCCTGCTTGCTGATCTCCGTCCAGCCAACGCGGTACGCGATTTCATCGAGGTACCGTACGACATCGTCGGTCCACTGGTGCCAGATCACGGCGACGAGCAGCGACTGGTTCGGCTCGAGTTGCTCCGCGACGGCGCGGAGCGCGTTGTCCTCGAATCCCGCGTCACGCAGACGCGCGCCAAGCCCGCCCATTGCCGCGCCCGCCGCGGTCGAGGCGATCAACGCGGGGGGAAAGATCAATCCGACGATGCCGCCGATGATCGCCCCTTTGCCAAGTCCGGCGAGCGTGGTCCGGTCCTTGGTCTCGTTGAACTCGATTCCGCCGTCCATGTTCTTGGAGATGACGGCGGCATTATCGATGTCGATGAGCCAGGCGCGGTCGGCTCGCTTGAGTTCTTCCAGCGCATCGGCGGCGCCATACCAGGTGTCGAAGACCGCCCAGATCAGCGACTGCGGCCAATCCGTAAGATGACCCTTGTCGATTACGGCCATGATGTCTACCTCCTCTTTCTGTCGTTCCGCATCGGGTGTGGATGCGGCGTCACTCGCTCAGTTGACCCAATGCCTGGCGATACTCCTGTTCGGTTCGCGGCTGGCACAGGTCGGTCAGGGCCTGGTTCACGGCCGGCAGAATAGTGGCGAGCACCTCGCGGGCCTGCCCTTCAGTGGTCCCGGCGCGGCGCGCCGCCTCGCGGGTCGCCACATCGACCATGCCGCCGAAAGTGACGCGAAAATCGTCAATGGCGGATTGCCGCACGGCGGGGTTTTCCACCATGCGGCTGTAGAACTGACGCGATGAAACCGGAAGTGGGATCGAAGAGACCGCGAACAGCCGCCTCAGCAGTTCGGGATTCGTCCCAGTGAGGCGCGCCAAGAGTGGCAGTTCCACTTGCAGAAGGGTGACAACCGTCCCTTCTGATAGTCCAAAAATGCGGGCCGTCGAGGCCAGAGCGCCTTCTGCGGCAATGGCATCCAGCAGTCGCTCTGATGTCAGCTGAGAAGGCATCTGGTGACCTCAAATCCACGGCAGTGGCGCTCGACTGATGGATCGTCGCGGCCCGATGATCCGAGAAATCTCACTCCGGATCTCAGCCCGGAGAATCCGATTCACAAGCCCCGAGTTTGGGGGGCGGGCGTGGGGGCGGCGCCAGACGCCCAGCCTCTGCTCTGGTCGCCTGACGCCGGCCGGTCAGTGGTCGCTAGTCGCGACGATCGTCGCGGCGATCTTCTTTTTCGTCGCGGCGGTCCTCACGGCGGTCTTCCTTGGTGTCGCGCTGCTGCTCACGCTGCTGATCCTTGCGATCCTGGATCTGCTGCGCCGGGTGCGGATTCTGGGTCTGGTTGACCATGATCTCGGTCTCCTTCGTCGATGGACGTTGTTGCGCCTGCAGCCGGGGCAAAGGTCCCGGGACGTCGGCCACTCGTTCGGCAATCGAGCCAAGGTTCCTGATGAATACCGGCGCCGCGCATTGGGGCATTGGCGCCCGCATTGACCCGAATCTCTGGTGCGATTCCTCGCTTGGGACCTCCGTCGCCACCGCCATCAGGGCAGGTCACCGCTGATGCCGTGATTTCATGATGCGGCGGGGGGATAGAGGCCACCAGCACCAAAACGGTACAGATTTGGCACAAACGAAGCGATGGAGTGGTATATCCTCGCCTGAAATCACAGACGGCTGGAACAACTGACTCGTCAGCCCCGTTCCTTTTCTGGATAAATGAGTAGATGGCATCTTGAGATTTGGTAGGCAGTCTCTCTGCATTGGCCGAAGATTAATTCAACCTGCCCGCCGCAAAAAATGGAGTAAATTATAGAGCCACATTGTGGCTGGTTCGGGATGAACGCGAAGTCGATGCATCGATGCAGAATCAAACCGCGACGCGGCCTCGGAATGTACCTGGCGGACCCAAGGGCGTCATGATGCCTCTCGCAACGATCGCGACGTGATCGACGGAATTGCTCCGGTCCCGGATACCGGTATTGTTTCGACCAAACTCTCCCCGCCGCGCCTCCATCGCGATCACGTGCCGCGAAGCGACCTGGTCGCGCGCCTCGAAAACGGCGGCGATCGTCCGCTCACGCTCGTCTGTGCCCCGGCCGGTTCCGGAAAGAGCACCCTGCTCCGGGAGTGGCTCGATGTCTCCGGTTTGCCGTTTGGCTGGATTGCGCTGGACGAGCGCGATAGTGATTTCGGCGTGTTCCTGAGTTACCTCCTCACCGTGCTGCGAACAGCGTTCCCGACGTTGCCCTTTGCCACCCGAGACCTCGTTCGGGCGCTTACACTCCCACCGCCAGAGATCCTGGCGGGAAGCTTGGCCAACGATCTCCAACGTCTGCCCAACGATTTCATCCTGGTGCTTGACGATTACCACGTCATCACCAACCCGCAAATCCACCATCTGCTGGAACTGCTTTTGAGTCACCCACCGGCGCGGTTGCATCTGGTGGTGGCGACCCGCGCCGAACCACCCTGGGCGCTACCACAGATGCGGGCGCGGGGACAGGTCAGCGAGCTGCGGTTTTCCGAACTCCAGTTCACCCGGGTGGAATCGGAGCAGTTCCTGCGTCACTCTCTCGGAGACGCCATCGCGCCAGATGTAATCACCATCCTGCATGAAGAGAGCGAAGGGTGGGCGGCGGGTTTGCAACTGATGGCGCTCGCCATCGATCGCCGCGATCCGGTGAGTGTGCGGAGCACGCGTCTCGCGGCCGCGAACGAGGACATCAGGACCTTTCTCTGGGATGAGGTGCTGAGCAAGCAGCCGCTGGAGGTGCAGAACCGGCTGCTGGCGATCTCGATCCTGAGCCGATTCAGCGCCTCGCTCTGCGAGTCGGTCTACGCCCCTCACGGCAGCCAGGAGGTTTGTGAGGGGTGGGGAAGGAATTTCCTGTCCGACCTGCTGCATGCCAATTTGTTTGTCATCCCGCTCGACGGCAGTCACGAATTCTTTCGTTTCCACCATTTGTTCCAGCAGTTTCTGGTCGAGCGGCGCAAGGAGCGGTTTACCGCCGCGGAGATTGCCGCGTTGCACCAGCGGGCCAGCGCCTGGTTCGAATCTCATGACTTTATCGAGGACGCACTGGATCACGCGCTGGCCGCAGGCGACGCGACCGGGGCGGCCGACATCATCGGCCGCCATCGCATGGAGCTCTACAACCGGGACCAGTTCGCGCGGTTGCGGCGATGGCTGGGCCAGATACCGCCGGAGGTGAAAAACCACCATCCGGAACTCCTGCTGGCGGAGGCGCGGATTGCCAGCCTGAACTGGCGCTTTACCGAGTCCGCCGTGCTGCTGGACCACGCCGAGCGAGAACTCGCCCACGGGTCGCTCGATCCCGCGGCGAACGACACGGCGACTGGCGAACTGTTGGTCTTGCGCGCCATCATCGGCTTCTGGACGGGGGACGCGCAGACGGTCGTGAACAATGCAACTCGGGCGCTCGAACTGCTGCCCGCCGACGCCAGTCACTTGCGGGGAAACGCCCATACCGGGATTGCCACGGGGTATTACCTGGATGGCGATCTGGGGCGGGCACTGGGGTATATCGAGGAACGACTCTCCGAAACTCCGTCGCTAAGTCCGGCCTACGCCTGGCTGCTCCAAACGGACGCGTTTTTCCGCTGGTTGCAGGGAGACTGGACGAACCTGGCCCTGACCGGATTTCGCTTGCTGCGGGTCAGCGAGGAGCTGGAGCTTTCCGATCAGCAGGCACTTGCTCACTACTTTCTTGGCACCGTCCACTACATGCGCAATGAACTCGATCTGGCCGAGGAACACCTTGCCAAGGCGTTCAACGCGCGCTTTGTCCTGCGGCTGATGTGGTGGGCGCAGGCCGCCGCAATGGTATCCCTGACGTATCAGGCGCAGGAGCGGCCAAAAGAGGCGCGGCAGGTCGTGGAGGACGCGCAGACCTTCATTCTGGAACGCCATGCCATGCGGGTGTTGCCAGCCGTAGGCGCGGCACTAGCCGAGATCGAGCGGCGCCAGGGCGCCGTAGCCGCGGCGGTGGCCCGGGCGAGACAGGTCGATCCGGGCCCGCTGACCTGGGCGCTCGCGGCGATCGAGCCCCGCATTGCACAGGCGCGGGCGCTCCTCTGGCTCGACGATGACAGTGGACTGGACCAGACCGCGGCGCTCCTGGCCGAGTTGCGGGAATTCTGCGACCGGTTGCCGAATCGCCGTCTCGCGTGCGAGGTCGAGGCACTCTCGGCCCTGTTGCAGGATCGGCGTGGAGAGCGCGAGCAGGCGTTGGCGACGGTGCAATGCCTGGTGCGGGAAGTCGCGCCAGACGGCTGGGTGCGGCTGTTCGCCGATCTGGGAGAACCGATGGAACGCCTGCTGCGGCAACTGGCGGCTCAGGGGGTGGAACGCCATGCCGTGACCGCGCTCCTGCCGGCCTTCCCGCAGCGATCGACAGGGGCGCATCTCCCCGACCAATCGTTCCTGCCCGAGGCGCTAACCGACCGCGAACTGGAAGTCCTGTCGCTGCTGTACTCGCGTAACAGCAACAAGGAGATTGCGGCCGATCTGTTCATTGCGCCCGGAACGGTCAAGCGGCACACCCTCAGCATCTACCGGAAACTCGACGTTGCCGATCGGCGGGCAGCGGTGGAGAAAGCGGTCGAACTGGGACTCCTCAGCGCGCGGTAGGGTCACCTCCGTCGAGACGGCTGGGGCGTCTGGAATTCCCCGCCAGCGCGACTCCTGAGGTCTGCGTCCATCGACTGTCCCCTGATACAGACCGGCGTTTGTACCGCGAATGCACCAATACGGTTCATGTCAAGCGCTCAGATGGCGCGTACCGTAGAGGGTGCCTGGATGAACAGGGCGGCCTCAGATGCGAGGCCTACGCGAACGCGAGGGGAGATTAACGCAATGCCAGACAACGTCAATCGCGAGCAGAAGGACCTGCAGAACTCGAAGCAAGATCTGCGCGAGGCACGGCAAACGGGCGATCAGAGCGATCTCCGCGATGCGCGGAAGGATGTCCGGGACGACAAGCAGGACAAGCGCGAAGCCCAGCGCGACAAGCGCGACTGAGCGCTCGGCGTAAATTCGCGGCGCGGCCAGGTTGCCGGCGCTCTTGGCCGCGGCGAAAAGGATGAGGCGGGCACACATGCCCGCCTCATCCTTGTTCTGGAATTGGATTTCGGCCGAAGCCAGAGATGCGCGCGAGGCGCCGGTTTGCGGCGCCTCGTTTCTCGATGTCGAGTCGGTCGAACCAGTTACCGGAGTTCGAACGTCATGGTGACGTCCACCGTGACGGTGGTCGAGCCTGGCTCGATCGGTACTGCCGCCTCGGCCATCGCCATGCCGCCGCCGCCTTTGCCGTAGACCGGGCTGACGACCGGCGTCGCGCCCTCGGAAATGGCGACCACCGGACCAAGGGTCATCCCCGCCGCGTCAGCCAATTCCTGTGCCTTCTGCCGGGCATCATTGACGGCGTCGATGCGCGCCTGCTGTGCTGCTTCGGTCTGATCGTCGACGAAGAAGTTGACGCCGTAGATGCTGTTGGCGCCAGCGGTGACCGCCGCGTCGAGGATTTCGCCGAGGTTATCGGTATCGCGCACCGTCACCTGCAACTGGTTGACGATTTCGAAGCCGGTGATCTCGGTCGGATCGGCGTTCTCGGAGTAGTCACGCAGGATATTGACGCTGTAGTACTGGGTCTGGATGTCTTCCGGGGCGATGCCCGCGGTCTTCATCGCCTCGATGAGCGCGGCCGCCTGCGAGGTGGCCTGCTCCTGCGCCTCGGCGAGGGTCGGCTTGATGATGTCGACGCCGACGGTGACAGAGGCCGTATCGGGCGGGACATTGACGGAGCCGTGTCCGCTGACACTGACCGTCGGGATCCCGGCGGAGGTGGCGACCGGGGTCGCGTTGTCCTGGGCCGCGACGCCGCCGGCCAACGTGCCCAGGGCCAGCAGGCCGGTCAGGGCCGCCGCGAGACCCATGCCGCGTACTCGAGTGAGCCTGAATCGCCGCGATGCGAGCATCTCGTTTCTCCTTCCTGGAATGGATGGTGTACGCCGATTCCCGTGACAGGACATCTGCCGCCGTTTCGGGACCGAATCAGGACAATGCGCGAACCTTGCGCAATCCAACAATGGTGACGATCAGCCAGCCCAACAGGAGGGCGAGCACGATCTGAACCATCCGGATTGGCGATGGCCGCGACTCGCTCTCTGCCGTCTCCACTACATCGGTGGCGACCGGGATCGCCGTGGGCGCCGCGCTCACGCCCGCCGGCGGGGTGAGGGCCACAACCACGCTCGATGTCGCCCCGGAGACTCGCGCCGGCGCCGGCGCGGCCACCTTTGACATCTCCTGAGACGCACCATCGACCGCTGTGGTTCCCTGATCCGCCACATTTGCTCCGGTGGAGTCGAGAGGAGCGGCCGCGGGCAGGACATTCTGATCCGGGGCCTCGTCATCCGCGGCCATCGGCTCCGCCTCGATCATCTCCGCGGGGGCGGCGGTGGCGGTGGGCACCAGCATCAGTGGTGCGGCGAATTGCATCTGGTTCGCTGGCAACCGGAGCATGTCGGTCATGGTCACCAGCAGCAGCATCATGCCGATACCGATGGCGATCGTTTGCAGACCGGGCAGCCAATTGGCATAGCGTGGCGCCGTCGGGGCGACGCTGGCGGCTACCGGTTGCCAGGGAGACGCGCCACCACCGGTCCCGACGTTGCCGGGATAGGCGGTGGGGGGGCGCCGCCGCCGGCGGGCATGCTCGACGCCGAGACAGAACGAACGGCGCGGGACGTACTGCGGGAGCGCGGCGAGAAGGAGGACCGTGGTCCGGATTTCGAGGACCTCGCGCAGGCATTCCGGGCAGGAGGCCAGATGCCGCTCGATCGTCGCCAGTTCGTCCGGATCGAAATTCCGGTCGATGAAGGCGCTGACCGCGTCGATATCGAGATGTCCCGGTTGCTCGGCCGGGTGGTGTTGCGTCATGACATCCGATCCGGTTCGCTGCTTGGTGAGCCCGGCATTCCTGCCTGATCCTCCTCGTCCTCGCCCTCTAAACGGAGGTAACGCGCGAAGAGTTCCCGCGCCTCATCATCGTCGGCGAGCATCTGGCGCACCTTGGCCCGCGCCCGGCTCAAGCGCGACTTGACCGTGCCCAGCGCGATGCCCATCGCGTCCGCCACTTCGTGGTAATCGAGTCCCTGTACATCAACCAGGAGCACGACCGTGCGCTGGTCTCCCGGAAGGGAGGCCAGGGCGCGTTCGAGATAGATCGACAATTCCTGACGCAGGGCATGACTGTCGGGTGATTCTTCGCCCGCGCCGCCGGCCGTCCAGGTCGGCTCGATCTCGACCGGTTCTGCTTCCAGCGAGCCGGCGGGACGCCGGGCTGAGGCGCGGAGCATGTCATAGGCGCGGTTGGTCGCGATCTTGTAGAGCCAGGAGCGTACCGATCCGGTCTGGAAGGTCCCAATCGCCTGCCAGGCGCGGATGAAGGTGTCCTGGGTCGCATCCTCGGCGAGACCGACATCGCGCAGGAGGCGGAGGGCGACGTTGAAGACCGGCCGCTCATGGCGCTGGACAAGTTGATTGAAGGCATCGAGATTACCCGCTTGCGCGGCCCGAATCAGTGCTTCGTCCTCGCTGACCGCGACCGGCGCCGCGGCACCGCCATTCTCCGCGGGTTGTGGCTGACCCGCGGCCGCATCCCGCCCGTCCGGAACGAATCCGGCTGGCGCGGAGACGGCTGGCGCCACGCGGCGTCGGCGAAACACCGGACCTCCTCGCCCCGCTCTGGGGCGCCAACCAGACTACGGCGCGAGCGTGACTTTCTCCAGCACCGCCGGGTTGGCGACGGTGCGTGGCCGCTTACCCCGCAGCACCTGCACCGCTTCGAGCAGCGTTTCGCGCCGCACGAGATCGACCGAGCGCTCAGAGTAGTACGCCGAGTGCGGGGTGAGAATCACGTTCGGCATGCGGTAGAAGGGCGCATCCGCCGGCAGCGGTTCCGGATCGACGACATCGAGCGCGGCGCCGGCGAGTTTTCCCCGCTCGAGTGCATCGGCAAGCGCGGGAAGATCGATGATCGGACCGCGCGCGGTGTTGACCAGTACGGCGGTCGGCTTCATCAGGGCGAGTTTCTCCGCGTTCATCATGCCTCGCGTCTCGGGTGTCAGCGGGGTGTGAATGGTGACGATATCGGAGCGGCGCAGCAGGTCATCGAGGGGGACCAGTTCGACATCGGCCGCGGCAGCGACACCGGGATCGAGGTAGGGATCGCTCGCCAGGATCGTCAGCCCGAACGGTTTGGCGCGCGCGGCGACCGCCTGGCCGATGCGGCCGAAGCCGACGATGCCGAGGGTCTGTTCCCGGAGCGGTTCAACGGGACCGCGCAGGATATTGCGCGTGGCCGGACCGTGCTCGACCCAGGCGCCTTCGCGCAACGAGCGGTCCTGTTCGACGATGCGACGGTTGAGGGCGAGGATCATCGAAAGGGCGTGATCGGCGACTTCCGCCGTGCAGTAGCCGGGAAAGTGGGTGACGACGATGCCGACATCCGCCGCGGCATCGAGATCGACATTGTCGAGACCGACCCCATAACGCGCGATGACCTTGACGCGGGGGATGTTTTCAAGGACTCGGCGAGTGATGGCCTCACGGGTGCTGGCAAGAATGGCGTCCGCCCCCTGGCCGAGGGCGATGAGATCATCCTCGCTGGTGACCGGCCGTCCAAGCAGGCGCAAGGGAAGATCGGTGATCTCCGCGACGATCTCCTGCTCCATTTCGAGACCGACGGTTTCATTCCCGTAGCGGTCCGACGTCACCACCAGGGTCAACGGCTCGCTCATCCCCGATCCCCGACTTCACGACAGCCAGCGGGCGCAGCCTTTGCCCCAGCTGGCGACCAATCCGATGAGGGAAACTATCGCATGGAATGAGATAGAGGATGGGAGGCGCGTTCCGGTTCCGAGCGGGGGAGCAACGGCTGTTCGGCATGGCATGAGAGGGGAAAAGAAACAGTCCCGACGGACCAGGAACTCACGCAACTCCCCGCGACTGGACGCTCCCCCACGTCGACGCCCCGCAACGGACGTGGTCTTGCCTTCCGGTCCCGTCCCCGGCTCGTTCGGCGAGCGTACCCCGCGATGCGCTCGCCTTCGGTGACCGGTTCTGGTGGGGAGCCCCGCTGCTTCCGGGCTCCTCGGGACTGTACGTACACTCTATACGAACACCCTCCCATTGTCAACCCCCTGTTTCGCCCTGTGGCTGGATCGTCGGTAGCCATAGCCTGCCGGCTGCGCCGCGAAGACCTGGTGAACGGGGCTGAGGCGTCCGCTTGCACCCGACAACGCCTGCGCGGCACTGACCGAGGTGCCGGACGAGAAGAGATCATCCGGCGAGACGCGTGACCTCATGCCACCGTTGCTCCGCAGGCGGAACCGTTGTGACTCCTGTCACAATATCGGTTTTGGGACTTCTGGCAATTATTGTATTTTGCCATCGCGAGTTCGGCTTGCTACTGTGGCGGTGGTGTCGAGGAGTCGGCGCGTCACTCGCTGGGCGTAAGGACATCGAGACATCGTGGGATGGCTGGCCTATCCCGTCGCGGTTGCCCGCAATGCCGCGAAAGCGCGAAACCGGAGCCGCGGTTCGCGCGTCATGCTCCGTAGGACGGTCCTTTCGGTCAGGAATCGATCTGGACCGGGAGGACTGGTGCTGGCGGCCAGCGACCGTGGGTGGTCCGCGTCATGCACTACAGGGGGCACGGATAGGTCGTCGGCGGGACCGGCGGCAAAGTGGGGAGGATGGGATCAGGTGAAACTCTCTCAGTTGGCGATGGGCTCGGCCGTCGTGTTCTCACTCATCGGCGGCGCGCTGGTGACGACGTCTGACGCGTCGGCGCAGTGCGTGGTCGGCTACGACAAGAAGGGCAACCCGATCGAGGGTCCGGCGGTGATGATCACCGGCGGCACGGTCACCAATGAGACGGTGATCGATATCTCCGCCGATGCCGGCACCTCGATTTCCGATTCCAGCGGCGGCAACAACAACCTGGCGACGACCGGTGGTGGGTCCGACGGGGTCGACACCGCATCCGCCGGCAACGGTGGCGTTTCCACGGCGTCCGCCAATGGTGGCGCGGTCTCCATTCAGGACATCAACTCCGGCGGCAACGTCGGCAATGCGGTCTCGGTCGGCGACACCGCTTGCGCGCCGTACTCGCCACCGGCAGCTCCGGAAGCCCCGGCTGAAGCGCCGGTGACCGAGAATGTCGTGGTCTCCCTGCCGGCGACCGGTGTGGGCGGCTTCGATGCCTCGGCGGTCTTCTCGCTGCTCGCTTCGGCTGGCGCCGCGGCGACGGCCTTCGGTCTGCGCCGCCGCTAAGCGACGCGGATCGCCGGGATCGTGAACCCACGATCCCGGCGCCAATCACGGCAAGCGCGAAGGGTCATCCGTAAGGATGACCCTTCGTCGTGTCATGTGTCACCCGAGTCGCTACAATGGCGCGCACCCGCGACCGCCTCGTAGATTGCGCCACATTGCCGCAGGGAGGGGTGGCTGGTGGATTTTGTCGTGGTCGGGCTCATCCTGGGTGCGGTGGCGATTCTGGCCGGCGTCGCCCTGCTCGGCTGGGCCGCGCCGCGTGCGATCCGCGCCGGCGCCCGCGCGAAGTCCCCACGAGAAGCCGCCCGTGCTGACGCAACCGCCGCCGCCATGCGCAGCGGGGGCGGACTGATGTTGATCGCGGGGGGGCTGGTCTTCCTCGTCACGTTCGGCGCCCTGGTCGGCGCCGCCGACGATCGCATTGGAGCACTGGCGATTGCCTCTACCGCTACGGTGCTCGCGCTCGCTATTCTGGTCTGGGGATTCCAGAACCGCAACTCGATTCCCTGGTTCGCGCCGCGGAGCCGTCCCATGCCCGCTCCGGCTCCGCTCGAGCGAAACCGCCGCCCGGCAGTGGTGGCCGGCGCGGGGGATCGACCGGCGGCAGCCGAAGCGCTCGATCGCACGGCGCCGCTCATGTGGGATGAGGGCGAGGATGACCTCGATCCAGAACACGAGATCGTGCTGGTGGGCGACGACAGCGAGATGGATGGCCTGAACGAGATCGCGGAAGAGCCAGCCACGGATGAGGAGGGCGATACGGTCGTGGTGGGATCGGCCGCGGCGCCAGTCGCCGGTGATTCATGATCGAATCCGCACCGTGCGATGTTCTCGTCGTGCTTCGCGCTGAGCGTTCCTGTCTTGACCTGTCTGCGCGTTCATGACCGACGAAATCCTGACAGTCCGCCAACTGAACCGAGCCACCCTGTCGCGGCAGATGCTGCTGGCGCGGGCCGACCGCTCCCCGACAGACGCTGTTGCCATGCTGGCCGGGATGCAGGCCCAGGAGCCTCGACCGCCCTTCATTGGACTCTGGTCGCGGCTGAACGGATTTCAGCGCGACGATCTGTTGGCGGCCTATCAGGAACGCCGCGTGGTGCGGGCGACGCTCATGCGCGGTACCCTGCACACCTTCACCGCCGCCGATTACCGCGATTTCCGGGCGACGCTGCAATCGGCGTTGACCCGGATGTGGCAGGGGTTGGGCGCGCGGGGGGCGGGGATCGATCCCGCGTCGATCGCCCTTGCGGCAGCGGAAATCCTGGCGGACGGGGCCCTGACCTTCAATGAACTGCGACCACTGCTGGCTGCCCGTTTTCCGGAGGCGGACGAGCGGATGCTGGGACTGGCGGCCCGGATGGAAGTGCCGCTGGTGATGATGCCGACCAGGGACCGCTGGGGCTTTGCCGCCGATTCGCGCTTCGGTCTGGCGCACGCATGGCTCGATCAGCCGCTTTCCCCCGTCGATCGCGAAACGTTGGTGCTTCGCTACCTCGCGGCGTTCGGTCCGGCATCGGTCGCGGATGCGCAGACGTGGTCGGGGTTGCCGGGGTTGAAAGCGACCTTTGCCGCGCTGCGGCCGCGCCTCGTGGTCTTTCGGGACGAGCGTGGCCGGGAGGTATTCGATCTGCCCGACACGCCCCGGCCCGATCCGGACACTCCGGCGCCGGTGCGGTTCCTGCCCGATTTCGACAATCTGCTCCTTTCGCACAGCGACCGGCAGCGGGTGATGGCGGACGAGCACGCGCCGATCATCAAGACGCCGAAAAACCTGCGCGTCCGAGCTACGGTGCTGGTGGATGGATTTGTCGCGGCGACATGGCGCAGCGACCGGAAGGGGAAGCGCGCGGTCCTGACGGTCACGCCGTTCGCGCCGGTGGCGAACGATGTCGCGCAGGAGATTCGCGATGAAGCCGAGGCATTGGCGCGCTTCATCGAGGACGACGCGACGACGCACGAGGTCGTAATCGCCGCGCCGGAGACCACCGGTTAGAACACCGTGCGTCCGTCGTGTCGTCCCGACCGCAGGAGGGACCTCGGTAATCAGGGAAACCAGGGCTGCCGCGAGGCGTCGCGGCGTCGGTTCAGGTTGCGGCTCACGCCGAGGTCCCTCCTGCGTCGGGACGACACCCATGTTCCTCGCCTGAACGACGCAATTTCCGCACGTCGCTCTAATCCGCAATCGGGATAACACCTCTTCGGCGCGCCGCTCTCAGTAGACTGACCACGGTGCAACAAGCGCAATCCGTGTCGTCCCGGTGGCCGGCGGGACCTCGGCATACCAGCCATCTCCGTTGCACGACGAGATTCCTCGCCTCGGCTCGGAGCGACACTTGCTGAGCACGGTGGTCTCAGCCGCTTGACACATGGAGATCCGGGAATGACAGTCTCGTTTCGTGGCCGGCTCTCGCCGGAATCGTTCGCAGCATGAAAGCGGTCGTCAAGACAGATCGCGGCGAGGGACATGTCGCGCTCCGCGAGATCGCGGAGCCGGAGCCGGGACCGGGTCAGGTGCTGATCGCGGTGCGCGCCGCCGGCATCTGCGGCACCGATCTGCACATCTACCACGATGAATATCCGACGCAACCGCCGGTGGTGCTGGGGCATGAACTGTCAGGAGAGGTCGCGGCGGTGGGAACGGGCGTCCATGCGGTTGCCCCCGGCGATCGGGTGACGACGGAGACCTATTTCCACCTCTGCGGTGTTTGCCGCTTCTGTCGTGGGGGGCAGCCGAATCTCTGCCCGGAACGGCGTTCGATCGGGTCTGGGGTCAACGGCGGGTTCACCTCCTACGTAGTCGTACCGGAGCGAAATGTGCACCGGCTACCGGACGGACTGACATTCCACGAGGCGGCGCTGACGGAACCGCTCGCCTGCGTCGTGCATGGCGCGCTCGAACTGCCGAAGGTGACCGCGGGTGACGTGGCGATCGTGGCCGGTCCGGGAACGATCGGTTTGCTGACCCTGCAAGTGGCGCGGGCGGCGGGCGCGGCGGTGATCGTGCTGGGTACGGCGGCGGACCGTCGCCGCTTGGCCCTGGCGGAGGAACTCGGCGCATCGCGGTCGATCGACGTCACCGCGGAAGAGGCGTTGCCGATCGTGCAGGATCTGACCGGCGGCTGGGGCGCGGATGTCGTTTTCGAGTGTTCGGGCGCGGGAGCGGCCGCGCTGGGACTCCTCGCACTGGCGCGGCGCGGCGGTCAATACGCGCAGATCGGGTTGTTCGGCAAACCGGTGGCGTGGGACCTCGATGCGGTCTGCATGAAGGAACTGCGCGTCACCGGCAGCAATGCCACCGTCCCCTCCGCCTGGCGAACAGCGTTACGATTGCTCGCGGAGGGAGAGGTGCGAACCGCGCCGCTGATCAGCGACGTCTATCCACTCGCGGAATGGCAGGCGGCGTTTACCCGGTTCGAGACTCGGGAAGGACTCAAATTGCTGTTGGAACCGTATCTGGCCGCGGCAGGCGATGGGATTTGTCGCTAGCGGCGAACCCCGCTCCAGGTGCCACGATCCCCGCCATCAATCCGATAGCTGCCCTTCCAGTGATCTTCGTCGGTGAGGTCGATCACGAAGTTGCCTGATGAGCCATCGTCCTGGTCCCAGCGGCAGCCGAGATCAGTTTCATTGCCCGAACCGGTGTAGCAGCGGAAGGTGCCGGAACCCACAGTGTTCTCGTAGGTCCCATCGCAACACTTGCCCAGGATGTCTTTCTTGAACGTGGCGGTGCCCTGGACCCCGTTGCTCAATCTGGTGCTCCAGGTGCCATACCAATCAGAGATCTTCGGCTGCTTTCCGCGGTTCTTCCGCTTTTTTGCAACGAGGTCACCTTGCGCCGCCCCATAGATGATGGCACCGACGCCTGCCGCTTGCGCAAGACGACCGAATAAACCACGTCGTGTCACGGATGCAGGATCGGAACGATCGGTGAAGCGGACCACGGCGCTGTGCAACCACTGTTTCATCGACGATTCCTCCTCGAACGTGCGAACCCGGATGCCATACGGGCGCCAGCGGCGGCACCCGATCTATAGAAAAACGCGAGGAGATACTTGACAAGTTACACTCGTGGCATCTTACCGACATCTGGCGATGATTGCAATGAGATTTCGGGCGAGTTCCTACCAGGTGCGGGAAAATGGCCGCTGGAACGCGAAATGGAACCCGCGCTCGGTCCGACAGCGACGTGAAGACGGTGTGTCGTCCCGACGAAGGAGGGACCTCGGCGGTGATGGCGACCGCCACCGCGGTTCCTCGCACCGTCCCGGCACGACACGTCGTTCACACGCCGCCGTAGCCATTACGAATCCGTTGCCGCGGCTGCGAAATAGTAGAAGTCGAGTTCAGCGTCAGGCGATGATGCGGTGAGACGAAGCGCGGGGTTCTGTACCGGGTTGCCGGTGGCGTCCGTGACGCGCAGACCGGAGAAGCCGGTCATGGTGTCGACGCCGCCGCTCACCGCGTAGTCACCGAGCGGCAGATCGTCCCAGCGGTAGACGCCGTCGCTTTCCACCACGCCGGGAAGCGGTTCGTCATCGTTCAGGGGATGCAGCGTCGGGAGCAGGTCGGTATCGCCAGAGGGTGTGCACGTAGAGGCTAGAGCGGAGGCGTCAGGCGAATCCGCAAGGTTCGACGGGCAAACGAAGACGCGTACCAGCACCGAGCCGGAGGTCACGGCGGCCTGTTCGACCCGCATCGCGCCGACCCGACTCAGAAAGGCGTCATTGTCGTAGTAGAGCGTCTCGCGCACGATCTTGCCCTCGTTGTCGAGTTCGAACATGCTGACGATGCGCAGGGTGATGGTTTGGCCTGTCCCCGCCGGGTAGCCGGGAAACTGTCCGGTGTAGGTGCCGGCGTAGTTCCAGGCCCAGGCGATCTGGTTGCCCTGCGCGATCACCTGCTCGGTAGAGATGGCGAGATCGGGCACGGCGTCCAGGTTGGCCGCGAGCCAGCCGCGAATCGCGTCATGACCGCGAAAGACGAGACCATTCTGAATGGCCTGATCGACGATCGCGTCATCGGCATACAGCGCGACGAGGCCGTCCAGATCGTGGTCGTTCAGCGCCGCGGCGTAGTCGGCGACGAGCGGCGGCGATGGCACATCCTGGGCGCGGGCGATGGGGTGCAACCTGAAGAAGAGAACGAAAAGAACGCCAATTGCGACAAACCAACGAGTCATGGATTCCCCTCTCTGCTACGACATCGCGATCGGTCATGCACCATGGATGCCGCGGCGCTGGCCCTCACCCCACCCCCTCTCCCATTGCGATGGGCGAGGGGCTCTTGGCCACCTCGCGGCCGTGTCGAGGCCACGCGAACGCCTGAAAACGGTCATACCTCCCCTCTTGAACCATTGCAACGGGAGAGGGGCTCGCGAAATGAGGTAGGGGGTGGGGGTTGAGTACGTATTTGCCCGGAATCCGAATGGGTCGTCTGGGCGGAGGTACTTGGGTGCGATGGCTTTTCTCTCTTTGGATGATCTCCTGATGTCTCGCGGTTACTGCTGCAGCAACTCCCGCGCGGCAGCGGCGACATGGGAGGCGGAGAGGCCGTAGGCGTCGAGGAGATAGTCGTTGGGCGCTGATTCGCCATAGACGTCGCGCAGCCCAACGCGACGGAGGGGAGTCGGGCGACGCTCGCCGAGGACCTCGGCGACGGCGCTGCCGAGACCGCCGATGATGGAGTGATCCTCGGCGGTGACGATGCGCCCGGTGCGGTCGGCGAGGGCCACGACGGCGTCGGCATCGAGCGGCTTGAGCGTCGGCAGGTGCAGCACGCTCGCCGCGATGCCTTCGGCGGCGAGGAGAGCGGCCGCTTCCAGGACGCGGATCGTCTGGACGCCGGTGCCGATCAAGCCGACATCGCCTCCTTCGCGGAGGAGAACCCCAGCGCCGATGGCAAAGGTGTAGGTCTCGGGGAAGATCACCGGCGAGGGATCGCGCGTGAGGCGCAGGTACATCGGTCCCGGTGTCTCCATCATCGCCCGCATCGCCGAGCGCAGTTCGACCGCGTCGGCCGGGGCGATGGTGACGACGCCCGGCATGGCGCGAAAGATGGCGATGTCCTCGACGCTCTGATGGGTCTTGCCGGTCTTGCCGGTGAGGATGCCGGTGTAGCCGCCGCACATCTTGACGTTGAGCCCCGGTTGGGCAACGACGATGCGGACCTGGTCGGTGGCGCGGTTGGCCATGAAGGCGGCGAAGGTCGAAAGCCAGGGGACGAAGCCGAGGGTGGCCATGCCTGCCGCGACGCCGACCATGTTCTGCTCGGCGATGCCCATTTCAAAGAAGCGGCCGGGCACTGCCGCGGCGAAGATATCGGCGCGGGTGGAGTTGGCGAGGTCGCCGTCGAGGACGACCAACTCCGGGTAGTCCGCGGCAAGATCGACGAGGGTCTGGCCCCAGACTTCCCGCAGCGCGGCCTGTTGCGCTCCGGCGAACGGAAGCGGCTCGATCCTCTGGGTGGCGCCGGTGGCCGCGGTCATGCCGCACCTCCATTGTCGACAGTCGAACGCTGCGCGTCGAGTTCGGCGATCGCGGCGGCGAGTTGGGCATCGCTGGGCACCTTGGCATGCCAGTTGTAATCGCCCTCCATGAAGGAGACGCCCTTGCCCTTGATCGTGTGGGCGACGACGCACACCGGTTGTCCGGTCACGGCGCGAGCGGCATCGAGTGCCTCGCGAATGCTCGCCTGGTCGTGGCCGTCGCACTCGATCACGTGCCAACCGAAGGCGCGAAATTTACCCGCGGGATCGTCGATCGGCACCTCACGGGTATAGCCACCGGCTTGTGGCCAGCCGAACTGGGGCAGTCCGTTGTAATCGAGGATAGCGGTGAGGTTGTCGAGTTGATAGCGCGCCGCCATGAAGGCCGCTTCCCAGACCTGCCCTTCCTGGATCTCGCCATCGCCGAGCATCACCCAGGTGCGAAAGTCGTTGCCGCGCACCCTGGCGCCGAGGGCCATACCCGCCCCGGGTGAGAGTCCCTGCCCGAGCGACCCCGTCGACATCTCCAAACCGGGAAGGGCGTGCATGTCCGGGTGACCCTGGAGGCGCGAATGCGCGGCGTCGAAGGTCATCAGTTCTGCGACCGGGAAATAGCCACGCATAGCGAGGACGGTGTAGAGCGCGATCGAGGAGTGTCCCTTACTGAGGATGAAGCGGTCCCGGTCTGGCCAGTCCGGTCTGCTCGGATCGATCCGCATCTGATCGAAGTAGAGGGCGACGAGGAGATCGGTGGCCGAGAGGGGGCCGCCGATGTGGCCGGCGCCGGCATGGTGGATCGCTTGCAGCACCAACGTGCGGGCCTCGATGCTGGCCCGTCGCAGATCGGCGAGGGAGCGGCGCGCGGCGGGTGGCGCCGATGGTCCGGCGGTCGTGACGGCGGTCATGGTGGTCTCCCGAATCGACAACGTCCGCGCAACCGCGGCGGAGGAATTGTAGGCACCCGTTCGTCGTTGTCGCCTCGCCCGAGGCGCGGAATGGGATAATGGAGCAGAAAGTCTCGACAGCGTCCGGCGGACCCCGCGAGGGGTCCGTCGCGAGATGACGGACGGCACGGTGCGGAACGAGTCAGATCCACACCCGCAAGATGCCCCGGACCAGCGGCGTTCCTCAGATAGCGGTGCACCCCCGCGCGTCTTTTCAGCGCGTGAAGCCGCGGACAGACTCGGCCTCAACGAGCGAACCATCCGGCGCGCGATCGCCCGCGGCGATCTGGCGGCCAACAAGCGCGGCCGCGCGTTCACGATTGGCGCCGACGAACTGGCGCGCTTCAGAGGGCAACGGGGCGGGGGAGTCAGCGCGATTCTGTCCCGCCAGGAAGAGGCGCCGCCAGCCAATGTGATCGCGCTGCCATTAGAGCGCGCGGCGGCCGCGGTCGAGCGCCGATCGGCATCCGTGTTGCCCGTTCCCCTCACCCGCATTATCGGCCGCGAGCACGAGGTGGCCACCATCGAGAACCTGTTCAGGCGCGACCATGCGCGGCTGGTGACACTGACCGGGCCCGGCGGCGTCGGCAAGACGCGGCTGGCGTTGCACCTTGCCGCGACGATACGAGCGACTCCGGGGTTCACCGGCGATGTGGTGTTCGTCTCGCTCGCGGAGATTTCGAATCCATCACTCGTGCTGCCGGCCATCGCCCGCGCCGTGGGAATCCACGAGTCGCCGAGTCAACACACTGTCGATACCCTGGGCGCGACCGTGGGTGACCGCCGGCTCTTTCTGATGCTGGACAATTTCGAACACCTGATTGGCGGTGGCGCCGAAGAGGAACTCGCCGACCTGATGCAGCGAAGTGGCGGTCTTACGTTGCTCGTGACCAGCCGCACACCGCTGCGCGTGCGCGGCGAGCATCTCGTCCGTATCGCGCCGCTCGCCTTGCCGGAGCCGAATCTCGCGTTGGACGGCGACAACCTGGAGAGCTACGGCGCGATCGCCCTGTTCGTCGAGCGTGCACGCGCCGTCAACCACCGGTTTGCACTGGACACGGAGAACGCGTCAGCCATCACCGCCATTTGCCGGCGGCTCGACGGATTGCCGCTGGCAATCGAACTTGCCGCGGCCTGGGTGCGTCTTCTCTCCCCAGCGGCGCTGCTGCGCCAGTTGGCTCCGCAACTGCCGCTGCTCACCGGAGGCGCCAGCGACCAACCGGCGCGACTGCAAACCATGCACGACGCCATCGCGTGGAGCTACGACCTCCTTACGAACGGCGAACAGCGCCTCTTCCGCTGCCTCGCGGTCTTCGTCGGCGGCTGCTCGCTCGCCGCCGCGGAGCGAGTCTGGCGGCTGGGCGCCACCGCGCGCGGCGGGGATGACAGTGCCTCGTTCTTGCGCGCCCTCGCGGGGCTCGTCGACAAGAGCCTGTTGCAGCCGAGTGATGGTGCGACGACCGAGCCGCGCTTCCTAATGCTGGAGACGATCCGGGAGTTTGGCCTGGAGCAGTTGACTGAGCAGGGCGAGGCGCCGGCGGTGCAAGCCACGCACGCCGCGCATTTCCTGGATCTTGCCGAAACGGCGGCTGGCTCACCCGCGGGGGCCGGAGGCGGCGAGTGGCTGCCGCGGTTGGCCCCGGAGCACGCCAATCTGCTCGCGGCGCTTGACTGGTTCGATACCTCGGGGCAGCGTGAGGAAACCCTGCGCCTGGCCAGCGCCCTCTGGCACTATTGGTACCGGCACGGCGATCTGATCGAGGGGCAGGAGCGGCTGGAACAGGCGCTTTCCGCGGTGCCTCCCCGGCTGGCCCCGGCCGCACGAGCGCGGGCGCTGCGTGGCGCCGGAGTCCTTGCCTGGCAAAGCGGTCAATTCGACCTATCGCGACGGCGGTTGGAGGAAGCCCTGGCGAACTACAACGCCCTGGGTGACCGCGCTGGCGCAGCCTGGACGCTCAATTCTCTCGGTTGCCTCTACGCCACGATGGCGGATGAGGCGCAGGCCGAAGTCACCTTTGACGAAGCGCTGGCGATTTTCCGGGCGCTCGACGACGCGGTCGGTGTCGCCCAGATGACGGCCAACCTCGGCGAGCTGGCAGCAGTGGGAGGGCGGCACGAGATCGCCGTCGAGCGCCTCGCGGCCGCGCTGTCCATGTGGCGTGCCCGCGGCGATCGTGTCGGCGCAGCGCGGGCCCAGGTCTTCCTGGGGCGGGCATTCCTGGCGCGGGGCGAGGCGGCGCAAGCGGAGACGGCGCTGCTCGACGCGCTGGCCGCCATTCGCGACATGGGCTACGACCAGATATTGCCCGCCGCGTTGCGGGCCGTCGCCGAATTGGCCGCGTGGCGGGGAGCGGCTGGCGACGCCGCGCGATGGCTTGGTGCGGAGGAGGCGCTGCGTGGAGCTCTCGCCATGGATCTGACGGGGACGCGTCGCGCCAGGTATGAGCGCGTGGTGTCCACGGTGCGAGAGGATCTTGGTGAGGTGGCGTTCGCCGCGGAATGGGCGACGGGCCAGGGACTTTCCTCGGCTCAGGTCATAACCGCGGTGCTGACCGCCGACTCCTTCGAGCCGGGCGCGGCTCCTCCGTCCGGACTCACCCCGCGGGAGCGAGAGGTCCTGCGGCTCCTTGCCGCTGGCCACTCAGACCGGGATATCGCCATGGCGCTGTTCATCACGCGGCGCACCGCTTCCAAACACGTCTCATCGATTCTCACCAAACTTGGGGTTCCCTCCCGCGCCGCGGCGGCCGCACTCGCTACCCGCGACGGTCTGATCTGAGCCGATTCCCATCCCCGGTGTCCGCTATCGGCGCAACATGTCCGGTGTTTCCGCCCTGTCCTGGCCCATTCCGCCAGGAAATTGGGGAATCCTCCGTATGTGCAATCTCGAGCCGGGTTGGTAGGAATGAAGGTGGTGCAGACTCGGCATCGGCCGCGGCCACGGTCACCGACCTGCCGTCCAAGGGAGCCACGCAATGGACGACCGACGCTTCGACCTTCTGACCCGGACCCTCGCCACCACTGCGCCGCGCCGGGTGTTCACGGCCATGCTGACAGCAAGCCTCGTCGCCGCGATGCCAGGTGTTCGCGGGGAAGACGGCTTCGCCAAGAAACGCAAGAAGAAGAAAAAGAAGAAACCGCCGACCACGTGCATCCCAGCCTGTCCCAGCGGCAAGATCTGCCAGAACAACCAGTGCGTCGATGGCTGCCGCGACGAGGACTGCTTCGGCAGCCGGCGCTGCCGGAACGGGGTCTGCGCCTGTCCGGAAGGTCTGCAGGACTGCGACGGCCAGTTCTGGTGCGGCGAGTGTTGTTCCGACAGCGAGTGCCCAGGCTTCCCGAATCCTAACAGTCTCAAGTGTGCGAACGAGGAGGCGGGCAGTGACGTTCTGATTTGCCGCTGCCTGAGTGGCGTCCACTGTGGAGATGGACGTTGCGTGCAGTGCTGCAACAGCGATTTCTGCGTGAACGAGTACGGGCCGGGAAAGTTCTGCAACGCCAACGGCGGGTGCGCGTGCCCGGAGGGTACCCAGCAGTGCGCGAAGGAGCAGGGCTGCCGGGATACGAAGAGTGACCGCTTCGCCTGCGGCCCGAACTGCGCGGTGTGCGGCGCCGGACTTCTCTGCGAAAACAGCAGATGTTGTGTCGGGCTGGCGAACCCGTGCGTCTTCAGCGACGACTGCTGCAGCGGTCTGGCGTGCGTCAACATCGGCACCGTCTTCGAGCCAAATTTCGTGTGCGGCACGGTTCCTTGATGAGGTGTTTTGCACTGGCGCATAGCGAGTTGTCCGGTGAGCGCCAGCACCGAGACGGCAGGCGGGATGGCACCGGGAAAGACTGGAGATGGATGGACCAGCGTTTGACCGATTGACGCGGCGCCGCTTCGGTCTTCTATCCGGAGGGTCGCTAGCCGTGCTGGCCGCGCTGGCGGCCCGCGACGGTGCCCATAGCAGGAAGCGGCGGAAGCATAAGCGGAAGCGCGTTTGTCAGCGGATCGGCCAGACGTGCGGCATCGATCAAGGCGAGGGTTGCTGCGGTAGCCTCGTCTGCGACGATAACACTTGCGCCGGCGATCCGATCTGCGTCCAGGACCAGGACGGTCCGTGCAATGACATCTGCGATTGCCGGCTCGGCCTGCAATGCAGCGAGCGGACCGGCACCTGCCGGCAGTGCAGTTTGCTCCAGACCCCATGCCAGTCCTCCGAGGAATGTTGCCTGGCATCCGCCGGGTGCGGCCTGACCACCGGCTCGGGGACCGAGCATGTCTGCTGCCAGCGGCTCGGTGCGATGTGCGGCCTCGACAGTGACTGCTGCGGCGATACCAGCAAGTGCGCACTGTCCACGGGGGTCGGCTGTAATCGGGCCGACCCCGTCTGTTGTCGTCTGCAGGGTTTCCCCTGCGACGGCGATTGCGACTGCTGCGATCCGCAGCGGTGCATAAGCGGAATCTGCCAATAGTGATCTCGAGGAACGGAGCGGAGATGGACGGCGCAGTGTTCGATCGGTGGACCCGGAGACGCTTCGGACTCGCGGCCGGCGGCATGGTCGCGGCGCTGACCAGGAGAGGCGAACCGGACGACACGGTTGCCAGGAAGCGTCGAAAGATACGGTGCAAGCGGCTGGGCGACCGCTGCACGCCGGGCAGCAAACGGAAATGCTGCAAGGACCTGAAGTGCGATCTGACCTTCGCGAGTAGCCCCGATGCGGTGTGCTGCAAGCAGGAAGGTGAGATCTGCCAGGCCGACGGCGAGTGCTGTGATATCCGTCGCCGTTGCCGAACGAATGGGTGCAGCAACCCAGACCTGGCCTGCTGCGGGGTGACGGGAGCCGCTTGCGTCGTTGACTGCGACTGCTGCGAGGGCTTCAACTGCCTTGGCGATGGCGAATGCGGTTAGCCGGCCCGATTGCCGTGGCCGTCGATTGAGGGCGATAGGGGAGACGATGGACAGCAGCACATTTGACGCGCTCGTCCGCTCGTTCGTTGCCGGTGGGGGCCGTTCCTCCCGGCGCGGAGCCGTCGGCGCGCTCGCGCTGATCCTGACCGGAGTTGAAATTGGTAGCGTCTACGCTGGCAAGAGCGCGCGCAAGAAGCAGTGCCGCGGCGGCAAGACTCGCTGCGGGAAACGGTGCTGTCCAAAGGGGCAAGGGTGCGTCGGTGGACGCTGTGGCTGCCCCGCGATGGCATGTGCGAACGCGGTCGATCCGACCGACGACCAACTCGAAGGGTGCTTCTGCGACGTTACGGTCGGCGGCAAGGAACTCTGCCTTTCATCGATCCCATGCGGCCTCGTGACCGCCTGCAGTGCGAACAGTGATTGTCCGCGTGGCTGGGTCTGCCTGAAGGATGCCTGCCAAGAGGGGGTCGGCGGTTGCGCCGCGGTTTGTTCTCTTGGCTGAACCACGCGAGCACCGAAGAGGAGTCACGATGGACGGGTCCGAGTGCGAACGCTGGACTATCGAGATTTCCCGCTGCGCCCGCTCCGCACAGCCGCGCCTTGGCTGAGCTACGGCGGGGATTGCGATGGGCCAATGCGACCTTGGCCGCATGCGCATGCGCTGCACGCACCATGATGAGGAATTCACCCACCGGGAAAGCAGGGCAACGGATGGAAAAGCAATGATCCATGGGACGCGTCGACGCTTCGGCGTGCTAGCCGGAGGCACGCTTGCCGCACTGCTCCAGGCGGCATTTCGCCCAGATGCCGCCACCGCGCGCAAGGGCAAGAAGAAGCGCAAATGCAAGCCACGCTGCGACGGCCGGGAGTGTGGTTCCGATCGCTGCGGCGGGCAGTGCGGCGCGTGTGACAACGGGCGCACCTGCCAGAGCGGCAGGTGTGCGTGTCCGCCAGGCCGGGTGCCATGTCCGTTCGAATGCTGCCCGCGGTATTTCACCTGTCTTCTCGCGCAGTGTGCCGCGCCGGATCCCGGCCAATGCGATGGCTTTGCCGTCGAATGCACGAGCGACGCTGCCTGTTGCAGCGGGAGATGCCTGACCGTGGTGGGCGTGCGCTACTGCGCCAGAAGCGAGCGGGATGGTCTCTGTTTCGGCAACGACGATTGTGTCGAAGGCACGTCGTGCGTCGATTTCAGCTGCCAGTAATCGCTCCATCGCGCAACTGGCCGTCCATACCGTAGCGACTCCGACCCCTGTCTCACGCGCGACGATGAGCCGGGTACCATCCCGGCGAGCAGCGTGGGAGGGCCAGATCGATGTCGGAGCGCGCATCGCCGGTTGTCGAACGTTTCCCGGAAACCGGCGTCTTTGACGCGGTGGTGGTCGGAGCTGGTTTCGCGGGCATGTACATGCTGCACCGGTTGCGTGGTCTGGGCCTCTCCACCCGGGTGTACGAAGCTGGCAGTGGCGTCGGGGGGACCTGGTACTGGAACCGTTACCCTGGCGCCCGCTGTGATGTCGAGAGTGTCGATTACTCCTACTCCTTCTCTGACGAGTTGCAGCAGGAGTGGTGCTGGACGGAGCGGTACGCCGCGCAACCGGAAATCCTGCGCTACGCCGAACATGTCGCGGACCGCTTCGATCTGCGGCGCGACATCCGGTTCGATACCCGGGTCATCGCGGCGCACTTCGACGAGGCAACCGGCCGCTGGCAGATCGAAACCGATCGCAACGACCGGGTTTCCTCCCGTTTCTGCATCATGGCGACGGGCACCCTCTCGACGCCGCAAGAGCCGCCATTCCCCGGGCTGAAGCAGTTCTCGGGAGCCTGGTACCAGACCGGGCGCTGGCCGCACCACGCCGTGGATTTCTCCGGCCAGCGGGTGGCGGTGATTGGCACCGGTTCCTCGGCGATTCAGTCGATTCCCGTTATCGCCAGCCAGGCCTCGTCGGTCACGGTCTTTCAGCGGACGGCGAACTACAGTGTCCCCGCCCACAACCGGCCCCAGGACAAGGCACTGGAGCAGCGGATCAAGGCCAATTACGGCGACTACCGGCGGGCGGCACGGGAATCGCGCCTCGGTTTCGTGGTCCCGACCACCGGCGTCTCCGCGCTCTCGGTCAGCGCGGAGGCGCGGCAGGCGGAGTACGAGCGGCGCTGGCAACGCGGGGGACTCGGGTTTGCCGCGGCCTTCAACGATCTCCTGGTCAATCAGGAAGCAAACGACACCGCGGCCCATTTCTTCCGGGAGAAGATTCGCGGCATCGTCACCGATCGAGCGACGGCGGATGCCCTCTGCCCGACGGGGTATCCATTGGGCACCAAGCGCGTTTGCGTGGATACGAATTACTACGACACGTACAACCAGGACCACGTCTCCCTGGTCGATCTGCGGCGGGAGCGTTTGCTGGAGATCACCGCCGCGGGAGTACGCACGGCCACGGCGGAGTACGCGGTCGACAGCATCGTCTTCGCTATCGGATTTGACGCCATGACCGGGACACTGCTGCGGATGGACATCCGCGGCCGGTCGGGGGAGAGCCTGCGCGATCGGTGGAGCGCGGGGCCGCGGAGTTATCTCGGTCTCGCCGTGGCGGGATTTCCCAACCTTTTCATGATCACCGGCCCGACGAGTCCATCGGTGTTGAGCAACGTCCTCGTCTCGATCGAGCAGCACGTCGAGTGGATCGTTGATTGCATCGGTTGGCTCGGCACGCGGGGGCACGATCTGATCGAGGCGACGCCGGAAGCGGAAGCGGCCTGGATGGCGCATGCGGACGAACTGGCGAGGATCACCCTCTACCCGCTGGCGAATTCCTGGTACACCGGGGCGAACATCCCCGGCAAGCCGCGCATGGTGATGCCGTACGTGGGTGGTGTCGGCGCATACCGCAAACGGTGCGATGAGATCGCGGCAAATGGCTACCAGGGGTTCATGCTTAGTGGACCACTCCGGCTAGAACCAACCGCCTGATAATCGTCTGGACGATCACCTTGACACGACAGCGGGACAACCGCGCCTCGGGCACCGCGCCGCCCACGATCGAGTAGTGAATTTTCGTCATGCACTGGGAGCGCGCGGGACGTACATTACAAGTAAGAGAATTCATGGAACACGTCTCCACGGAACCCTTCCAGATCGAGATCCGGTTACTGACATGAGGACGCCGCAATGGACGATCGCCGCTTCGACGACCTGACGAAAGCCTTCACCTCGCTCACCCCGCGCCGGGCGGTGGTCCGCCTTCTTGCCGGTGGGGCGATTGGCGGTGCGCTAGCAGCCGTCGCCTTCGTCGCTCCACCAGCCCGACGCGCAAGGGCAATGCATGAGTGCGATCCGCGCGATCTCTGTTGCCGCTATTGCGAAAAGCCCGACCCACCGCTCGAACCGGGGACGTGCATTTTCACCGAGGGTGAGGGTGGCGGTAGCTACACCGGCTGTTGCCCCTCTGGAAACGCGCGTTGCGGCGGCTCCACCTGTTGTCCCCAAGGCTATACTTGCATCCCACCCGATCCAGACAGTCAGATTCTCCCTGGCGGCGGGTGCTGTCCATTGGGCCAACCGATCCTGTGTGGCCGCAACTGCTGTCGCACGACTGACTCGTGCTGCGGAGACGGGTCCTGCTGTGCGCCACCCTATCAATGTGAAGGTGCGACGTGCAAGCCGCCATGCCCAGCAGGAAAATTCCGCTGCGGCGAATGGGGCTGCTGCGACAACGGGAAGATCTGCGACAACGGAGTGTGCAAGACCTGCCCCGACGGCGCTATCAGTTGTGGCGGACAGTGCTGCGGCGCGGGTCAGGTCTGTGCAAATGACCAGTGCGCCGACGCCTGTCCAGCCGATCTGGCAACGCGGCGCCAACGTGCCGGGCGACGGGCCGGGGCCCAGGCCGAGGCTCAAATTGAGTGTCCCGACTGTCCCGAGAACGAGTTTCCCTGTATCGCCAACGGAAAGTTCGAAACCTGTTGCGACGGCACCTGCTGCTTCGGACGTGACAATCTCACCGTGGTCTGTTGTCACCCCGGCGAGCGTTGCGGTAGGGGCGCCTGCATCAAATGCAACCCAGCAACTCAAATCGACTGCGCCGACGGCTGTTGCAGCAAGGAGGAATCCTGCTGTGCTAGTGATACCGGCAAAGCCTGCTGCCCACAAAACACTGAATGCTGTCGCGGCGCGGTCGGAGCAGCTTGCTGCAATCCAGCCGAGTCTTTCTGTTGTGGCGGCGTGTGCTGCCGAAATGACTGGGTCTGCCTTGGTGCGGGTCTCTGCGAGCCGGACTGCCCGGACGGCAAAGCCAAATGCGGTGGGTCCTGTTGCCCACAGGGGTACATTTGCTCCGGCCGGCAGACGTGCACGAAATGCGAGGCCGGCAGTTCCCCGTGTGGGGACAAAGCGTGCTGCGGCAAACAGGAATCATGCTGCGGCGGCAGGTGCTGCGGCAAACGGGAGCAGTGCTGCGGCGATCGGGCCTGCTGTGGACGCAACCAGCGCTGCCGTGCTGGACGTTGCGTCAAACGGTGAACTTCCGTTTGCTCCGATTCCAAAACGAATGGAGTTCAGGGACGTTGGCCATCGAGAAAATCCGCTTCTCAAAGAGAATACGTGTGAACAAGTTTCACGTATCGGGAACCACGATCGTCGTCAGAACGTCTGTTGCCGGGCTCACAGGGAGACAGCCCCGGATGAGGGGTAACGCCGCCAGCCCCCGCGATTTCCATCCGAAACCGATCGAGCTCAGGCGGGTAACGAAGCCAAGAACCTGATGGCGAAACGGCGTTAGCCCGACTTGCTGGTCGCGTCGGCCCCGGCAGCGCCGGCGCCGCCATCACCACCGCGGCCACCCCTGCCGCCGTTGCCACCATCGCCGCCGTTGCCACCATCGCCGCCGTTGGCGCCACGGCCACCTTTGCCACCATCGCCGCCGTCGCCACCGTGCCCATCCTGGCCGGGCTGACCATCGGCGCCGTCCTGGCCGTTTGCGCCATTCTGCCCGCTGGCGCCGGCCGTGCCATCTTCGCCCGCGGTAGCCCCGCCCGAACCGCCGCCAGGTGCTGCGTCGGCAGGTGGGGTATCGGCGGTGTCAGCGGTGTCAGTGGTATCCGCCGGCCGGTCTCGGCCCGATCGATCTTCCGTGAGCAGCAGGGTGACCATGGTGGCGTCGCCCGTGGGAACGGGGGAGAAATAGGCGACGCCGTCGATGCGCGAGCCGTTCAGCGCGGTCAGACCGACCGCGAGGGTACCGCCGGCGCCATAGGCGCCGCCGATGTCGCCACAGGCGGCCGGCGCCGACCCGTCGGATGCGTTGTAGACGACGACGGTATGCGGCGTGTAGAGGAGATCGGGCAGCAGCACCGGAACGACGGTGGCGGACTGCTCGACCGCGGTCGCATCCGATTGACCGTACTGATCCCCGTCGGGTACGGCCGCGGCATTCAGCGGGGCGACGACATCCCCTGCGCTGGAACAGGCGCCGAGCCGAATCTCCGCGGGACGCAAACCTGCGGCATCCTGGGCGAAGGCCGGTACGGTTGAAGTGGAAAGCCCGCCGATCAGCGCCATGATGGCGATGAGTGACGATCGGTGCATCGTGAACGCTCCTTCCGCGGGGTGGTGCGGCGGGAGACGGTCAGCGCGCAGAGCGGGCTTCGCACGCGTGCCAACGAGAGAGTACGTCGTTGCCCTGCCCGACGCAAGTCGTCCTGGTACGAAGAAGGTCATGAATCCCGCGATGCACCATGCTCGACAATACCCGATGGGTCCAGAAACAAGACACTTCCGGAACACTGGAAAACCTCATCAGAATCGAAAATCTCATACTCCTGGGAGTTGCGGAATCGGGCGTTCGATGGCATGATGGCCTCGACCCGCGGCATGGGAGAGCAGGCCGTGACCTTGGCGGACGCGGTCGCGCGGGGGATGATCGATCGGGTGAGATCACGCGACGATCGGACCAGCCGATTCCCCTTGTTGGCGTAGCCGTCGGAATGGAGCATGACCGTGGGTGAACTCGAAATGACAGCGATCGCTGGTACGCCGCGTACACGGCGCGTGATGATCGCGGCCTTGGTGGTCGGTCTGGCGGGCGCGGCGGATGCCGCTGCCGGCGGCAACATCCGCCGACACAACAAGCGGAAGAACAAGAAGGATAGCAAGGAAACGAGCGTCAGCACTCCGGGTCAGCCCGGTCAACCGGGGCAGCCGGGCAACGTGAGCGGGGGTTCCTAGGAACATCTCGCCGGCGCCAGTCACCCGCGGGAAGGAAAGGGATTGACGGCCATGAACGATCGCCAGGACCGCACCGAGGTCACCATTCAGGAAACTGGCGACGCGGCGCCAACCGTGACGCGCCGGGCCGCGGTTGCCGCAATGGCGGCGATCCTTGCTCCGGTTGGTGGTGTTGCCGGTTGGGCCGGAGCAGAGCGACGACGCCCGCGCAAGCGGCGCAACAAGGACCGTGGGCGATCCGACGAGACCAGCACCAACGAGCCGACGCCGACGACCACCGATTCGGGCTCCGGCGGGAACTCCGGATCGGGACCTGACCAGATCGATAGCGGCGGTCCCAGCGGGTCGGGCAATACCGGGACGGGTGGCAGCGGTACGTCTGGCGGGGGCCAGGACGGCCAGGATGGCGCCGGCGGATCGTCCGGCACGTCCGGCTCTTCCGGTTCGAGCGAACCTGGTTCATCCGGTTCCAGTCAACCCGGATCGTCGGGGCAAGCCGGCTCAGGTACGGGAGGACAGTCCGGAACCGGTGGAACTGGCGGCAGCGGTCAATCGGGCACGGGTGGATCTGGGGGCAGTGGATCGACCGGCTCGAGTGGAACTGGCGGCACTGGCACCTCTGGCTCGGGTGGCACCGGCGGATCGAGCAGCGGCACGTCGGGTTCGGCGGGCAGCAGCGGAACCGGTAGCGCCGGACAGAGTGGTACGGGCAGTGGAACGGGCGGGCAGTCAGGTTCCACCGGCACGTCGGGCTCCGGTGAGTCGGGAACGAGCAGCGGTTCGGCTGGAACGTCGGGTAGCGGGGGTACCTCGTCCGGCGGCCAATCCGAATCGGGGAGCGGCAGCGCTGGCCAGACGGGGTCGTCCGGTACTGGCTCGGCCGGGCAATCGGGATCCGGCGGCGGCGCCGCGGGAGCGGCCGGTGAGGGTGGATTGGGCGGAACCTCTTCTCCGGGTGAAACCAGCACCGGCGGCGGCTCCGCCGGCGGTACCGGGCAGACCGGCGGCAGCAGCGCGGGACAGGCCGGCAGCGGCGGCGCCAGCGGGAGCCAGAGCGGATCGTCCGGAAGCAGCGGCAGTTCGGGGTCATCGGGTGCGTCCGGATCGAGCAGTGGGACCGCTGGTCAGACCGGCCAATCCGGATCGAGCGGAAGTTCCACTGCTGGGACCTCCGGCGGATCGGGAACGCAATCGAGCGGGTCGAGCACGTCCTCGAGCCAGAACGGGCAACCCGGTACGAGTGGATCACCGGGAACCTCCGGCTAGGGAATGTCGTTGTCCCGGTCGAGAATGTGGCACACTACGCATAACGTGATGTCAAGAGGAGTCAGGAACGTGAGCGAACGGCAGGACAAGCCAGTAACGACGCGGCGGGCGGCGCTCCTTGCTGGTTTAGGGGCTCTTCTTGGCGTCGGCGCGGCGGCCGTTGCGGGCGAGAGCAGCATCGCCAAGCGCCGCAAGAACCGCCACAACCAGAACAGCAGCAACGCGACAAGCACGGGCACCGGAGGCCCGGGAGGAGCTGGTGGCGCGGGCGGCAACGCCTGTATCCCGTCACCATGCCCGTCCGGTCTCTAGGTCCGGTCTTGCCAGATTCGGCCCTCCCGCGCCGAAGAGGTAGTGTTCGATGAGCGATGATCTCACCACCACGACGACTGATGATTCGCCACGGGTGCAAAACCGGCGCGCGCTCCTCGCTGGCGGGGCGGGCGCGCTGCTGATCGCGCTTGGCGTTGGCGAAGCAGCGCTGGCGCGGAGACGGCGCCGCCGCAACGGTGGAAGCAGCAGCAGTAGTAGTGCCTCCGGTGGGTCGGGCGGCTCGTCCGGGTCAGGTGGCCAGGGCGGCAGCACCACGCCCGGCAAGGGCGGAGAGCCAGGGAAGCCAGGTCAGCAGGGGTCGAGCACGCCCGGCAAGCCGGGGAGCGGCGGCAACCCTGGGAATCCTGGTAATCCGGGAAGCCCCGGCGGTGGCGGTGGGGGGACGGTTACTCCGACGCCAACAACCGGAACTGACGGGAGCAATGGCTCGTCGGCGCCGCCGGACCCGACCCCGGTCAGCTCTGGTGGCGGCAACGACGGCTCGAATGGATCCAACTCCGGCGGCGCCAGCTCCGGAGCGGATGGCGCGACCGGACAGTAGAGCGGCTCCTGATCAGGATGAATCAACAGAAGACCCCTTGCTCTAATAACTGAGCGAGGGGTCTTCGATTATGCGTTGCTGCTCTGTGATACGAAATGCGGGTCATGACTGCCATTTCCTCGTGGCGCGCACCATCCGCAGCGGCTCTTTGCAAGCCGTCTGAAATCTCTCCAGCGCCGTGCAAGAGTTGTGTCATTCCGACGCAGGGCAGAGGTGTCATCCCGACGGAGGAGGGATCTCGGCGTGGGCGGTGATGGCGACCGACGCCGAGATTCCTCGCTGCGGCTCGGAATGACACATTGCTTGGCACGCCGCTCTACCGCACGTCGAACTCGAACTTGTACTTCTCGCCGCCGTCGAGCGCGGACAGTTTCATCTCGCCCGTCGCGTTGGCGTAGTCGCCGGTACCGCCGGTGATGGCCAGGGTGGAATCGCCCTCGTCATTGAACGGACCCTGGACGACGATGTTGCCATTGTCGAGGATGACGGTGAAGGTGCATTCCCACGCCTTGCCCGGTTTGGTGCGAACGCAGGAACCCTGATCGCTGCCGACAACGTTGGCATCGTTTGCGTCGTAGACATCGTTGGCGAAGACCAGGCTATCGCCGATGCTGTCACCCTTGTCGCCCTGGTCAAGAACGGTATCGGTCGAAGCGTGCTCGATTACGGTGATCGATTCTTCCGCTGCCACCGGCGCCGGCGCCAAGCGTATGGCGGTCACGATGGCGACGGCCAGCAACGCGATTGCTGCCGCGACCGAGAGGAACGTGTGACGGCGACGACTTTGCATGATGACCTCCCTGCCAGCACTGGCTGGCCAACATGGCACCGGTCATCAGCCCGAGTCGGTCTCGCGCCCTGACCAGTGGCGGGGGCATCGTACGCCGCTCGCGGCGGGTGTCAAGATGCCGCCACCGTCTTCTGCACCGGTTCGGGAGGAATGGGGGATTCTACGCTGGCTTGGTATCCCAGCGGAAAAAGCGGACCGCGATTGCCATGGCGAGGACGAAAACGAAGAGGAGGACGAGAAGGTCCCGCCAGATCGCGTCCAGGCCATTGCCAAGGGTCATCGGTTCGCGCAAGGCGTTGACCAGGTACGGCAGCGGCAGGATGGTGGTGATCGGGCGCAGCCAGGCGGGCGCGTTCTCCATGCTGAAGAAAATGCCGGAAAGGAAGAGCATCGGGAAAGTGATGAGATTGGCGTAACTGGCGGCGGTTTCCGCGTTCGGCGCGACCCCGGAAATCGCAAAGCCGATCGCGAGGAAGGCGAGCGCACCGGCCACGATCGCCAGCAAGACGACGAAGGGATTGCCGCGCAGGTGCAATCCGAAGAATGCCCACGCCATCCCGATCAGGATCATCGCCTGGAGACCAGCGATGATCAGTTGGGAAAAGACCCGCGCCAGGATGAACGAGGTGAGTGGGAACGGCGTGACCCGGATGCGGCGGAGGATGCCGCGCTCGCGGTAGTTCACGAATGCGGTGGCAAGCCCGATGATGCCTGAGTTCATCAGGCTCATGGCGAGGATGCCGGGGGCGAAAATATCCATGAACGAGACATCTTCGGCGGTCACCGGCCGTTCTTCGATGCTCAGCGGAGGCGGCCCACCGGAGGCATCGATCAGGGTCTGCCGGACCGCGCCGACCGCGATCTGGGAGACTGGGCCCTCGGTGTCGTTGAAGTAGAGGACCACGGGCGGCAGCCCGCCGTTGGTCTCCTCGCCGAAGACGGCGACGACGCCCCGCTTCGATTCCTGGAGGGCGTGAAGTTCGTCTGCCTGCTCGCCGACCGAGACGGTAAAGGCCGGATTGGACTGGAGGCGAGACAGAACCTCCTCCCGAAATGCAGACTCTGGCCCCGCGACGCCGACATTGAATTCCACTGATGTGCCGCGGCCAAAGACCACGCCGAAAATGACGATGAAGAGCGCCGGAAAGGCGAGATTCCAGAAAAGCGCGGCCCGATTGCGCAGGCTCATGATCACGTTGGCCTGGGTCATGGCGAGGAGTGAGGACATCTCGAACCTATCAGATAGCGATCGAACCAGACAAGCCGGCGACCACCTTCGCCGGAAAGGCGTTCATGCGAGGACCTCGTCGCCCTGGTAGCGATGCCCGGTGCGGGCGAGGAACACATCTTCCAACGTGGCCTGGGATGTGCCGAGACCGGAGAGGGTCGCACCCTGACGTTCGGCGAGTGCCAGCAAGGCAATGAGCGTCGCCTGAGCATCGGAGGTGCGAAGTTCGATCTCCGCACGGTCCTCGCGGCGCACGTCATTCACCGAAACAACGGCCGGAAGCGTGGCAAGGGCCTCCGCGGACAGGTCGGCGCCGGTGACGATTGCCTTGATCTTGGCGTCGGCGCCCAGGTCGCGGATCAGCGCCGCCGGGGTATCGCAGGCCACGACACGGCCACGGTCCATGATCGCGATCCGATCGCACAGTTGCTCGGCTTCCTCCATGTAGTGCGTGGTGAGCACCACGGTGGTTCCTTCGCCCCGGATGTCGCGAATCGTTTGCCAGAGGGTTCGCCGGGCGACAGGATCGAGACCGGTCGTCGGTTCGTCCAGGAATGCGATACGCGGCGTATTGACGAGCGTCAGCGCCAGGGCGAGGCGCTGTTTCTGACCACCGGAGAGGGTATCGACGCGGGAGCGACGCTTCTCTTCCAGGCCGACGAGCGCCAACAGGCTGTCCACTCGGACGGTGGAGGCGTCGGCGCGGTAAAGTGAAGCGAAGAGTGCGATGATCTCGGCGCAGGTCAGGTAGTCGAAGAGTGCCGTCGATTGCAACTGTACCCCGATGATGCGGTGGACTTCGTTGGCCTCGGTCGTGGGGTCGAATCCTGCTACCTTGATCTCGCCGGCGTCAGGTGCGCGTAACCCTTCGAGCATCTCAAGCGTCGTCGTTTTACCGGCCCCGTTGGGGCCGAGGATCCCGAAGATCTCGCCAGGCCAAACGGTGAGGTCCAACCCCGCAACCGCGACGGTATCCGCGTAGCGCTTGACGACGCCGCGCATGGTAATGATGGCGTCGGCAGCGGATAGTGGCGCTGAAAGGGTGCTTGGGGCGATCAGCGCAGTGTTCGCTTAGATCAGACCGGCAGCGCCGGGAAGATGCTTCATGGTGGTGACTATAGCCGGAATGGCTGGTCAACGGCGATGATGGGAGGAAGTCGATGAAGTTCATGCGGCATTCGATGCAGCGGCCACGCGGCGACAGACGGAAAGGTGTCGCGATCGTGCTGGCCGCCGCGATGATGGCGAGTCCGCTTGCCCCATGGGCGGTTCCCGGCCAGATGACGTCCCTGGTCTCCGCGCAGCAGCAACGGAGCGGTCCCCTCCAGGTGGTGGCGCAAGGAATCGCCAAGTTGCCGAAGGGCAACATCGCCTGGACAATCCGCCGCGTCGATGCTCCCGGCGGTGACAACGGCGTCGCCTTTGCCGCGTTCCCGGTCGGGTTTCTCCTCGCTGACGGCGGCACGGTCGCCTTGGCGGATGAAGATGGCGATGTCTTCGATCTGCTCGGCGACGGCGAAGCGGCGCTGGTGCCCGCGGGCAAGGGCGGCGCGGCCTCGAGCCAGGACGCGGAGGCCGCCGGGGTCTACGAGATAGCCCTGATTGCGGCCGACCAGCCCCCTGCTGGTGAGGAGACGGGCACGGTTGCCGGCGCGCCGTTCGCCGCGCCGAAGGGGGAGGCCTTCGACCTCGAATTGATGCGGGCGAGCCTGGACAACGGAGAGGAGGCCCAGATCCCCGCCGCTCGCTCGGGCGCCCCGGTTTTCCTGCTGCAAACGAGCGGCGTCTCCCAACTCCAGACCGCGGATGGACAGACGGCGGAACTGACCGCCGGTCAGTTCGCCCTGTTGCAGGGTGAGGTCGTGATCCGAGGCGCCGGTGACGAGCCGGCGACCTTCGTGGTCGGCGCGATCGGCGACGCGGTCGGGAAGAAGGCGAAAGCCGACGGCACCCCCGAAGCGCGCGCCGGCAAGAGCAAGGGCGCCAAGGCCAATAGTGGCGGCGGTGGTGGTGGCGGTGGCCGCGGTCAGGCCGCTGGCGCGGCAGGCGCCGCGGGTGCGGCCGGGGGCGTCGTCGCCGGGCAGCAGAAAGACAAGAAGAACGGGGGCAAAGGGGGCGGCGGCAAGAATGGCGGCTCTGCCGGTACGGGCGGCGGTGGCACGACGGCGCCGCAGGAGACGGGTGGTACTCCCGTCGCGGAACCCACCTCCCCGGTGACGGAAGCGACCCCGCCGGTCGACGTACCGCAAGACGCGGCAACCCCGCCAGCCGAGGCCACGCCGCCGAGTGGTACGGACGATGAGAATACGGCTACCGATGACGGATCCGGCGACGAAGTCATCGTCGTCGAGGTCCCGAGCGACGATCAGACGAAGACCGAGGATGAATCGCCGCCGGAAGAGGTGACCCCGGACGCGAGTGAATCCGAGCAGCCTGCCGATACCAGCACCGAGGAAACGCCGGTTGGCGATACGACCGATGAAATCATCGTCCCAGTCGAGGAGACCGACGCCAGCGAGCCTGCTGCCGATGCTTCCGTCCCGGAGGAGCCGACGGACGCCGGTACGGAAGCGATTACCGCGGAGGAACCGGCTGCCGAGGTGACGGTCGAAGAGCCGGTGGTGGACGAGGCGCCCGCGGATCAGGCCGCTCCCGCCGAGGAGACGCCGGCTCCCTGAGACGGTTTTCGAGAGATCAGTGTGGGTGGTCCCTGACCCCAGGCTCTTTCGTTTCAGACATGTTCAACGACGGGGCCAAGGTGGTGACGCTGTGCTGGCCCTCACCCCAACCCCTCTCCCCGTGCGCGGGGAGAGGGGCTTTCTACGGATTCACCGCCGTTGATCGATGGGGAAATCCTCAGCCGGAATCGGTGTCTGAGTCTCGTCGATTTCAGGAAACCGGCAGATGCCGCTGAGCCCGACAGGGGCGAGACACTACGAGCCGGAAACATCGACCAGGTGCACCATGCCTTCGAAGGCGTGAGGCACGCCACCGGACTTCGGATCGGAGATGAAGCAGGCGAGCACGGCCTGGCCGGAGGTCAGGTTCATGACGACCCACTGTGTCGTTCCCGCCGACTGCGCTGAGGCATAGCCGTTGAACGCCATTTTCCCGAAATCGAGCATGTCGGGTGACGGCGTCGCGCCGGATGAGGGATCGAACATGAGCGCGTTCATGACCTGATCCTGGGTGATTGGTTCGGGGTACTGGAACGCGATCACGAAGTGCGGCTGGTCGCTGGCGTTGACGATCTTGACGATCTGGGGACCGGCTTGCAGGCCCCCATCGACGGTGAACTTGAACGCTTGGCCGCCCTGGCCCTCTTCGACGATGGTTGCACTCGCCTCTGGCTCGGGGCCGCTGATCTGGGCCGAGGGATCGCCCGTGACCGTCAGCGCGGCGGCGGGGATATCGCTGAACGGATTGTCCGGCCAGATCCCGTAGTCACCGGCGGGAAGATCGACAACGACGTATGGCGAGACGGCGGAAGGGCCGCCAGAAATGTAGTTGTCGTAGAGAAAGGCGTACGAATCGACGGGAGGTTCCTCGGCTGGAGCCGGGGTCCCCGCCGCGATCTCGTCCGCGTATGAAAGGTCGTTCAGCGTCTCGCCTTCGTCGAGGCGGACAAAGCCGGTGGCCAGATCGGGATTGCCGATTTCATCGACCAGATGGACCAGGTATCTGCCCGACGGGATTTCTGCCTGGTCGACGCTCAACGTATTGCCGCTGGCGGTAACCGACAACTCCGGCAGGCCAAGATCGGCGAAGAGGTTAGGCGCCCCGACCGGCGTCGCCTCCTGGGCCAGTGCCGCCGGCATTCCGACCAGTGTCAGCGCTCCCGCGAGCGCAAGCGTCAGCACCTTCGCGTGCATCGCACTCCTCCTGTATCCGACGAAAATCGTCCGCGCGACGCGACGCAAGATTCCGGCCAACAAGTCGGAGTGGCGCGTCTTTGCACATTGCTGTCGCGAACCAGGCACGATCGTAATGCGTTCAAATCCGGCGGGAATCGGGAAAAACTGCCCAATCGACGGAGGTCGGGTTGTCTGAACCGAAAGACCCGAATTGCTACGGGGTCCGGGCGTACCAGCGGCCGTTCGGGCCGAGCAGCGTGCGCCAGAGACCGGCGGCGGCGACTAGTCCCACCGCGGCGAAGATCACCCAGGGGAGCGCGGGAAGATTCGTCTGCCGACCGAGATCGTAGAGCAACCCACCGGCATAGTTGCCGAGTCCACCGCCGAAGGCGACGGAGAGGGCGGCGACGCCGAAATACGACCCCAGCGCCACCGGATTCGCCAGCCGCGCCGCCACCGATTGTTCCGTGGGACGGGCGAGCACGATCCCCAGCGAGTAGACGAAACTCGCCAGAAGCAGGAGCGTGGTATCGCGGGCAAATCCGATCAGGGCGATACCGGCCGCGGTAACGACGATCCCCGCGATGAGCGCCTTCGCCGGTCCCACTCGCGCTTCCACAACGCGGGGAACGGGGTAGCCGAGAAAGACGGCTGTTGCCGAGTTGACGGCGTAGACCCAGGCGACGGCATTGGGATTCCCCGCCACCGTGGTCGCAACTAGCGGCAGCGTGATCGAGAACTGGGCGGTCATGAACCAATGGCCGCCCATGAATCCGGTGTAGGCGAGAAATGGCCGGTCGCGGAAGGCCATGCCCAGACCGCGCAGCGGCCCGCCCTTTTCCGCCACCTTGACCGGCGGCAGCCAGAGCAGGGTCATCGCGAAGATGAGGAGATAGCAGAAGGCGCTGGTCAGCGCCACGATGCGAAAATCGACATGGAGCAGGAGGGCCCCGAGTTGGGTGCCGGCGGTGATGCCGAGTCCAGCGGCGACTCCCGTTTTCGCGAAGTACCGCGACCGTTCCTGTTCTTCAGTGAGTGCCGCGACCGCGGCGGATCGCGGGGATTCGAACATCGAGCCGCCGATGGCGGAGACGACCGCCGCCGCCATGAGCACGCCGTACGTGTTGGCGAACCCCATCGCCCCGAACCCGCAGGCGCGCACCAGCATCCCCGCGGCGATGAGCGGTTTGGCGCCGAGGCGATCGGCGAGGGCGCCGCTGAACGGCGTCAGTCCCTGCTGGAAGAATTGGCGGGCGGCGAGGACGAGTCCTACCGCGCCCGCGGTCCAGCCGAGACCCTCGACGAAGTGAACCGAGATCATCGGGATGACCATGAAAAAGCCACCCCAGGCGAAGAAGGTCGAGACGAGGAGAAACTGGAGTCCGCGCCGTCGCGCTTCCGGGCTGATGGAGCGGTCGTCAGCGGTAACGATCTCGTCGACCGCGATGGGTTCGATTTGTGTTGCGGTTTGATCGAACGAGGGCGACCCGGTCATGCAGATTCGGAGATCAGTTCGGGGACCAGGAGGTTGGCGATGGCGGGCGCGAGGCGGAACTGCTTGCCGGCGGCCAGCCGGCGACGGTTTCCATCGCAATGCGCAGCATCAGGGTGAGGCGCTCGACATCGACCGGTCCGGAGGCGTGTCCCAATGGGCGGGTTACGGGGGCCACGCCATCGGCCCGAACGACCCCAGTCAGTTCGAGACCGCCAGCATCGGGCAGGGTCGCCAGCACGGATCGCTGCGCGGCACCGTCCTGCCAGGTCAGCAAGAGGGACGCGCCGTTCGATGTCCGGCGGACCGCGCCCTCGACCGGGACCGGCCACCCGCTGGCGACGCGATTGGCCGATTCCCGCACGGTGGCTTCGACGTTGCTGGCGCCGGGAGAGGCGATACGGCGGCGTGAGGTTTGATTCCGCGGCGCCGGTCCCGCCGGTTGTCCCGTCAACTGGGTTATGCGAGCTTGGGCCTTGGGGCTCCGCCATGCCCAGAAAAGGAGCGCGAGGACCGCGATGTGAATGACCAGGATCACCGCGCTCAGTGCCGGGACACCGCCATCGTACATCTGCCGCCAGTCGCCGTTCAGGTCGGAGACGAAGTCGAGCAGCGGATAGACGACCAGCGCGTTGAGGAGCGAGATCCAGGTGAACTGGATCAGCAATTCGTTGACCGCGGCGCGCATGGGGGGACGCTTGAGAAAGACGAGCCCAACCGCGATCGCGGCCAGAATCAGGTTCACGATGGTGCCCGCGGCGGCGATGATGATGCGCTGGGCCGCGGTGAATTCGTACGGATCGAAGCCGACGTACCCCGCGAAGCCGTAGTAGCCCCAGTCGAGAATGTGGCCGCCATACAGTTTGATCGCAATGGCGTGCCCGAGTTCATGCAGCGCGACAGAGATCGGGACCAGCACGAAGAAGGCGGCCTGATCGACGAGCACCCGATCTTCGGGCGTGAAGTTCCGATCGAAGGTCTGGCGAAAGTTGCGAATGAGTTGGTAGACGACCTTCGCGCCGAAAAGGAGATAGATCAGGCTGATCAGCCCGAAAGGACCCAACGGGCCTAGAGGCATGGCAACGGCCCTGGATACGTCGCGTTCACAGGGGGAAGTCTGACACAGTTCGGCGGAACAGGCGGTTTGTCTCTCTATCAGGGGCGGTAGCGGGCCACGCGATTATCCGGATGTCCCTGCTGACGTGTGCCGCCGGGCCAGTATCATCCGGCCGCCGATGACCATCGTCGCCAGCGTCACCGCCGTGCCGCCGATGGCGACCGCCGCGGGCGCACCCCAGACTGTGCTGAGAAACCCCGCCAGGGCGGCGCCGAGGGGGGTCGAGCCGGCAAAGACGGTGAGGTAGATGCTCAGCACGCGGCCGCGCAGATGATCGGGGGTGTTGGTCTGGACGGTGGTGTTGGCCTGGGCCATCGTGGTGCTCATCGAGAACCCGACGCCAGCCATCAGGATCATGGCCAGCGCGGCAGGCAATCCGAGACCCGTGGCGAGACCGAGCGCGATCTCGAAGAGCCCGAACAGGAGCGCCGTCAGCAACATCACCTGGGTCGAGGGGCGCCGCCCGGCGAACGCGAGGGAGAGGGCGCCGGCCAGCGAACCGATGCCGAGCGACGACATGAGCAGTCCGAACCCGCTGGCGCCGATGTTCAGCGCATTACGGGCCAGGAGCGGCGCCCAGACGTTGAAATTCATGCCGAAGGTCGCCAGCAGTCCGGCGAGAACGATCGGTAACATCACCGCCGGGGTGGCGCGGACGTAGGCGAGCCCCTCGCGCAGCCGCTCCAGCGGCGAGACAGTCGGGGCCGCTGTCGGCTGACCCTGGGTGGACATCGTGAGGAGGGCGGCGGTGACTGGCAGATACGACAGCGCGTTGAGCGAGAAATTGATCTCCGCCCCGTATGCGGCGAGGAGCAATCCCGCCAGCGCGGGACCGACGACGCGGGTGGTGTTGAACAGCGCGGAGTTCAACGCGATCGCGTTCATCAGGTCGTCCTTGCCGACAAGATCGACCACGAACGCCTGACGCGCCGGCATATCGACCGCGGAAATGACGCCGAGCGCCAGCGCCGCGGCGTAGATATGCCAGAGTTGCACGCGGCCGGTCACCACCAGCAGCGCGAGCACCCCCGTAATCACGGCCGACATGCCCTGCGTGACGATCAGCAATTTCCGTTTCGGCACGCGGTCGACAACGACACCGGCGGGCAGTCCGAGAATCAACGAGGGACCGAACTGGAACACGCCGACCAGTCCGAGCGCGGCGGGCGAATTCGTCATGGTCAAGACGAGCCAACTCTGGGCCAGGCTCTGCATCCAGGTGCCGGTAAACGAGATGAGTTGGGCGAACCAGTAGACCCGATAGTCGCGGTGGGCGAAGGCGCGCAGGCCGTTCGGGAGCCGGAACGGAATCCAGGCTGGGAGAGTAGATTCCGGGAAGGCGCGTGCGTCGCGCTGGGCGGGATCGCCGGCCGGAGTGCTTGCCATCCTGGTCATTGTCGCAGGGTTTGTGTGGTTCGTACCGGACCGGGAGTGGATAGGAGGCGTGTCGAGCAGGGTTGCTCTTGCCAGGTGTCATGCTGACGAAGGAAGCATCACGGGGGATCACCGCGATTGGGTGTGAAGCGCCGAGATGATTCGCTCGCGAGCTCTGGATGACACAGGGTGGTGGCTACAGCGACGTGCAGACGCTATGTGGTGTCGCCGCCACCCATCGGTGTCGTCCCGACGCAGGAGGGACCGCGGCGGTGATGGCGATCGCCGCCGCGGGACCTCGCGGCGGCTCGGCGTGACACGTCGTTCCCACGCCGCCGTAGAAGGCTGGATGACCGGTGCGTCCAAAGTGGTGTGGGTGGCGCGATGGTGAACCTGTTGGTGGGAAGCGCGGGCGACGCTTGCGTCGCACCCTATGACCTGATCTGTCAGGCGTGCGGTGCAGATGCCAACGGTGAATTGGTCACGAGGGTCGTCGTCATTGGAGATGTGAACAAGCCGTGGCCGGTAATGGCCACGGCTCTTGCTTCCGGGGTGCTTCGGGGACTCAGCCGGGGAGACCGACGGTGAGGATCAACTGGGGAGGAACGCCACTCTCCATCGCGTCGATCAGCGCCGTTTGCTCGGGTTGACCGGTGAGGACAAAGGTGATCCGTCCGTCGCCGAAGACCGACCCGGAGACATCGACCGCGCCGAGGGCGCCGGGTTCGACGCGTTCGAACCACGATGGCGTGCCCTGGACGCTCATGGCGTTCTCGGCCCCTGGCGCCTTGTTGGCGGTGAGACCGTCCTTGGCGACGTAGTCATAGATCACGCCGACGCCCCCGCCGGGCGCGCCACTCGACCCCGCGCCGAGAAAGGTCAGGCGCGCCGCCAGCACGCTGCCATCGCCGACGCCACTGACATCGAAACTGATCAGCGCGACGGCCCCATCGGGACCGCCGAAGGCGAGCAGCCCAGCGCTTTCCGGTGTCTGGGGGGAATCAGGAGCGGACGTGAACACCGTGGTATCGGAGACGGCGTCGAAGACCAACTCCGTGGTCCCAGCGATACCCGCGGCGAGGGCGGGATCGACCGTGGCCGGATCGGGCAGCCCCGGAACCGCCGGAGGAAGATTGACCTGACCGGGACCGCTGGTCGTCGCGGGTTCGTTGACGGGGGTCTCACGCGGCTCGCCATTGACCGTGCCGTTCTGACCAGTGGCCCCGGCGGTGCTGTTCGAACCGTCCTGCTGCTCGAGATCGATCTGCTGCGGCTGGGTGTAGTCGGGCGGATACGCCACCACGTCCGCGACCCCGCCATTCCCGTTGGAATCGCGGCCGTTGGCATCCCGGCCACGGTTGGCATCGCGTTCCCGCTCGTGCTCCTTCTTGCGGTCGCCGTCGTCGCCCTTGCCGTCCTTGTCGACCGCGCGGTCGGAATCGGTGGCGACCGCGTCGGCGCCGTCCTGCCCATCCTGGCCGTCCTGCCCCGGTTGGCCATCGGCGCCGTCGCGGCCGTCTTTGCCATCCTTGCCGTCGGCGCCATCCTGACCATGATCAGGAGCGGGCGTGACGGCCGTCGCTGCCGTACCGGCCGCGGTACTGACGGGGACCGGCGTCCCGGCGGTCGGAGTAGCGATGCCCGCCGGTGTCGTGGCGGTCGTGCTGCCGTCGATTGCTGGTGGTGTTTCACTTGCAATCTGGGCGCGGACAGCCCCGGACTGGTCCCAGGTTAACAGCGGAACCATTGCCAGGACGAACGACACGGCGACCAGCGCGGACCAGACCACGATGCCGCCGCGACGGCGTGGTTGTGAAGTTCGGTTGGTGTTGTTCATACCCCTCGTCTCTGCCAACTCCGGTCCCTCTCCGGGGCTTGCGCCGCGGGGGCTACCAATCGCAACGCGCGACGGCAACCGGTCGTTCCGCGTCGCATGCATCCGTCGGTGATATCGCGCGGGGTCGGAGTTCGAGGATCCGGATTGGACCGCGGAGTGAAGGTTCAGCCATCTGGATCTGGTCCTCTGCTCGTTCCGGATCGCGCCGTTCGGGGCACCCCGATCGGTCTTCGGCATCCAATATGCTACCGTCCGCGGCATGGATTTGCTCTCGGAAACCTGGGCCTACGCCGCCGAAAATGCAGATCGAGTACGAGAGGCGCTCCTGGTTCACCTCCAGTTGAGTCTGGGCGCGCTGGCCATCGCCATGCTCGTGTTCATCCCGATCGGGGTCCTGGTTTCGACCGGCGGCCGTCTGACGACCGCGGCAGTCGGCGCGGTCGCCGCGCTGCGGGTGATCCCGAGTCTCGCCGTCATTCTCCTGTTGCTGCCAGTGTTCGGGCTTGGGTGGAAACCGGCGCTGGTGGCGCTGACGCTGCTGGCCGGCCCTCCTCTGGTGATCAATACCGATGCCGGGCTACGTGGCGTGGATCCTGCGACACTGGAGGCCGCGACCGGGTTGGGCCTGACACGGGGACAGCGATTCTGGAAGGTGAAGATGCCGCTGGCGATGCCGGTGATCGTGGCCGGCGTGCGCAGTGCCGCCATCGAAGTGGTCGGCAGCGCCACGCTGGCCGCGTTCGTGGGTGCGGGCGGTCTGGGCACCTTCATTACCTCTGGCATCACGCTGATGGACGAGCGAATGCTGCTCACCGGCGCGATCGCCGTCACCCTGCTGGCGCTGGTGGCGGAGTTTGCACTCGCGCGGCTGGAACACCGCCTCACACCCGAAGGCATGCGCGCGGCGTAACGTGGCGCGCGCTGCACAACTCTGCCTCGGTCGCAACGAGAAGCGAACGCGTGTTCGATTCTCATGGTTTACACTGCTTTCGCCAGTGGTGCCAGCCGGGCACCAGTGGTCGACGCACACAACAGGGGGTTCAGCATGCTCACCCGGCGAACGATCGCGAAAAGTCTCGTTGCCGTTCCATTCTCGGCGGCGTTGCTCAGTGAGCGCGGAGCGAGGATTGTTGGGGCCCAGGAAGGCCCGGTGAAGATCGGTTCGAAGGACTTTACCGAGCAATTGATCCTGGGGGAGATGTACGCGTTGCTGCTCGACCATGCCGGAATTCCGGTCGAGAAGCAACTCAACCTCGGCGGCACGCAGGTTGCGCAAGAGGCGCTCATCGCCGGCGAGATCGATCTCTATCCGGAATATACGGGAACAGGTTTGACCGTCGTCCTGGGCATGGCGATCGACTCGGTCGCCTCGGCGACGCCAGTGAGCGGCACGCCGGCCGACGCGGCCGCGGGCTCGATCGACAAGCAGGTTTACGACGTCGTCGCCAAGGGGTATAAGGATCAGTTCGATCTGATTTGGCTCGACGAGTCGGCGTTCAACAACACCCAGGCGCTAGCGGTCAAGCGGGCGTTTTCCGAAGACCGCGGCGTGACCACCATCAGCGACCTGGCCAAGATCGCCGGGGACCTGACGATTGTCGCGCCCTCCGATTTCGTCGAGCGGCCGGATGGATTGCAGGGTCTCGAGGATTTCTACGGCATGAAGTTCGGCAACGTGCTGAGCGTCGCGCCGGGAATCCGCTATCAGGCCCTGGACGAGGATCAGGCGCAGGTGGTGCTGGCGTTCGGCACGGACGGCCAGGTGTCGGGTCTCGATCTCGTGTTGCTCAAGGACGACAAGGGGCTCTGGCCGCCGTATCACGTGGCTCCAGTGGTGCGGAACGACACCCTGACCGCATACCTGGGCATCGCCGATGCGCTCAACCCGGTCGCCCCGTTGCTCACCGATCAGGTGATGTCCTCGCTCAACTGGAAGGTCGATGGACCGGACAAGGAAGAGCCGGAGGACGTGGCCCGCGCCTTCCTCGAAGAACAGGGGTTGCTCGCGTAGCGCGTCGAGGAAGCGAGAAGGCGAACCGGCGAGAAGACGGGGAGAGAAGGTCACGTTGTGAACAGCGTCACGCCGCAACTCCTCGCCTCCTCGCCCCCTCGCCTTCTCGACGCGCTGAGCAAGGCGACCGAGATTCGCTTCGACCGGGTCAGCAAACGGTTCGACGGCGCCGATGCCGGACGAGCGGCAGTCGACGATGTCTCCCTCACCATCCAGCCAGGCGAGTTCGTGGTGCTGATCGGACCGTCTGGCTGCGGCAAGACCACCCTGCTGAAACTGATCAATCGCCTCTACGATCCCAGCGACGGCGTGGTCTACATCGATGGCGCCCCATCGCAATCGCTCCCCGGTCCCGAACTGCGTCGCCACATGGGCTACGTCATCCAGCAGGGCGGGCTCTTTCCTCACTACACGGTCGAGCAGAATGTGGCGGTTGTGCCGCGTCTGCTTGGCTGGGATGCCCGCCGCATTCGCGAGCGTGTCGATGAACTCCTCGCGCTGGTTGGCCTGCCGCCGGAGGAATATCGCGCTCGCTACCCTGCTCAACTCTCCGGCGGGCAGCAGCAGCGCGTCGGCATCGCGCGGGCGGTGGCCGCCTCGCCCGGAACCCTGCTCATGGACGAGCCGTTCGGGGCATTGGACGCGATTACCCGTCGTCACCTGCAGGATGAATTGCGCAGTCTTACCAATCGCCTTGGGCAGACGGTTGTTTTCGTGACTCACGATATCGACGAAGCGGCCTCGCTGGCGGACCGGATCGTGGTGATGCGGGCAGGGAGAATGCTCCAGTTCGATACACCGCTGCAAGTGATCATGCACCCCGCCGACCAGTTTGTGGCGGACCTGGTCGGCGCGGACGATCTGCAACGGCGGTTGAGTCTGGTGAGCGTCGCCGCCGCGATGGCGCCGCTGGTGCCAGGGGAGGTCGTTGGCGCGGCCGAGCCGGTGATCGATCTCCCGATGCGGGTGCAAGGAGCGCTCAACGTCCTGCTCGAGACGGGAGCGCCCCGGCTCTGCGTGCGGGAAAACGGAAAGGTGGTGGGGACGCTTGATCTCGCCGGGGTGCAAGCGGTGAGCGTGCCGCGGGTTGGTTCCGGGGAGCGGGCGTGAGGTTTCCGGAGATGGTCGAGAGGGATGCGGGGGTCTCGAGACGGTTCTCATCCCAGGGATTGCCCAGACCCCAACCCCAAGAGCCCTCACCCCAACCCCTCTCCCATTGCGATGGGAGAGGGGCTGTCGGGCGCGGCGCGGTTGCCAATTGGGGCGCAGACGTGCCGACGGAACGCGCATGACGTTCGACTACCTGATCGAGAAGTGGCCGCGGGTCTGGAAGTTGACGCTGGAGCATCTGCAACTCTCGGCGACGGCGGTGCTGCTAGCGCTGCTGCTCGCGATCCCGCTAGGCGTGATCGCGGCGCGCAATCCGAAGCTCTCGACGCCGCTGCTGGGATTTCTCGGCGCCATCTACACCATCCCCAGCCTGGCATTTCTGGCGCTGCTGATTCCGACCCTCGGCATCGGCCGCAGGCCAGCGGTGATCGTCCTCGCCGCGTACGCGCAGATCTTCCTGGTGCGCAACATCGCGACCGGACTGCGGGGCGTCGATGCGGCGACGCTGGAAGCGGCGACCGGGATCGGCATGACCCGCTGGCAGCAGTTTGCCAAGGTACGCTGGCCGCTGGCGCTGCCGGTCATCATCGCCGGGGTGCGCACCGCGTCGGTGACGACGATCAGCCTGGCGACGATCGCCGCCTGGATCGGGGCGGGCGGGTTGGGCACGCTTCTCTTCGAAGGGATCACCCGCGACGACCCGGACCGCATCCTCGCCGGGGCGATCGCGATTACCGCGCTGGCGCTGATCACCGATCTGGTGCTGCGCTTCGCCGAGTCGATGACGGCGATCAGCCGGGCGCGGCGGGCCGGAACACGGTAACGCGTACCCTCACCCTAACCCCTCGCCCCGCGCACGGGGCGAGGGGCTTTCTTGACGCGTCGAGGTCGACCCAATGCCACGCGAGCGGCCGATTTCGGCCATCCCTCCCCGGGCAAGGGAGCGACGGAAGCGGCGCCAGGGTCAGAGATCGGCAGCGTATGACGTCGCCCACCTAAAGTCCAAATCAATCAACGCAAATCGGCACCGCGCCGACCGGACGGCAGTTGTTCGGGGTGTTCCCGGTGACGATGGCGGCGTCGGCGAGAGTTACCGTGCCGCTGGCCTCGTAGACGCCGCCGCCGACGGTTGTGGCGGTGTTGCCGGTGACCCGAGCCCCGGCCTGCAGCGTCGCGGTGGCCGGGCCACCGGAGTTGACGTTGTAGAGCCCGCCGCCTGTACTCGCGCGGTTATTCCTGATCTCCCCGGCGACGAGCAGCGTGCCTCGGTTCCCAACTCCCCCGCCTTGATTCGCGCGGTTGTTTTCCACAACGCTGCCCGCGTGCAGCGTGGCCGTCGTCATGGTGCTGAGCAGGATCCCGCCACCGCTGAGGGATGCGGTATTCCCTGCGACAACGCTGCCGGACTCCAGCGTTAGCGACACCACCCCGTCAAAGGCATTCGAGATGCCGCCACCGTCGCCCTGCGAGGTGTTGCCCGTCACGCTGCTACCCGCGCGCAGCGTCGCGGTGCCGCCGCCATTGCGGATTCCCGCACCCGCGGAGCCGGCGGTGTTGTTCGTCACGCGGGCGCCGTCGCCCAGTATGAGTGTGCCGTCGTTATGGATTCCCCCCCCGAATGTGTTTGCCGCGTTGTTCGTCACGGCGACGCCTTCGAGGGTCAGCGTGCCGCTGTTGGAGATCCCGCCGCCGGTGTTCGCCTGTCCGCCGGTCACGGCCAGGTCTCGCAGGGTCGTGGTCACCCCGCTGTTGACCGTCACCACGCGGCCGCCCAGCCCGGTCCCGTCGACGACCGTGCCACCCGTCCCCGAGCCCGCCCCGACTAACGTCAGGTTGTTCTTGGTGATGGTGATGCGCTCGGCGTAGGTCCCGGCGCAGAGACGGATGGTGGAGCCAGCGGGGAGGGCGGTGATGGCCGCTGCGATCGTAGTGAAGCGGCAGCCGCTAGGGCAGACATCGCCACAGGCGCAGCTCCCGGTGCCGTTGCAGACCGGGGTGGCCCCGGTGCATGAGTTGCCGCAGGAGCCGCAATTGGTGGGATCGCTATTCAGGTCCGAGCAGCCGTTGCCGCAGCACGTCAACCCCGGCCCGCACGCCGTACTGCCGTTGCCCGGGCAGACGCAGGCCCCTCCCTGGCAGGTAGGCGCTCCCACCGGGCAGACCGTGGCGCAGTCTCCGCAGTGGTTCGGGTCGGTCTGCGTGTCGACGCAGATTCCGCCGCACGCGACGAAGCCGGTACCGCAGCAGACGCCGTCCGTCGGGTTGGGGCAGGCGCCGCTGATGGTGCCACCGAAGCCGGCGTCGCACTGGAGGTCGCCAGCGGCGCCGTTGCCGCAGACGATGGTGCCGGATTGCAGCGTCATAGCGCCGCCGGTGTTGCTGAAGATGCCGTCGCCGCTCGCGCTGGACTGGTTGCCCTGGATTCGGCTCGGGCCGCTTGGCGAAGGACCGATGGTGGCCGGGCCGAAGCTGACGATGCCACCGCCGTTGCCGCCGGTCGCCGTGTTGTCGGTCACGCTGGTGCCTTCCAGGAGCAGGGTGGCGCTGGTGCCATTAGCGATGCCGCCGCCGGCGCCACCCGCCGTGTTGCCCGACACCGACGAGTCGGTCAGCGTAGCCGCACCGCCGGCGCCGATCGCGATCCCACCGCCGTTGCGCTCGGTGGCGGTGTTGCCCGTCACCTCGGTGTTCACCAACTCCATCTCACCGGCGGTGAAGATGCCGCCGCCTGCGCCGTCGACGCGGTTGCCGGTCACTGCGCAGTCGGTCAGCGTGGCGCGGGCGCCGGGCCGGTTGGAGAGGCCGCCGCCCGTGGCGAGGTTGGGCGCAACTCCCTGGATGACGCTGTTCGTGATCGCACACCGCTCCATCGTCAGCGTGCCGAAGTTCTGGATGCCGCCGCCGTTGCTGCTCGACGTGGCCCGCGTCACTTTCAGGTCGCGCAATGCGACCGTCGGTTGGGGCGACGTTTCCGCTGACCCGATGCGCAGCAGGTAACCGCCACCCTTGATCTGCAGCACGCTTGCGTTTGCGCCGCTCGCCCCGGCTCCGACCAAAGTCAGATTCTCGATGATGGGCACGGGTGGGCTAGGCGGGGTGTTGCGCACGGTCCAGGTGCCAGGGCAGAGGGTGATCGTCGCGTCCGCCGCGGCGTTGGTGATCGCCGTCTTCAAACCATCGGTACCGTCCGGGTGGTTCGGGTCGGGGCTGAGGCAACCACCGGGGCCGTAGCAGTTGTCGGTGTTGCTGACGCAGGCGCCGTTGCATTCATGGTAACCCGTGTTGCAGGCGAAGCCGCACGTCCCGTTGACGCAGGTGGCGGCGGCGTTCGCGGGTGGCGCGGCGCATGCGGTAGCGCAGTCCCCGCAGTGGGCCGGGTCGGTGCGCGTGTCGACGCAGGTTCCGGTGCAGCAGCTGAAGCCCTCGGCGTTGCACCCTTCCGCCTGAGTGTCGTTCAGATCGGCAAGGCCGCAGGTGCCGGCGTCGCAGGTCGCGGCCTGGCAGATTTCTCCCGCCGGGCAGGTCCCCGCCACCTCGCACTGCACGCATTGGTGCGCGGCGGTGCAGATGAGGGCCAGTGGTTCGCCCTCCGGCGGGCAGCCGGTGGCCGCGGGATCACTGCCGGGGCAGCACTCGCCGCCAGCGATGCAGTCGCCAGCGCAGCAGACGCCCGCCGCATCGCCCTCACCGCAGGTCCCGGTCTCGTTGATCGCCGTGGTCACGCAGGCGCCGGTCGCCGGGTCGCAGGCGGAGTTGAGGCAGGCGGTGCTGGCCTCTTCGCAAGGCGCGGTCAGGCAGGTGGCGCCGCAGATGCGCGCGTTCGGGCAGCAACTGCCAGCGAGGCAGGTCTCGTCAGCGGCACAGGCTGTGTCGCAATTGCCGCAGTACCGCTCGTCGCTGGCAAGATCGACACACTCATCGTGGCAAACGTCCGGGGTGGCGGGTGGGCAGACGCAGGTTCCCGCCTCGCAGGTGGCGCCTTGCGGACAGACGGTGTCGCACGTGCCGCAGTGGTTGGCCGTGATCAGCAGGTCGGTTTCGCAGCCGTTGGCGGGATCGCCGTCGCAGTTGCCCCAGTTCCCCTCGCAGGTGAAGCCGCAGGCCGCGCCATCGCAGGTGGCGGTGGCGTGGTCTGGGGTCGGACATGGGGTGCAGCGCGTGCCGCAGTGCGCCGGGTCGCTGCTAGAGACGCAGACGCCGGTGCAGTCGTGGAAGCCGGCGTCACAGGCGCAGGCGTCGCTCACGCAGTGGAAGCCGTGCTCGGTGTCGCAGGCAAGACAGATGCCGCCGTTGGGACCGCAGGTGGTGTCGCTCACCGCGGCGCAGGTTCCCCGGTCCTCTCCGTCAGGGATGTCGCAGCAGCCGTCGGCGCAGGTGCACTGCAGCGTCTGGTTGCAGCCGTTGGAGATGGCCCCGCACTCGCCCGGGAAGTCCTCGCACGTCTTCGGCTGGCAGACGCATTCTCCTCCGATGCAGGCGTCCTGATCGCCGGTGCAGCAGACCCCGTTGCAGCAGCCCGCTCCCGGGCAGTCATCGTTCGGCCCGTCCGGGGCCAGCGGATCGGAGCAATCGCCCGTTGCCGAATCGCAGACCCCGGCCAGGTGGCAGGCATCGAGGGGTTGGCAGACGACGGGGTTGCCGCCGGTGCAGACTCCCGCCTGGCAGGTGTCGGTGCGGGTGCAGGCGTCCTGGTCATCACAGGGACTGCCGTCCGCCTTCTGCGGGTGGGAGCACTCCCCGGTGGCGGGGTCGCAGGCTCCCGCCGCGTGGCACTGGTCTAGCGGCGAGCAGACCACCGCCGCGCCGCTCTGGCACGTCCCGTCCTGGCAGGTGTCACCGATGGTGCACTGATCGCCATCGTCGCAACTGGCGCCATTCGGCTTGGTCGGGTTCGAGCAGACCCCGGTGTCCGGGTCGCAGGTCCCCGCCGCGTGACACTGATCGAGCGGGGTACAGGTCACGGCGGCGCCGGAGGTGCAGACTCCCGCCTGACAGGTATCCCCGACGGTGCACTTGTTGCCGTCGTCACACGGCGTGTCGTTCGGTTTCAAGGGGTTGGAGCAAACCCCGGTGGCGGGGTTGCAGATTCCTACCGCGTGGCACTGGTCCAAGGCGGTGCAGATGACCGGGTTCCCGCCCACACAGGTTCCGTTCTGGCAGGTGTCGGTGCGGGTGCACTGGTTGCCGTCGCTGCAGGGGCTGCCGTTCGGCCTGGGTGGATTGGAGCAGACCCCGGTGGCGGGGTCGCAGGTTCCGGCCTCGTGGCACGGGTCGAGCGGCGGGCAGGTCACCGGGTTGCCACCGCGGCAGACCCCATCCTGGCAGGTGTCCGTCCGGGTGCATTTGTTCCCGTCGTCGCAAATCGTGCCGTTTTGTTTGGTGGGGTTGGAGCAGTTCCCGGTTGCCGGATTGCAGGTCCCCCGCTCATGGCACTGGTCGGGATCGGGGCAGACGACAGGGTTGCCGCCGACGCAGTGGCCGTTCTGGCACGTATCCGTCCGGGTGCAGGCATCCCCATCGTTGCAGGACGCGCCGTTCGTCTTGTCAACCAGGATGCACTTGCCCGCGTCGGCGCCGCCGCCGCAGACCGCGGTCCGGCACTGGGGCACCGCTCCATCGAAGGTGCATGGCGTGCCCGCTTCTTTCGGGGCGTAGGCGCAGGAGCCGTCCGCCGGGTCGCACACCCCGCGCTCGTAGCACTCGTCAGGTTCCGGACAGATCACCGGATCGCCGCCGCGGCAGGCGCCGCCTTGGCAGGTGTCATTGATGGTGCACGGGTTGTCGTCGTCGCAGGGGCTGCCGTCGTCTTTCGCCGGGTTGGTGCAGTCGCCGGTAGTGGGATTGCACTCGCCGCGGCGGTGGCACTGGTCGGGGTCCGGGCAGACTACCGCGGCTCCGCCGACGCAGACCCCGTTGCGGCAGGCGTCGTCGACGGTGCACTGGTTGCCATCGTCGCAGGGGGCGCCGTTCTCCTTCGCCGGATAGGCACATTCGCCCGTGCCGGGGTCACACGTTCCTCGTTCGTGGCATTGGTCCGGATCGGGGCAGACAACAGGGTTGCTTCCGACACAGCGGCCGTTTTGGCACGTGTCGCCGCGGGTGCATTTGTCGCCGTCGTCGCAGGAGGCGCCGTTCGCCTTGTCGCGGGTCTGGCAAGTGCCGTCGGCGGCGCAAATCGCCTCCCGGCATGGCTCAGCCGGCTGAGTGCAGTCGCCGTTGGTGCGGCAGCCAGCACACTGGCCGTTGTGGCAGTAGGGACGCGCGGGCGGGCACTGGTCGTTGGTGCAGCAGGCTTGGCACTTGGCATCGGTGCCGCTGCCGCAACAGAGCGGAGTCGGCGCGGCACAGGTGGCGCCAGAACCGCACTTGCAGACGTGGCTGGCGCAGCGATTGCCGCTCGAGCCGCAGTCGGCATTCGTGCAGCAGTCGCCGCTGAAGCACTTGCCGTCGCAGCAGACTTTGCCGCTGCCGCAGGGATGCTGGGCATCGCAGGTGGGGCAGCACGCCGAGCCGTTGCCGCAACCGCTGGTGTTGGTCGAACCGTTGGGCATGGTGGTGCGACAGTAGATGACGTCGGTGAGATTGGCGCCATTGAGATTGGCGCCGGTGAGGTTGGCGTCGACGAAGCAGACCTTGTTGAGGTTGGCGCCGTTGAAGTTCGCGTTGCGCAGATTGGCGCCAGCGAACGAGGCATTGGCGAGGTTGGATTGGTTGAAGTTCGCTCCGGCGAGATTGCGGCCCTTGTAGCAGCAGTGTTTCAGCGTCTTCTTGGGTCCGGGCGCGCAGTTGTCATCGGAACAACAGGACAGGGCGACGCGCGGGATGTCTGTCGCGCGGCGCTTGGCGCGCGTCTTGGCCTCAGGGTCGCGGCCATGTCGCTCGCCGGTTCCTCCTGACTGACGCGAGCCGTCCTTGTCTCGATCTCGATCTCTTTGCCGGTCGGCCTTGTTGCGGTCGTGATGCTTGTGATGGGCCAGACCGGATAACGGGAGCACCTGCTTCAGCAAGCCGCCGATAATGAGGCCGAAGGCGCCGCGGCGGGATGCGCGCTGGCTGAACACGCGGGTCAGGCGATCGAATTGAGACGGATCCATGTCCCTTCCCGTCCTTCCCGTGACACCGGATCAGATTGGTTCGCCTGTCAGTAATCCTTGTCTGGGTCGACTCTGCTGTGAACGAATTCACTCCAGCAGTGGGGCCCGGACCTGCCCTCGGGCTTCTCACCGTCGATCTTGGCATTCACTTGCGGCTTCAACTTAGAGCTCTTAGTGTAGCGCAAACGACAAAAACTGCGCAGAATAGCTGCAAAAAAGTCTCACATTCGAGGCGGAGGTGGTGAAGATGAAGTGCAATAGAACGAGGATTTAGGAGCACCCGGGATCAGCGATCAGATCCAGGTCACTGAAGCGTCGGATGGGCCACTGTCAGTCTCCAGCGCGAGTGCGATCTCGCTCCGTGCGCCGGCGTTCCGCTCACGCGTCCAGGCAACTGCAAGGGCTTTTCGGGCCATGCCGCCGCCAATCTGGCCGAGTGCCCAAGCCGCATGCCCGCGCACCAAGGGGCGATCGTGGCCGAGCAGGGCGCGGATGAGATGGGGGAGGCCCTGATCCGTTCCCAGATTGCCGAGGGCGACGGCGGCGTTGCGGGCGAGGCCCTCGCGTTTGGCGCGGGTGATCGCGGTGCCGCGGAAGACATCGCGAAAGGTTTGCTCGGACATGGTCAGCAGGAAGGGCAGACTGGGGTAGGCATGCTCGATGCGCCCAGGGAGAAACGCGGGGTCCGGCTCGGGACGAGCCGCGCCGGTGTAGGGACAGACATCCTGGCAGACATCGCAGCCGAAGACCCAGTCGCCCACCGCCTGGCGCACGTCGCGCGGGATGGCGCCGCGCTGCTCGATGGTCTGGAACGAGATGCACGAAGGGGCGTGCACCGTGTACGGCGCGACGATCGCGCCGGTCGGACAGCGATCGAGACAGATCTGGCAGTGTCCGCAGGTCTGATTGATAGGGTGGTCCGGTTCGAGATCGAGATCGAGCAGGAGTTCGCCCAGCATCACCCACGAGCCGTGCCCGGGGACGATGAGACACGCGTTCTTGCCGTACCAGCCGAGTCCGGCGCGGGCGGCCACGGCGCGATCGACGATGCGGGCGTGGTCGGTGAGAAAGCGGGCCTCCACTGGGTGCTCCACCAGGCGTTCGATATCGGCATGGAGGGAACGCATGCGGTCCGGGAGCAGACGGTGATAGTCGACGCCGCGCGCGTACCGGCTGATGCGGCCGCGGGGTATGCCATCATCAGGTTTTCCTTCGTCAGCGCCCCAGTAGGCGATCCCGACGGAGAGAATCGATTGCGCCGCCGAAAGAAGCACCGCGGGGTCGCACGACTCCGCGGCACGCTGATGGGTAAACCAGTCCAGACCGGCGAGATGACCGCGATCGATCCGGTCGCGCAAAATGGGAAGTACATCGTGCAGGGCCGTCGCATCGGTCACGGCCGACACGGAGAGTCCATGGGACCGGGCCAGGCGTTTGACGGCTGTGGTGAGGCGTTGGCGCTCTGATACGGGAGGCTGGAGCGTCAGGGCGGCCGAGGCGTGAGCAGGGGCGGTCATGGTCGAAGTATCACCTTGAACGGATTGGGCGGTCACCGATCATGTATCTGTCACCCGAGCATTACCCGCGAAAGAGAGCGCATGTTTCGTACCCGCGTGACATCACGAGTTCTTGCAACCGCGGCGAGCATTGCGGCCGGGCTGGCTACGGCGCTGGCGCTGTTCCCGCTCTACTGGGGATTCGTCACCTCGGTGCGGCCGCGCAGCGCGGAGATCACCGATCTCTGGCTCCCCTGGGTGCGGTTCCAGCCAACCCTTGCCGCCTGGGAGCAACTGCTGGCAATTCCCGAACTCGGCGCATCGCTGCTCAACTCGATGGTCATCAGCGCCGGCGCGGCGACGCTGGCGGTAATCCTGGCCGCGCCCGCCGCTTACGCCATCGGCCGCTTGCCCTTTCCCCGCGGCTGGGCGGCGATGCTGCTGCTGGGCTTCCTGTTTCTGCGCCTCCTGCCGCCGGTGGTCTACTTGCCGTCGTACCTGCTTCTCTTCCGGCAACTGGGACTGATCGATACGCACGCGTCGCTGATTCTCGTCAATGCCACGATCAACCTCCCCCTGGCCGCGATCGTATTGGCCGGCGCCTTTCGTGAGATTCCAAAGGACCTGGAGGAAGCCGCCTGGATCGATGGCGCCGGTCGCTGGCGCTCCTTCTCGCGTGTCTGCCTGCCGCTGGTCGCGCCAGCGCTGGTGGCGGCGTGGCTGCTCAGCCTGGCGTTCATCTGGAATGAATGGATGTATGCCTCGGCACTCGGCTACATCGAGGCGCGGACGCTGCCAGTCCTCATCCAGGCGACCGGCGGTGGCGGCGGAGCGAACATGGGCGCGGCGTCGACGCGGGCCTTGACAGCGACGATCGTGCCGATCATCGCCGCACTGTTGGTGCAGCGATACATGGTGCGGGCGCTCTCGTTGGGCGGCGTGAAAGGGTGATCGCGCCTTGTCTGATGAAGTGGACGTAGAGAATCTATCGCATCAGAGCGCGAGAACGAGACAACCCGCTACAATGTGTAGGGTAAAGGGGAGTGTTGGCTTCACCCTTTATCAAACGAGCCGGCTCTCCGGGGCGGTTGTGGCACTCGCGCGTTCGGATGGAGAGGATCGATGGCGGGCGGACCAAGGCGATTCCGGTTGGGGTATCGGAATCCGGTAACGAACGAGTGGGTCTTCGGGATTTCCGATGCGGACAACGTCATTTTGGGCTACTACGATCCGGCTGCCGATCGCTGGCAGGAGGGCGTGCCCGACATCCTGAGCGGCGAATGGCTGCCAGAGGAAGCGGTGCGCGGCGCCGGAGGCCGGGACTGCCCACCAGGTTACCCGATCAAGGGAAACCTGCCGTCCGGGATCTACCATGAGCCGGGTCAGGCGGTCTACGAGCGCACCAATCCCGAAATCTGTTTCACCACGGCCGGGGCCGCCGCCGCGGCTGGGTTCCGGCCGGCGCGGGGCGGAAGCGAGGCGGTTGGGGCCGCCGCGGCCGCCGCCCCGTTGATCGCGGCAGCGCAGCCCGCCTCGCAAGCACCACGCCCACCCGCGGCGACTCCGCCGGTAGCGCCGCCGCCGCCGCCGCGGCCGGCCGCGCCGCCGCCGCCGCCACCGAAAAGGAACAACTGGTGGTGGTGGCTGGTCGCCGCGCTGATCGCGCTCGCGCTGATCTGGTGGTTCATGAACCGCCAAAGTGCGCCGCCGGCGGCGGAACCGACCGCCGCGCCGGCGGTGGCGACCGAGGCGCCCGCGGTCTCGACACCGGACGTGACGAAGGCCGCGGGGATCGTGGCTTCGCCGGCTGCCGCGGTGGCCTCCCCGGTTGCGGTCGCGGCTGAGGCGACGCCGATGGCCGCGACGCCGGTCATGGCCGCCGCGAGCGTGGCAACGCCGATGGCGGCAGCGGGAGCGGCGACGCCCAACGCGACGCCGGTCGAGGAGATGCTGGCGACGGCGGTGGCCGATCTCGAAGCCGCTGCCGCGGGGACGCCCGCGCCGTAGCGCTGGCACACCACCCCGATCAGGTCTGGTCCGGCCCCGCGATCGTCTGCACGATCGCGGGGCCGTTCTTTTGCGGCATCGAGCTCGTGCCTGGCAAGGGTGTACGTTACGGCGGTGTTCAACCGTTGTGTCGTTCTGAGCCGTAGCGAGGAATCTCGTCGCTCGGCGAATCTGACAACGACGCCGAGGTCCCTCCTTCGTCGGGACGACACAGCTAGCACCTTCGTTTGAAAGATGCGGCCGGCGTGCTGTGATCTCCCGCGGTGCGACGTGGTCGCTCCGGTTCGAACTGGCTCTGGGTTATATCGGTCTACCGGAGGGCGTTGCCCGTAGGGTAGGTCGGGTCGAGTTCGTGGCGGAGGGCGATGATTCGCCGCCGGAACGCCTCGTCGCGAGTTGCCGCCTCCGCGCCGACCGGTTCTCCCTCCCGGCGATGATGGTGCAGAAAGGCGAGTTCCGCGGCGATCGTGAAGAACTCTTGTTGTTTGGCGCGGAGGGTCTTGCCGCCGCGAGAACGCGCCGCCGTCAGTGCATCGCGCCGGCGCGCGGCATCGGTGATCGTCTCATATTCGGCGCTGGTGAAGATGCCCTGGGCAACCTCGAATTGAAGTTCCTGGCGCAGCATTTCCAGTTCATGCCTTGCCGCCTGCCGGGCGATGGCGTACAGGACCAGCACGGCGGGGACGATCACGAGCGCGGCCTGAACGGCGACCGCGGTGAGCAATCCGGTATCGCTGCCGAGGAACCCGATCGTGAGGAAGAGACCGCCGTTCCAGGCGACATGCAGCGCGACGGCGATGGCCCAGCCGAGCACCGGAACGAAGAACCGGGCGACCCCGCGCCGGTACTGGGAGCGTGCCCAGCCTAGCGAGGCGCCGGTGACCGCCGTGTAGGCGGGGTGCCCCAGGCCACCCAGCACGGCTCGCGCCAGCACCAGCACGCCGAACTGACGAAATCCGCTTTCGATGTACCCCTGCCCGAAGTAGAGGACGTTCTCGGTCATGGCGAATCCGACGCCGACCAGGGCGCCGTAGACCATGCCGTCGAGGACGTTGTCGACCTCGTGCCGCGCGATCAGGAGCAGAACCAGGACGGCAATCCCCTTGAATGTCTCCTCGATCAGCGGCGCGCCCAATGCAACTTCGACGACCCAGGTCGCCTCGTCCGCGAGATAGCGGTGCAAGGCCTGCGAGAACATGAGCTCCGCGATCAGGCTAAAGAGAATGGCGCCAAACGCTCCCCAGAAAAAGCAGGCCAGAATGGCGCGAAGTGGCTCAGGTTCGTAGCGGTCGAGCCGCAGCACCAGCGAGGCATAAAACAGAGCGGGGACCGTCGCGGCGACAAGGCTCAGGGCCAGCCCGAGCGGATCGGGGACCGCGGCCACGATGACGATACTGACGATAACGATGGCAACGAGAGAAACGACGGTCAGGAGGCAGCCCAGGAGACCAACGCGCCGCCGGGTCCCGGGAATCGGCATGGCGAACTACGCCCTTGCCCTGGCCGCGAATCTCATGGCTCGCTCAGGGGAATGGGGCGGATGAAGCCCGGAGGATTTGGGGAGGAACGCGGCAACGGGAGGGGGCAGCGATCGATCGCATCGAGCGGCTGAGCCGCGTGCATCGCCATCCATCGCCGCCCCCACCGGATCAGTGCGGGATCGGTTCCGAATGGGTCGGTTTCAGAAGCGCTTTCCAGAGCCAGACGAACGCCACCACCACCAGGAGTACATAGGCCAGCACCAGAATCGTGTTGGCCTGCGGAACGAACACGGGACTGCCCCAGACGTTCTGGCCGGGCGACTGCCGGTTCCAGGGCAGGATGCCGATCAGGACCGGGACGTAGGCGAGCGCCGCCAGCAGGAAGGCCAATCCGAACCAAGTGCCGAAGCGATCGAGGCGCGCGGAGATCGTGCCCGCTTCGATATTCACCTGTGAGATCGGGACATCGAGCGGAGCTGGCTGCTTGCGCAGGATGGTGCCAACGATGACGAGGAAGAAGAGAAGTCCGCTGACCGTCATGATGATGCCGCCGACCGCCGTGAGTTGATTGGCCAGGGTCCAATCGACTTGCGAGAGGTATCCGGCTTCACCGATCGCGGAGCGGCGAGGCATGCCATCCATGCCACCGGACATTTGACCGCGGGCGAAGATGAGCACGCCAATTGCCCAGAGCCACGCCTGCAGGACCCCCAGTTTCGGCGCCCAGAGGGCGTGACCGGTCATGTACGGCGTCAACCAGTAAGCGATACCCATAACGCTGAGGGTGACCGCCGTGCCGACAGTCAGATGGAAGTGCCCCGGTACGAAGGCGGTGTTGTGGACCACCTTGTTCAGCGAGTAGGAGGCATTGATCAGGCCGGTGATGCCGCCGAGCACGAAGACGAGCATCGCCAGAAGTTGCGCCACCACGCTGGGATCACCCCAGGGGAGTTTCGGTATCCAGCCGAACAGCCCCTTGCCGCCGCGCGCTCTCCCTGCCGACTCCAGCGACGCCATGACGGAAAAGGCGGTGATCACGCTGGGGAAGAAGATGATCAGCGTCGCGAAATAGTGGATCGTCTTGGCCCAGACGGGGATGCCGGGGTCGGTGAACTGGTGGTGGATGCCGGTCGGCACCGAAAAGAGGAGGAAGAGGATGAAGACCATCCGGGTCATGCCGTCGCTGTAGACCTTGCCGCCAACCTGGGCCGGGATCAGCAGGTACCAGGAGATATAGGCGGGCAGAAGCCAGAAGTAGACGATGGCGTGACCGGTAAACCAGAAGAGGGTGCGGGTCAGTTGCGGATCGACCGTGGCGAAGAGCCCCGCCGACCAGGGCAGGAGCATGAAGACGACCTCGACGGCGATGCCGATGGAGGCGAGATCCCACATGAGGTAGGTCGCGATCGAGGCGAAGGCGAGGAGCGGGATGCGTTGGCCGGGATTGTCGGCGCGCCAGCGGCGCAAGGTCACCAACTGGTTGACGGAGACCAGCCAGGTCGAGATCACCAGCAGTGCCGCGCCGAGGTAGAAGGTGAAGTGCGCCTGCATCGGCGCGTAAAAGGTGAAGAGGACGGATGCCTGATTGGTGAGCATCGCGTAGGCAGCGAGGACGATGCCGGTGGCGGCGAGGATCGCCGACCATTGCAACAGGCCGGTGCTGGCCATGGGGCGGTTGAAACCGCGCATGGTGGTCAGCGAGAGGAAGCCATTGGCGAAGGTCGACGTGAAGACCAGGGCGAGGAGCACGCCGTGGAGGGTGAGCCCCTGGTAGTAACTCTGCAATCCGAGTTGCTGGTAGGTCAGACCACCATCCGTGCCCGCCTTGGAACTGATCCAGCCGACGCGCTCGATCGCCTGCAGGAGGCCGACGATGCCGCCGAGACCGAGACCGACCAGGGCGAGGACGAATTCGAGTTTGATGGGCCAGAGTTGTCCCGGCGGGAAGCGGTCGACGGGTTTGGCGACCGGCGCTATCGGACCCGGGCCGGGGAGTGATGCGGCGATCGCGCTCATGCTTCCACCACCACCTTGCTGAACATGTCCTGATGCCCGATACCGCAGTACTCGTGGCAGATGATCAGATACTCGCCCGGCTTGTCGAAGGTGTAGGTGACCTGGGTCACCTCGCCAGGGATGACCATGGAATTGATGTTGGTGTTGCGGATCATGAAGCCGTGCATCACGTTGGTGCTGGCCACTTTGAACGTTACCGTCGAACCGACCGGCACCGTGAATCCCTCGCCGGGCGCATTCGGCGTCCACTGCCAGAGGTTGGCGACGAGCACCGCGTCGTACTGCTTGTCACCGGTCTGGTGCAGCCCCGGATTGTCAAACGGCGCGGTCTGACCGGTCGTCTGCGGATCGAGCCGGGCTACCGGACCGGGCAACCTGACGCCGAAGGTGAAGTACGAAACGCCAATGGCCGCGGCGCCGAGGATGATCAGAATCGCCGCGGTCACCAGGAAGAAGCGCTCGAAGGCGTGAATCTTCATACCAACGACCTTTCGTCCAATCGATTACTGGCGATCGAGCAGCAAGAAATAGACGTAGAGCCAGATGCCAACCATGGCGACCAGGAAGAAGAGGAGCAGGACCAGCGTGCCCCGCGGCTGCTCCTGGCTTCCCTCCTCGCTGTTTTCCAGTGGCGAAGACTGGATCAGGGATTCACCGTGTGCCGTGCTCCCTGTCGATCGATCGGCCATCAACGTCCCTCCCGTCGTGACCCAGGGAGATCTCGCTGCCTCCCCGTGCAAACACTCACGCGCTAGTGTTCTGTCTCCGCGAAGGCGTTCGAGAAGCGGATGAAGACGCCGATGCTGAGCAGGACGACGATGACGGAGACAACGGTGCGCTGCCAGTCGATGGCGGAGCCCTGACCAGCCAGGAGATGATTGATGGCCGACCAGGCAAACATGAAGGCGACGCCGGCAACAAGAATGACGCCGGCCATCAGGACCGCCCATTTGCCCATGCCAACAGCTCCTCTCCGGACTGGGTGTCGACGCGGGGACACCCAAAGCCAAGCCCCAGAAGCGGCCGCGGTTGCCAGACTGGTTTCGTTCACCAACATTCTATCAACCGTGGGGGGATGTCGCTACTGGGGTATTTGACGTCGAGGAGGCGTAGAGGCGCGAGGTCGAGACGCCGGAGCATGATGCGCAGGGCCACGCGGTGCGGCAGTGAGCCGCCCTTGCCAACATGCGTGATGATGCCAGGAGAAGCGATATTGGCGACGGCGCGGTGATCCGTCCTTCATCGGAACGACACACTCGCCACTGGAGCGGCGTACGAACGACGTGTCATTCCGGGCCGGAGCGAGGAACCGCGGCGTCGGTCGTAGTTGCTGCCAACGCCGAGGTGCCGCCGGCGTCGGGACGACACACCTGCCCGGCGTCTGAACGGCATAACGTCGGCACGTCGCTGTAGTCAGGTCAAAACGGCCTAAGCAGCGGTCTGCAGGTGGGGCGCGGCTCGAGTCAATGGATTAGATGAGCGGCAGACTGGAGAGCGACGCCAGCGTCCCGCCCTACAACGCAGGGGAGCGCTGGCGTCGCCCCGAATGTCGGACCTTGATTCTCCTGGCGTGAGCGTCCTGGGCAGGTTCGCCTAGAACTCGCCGCCGATATCGCCGAACCCGCCCATATCGCCGCCGAAGTCGCCGAAGCCACCGAACCCGGCGTCGCCGGAATCGCCGCCGTCCGTGCTAGCGTCGGCGGTGTCGGATCCATCCGTTGCGGCTGCGTCGCCACCGAAGCCGCCGAGAAACGCATCAGCGACCATACTGCCGACGATGACACCGGCAAAGGTGCTCATGAAGTTCCCCATCATCGGGTTGCCCGCGATGCCGGGACCCATCGCCGGCATGCCGCTCCAGGTCCGTTCCAGGGTGCCCGGCTGGCGCATTTCGGCGCGGGTCGCCAGGCGTGCCAAGGCGCGCGGATCGTCGCCCGCACTGGCGCCAGACACGCCCTCGGAGGGCGGCAGCGTCGCGCTCAGTTCCTGCAGCACCATCCGGCGCTGTTCAGGGGTCAACCTGGTAAACGCCTCGACGTGGGCCTGCTCGATCGTCTCGGGCGGCGCCGTGCGGAGCAGATACCGGTAGCGCTCGACCGCGCGTTCGTCCTCGGCGAGGGTCCGCGACCCCGGGAACGGCCGGATCGGTTCTGGTGCGCCCATGCCAAACAGTCGTTTCAACGCTTCCATGGAGAAACACTCCCTGCCCCGCCGGCTTCTTCGCCAGCCAGGGCTGCCCACGGCCCGAGATCGCTTGGGGAATGGCCGCTTTCTCGATCGTAATCGTTCGCTTCCAGGGAGATGGTGACCAGCGCGACGATTGTGCAGCGATTCAACAGGTCGCAGAGGCGGATGCCGGGCGGAATCGCCAGGAAAGGCAAAGCAAATCGGGCGAGCGCGAAGACTCTCGTTCGAGCGTCTGATCCCAACTCCGGATGATGAGTGCCGTTCATTCGTGGCGCGCACCCCCACCCGAACCATGCTCCATTCGGGCCGGTTGGGAAAGGGAGGACCGGCTGGTTCGCCGCGCCGGTCTTCCCCCCCAACCAGCGCCCATCGCAGTGGGCGAGGGGCCCGTGGCAAATCGAGCATCAGAGAAACCGAGGATTTTCAGCAGGGTCCCGTCTTTGGCGGTTGGAGGGTTTATGATGGTTTTCGGACCAGGGCCGAAGGAGGGCCGCATCGTGGATGAGCGTGTCGCCGCCGCACTGCGCACCGATCGCACCATCGACATCACCACGTACGGACGAAGGTCTGGGCAGCCACGACGCATCGAGACCTGGCTCTACCGGGTTGGGGAGCGGTTCTTTCTCACCGGGTCGCCGGGACGGCGCGACTGGTACGCCAATCTGCTGGCCAACCCGTCGTTGGTCATCCATCTCAAGGAGTCGGTCATCGCGGACGTCACCGCAGGCGCGGTTCCTGTCACCGGTCAGGAAGAACGTCGCGCCGCGCTTGCCGCCGTTCTCGATGATCTCGGTCAGCCAGAGGACCTCGAGGCGTGGATGGTGGGCAGCCCCCTCATCGAGGTCATCGTCGGGTAGTCACTGGAGGTAGGGCCCTGAACCTCATCGATCTCAGCCACACCGTCGAAGACGGGATGATTACCTATCGTGGCTTGCCCGCCCCGGTGATCTGCGATTTCCTCACCCGGGAGAGTTCTCGCGTGCTCTACGCGCCGGGGACCGAGTTCCACATTGGCCGGATCGACCTGGTCGCCAACACGGGCACGTACGTCGACAGTCCGTTTCACCGATTCCCGGATGGCATGGATCTCTCGGAGGTGCCGCTCACCTCCCTCGTGGAGTTGCCGGGGGTGGTGGTGGAGGCGCGCGGCGCGGGAAGAGCGATCGGCGACGAACTGCTGAGGGAATCGCTGGGGGACCGGGAGCTGGGGGGAGCGGCGGTGCTGGTGCGAACGGGATGGGCCACTCACTGGCGAACCGATCACTATTTCGAAGGCCATCCCTTCCTCACGGAAGATGCCGCGTGGTGGCTGCGGGAGGCGAACGTCGCACTGGTCGGGATCGACTCCTACAACATCGATGATACGGAAGACGGCCGGCGTCCGGTCCACACCGCGCTGCTGGGGGCGGGCATACCCATTGCCGAACATTTGACGAACCTCGATCGGTTGCCGCGCAATGGGTTTCAGTTCTCGGCCGCGCCGGTGAAGGTCAAAGGGATGGGGACGTTTCCGGTGCGGGCTTATGCGGTCGTGGATCGATAAAGGTCGCTCACGCCGGGGAATTGCCGCGTTGCCCCTCACCGCAACCCCCTCGCCCCGTACGCGGGGCGAGGGACTCGCGATGACATCGGACGAGGTGAGGACGCACGTTTTTGTCGGGAGTCGGTATCAAGTTTCGTGTGCTGACGGCCACAAGGCAAAGGGGTAGATCCGCCGTTCAGAGATCGGCGGCGACCAGTTTCGTGATCGCGCGGAGGGCGTCGAAGACTCCTTCGCCGTTGATCGCCACCGCCCGCACGGCGGGGCGTCCGGAGAGATCGAGGGAAGCCGCGAGTGCGGCTGGTGGTGTGGCGTCCGGCAGGTCGGACTTGTTGCATTCGAGGACAAGCGGGATGTCCGCCAGCGGCTTGTGCTGCCGTTCCAGCATCTGCCTGAGTTCGGCGAGCGCGTTCATGTTTTCCGCCATGCGGAGCGGCGTGGCGTCGGCGACAAAGACGACCCCGTCGGCGCCGTGCAGCACCGCCGCGCGAGGTCCGCTCGACCGCGCCTGACCTGGCACGGTGTAGAGGTGGCAGCGGAGGTGAAACCCGAGATGCTCGCCAAGATCGATCGACAGTGAATCGGAAAAGATGGTGCGGGCAGACTCGGCGGCGATAGCACGGAACTCGCCGCGGGCGTCCGGCGGGATGCCCGCGGCGATGGCCGATAGTGACGTAGTCTTGCCACTCAATTCCGGGCCAAAAAAGACGATCTTGGCGTGGATCTCTCGCGCCGGAACATCGATCAAGGCCACGATCAGGCGTTCGTCGCGGCCGGACTCACGGCAGCCGTAGCCGCGCCGTTCGCGCGGACGATCTCTTCACGCGGCGCGATGAACGGCGCAAAGCGGCCCAGTTCGCTCGCCGGGAGGTAGCCGTCCAGGGTCGTGCCGGCCTCATCGAACTGCGTCGCGGAAACTCGTCCCACACGGTGGAAGCGATCGACGAGATCGGTGCGGGCAAACGGCGCGGTCAGCGTCACGGGGACGAACCCCGCGTCCGCCTCCAGCGCCGCTTCGACTTGCGCTAGCAATGCATCGAACCCAAGACCCTCCTGGGCAGAAATTGCTACCGGATTCTGTGCCAACGGCGCGGCCGAACCGAGCCGTTCCAGGAGGGACGACATGCTCGGCGCGGCATCCAGCCCGTCCGGGTTCAGCCGGTCGACCTTGTTGAACGCGGTGATAACCGGCTTGTCGTCCGCGCCGAGTTCTTCGAGGACGGTCATTACCGTCTGGACCTGCTCCGCCGCGTTGGGATGGGTGATGTCCACGACGTGCAGGAGCACGGTCGCTTCGTTGATCTCCTCCAGCGTGGCGCGGAAGGCGGCGATCAGGAGCGTTGGCAGGTTGTTGATGAAGCCGACGGTGTCAGTGAAGAGCACCTCCCGCCCGCTCGGCAGGGCGCGGCGGCGCGTGGTCGGATCGAGGGTGGCGAACAGTTTGTCCTCGGCCATGACACTGGCCCCGGTCAGCGCGTTGAGCAACGTGCTCTTCCCGGCGTTGGTGTAACCCACCAGGGCGACGACCGGAATCGGAACCCCCTTGCGCCGCTCACGGTAGAGCTGCCGATGGGTATGGACCTCGGACAACTCGCGCTTGATATGCACGATGCGCTTGCCCAGTTCCCGGCGGTCGCTTTCGAGCTGGGTCTCACCGGGACCGCGGAGACCGACGCCACCGACTCCCTGTCGAGAAAGGTGGGTCCAGAGACCGGTGAGGCGCGGCAGGCGGTACTCCAGTTGCGCCAGTTCGACCTGCAACCGGCCCTCGTGGGTCGCGGCGCGACGGGCAAAGACATCGAGAATCAGGGCCGTGCGGTCGATCACCTTGATGTCGAGCGCGCGTTCCAGGTTTCGTTGCTGCGCCGGGGTGAGATCGCCGTCGACCATCACCACGTCATAGTCGAGATCGTCGCGGCGAGCCTTGATCTCCTCGAGTTTGCCCTTGCCGACGTAGGTCCCGGCCAGCGGGTGCGACAGTTTCTGGGTGACCGAGCCGACGACCTCGACATCGACGGTTTCGGCAAGACGGGCAAGTTCCTCGAGTGAATCGGCGGCGGCCCAGGTTTGACCAGGTTCTTCGACAGCGATGAGCAACGCGTGTTCCGTAGGACGATGGGTGGGAAGTGGAATGCGAGTAATGGAGGCCTCCTTGGCTGGCGTCCCACATGGACGGACACGCAATTGTAGCGTGAGGAGTCACGGACCGATGCCAGCGGGACGCGACCTGGGGCGGAAAGGACGCCTTGATTTCATACTCGGTCGGGAGGATTCCCATCGATCAACCCGCATATGCCCGGCGATGTGAGATCGTGGAACGCGACCGATGCGTTGACGCGCTCCCCCAGCCGACAGGCCTCTGGTCAGGAACCGGAAGCAGATGTAAGGGTTAGGATGTATGCGTCGAGCGGTGAATCACCCGCATTCATGACCGCCCCGTTGCCGCTGACCCGTGCATCCATTACGCGATCATGATCGACGGGGTTGACGACGCGTTCGGAATTGCCAGAACTGACCCCTGGCAGCGACGCATCCGGGGCAAGATGAGCGATGTCCAGTGTCAATCGCAAGGGTGGACGGACGTCCAGCGCCCTTCCATTGCCTTCGTCTTGCAGGATTGCATTGGTGTGCGGCCCATCGGCAGTAATTGGCAGCAGAAGAAGGAGCAATTGGGCGCCTTCGCCGGAGATGTTCATCAGGTCCGCCGTACTTTGTTCCGGAAGCAGCACGGCATCGCCGGCGTGAACCGTGACAGCCTTGCCGACAGGGAGTGATTCCTCCGCTGCCTGCCCACCGTTCCGAATTACTCGCCCGGACATAGCGCCCTCATCGAGGCGGACATCGACCTCGCCGTCGACGACATAGAAAACGTCGGGCAATCCACCGTCGTGAACGTCGGCGCGCAAGGTCGTACCGGGTGGGAACTGGTAGCGCTCGCACAAGGCATAGGCCGCGTTTGCCTCGAAATCCGACATCGTGACATCGAGCAAGGTGTGCACGGAGACGCCGGATGGCAACGCAGTGGTGGAAGCCGCTGGAGCCAAGAGCGACACCGGCTGGATCGAGTGCGGAAGATGGGCGTAGAACGCACCGGCCAGGGATACACCGCCGACGAGAACGACCAGGAGGGCGGCGGCGATGTGCCGCCCAGCGCTGCGGGCAGAACGCCACCGCCGCGAATCAATGGTTCTGGATGATGCCGGCAGCACCTGTACCGATGGCACGGCATCTCGCGAAGTGGGCGAGGCTGTCCTGGCGGAAATCTCGTTCCGGCCTCGTTTGAATCTCTGTGGAGAGTGGTCGATCGCGTCCGGGGGCGGACTATCGTCCACGGATGGCTGCGCTGGCCAAGACCATGCGTTGCGTTCGATCGCGGCCAGAACCGTGCGGTCCAGCGCTTTTCGACTCGCCGCGCTCGACGGTGCGGATGCGAGTGTCTGGAACAGGCGAACGGTTGCGATCGAGGCGGGGTCGAGGGTGTAGTCGCCGCGGTCTTCGCTGCCAGAAACGAGATCGTTCCACAGCCGATCGAGTTCGCGGTCTGGGTCGGCGCCCCTCGTGGGCAAGAGTTCAAGCATTGACGGCCTCCTGTTGCAGCGTGGCCTCGTCGCCAATAAGCGTCCGCAGCCTGGCGATGGCGCGAGATTGGGCGGTGCGAACGCTTTGCTCCGATATCCCCAACACCTGCGCAATTTCCGGCGTCCTCAATTCCGCGGCGCGAAGTTCGAGTACGGACCGCTCGCGCTCGGGCAGCCGGCTGAGCAACACCAGCACCCGCGCCCGGCGATCGGACGCAATGACCGCGTCCTCCGGCAATGGCGACCCATCGACGATCGTCAGGGCGGGGAGGAGGGTTGTCTCAGGGTGGCGGCCGCGATGCCGATGGCGGTCGGCGATCTCGTTATGGGCAATGCTGAAGAGCCAGGACCGAAAGGAGTCTCCCCGCGCGGAAAACCGCGGCAGGTTTCCCAACGCCTTGACAAAGACCGTGCCCGCGGCATCCTCCGCATCGTGCTGATTCCCGAGCCGGTAGTAGCAATAGTTCAGGACCGCGTCGCGGTCGCGGAGGTAGAGCGGTGCGAAGGCGCCCGGCGCGGACTGCGCGAGACGCACCAGTTCCGCGTCGCTCGGTTCCGGTACGTCGGGGTTGGGTGGCGATGTACCGTTTGCTGCTGGCCTGAGCATGTGGCGCTGTCCATTGCGACGTTCGACCGATCGGGAGGGTAAACGCCAGGACGGTGAAATCGTTACATCATTGGCCAGATCCGTCGAGTGGACGTTCGTTTACGTGTTGGCCAACCTGGAGACGATCGGCGCAACCGCCTCGAGATCGGCATCCCCGATCACGAAGTAGCTGAACCCGAGGGTCTCACGCCGCTGCTGGAGCAGATCGACGATCTGTGATAGGTCCCCGATGAGCATCGCCGGCATGGCGAGTACCGCTTCCGGCGCCAGAGCAGTCCAGCCGCGAGCGGCGGCGATGGCGGCCGCGGCAGATCGCCGATCGTCGGTAACGACGAAATCGGGAAAGAGGCTGAGTTCGATGCGCGGAAAGCGATCGCCGGCGGCGTCACGGATCCAGCCGACTTTTTCGGCGACGCGATCCGGGGAACGCTCCGCGGGATCGTCGCGGAGGGCGCCACTGGTGACATTCGAGGTGAGGACGCTGACGATGTCCGCTTCACGGCCGGCAAGAGAGAGCATCCGCCTGGCCCCGCCACCGAGCAGAATGGGTGGATGTGGGCGCTGCAGCGAGGCCGGGAACGACCGCAGGCCATCGATGCGATAGTGTTTGCCGTGGAAGGTGGCCGGTTCCGCGGCGAGGAGTTTCTTGAGGATGGCGATCGATTCGGCGAGACGCTCGATCCGGGTGCCCGGCGGGTCGAACGAGATACCTGATTGCTCGTACTCGTTGGCGAGCCATCCGGCGCCGAGCCCGAGTTCCACCCGGCCCGCGGAAAGGAGATCGAGGGTGGCGATCTCTTTGGCGAGCACCGCGGGATGGCGAAAATCGTTGTCGATCACCAACGTGCCGAGCCGCAGTGTGGTCGAGAGCGTCGCGGCGACTGCCAGCGTGGTCAGCGGAGCCAGTTGCGCCCCGAATGGTGCGTCGACGAGATGATCGCGAATCAGCAGGGTGTTGAATCCCGCGTCTTCGGCGCGGGCCGCGATGTCCTGCAGGTCGAGCAGGCCGCGGATCGATTCCAGAACCACACCGAAGCGAAACGGATGCATTGGTCGTTCTCCATGACCTCGTAGATCCCGGTTCTTTTGGTTTGAAGTTTCGGGCGGGCGTCCTGTCGTCTCGACGCAGGAGGGGCCTCGGCGCGTGCGAGCCACGACGTACGACGACCACACCGATCGCGCGCGGCGCTGACTTCGGTTCAATCGCGTCGCCAAGCCTTGTGAATTCCTCGACCGCGATGGCGGGAAAAGCGGGTGAGGCAGGCCTCGCCCCTACGATGGTGCGTCGTCCCTCAGGTCGCGACCAATTACCCAGTAGACGCGGTGGCGCTGATCTCGTGAGACCGAATCGTCAGATTTTCCGCGGCGAGGGCATGGCGGCGCCGGACGGCCTCGATCTGGCGCCGGTCCGATTCGAGCTGGGTCCGCTCCCCGGCGAGATACTCGCGCACCGCGACGGGCGAGGGGCCGCCCAGCAGGGTGCGCTTTTCGATGTAGCGACGGGGCGCGAGGAACGCGCCGAGACGCTCGATCTCAACTCCGAGTTCGCGGCCGAGCACCAACAGGGCCGCGCCGTCGATGATCCCCGGGTTGATCCCGCTCGCTTCCAGCCCATCGTCCGCGGCACGACTGGCGGTGAGCGCGGCAATCTCCCGTGCCGCCGCCGGTGAAACGCCTTCTTCGAGTATCAGGAAATCGGCCAGATCGCCCGCGGTGACGAAGGCGCGCCCGGCGTTTCGCGCCAACCAGGCGCGATTCAGTTCGATCGGTCCGGAGACAAGGACCGCGAAGGCATCCGTAACGGCGGCGGCTTCGCTCAGCGCCGCAACGGTGGAGGCGAACGCGAGATCGGTCAGTTCCGTTGCCGGACCGTAGGGCGTCTCGCGGATCAAGCGCACGGCGCCGTCCGCGGCGTTTTCGACATCGCGGCTGCGCGCGATCACGCGCTCCAGGACGACGGGCGGCCGGTATTGCGGGAGCGTGTTGTCGGCGGGAGCGAGGAGTTCATCACCGAGACGCAGCGCCTGGGGATCCGTACGCAGCCAGACAAGCAATTCGCTGAAGAGGCGCCGGATGGGGAGAACGCTCTCGGCGGCGATTTGGGCCAAGGCGCTGACATGATCGACGGCGGTCAGCGCGTCGAAGGTGCTCGCTACCGGCCGGGTGGCGCCAAGCAGGTCAGCGGTCTCGTCGCGGTCGATCGGCAACCCGGGACCGGTCAATGCGGCTGCGCCGAGGGGGGTCATGTCGAGATCGCTCAGGGCAGCATCGAGACGACGGCCGGTGCGGCCGAGCGGGGCGATGATATCGCTGAGAAAGTGTGCGACGTTGGTCGGCTGGAGTTGGCTGGCGCCCGACCACGCCTGGAGGAGGGTGAAGACGTTGTCCTCGGCCAGATCGAGCAACGCCGCGCGGGCCGTGTGCAGCGATCCCAGCAATACCAGCGCATGATCTCGCAGGACAAGACGCTGGGCCGTTGCGGCGAGATCGAACCGGGCCCGGGCGAGGCGAACGCCGCCGGCCGCGGCGGGAGAAGAGAGACTGTCCACGCGCTCGTCAAACGCCGCGACCAGGGAGAGCGACCCAGGAGCCGAAGGCGGATCGGCGCGGCTGACCGCGTCGATCGCGCTCAGCACCGAGCCGGCGATCGTGTCATCGACAATGGCCGCGTCGCGCAGCATGACCACGTGGGCGGTGGCGGCGCGAGCGATCGCTGCCCACAGCGCGCGGCGCTGTTCTTCGGAACTGGTCACGCATGAACTCCCGAGCGCGGCCCCGGCACGACAGACTGCAGGCCGGGCCGAGTCTAGCAGTGGCGACTGAGGCGCGGCACGCCGCGCTTGACCGGCTTTGGACGGGGGGCGTAGCATCGGTCCGGTCGTCGTCTGGCAATTCGACAGGAACGAAAAGGAACACGCGGAACCGATGATTCCAGAAAGCTTTCCCGGACGCGGCAAGGTCGCCGTTCTCAAGACCCGCCCCGAAACCGTCCTCGCCGACGTTGGCGAGGTGATGCACCTGGCCGGGTACGCGGATGCTCTCCCGAAGGATCACGACACGATCCTCAAGATCAACATCTCCTGGCAAACCTGGTACCCCGCTTGCTCGACGACGCCCTGGCAACTGGAAGGGGTGATTCGCACCCTCCAGGCGGACGGGTACCAGAAACTGATCGGCGCGCAGAACGGGACCGTGGTGGTCGATGCGCGGGTCGGCGAGCGCAACAACAAGCACAAGTACGTCGTCGATCGCTACGGCGTCGCCAATGTGCATCTGTACGAACCGCATATCGAATGGGTGACCTACACGCCGAAGAAGCCGTTCCTGGTGCTCGATCAAATCTTTCCGGAAGGGGTGAAGGTTCCGAAACTGTTCTATGGCCGGAACATCATCCAACTCCCGACGGTCAAGACGCACGTCTTCACCACAATCACCGGGGCGATGAAGAACGCGTTCGGCGGCCTGCTCAACGAACGCCGTCACATGACGCACGCGGTAATCGACGAAACACTGGTCGATCTGCTCCAGATCCAGCAGGACATTCATTCCGGGTTGTTCGCGGTCATGGACGGCACGTTTGCCGGTGATGGCGCGGGGCCGCGAGCCATGCGCCCGCATGAGAAGGACATCCTGCTCGCGAGCGCCGATCAGGTGGCGATCGACGCGGTCTCGGCCAAGCTCCAGGGATTCAATCCCCTCGATCTGCCGTTCATTCGCATCGCCCACGAGAAGGGCCTCGGCGTCGGCGATCCGAAGGATATCGAGATCGTTGGGTACGACATCTCCCTCGAGGATTGGAAGTTCGTCAAAGAAGACACCTTCGCCTCCAAGGGGCAACACCTGATTTATCACGGACCGCTGAAGCGGTTCGAAAAGCCGTTGCTGCAGTCGCCTCTGGTGCCGTGGAGTTACTTCGCATCGAACTTCTATCACAATGTCTACTGGTACCCTGTGGTCGGACGCAAGCGGGTCAAAGCGGCGCTGCAGACCAAATGGGGGCAGCTTTTCGCGGGGTACGGCGACGGCCGGGTGGTGTTGCCCGGTCCGGAACCGAAGCCGACGGCGATTGCGGCGGCGGGTGCGGCCGGCGTCGTGGCGGGCGTTGCGCTGGCGGCGCGAGCGGCGCGCCGCGGGTAGGGAAGTAGGGAAGAGGACGGGGGAGCGGTGGAAGGTCTCGCGGGGATTCATCAACTCATTGGTGGTCTCGTGGTCGTGGCGTTTATTGTCGTGATGGTACTGGCGGCCCTGCAGGCGGCCGGGCGCAGCGGCAACGCCACGCGCACCTTTTCGATGGTGGCGGCGGGATTGCTCGTCCTGCAGTACGTGATCGGCTTCATTCTGGTGGGCAGCGGCGCGCGCAACCAGGTTGGCCACTACATCATTGCGTTGCTGATCCTGGTGCCGGTGGCTCTCCAGCACACGGTCATGAAGCGGTTTGGACCGCAGACGGTCGGCATCGCGACGCTGATTTGGGCGCTGGCCGCGGTCTTCCTTTCGATTATCGCGTACCTCACCGGGATGCACGGAGCCGTCGCGTCATAGGCGCCGCGATGACTGAGTCGCCGTTTCTCGCCCGCCTTCATTCCGGGCCGAGTCTCGTGCTCGATGCGGCGATGGGGAGTGACCTCGATCGCCGTGGACTGCCAACGACGCTGCCGCTCTGGTCGGCGGTCGGTTTGTTGGAGCGGCCCGATTTGGTGCGGCAAGTCCACGTCGAGAACCTGCGCGCGGGCGCGGACATTATCACCACGAATACGTTCCGCAGCACGGCGCGAACATTGCGGCACGCGGGTTTGGACGAGTCCCGCGCGGGAGAACTCGATGCTCTGGCGGTGCGGCTGGCGCAAGACGCGCGGACGGAGGCGGGTCGGCCTGAGGCACTGATCGCGGGGTCCATTGCGCCGCTGGAGGATTGTTATCTGCCGGTGTTCGAGACCCCGCCAGATATTGCCCTGGCGGAACATCGGGCGCAGGCGAGCAACTTGGCCGCGGCGGGTGTCGATTTCCTGATGGTGGAAACGATGCCGACCGCGGTGGAAGCATCCCTGGCGCTGCGGGCTGCGGTCGAGACGGGGCTCCCGAGCAGCGTGGGGTTTGTCTGCGCGCCGCTGGCCGCTGGTGAGCCGGTGCGCCTGCTCAGTGGCGAAACGCTGGCCGAAGCCGTTGCGACCGTGGGTGACCTCGGCGCGGCAGCGATCCTGGTGAACTGTGCCCCTCCCGACGTGATCACCGCGGCGCTGAGTGAACTGGCAACGCTGACGCCACTGCCGATCGGTGGCTACGCGAACGTCGGGCAGGTCGACGACGAGGTAGGTTGGTCGCCCGACGGGTCAATGACGGGCGAGCAGTACGCGGTGCACGTTCGAGAGTGGATCGATCTCGGGGCGCGGATCGTTGGCGGCTGCTGCGGCACGCATCCCGCGCACGCCGCGGCGGTGCGGGCGGTGGTCGACCTCAGCACCGGTTCCTGATCCCGGCTTCGTTTTTGAGGCCGCAACCTCGGGGTGTCATGCGAACGCCAATCGTTCGTCCATCCCAGGGGCCAACAATGGGAGACACGACTGTTTCGCCGCACCGGTCCTCCCCTCCCCCCGGGTATGGTCCAAGAACGTGGTCGTAGGGTAGGGGCGACGGATCTGCCGCGGGGCGGGGCGATCGGTGGCCGACGCACCAGCCGAAACCACTTGGGGTTCCGAGATCGTGGGAGAGCAAGGTGCGGGCCGGGCATCGGCCCGCGAGAACCCGAACAGTTGCCGGAGCCGCCGCGAGCCCGTCTCAGGCGAGGTGGGGTGCGGCGGGGGGAGCGCCCGGGAGCAGGGGCACGGCAGGGACACGGAGCGCGCGGGATTGACGTGAGCAAGGGGTGGCTGGCCGTGGACCGCCGTGATTACGTGTGGGTGACGCGCTTCCCCAACGACGTGGCGCGCCAGTCCGCTCGGGTGCGACCAGACGGGGGTCCTGCGCGCCATTCCCGCCATCGGCCCGGTCATGACGGCAACGCCGCTGGGGTGCCTGCCGGAACTGCGGACGCTCGATCGGCCCGAAGCGGCCGCCCTGGCTGGGTTGGCGCCGCTCAACCAGGATCGCGGGACGCACCCTGGTCCGCCGACGGCGCAGACGGCGCCTAACCCTGCCGCAAGGCGTGCCATCCCAATACGGTTGCTCTCCCGTTCCGACAGGAGAGGGGCCTTTCTCGTCGGCAAACCACGCGCTCACGCCTCAACGGCGAATCAGCCCGGCTTCTCGCCTCGCCCACGCCCCGAGTTCGTTACTGACAGACCCATTCGCTCTTGCGGCCTTGTGACCACATCCAGCCAGCGGCGTTGGCGTTGGCCTTGGGATCGAAGATGTCCTGATCGCCGAACGGCGTCGATTTCCAGGTGGGGCGGATGAACTGGAAGAGACCGTACGACCCAGAGGGATTCACCGCGTAGGGATCGAGGTTCGATTCGCAGCGGGCGACGCGCAGCATCGCGGTGCGGGACTGTCCGTAGCGGTCGGCGGCGTCGTAGATGATGTGGATGATCTGATCTTCGCTGTATTGCTTGCCGTCGCGTCCGCCTTTGTCCGCTTCCGGTTCGGGATCGGCTGGGGTCGAGAGATACTCGTTCGAGACCCACCCGATCTGATCTTTGAAATTGACCCGCTGGAAGCCATATTCCATCACGCCGGTGAGGACCACCCGTGAACCGGCGGGGATTACGGCAACCGGTTCCTCGTCCGCGCTCGGTCCTGCTCGCAAGCTGAGATCGACGACGGTGTAGGCGACGCCAGAGCCGGGACGCGGCGTCCTGGTATCGACCGGCTCCGCGTCCTTGGCGTCGAGGGTTTCATCAACGGAGGCGATGGGATCGCCGAGTTGATCACGGGCGGACCAGCCGACGACTTCCTTGTAGCGTACCGAGACGTAGCCGTTCTCGAGTTGCCCGGTCTGCTCGACCGCGCTCCCCGCCGGTACGGTGAAGATCAGCGCGTAATCCGGGCCGGGGCCACTGAAGACCGGCATGTTGACCAGGGAACTGGCCGGTCCTTGCGGGGCGGGATCGGGTGTCGGCTCCGGAGTCACCTCTGGTTGTGGCGCGGGCGTCTGCGTCGTGTCGGCGTCGCCTTTAGCGGTGCTATCGGATTGAGCGGCCGGCGTTGGACTTGCGCCCATGTCCGTCGGCGTCATCGTTACCTCCGCCGCCGTTGCGCTATCGACCGGCGGTTGGGAGACGGGCTCGCTCGCGGTGTCGGTTTCGGTGGCGTCGGTTGTCGCGGCGGCGGTGGACGTCGCCGTCAATTCAGCGTCCAGGGCGCTGGCCACGGCGGGGTCAGGCGCCGGTTCGGTGACCAGGGTCTGCGCGTCAGCGGGAGCGGTGTCCGTCGGCTCCGCGGCAACCGATTCGGTGGCAGTCGCATCCGGAGACGCCGGTTCCGATGCGATTTCGACGGTGTCGGTGGCGACCGGCTGCGCCGGTTCGGTTGCTGCCGGCTCGGCTGCCTCAGCAGCAGCCGGCTCCGCGGCAGTTGGGGTCGGCTCGGTCCCGGTCTGGCTGTCGTCGCTGGTTTGTGCCGATGCCACCTCCTCGCCGGAGGCGGTGAAGCCGCTGTCCGCGGTGGCCTCTTCCGTGGCGACGTCTTTCACGACGGAGAGGGTCTCGCCGACCAGCCAACCGGTGACACCGCTGACGCTGACCGGGTAGTACTCGTCGACCGGTGGTCCCTCGATCATCACCTCGGTGCCAACGGGCAACAGGGCGACCAACGGTGAGCCCGGATCAGGCGCTTCATGCAGCGGCGCCTCGATGTTGACCGTCGCATCAGCGGACTGGCCAGCAACAGGCGACCACGGCAGAAACGCAAGCACCGCGACGAATGTCAGCGCGGCGCGAAACCACACAAGAACCGACCTGGACATCGGCGGCGCCCTTCCCTCCACCCCTCGACGGGGTTCCCTGGCAGCCGCGTCACCCGGGGGCGACGGCGCACGTGCTCGACCCGTTCCCTCGGCGGGCCGATCGCTCAGTTGTAACGCGAGGTCGGGGGCGTCCGTTTCGGAGTGTACGGACAAACCGTACGCGATCGCAAGGTTTAGTACTTCCAGGCTATCCGGTCGCCGGCTCCGTCGGGTGCGCGGCGAGGAGCGCCGCGACCTCCTCCAGACTCGGCAGCGAGACCTGGGCGCCGAGCGAGCAGCAGGCCAGCGCGCCAACGGCGTTGGCGAAGCGACCGATCTCTGGCCACGACCAGCGCTGCGCCATGCCCCAGGCCACGCCGGCGACAAACGCATCACCGGCGCCGGTGGGATCGATCGCCGAAACCGGGAACGCCGGGATGTTGAAGCGCTCGTTCTCGGTGATCACGCGGCAACCCTCCTCCGCGCGGGTGACCAGCGCGGCCCGCAGGTTCTGACCGCGCATGCGGTGTTGCAAGGCGGCAATGGCGTCGCTCAGGGTCCAGGTTCCGGTGACGTAAAGGAGATCACGCTCGTTGCTGACGATGACGTCATGCCGCAACGCAAGGTCAAAGACGTCGGAGGTTTCGCCTTCGACGAGATTTGTGAGGGGACCGAGCAAGCGAACGGTGGGGACGGTGTGGGCGGGGAGATCGAGGAGCCACCGGCGCAGAGGTCCATCGGCCACGTCGAGAATGACGACGTCGTTCATCAGGAGATCCGAGATTGCCAGAGGATCGTGTCGGACGAGGGTCGCGCCTTTCTCCCAGTAAACCGTGCGGTCCAGAGGTTGCTGGCTCACGATCATGGTCGCGAGATCGGTAATTTCTCCTGGCTTGACGACGAGCCACTCCGTGTTCACGTTCTCGGCGGCCAACGCCGCACGAACCTCTACGCCGCGCTGGTCGTCGCCAATCGCGGCGGCGATCGCTACCTGACCGCCGAGCCGGGCGAGCGCCACAGCGGTGTTCCCGGTGTTGCCGCCCGGCGCCGAGATTTCTTCAGACACGATGGCCATGCCGCCCGCCGCCGGATAGGTCTCGACGGCGAGCAAGCGATCCCAGGAGACGAGACCGATACAGGCAAAACGCGGGTGACGGTTCGGCATCATGGTCGCTCCAGCACCACCCGCGCCGGCGCACCGTCGCAGGCGGACAATTTCAAGGGAAGGCAGGTGAGCCGGTAGGGTCCGGACGAGACGTGGGAGAGATCGATCGTTTCGATGATCAACACGTCGTTCCCGAGCAGGATCTGGTGCGTCTCGATGTTGCGTTCCCCGAATGGGCCGACTGAGAGATAGTCGATACCGACCAGGTTGATGCCCTGCGCCACGATCCAGCGCGCGGCGTCAGGAAGTACGGCGACGTAATCCTCCCGAAATGGCAACAATGACACGCCATCCCAACTGGCCCACTCGCGGGAGTTGCGGGTATGGAGGAGCAGACGTGCGACGCCGGAGGGAACACCGGCCGTCTCCAGGTCAGCGACACCGATCTGGTCGATCTCGTCCGGGATGCGCGCCACGAAACAGGGACCATTCCAGCGGGAAAGGGGAATCTCATCCAGGCGGCGGCCGTTGTCGATGAAGTGCCAGTTGGCGTCGACGTGGGTTCCGGCGTGGCTCGTCAGTGCGAGAAGGGTCACGTTGCTCGGCGCCCCCTGCGCGATGCGTCGCAGCGGGTCCATGACGACCGGGCGATGCGTCGGCCAGACCCGGATGCCAGGACTGCACGGGATGGTCACGTCGATGATTTCGGGATCGGACGGCGGAATTGACACGGCCCTCCCTGACCAAGCGGGGAGTACCTCCCCACGGTGTCGCCTCACGAACCGTATCATGCCGTCACAGGCAGCGTGCATGTCAAGCAGGGAGCAGGAGACGTGGTAGCGACGGAAGGGACAGGTGCGTCCGACATACGGCAACGGGCACGGGCGCTGGCCGACGACCTTCGCCCGTACGAATCGCGGGTGGAAGACGCGGCGGACGCCGTCCCCACGGCGCTGGAGCGGGAAATCGTCGGCAGGTGCGTCCTGTCGGGACTCTTCGCGCCCAACCTGCCCTGGAATATGGGCGGGGCGGGGCTCTCGCTACGGGAGCAGGTCATCGTCGAAGAGGAGTTGGGTGGACTCACCAACTGGCTCTGGGCGGCGCTCTGGCGGCCGCCGAACGTGCTGGTGCATGCCACCCCCGCGCAGCAGGAGCGCTATGTCGGACCGTACACCCGGGGCGAAGCACGGGGCTGCTACGCCATCACCGAGCCTGGCGCGGGATCGGACGTTTCGCACCTGCAAACCGTGGCCAGGCGGGATAGCGGCGGCTGGCGGATTACCGGGGAAAAGTGGTTCGTCACGGGAGGGGACGTCGCGCGCTTCGTTCTGGTGGTGGCTATGGCCGAGACGACCGACGGATCGACGCCGACGATCTTTTTCGTCGATCGTGATGCCCCCGGCGTCTCCTGGGGCCGGCATCCGAGATTCACCAACCACGCCCTGTACGGGCACCCTGAACTGACGCTTACCGAGGTCCGGGTGACAGCAGAGGAGATCCTCGGCGGCGTAGGAGGTGGGATCAGCCTGACCCTGGACTGGTTTCGCGAGGAACGGTTGATGATCGCCGCCCGTTGCGTCGGCGCGGCCAGACGCTGTCTCGAACTCGCCCACGCCTGGACACAGGAGCGAGAAGCGTTTGGCAACCGGATCGGCGAGTATCAGGGGATGCAGTGGCTGCTGGCCGACAGCGCGACCGAGCTGGCGGCCGCCCGGGCGCTTCTCTACCAGACCGTCGGCGCCATCGAAGGGGGGCTCGATCCCAAGGTGGCGCATGGTCAGGCGGCGATGGTCAAACTCTTTGCCTCGGAGATGGTCGGCCGCGTCGCCGATCGCGCGGTACAAGTCTTCGGGGGGCGCGGCTACATGCGCGAGAACCCCGTCGAGCGTCTCTGGCGCGATACCCGGATCGACCGCATCTGGGAAGGGACGAGCGAGATGCAGCGCCTGATCGTGGCGCGGGCGCTCGATCGCCGTGGGCTTGGTTCCCTGATCGATGGCTGAGGAACACGGGCAGCGGCCCTCGCTGGCGCCGCTGCTGCGGGCGCGGTCATTCGCGGTCGTCGGCGCCAGTGCCACGCCGGACACCTTCGGCAGCGCGCTCTGGCGACAACTTCGCGACGGCGATCACGGCGGCGCGGTCTACCCGGTCAACCCTGGCCGCTCCGAGATCGATGGCGCGCCCTGCTACCCCTCGCTCGCCGCGTTGCCGGAACCGGTCGATTGCGCGCTCCTCGCGGTGTCCGACGCGCGAGTGGAGGAGTCGCTGCGCGCCGTTGCCGAGGCAAGGATTCCCGCGGCGGTCATCTTCGGGGGCTTGCCGGTTCCGGGGGATGAGTCACCGCTGCCAGAGCGGTTGCGGGCGATCGCGGGGGAGGCGGGGATCACGCTGCTTGGCGGCAACGCGATGGGGTTCTACAACGCGGTAGACCGCCTCTATGTCTCCGGTTACCCGCCCCAGACGCGGCCGCCCGCGGACGGAATCGGGTTCATCAGCCACAGTGGGTCGACTTTTTCCGCATTTGCCAACAACCAGCGCGGGCTGCGCTTTTCCTACCTGATCTCGCCAGGACAGGAACTCGTTCTCACCGCGGCCGATTTCCTCTGGTTCCTGCTGGAGCAGCCGGAGACGCGCGTTGTCGGCCTCTTCCTGGAAACAGTGCGCGATCCGGAGCGGTTTGTCGCTGCCCTGGCGGAATCGGCACGACGAAAAATTCCGGTCGTGGTGCTCAAGGTCGGAACATCGGAGCAGGGCCGCGCGATGACCATGGCGCACAGCGGCGCCCTGGCGGGATCGGACGCGGCGTTTGCCGCGGTGTGCGACCGCTGGCACGTCATCCAGGTGCGGTCGCTCGATGAAATGGCGGACACGCTGGAACTACTGGCGGCGCCGGTGCGGCCCCGGGGAGGCGGTCTGGCCCTGGGCGGCGATTCCGGAGGGGAGCGGGCGTTGATTGTCGATCGCGCCGCCGAGATCGGCGTGCCATGGGCGGTGGTCTCCGACGAAACACTGGCGACGATCGGTTCCGTGCTCGATCCCGGCCTGGAACCGGCGAACCCGCTCGATTTGTGGGGGAGCGGACATGACTGGCAGCAGGTGTACGAGACTTGTCTCGGCGCCCTGGCGCGCGACCCGGCGACCGGGATGATCGTACTGGCGGTCGATCTCGTTCCCGGCAGCCGCCTCGTTCCGGGCTACTGCGAGGCGATCGAGCGGGTCGCGGCGGAGACGGGAACGCCCGCGGCGGTGATGGGGAATCTGACCGCCGCGATCGATCCAATCGCCGCGGGCTGGCTGCGGGAGCATGGTATTCCTGTCCTGATGGGGACCGATACCGGTCTTGCCGCGATTCGTCACCTGCTGGAGTGGCGCCCCGCGGAGCCTGACTGGGATTTCGCGCGGTTCAATGCGGCACGGAGCGAGAGGTGGCGGGAGGTGATCGGCGATCGCACCCAGCCTCTCGATGAAATCGAATCAAAGGCCGTGCTCGCCGACTGGGGCATACCGACTGTGTCGGAGCGAGTAGTCGACGGCGCGGCAGCAGCTGCCGCCGCGGCGGAGATGCTCGGCTGGCCGGTGGTGCTCAAGACCGCCGCGCCAGGGCTCATCCACAAGAGCGACGCGGGGGGAGTGAAACTGGGGCTGGCGGAGAGGGCGGAGGTGGTGGCCGCCTACGCCGAGTTGAACGAGCGCTTTGGTCCACGCGTCGTCGTGCAGCGGCACGTTTCGGCAACAGGGCGGGTAGAACTCTTTCTCGGTGTGAGCCGCGATCCGCAATTCGGCCCGCTGGTGACTGTGGGTCTGGGTGGCATTTGGGTCGAAGTGCTGCGCGATGTCCGGAATGTACTCCCGCCGATCGACGCCGCGGCGGCGCGGCGGCTGCTCCTTTCGCTCCGCGCCGCGCCACTCCTGCGGGGAGCGCGAGGAGCGCCGCCGGTCGATCTCCCGGCGCTGGCGACGACGATCGCCTCGTTCAGCCGCATGGCCGCATCGCTCGGCGACGTGATCGAGCAGATCGATGTCAACCCGCTTCTGGCCGGCCCGGAAGGCGTGGTGGCGGTCGATGCGGTGATCGTGCCACGGCGTTCTTAGTTTTCCATCGCCGCAATCACAGGTGACCAGGGGAAGTATGGTGGTTTCGCCGCGTGAACCCTCACCCCAACCCTGGCTCCCTCCCAAGCCTCCCTCCGCCGGAGGGAGGGGTCGCCCTCCGGGGAGGGAGGAGTCTCCTGTCGAGCCGTGAGAGGGGCTTCTGTCTCGATTGGTGCCGTCCCAAGCCGGTGACGATGCTCGATTTCAGCCATCCCTCCCCAATTTCCGCAATCAGGGGTGAGGGGCTTGACGTGGTCACATCGACTTGATAGGGTACGCCTACAACCGAAGAGCGAAGCATTGACGAGGACGAGTACCCGGCGCGAGCGGGCCAGAGAACCGCGGTAGCTGCAAAGCGGGACCAGGGCCGCCGGCGAACAAGACCTCCGAGCTCCGCCCCGAACGCACAGGTGATGTGCCAGTAGGCGGCGGCGGGCGCCCGCAGGGGCGAACAGGCTCCCGTTACCGAGTCGCCGCATCGCGCATCGACGCTGTGCGGGCCAAGGTGGCCGGTGTGACTGGTCACGAAGTGGGGTGGTACCACGGGCATGACACCGCTCGTCCCCTGACCAGGGGCGGCGGTTTTTTTGTGCCGATGCATCCCTGGGAAACGCGCGGTGTCGCGGCGAAACGACGGCCGGGAGGCCACGATGATTCGCAACCCGCGACGGTTACACCTCGAATCCTTCCTCCATCCGGAAGCAATCCGCGCCAAGCGGCTGGCGCCACGGCGAGTGCCGTAGGCGCCTGATTCGCCAGTCGTTTTCAACCGATACCTTTCAGATCGACGGTCCTTGTGCCCCACCGGGGTGGGTGCAAGGGTGGCGTATCGCATTGGCAGGAGCGCAATCCCATGTTGACCACGACTACGACGACCACCACGACCACGACACTGCAGCGGCAGTTGACCGGATGCTACACGGCGTTGATCACCCCCTTCCGGGATGGACGAATCGATGAACCGGCGCTGGAGGCGCTGGTCGAACGGCAGATCGCGGGCGGCGTTTCCGGGCTGGTGCCGTGCGGCACCACCGGTGAGGCCCCGGCGCTGACTGCCGCCGAGTGGGATCGCGTCGTCGGCATCGTCGTCGCCGCCGCGCACGGCCGGGTGCCGGTGCTCGCGGGCACCGGCTCCAACAACACCGCCGCGGTGATCGAGCGCACGGCGCGCGCGCGATCGTTCGGCGCCGACGGCGCGTTGATCGTGACCCCGTACTACAACCGGCCGACGCAGGATGGCCTGTACCGCCACTTTGCGGCGATCGCCGATGCCGTGGAACTGCCGATCGTGCTGTACAACGTTCCAGGGCGTACCGGGGTGAATCTTCTACCGGAGACCGTCGTGCGGCTGGCCGAGATCCCGGGGATCATCGGGATCAAGGAAGCCAGCGGCTCGATGGACCAGGCGAGCCAGATCGTGCGCGAGGCTCCGGATGCGTTCGTGGTTCTTTCCGGTGACGATTCCCTGACCTTGCCGATGATGGGGATCGGCGGCCGCGGCATCATTTCGGTCGTTTCTAATATCGTGCCGGATGCGGTCTCGGCGCTGACTGCCGCCGCGGCGGCAGGTGATTTCGCGACCGCCCGCGCGATGCACCTGGCCCTGTTCGATCTCTGCCGGGCGATGTTCGTGGAAACCAATCCGGTTCCGGTAAAGGCCGCCGCGGCGTTGCTTGGGTACTGCGCGCCGGATGTCCGCCTGCCGCTGGCGCCCTTGAGTGAATCGGCGCAGCGGCGGGTGGAGGCGGCGCTGGCGGCCTGGCAGACGACGCAGGCAGCGACGGGGCGGATTGCGGCGTAGGTTTTGGTAATGGCCGCGGTCTCCCGGCGTGAGCCCTCACCCCAACCCCTCTCCCTGAGCGCAGGGAGAGGGGCTCCTGGTAATGAGGCATGCCTGGACCGGGAGACGGTTCACTGGTCTTCCGTGTGACCGGATGCAGATGCGGGAGTTGGAACGATGACCGTTCGTGTCGGGATTGCCGGGATTCGCGGCCGGATGGGGAAGGAGATCGCCGCCGCCGCGACCGCTGATCCCAGTGTAGCGCTGGTGGGGGGACTGGTTCGCCGCCTGGACGGCGGTACGGGCGAGCCGTTGCTGGTAGTCGATGATCCCGGGGCGATTCTGCCGGAGATCGACGTGCTGATCGATTTCACGCGGCCTGAGGGAACGGAGGCGCTGGCCGGCGTCTGTGCGGAGGCTGGAGTTCCCCTGGTGTGTGGCACGACGGGGCTGGACGAGAACCAGACATCCGCCTTGCGGGCGGCGGCGGCGCGCGTGCCGGTCTTCTACGCTGCGAACATGAGTCCGGGCGTGAATGCGGTCCTGGCGGTCCTACCGTTGTTGACCCGCGCCCTCGACGGCTACGACATCGAGATCGTCGAAACCCATCACCGTTACAAGGCGGACGCGCCGTCCGGCACGGCGCTGGCGCTGGGGAGAGCGATCACAGGCGACGCGGCCGCGCTCGAGCGCCGCGCGATCCACGGCCGAGAGGGAGTCCGGCCGCGAACTGCCGCGGAAATCGGGATGCATGCCGTGCGCGGCGGCGGGAATCCCGGTGAGCACGCGGTGATCTTTGTCAACGATGGTGAGGAGGTGCGAGTGTTGCACCGTGCCTTCAGCCGTGCGGCCTACGCCCAGGGCGCGGTCCGGGCGGCGCGGTTGATTGCCGGGCAGGAACCGGGTTTCTACGGACCGACCACTTTGCCCGGCTTCCTGTAGGAACCGTCGAGGTCGCCGCGTCACGACCAATCTCCATTCGCCGGACTACCTGCTACCATGCTGGCGATGCCACGCCCGCGGGAGGGTGCCGCGTGGCTCTATGTTGTCAGGTGAAAGAGAGGTTGGTTCATGGTGCGTCAACTGGCTTCCGTCAATCTGCGGCGGCGGCCGCTGCTCGCCGCGCTGGCCGTGGCGCCGTTTGCTGGCATGCTGAGCCGGGTGCCTCCGGTCGGCGCCCAGGATGCCCCGGTCGTCACGATGGTGACAGACACCCAAGGTATCGGTGACCAGAGTTTCAACGACCTCGCCAAACGCGGACTCGACCGCGCGGTCGAGGAACTTGGGGTCAAGGGCGAGGTGATCGAGAGCCGCGACGCGGCTGCCTATATACCGAACTTGACGCAGTCGGCAGAGCAAAGCGATCTGACGATCGGCGTCGGTTTCCTCCTGACCGAGGCGATTACCGAGATCGCCAATCAATATCCCGATGACAAGTTCCTGCTGATCGATTCCGTATCCGACGCGCCGAACGTCCAGTCGGTTACCTTCCGCGAGCAGGAAGGCGCCTTCCTCGCCGGCGTCGTCGCCGCCAAGATGACCAAGAGCAACAAACTCGGGGTGGTTGGCGGCATCAAGATCCCGCCCGTGGTGCGCTACGTGGTTGGATTCGAGGCCGGCGCCAAGTCGGTCAATCCCGATGTCGACGTGGTCGTCGCCTATGCCGATAACTTTGACGATCCGGCGCTTGGCAAGGAACTGACGCTCGCCCAGTACAACCAGGGCGTCGATATTGTCTTCCCGGTCGCCGGCAAGACGGGCATTGGCTCGTTCGACGCGGCGAAGGAGAAGGGCGCTGGCTACTGGGTGATCGCCGCCGACACCGACCAGAGCCAACTCGGCGCCGAGTACCAACTCGCCGTCTCGGAGAAGGGGGTCGACACCGCCGTCTTCCTGGCCTCGCAGGAAGTGGTCGAGGGGACCTTCAAGGGCGGCCAGACCTCGCTCGGTCTCAAGGAGGAGGGCGTCGGGCTGGGATCGCCGAATGCGGCGATCCCGCAGGAGGTCCTCGATCTGGCCGCAGCCTACGAGCAGGCGATCATCGACGGCAAGATCGAAGTGCCCGCGGACGAAGACCAATTGGCAGCCTTCCAGCCGGTCGAGGCAGCGACGGTCCAGGCGACGCCGAGCTGATCCGGCGCCAGCGCGTGCCATGGCGATGATGCCGACAAACCGCTTCTGCGCGATGACTCGATCTCAGCCTCCCGCTCGGATAGATGGGCGGGAGGCTCGATTCAATGTGCTTATTCCGATTGCGGATAGTCACTGCCGTTGGCACGTGGCGAGCACCCTCACCCCAACCCCTCTCCTGTCGAGCCATGACAAGGGGAGGGATCGTGGTCTCGCCGTGCGAACCCTCACCCCAACCCCTCTCCCGTCGAGCCGGGAGAGGGGCTTGTGGCCGCCTGGCGGCCGTCCCGAGGCCAGGCGAACCCCTGTCTCCGGTCGTCGTACCTCCCCCGGTGAGCCGTCGCGCCGGGAGAAGGACTCGGCGCGGGACGACCCGCAGTCAATGCGTAAGGTTTCAAACGCATTCCGTATAGCTCCATGGCCACGCGCTCGATTGTTCCAGGTGCATTTCCAGCGACGGGACGGGGCTGGTTGTGGTCGCAGCTAGCCTGACGCCCGCTCCGCCCGCGGTCGAGATGCGCGGAATCGTGAAGCGATTCCCCGGCGTCGTCGCCAATGACGGCATCGAACTCTCCGTGCGCAAGGGGGAGATTCACGCCCTGTTGGGCGAGAACGGCGCGGGCAAATCGACGCTGATGAATATCCTCTTCGGGTTGTATCACCCGGACGAAGGGGAGATTCGCGTCGACGGCCAGCCGGTCCGGTTCGCGAACGCGCGGGACGCGGTGCGCGCCGGGCTGGCGATGGTGCATCAGCACTTCATGCTGATCCCCCGCTTCACCGTCACCGAGAACGTCATCCTCGGTTCCGAAGGCGACCAGATCGTGCTCGACCGCGTCGACGCGGCCAAGCGGGTCGCCGCACTGGGTGAGCGCTATGGGCTGGTGGTCGATCCCCACGCCACCGTGGCGACGCTGCCAGTCGGGATGCAGCAGCGAGTGGAGATCGTGCGCGCCCTCTACCAGGGAGGCACGACCCTCATCCTGGACGAGCCCACCGCGCTGCTTACCCCGCAGGAAGTCGACGAACTGTATGTGGTGCTCAATCGGCTGCGGGAAAGCGGCGACACGATCATTTTCATTACCCACAAGTTACGCGAAGTCGCGGCCATCAGCGACCGCGTGACCGTTATCCGACGTGGGCGCACCATCGGCACCCGCGAAACAGCGGACACGACATCCGCCGAACTGGCGGAGATGATGGTCGGGCGCGCGGTTTCGCTTCGCGTCGAGCGGCCGCTGGCGCATCCGGGCGAACCGGTGCTCGTTGCGAGAGACCTCGTAGCCAGTGGCAAGGGGGGGCAGCACGCCGTCGATGGCATCAGTCTCGAGGTGCGGCGGGGAGAGATCCTCGGCATCTGCGGGGTGGAGGGCAATGGCCAGGCGGAATTGATCGAGATCCTCTCCGGGTTGCGGAAGCCCGATCGGGGCACCGTCCACCTGAAAGGAAACGATGTCACCGCCACCGGTCCGAACCCTCGCCGCCGGCTCGGCCTGTCGTACATTCCGGAGGATCGCCACGGGCGCGGCCTGGTGCTTCCCTTTTCGCTGACAGAGAACGTGTTGCTGGGGAATGCCTCGGCAGCGCCATTCAGTCGCGGCGGCCGCATCGACTATGGTGCGACGCGAGCATTGACCGAGCGCCTGATGCGGACCTTCGACGTGCGCGCGCCGCTGCCGGAGACGCCGGCGGGTGCGCTGTCCGGGGGCAATCAGCAGAAACTGATCATCGCCCGCGAGTTGCACCGGGAACCGGATGCGCTCCTTGCGGTGCAACCGACGCGAGGTCTCGATGTCGGGGCCATCGAGTTCGTGCACAAGCAACTGGTGGCGGAGCGGGACAAGGGCCGGGGCGTCCTCCTGATCTCCTTCGATCTGGACGAAGTGATCGATCTGAGCGACCGGATCCTGGTTATCTACGGGGGACGGATCGTCGGGGAGTTCCTGAGCAGACAGGTGACCCGGACCGAACTGGGCCTGCTGATGGGAGGCAGAACGCTGGATGAGCACGCTCCCGCGGCCGACTGAGGGCCTGCAAACCTCGCCCGGGGCGCGGTTGCTGGCCGCGCTGCCGACGGTGCTGTCGTCGCTGTTGGCGGTCGCCGTCGCCTTGCTGATCGGCGGCGTCGTCATCGCCTTGTCCGGCGACAACCCGATCCCCGCTTACCAGGCGCTCTTCGCGGGGGCGTTCGGCGGGGAACGCGCGATCGCGGAAACGATGGTGATGGCCACCCCGCTCATCCTCGGCGGTCTGGCATTCGCCGTCGCCTCGCGCGCGGGGCTCTTCAACATCGGCATCGAAGGGCAGATGGTTCTCGGCGGGATGGCCGCGGGCCTGACGGCAGCCTGGGACCCTGGCCTGCCTGCCCTGGTTCATATCCCGCTGGTGTTGCTCGCGGGCGTGGCGGCTGGTGGCCTGTGGGGGTTCATTCCCGGCCTGCTCAAGGCCAGAACGGGCGCGCACGAAGTGATCACCACGATCATGCTCAACTATCTCGCCTACCGGATCAGCACGGTGGTGATCGGGCAGGAGCACTTCCCGCTGGTGAATCCTGCCCTGCAGGCGACGCAACCGGCCGTGGCTGCCGCGCGGTTGCCGAAACTGTTGGAGGGGACCCGGTTGCACGCTGGTTTCCTCGTCGCGTTGGCCGCGGTGGTCGTGATCTGGATTGTCCTGTACCGGACCGTGTTCGGCTACCAGATCCGGACCGTAGGATCGAGCCGCGGCGCGGCCGCGTATGCCGGAATCTCGTGGGGCCGGACGATCGCCCTGGCGATGCTGCTCAGCGGTCTGCTCGGGGGTCTCGCGGGGGCGATCGAGGCGATCGGCCTACAGGGGCGCTATTACAACGTACCGCTCGGTCTCGGCTTCACCTCGATCGCGGTTGGGCTCGTCGGGCGGAACCAGCCAGGGGGCGTGCTCCTCTCCGGATTGCTGTTCGGGGCGCTCGCGGCCGGTGCTACCAAGATGCAGAACACCGCCGGCATCTCCCGCGATATCGTCTATGTCCTACTCGGGTTCGTGATTCTTTCCGTTTCGGCGCTAGCCGTGGCGCAGCAATTCCAGCAATCGCGCCGGCAGGCGGCGCGGGCACGTGGCCTGACGCGCGACCGCGCGGCGGACGAGGCGGGCGATCCCCTGGTCGAGCAGCAAGCGCCGCCGCGAACGATCTGATGGAAATGGGATTTCAACTGGCGTCGATTGGTGGATTGGCCGTGCTGCGATGGGTGGCGTTTCGGGGCAGTTTCCGCCGCGAACCGGGAGCGGACCAGACATGAACGAACTCCTTGGGTTCTTCTCGCTGGCCTTGCTCACCGCGACGCTCCGTTCAGCGGCGCCCCTGGTCTTCGCGGCGATGGGTGGGTTGCTCTCGGAGCGCTCGGGGGTAACCAACATCGCCCTCGAAGGCTTCATGCTCATGGGCGCGTTTGCCGCCGTGGCCGGGACATGGTTCTCGGGCAGTCCATGGATCGGGCTCCTCGTTGCCGTGCTCTCGGGGTTGGTGGGCGGGTTGCTCTTCGCCGTCTGGTCTGTCACGTTCCGGGCCGATCAGATCGTGGCCGGCACGGCAATCGTGCTCCTTGGCCTGGGGTTGACATCGTTCCTGACGGAGCAGGTCTGGGGACAGGCGGGTGGTTCACCGCCCGTGGAGCGCCTCCCGGCGTTCGCGGGGATGAACGTCCTGCTCCCGGTAGCGTTCCTGCTGGTGCCGATCACCAACTGGTTTCTCTTCAAGACGAAGGCCGGGTTGCGGGTGATGGCCTGTGGCGAGCATCCCAGCGCGGCGGAAGCGGTCGGCATCAATGTCGCCCGCTATCGCTACGCGATGGTGACCGCCTCCGCCGTGCTGGCGGCGCTGGGCGGCGCCTATCTCTCGATCGGCGATCTCTCCCAATTCACCACGAACATGACGGCGGGCAGAGGGTTCATCGCGCTGGCGGCGGTGATCTTCGGGAACTGGATGCCGTGGGCGACGCTGGGGGCGGCGCTGCTGTTCGGATTTGCCCAGGCCTTGCGCTTCCAGGTGCAGGCGCTCGACCTCCCGATTTCGCAGGACGTGATCATCGCGTTGCCGTACATCCTGACGCTGATTGCGGTGACCGGGCTGCTGCGGCAGTCGAACCCGCCCGCGGGATTGGGTCGGCACGCTTCGGAGCACTGATCCTCGTTATGCGGACGGCACCTGTCTGGTCCGGCGGTGCCGCCAGCGGCTAGCGCGGCATGCAGAGGCCGTGTCCTTCCGACACCGGAGTAATCTCGTCGTCCCTCGTGCCACGGGCCGAACGACGAGGTCCCTCGTTCCTCGGGACGACATCACGCACGCGCGGCGCTGCAATGACCACCCGCTGTCCCACAAAACCCCCAACGCATGGGAGGCATGGCTACGTTCGACTCGGTGCAGAACGTCGATGCGCACCGCATCCCGGATTTACTTCTTGTGCCCTCAACCGAGGGACGTATGCAGAGTGGAACCGGGAATCGCGCTGTTCATAATCTCCACGTGCCGTTGCGGTGATTGACTGAGAAATCCGCAGTTCTTGCCGATGTCAGAGCGGAGGGCGGGTGCGACCATCGACCAGGATCGCTCGTTTCCGCGTGACTGGATGCATGATGAAACTGACCTTGCCGAAGCCGCTCGCTGCTGCCTTCGCGATCGGCGTGATCTGGGTGCTCGTTTTTCAATGCCGCCCGACCGACGCCCTCGCGGTCGCCGCCCCCTCGCCAAATGTGGGGCGCCCGATGATTCCCGATGCCATCGACCGATGTCCGGTGGCCGAGGAGTCGATCGCGAATCACCCCGCTCCAGATGCCGCGAATCGCGAAAACTGTGACAGCAGGTCCAATCCATGAATTGGGTGGCTGGAACGCTGGTTGTGGATGACGTGTGTCACCACACGGTCGTGCAGAAATTGTGGCGTTCAGATCAAGAGCACGGTTGCTGTTCCCTCGATGGAGGGTACTGGCCCGGTAATCATCTCCCACGAACGACGAGATTCCTCGCCGCGGCTCGGAACGACACAACCTGATGAATACCGTGGCAGATTGTGGCGAGCGCCCTCTCCAATCTCCTTGTTCAACCTTCTCCTGGACTGGGACTGGAGCAATGAACAGGGCAGACGCACTCGGGATGCTCACCAATGCGATGCGGCTCGTTCGGTTCCAGGAATGACACGAACCCGGCCGGGCGGCCGGGTTCGTGCGGGAAGGGGAGGGTGGAGCGTGTGCGGCGCTCCACGGGCTCTGGGCGAGAGCACCGTAACGTGCTGGGGCGATGCTCTCCGCTTCTCTTACGTCCGATTCCCCGACCCGGATTCATCCCGTTGCCGCGCCGGCACCGCCGCGCCCGACTCCGACGCAACCGTGGCGGTAACCAATCGCTTGGGGGCCGCGACCGCGGCGGTCGATGCGGGCGGGGTCGCTTCATCCGCCTTGCCACGCTCCATGCGGCGGGCGAGCAGCGCGAACACGCTCGTGATGAGCAGGGAAATCGCGAGTTCCTGCCATGTCGTGGTGTGAATTTCGCGGGCGACGATCGGATCGTGGGCGATCATCGCCACCGCGGCGTGAATCAGCACGAAGACGCCGACATAGAGAAAGCCCGGAAATCGGCCGATGAGGCGCGCCACCAGTTCGCTACCGAAGAGAATGATCGGGATCGAGAGGAGCAGCCCGAACATCATCAACCCGAGGTGGCCCTTGGCCGCGCCGCCGACGGCGAGAATGTTGTCGAGACTCATCACCACGTCGGCAAGGATGATGGTGCGGACGGCTTGGCCCAGCGAGTCAGCTTCCTGCACGCTCCCATGGTCGTGGCCTTGCGGCCGGATCAGTTTGTAGGCGATGTAGAACAGCAATACACCGCCAGCCGCCTGGAGACCCTGAATGCCGAGCATGACAGTGGCAAGGGCGGTGAAGACGATCCGGAGGCCGATCGCGCCAGCGCCACCCATGATGATCGCCTTGCGGCGATTCTCCGGGGAGAGATTGCGCGCGGCCATGCCGATGACGACCGCATTGTCGCCCGAGAGTACGAGATCGATAACGATGATGCTGAGAATTGCGGTAAGAGCTTCAACCACGCGTTGCGAGATTCCTCCGTGGAGCGCCGAACGAGCGGGCTCGTGAGCGAGCGACGTGTCCTGTTAGCCAGCGTACCACGCACACCCAAGGCCGCCGCCCGGAAGCGGACCAGTACGAACTGACGTGAATTCGCAGGAATGCGGGAACTCAGCCCAGGAACATGCGGTCGATGACCCCGGCGCCAAAGAGGATGGCGAGGTACCAGAGGGAATAGAAAAAGGTCTGCCGCGCCAGGCGTTTGCTCGGCTGCAGATAGAGCCTCAGGGCGAATATCAGGAAGAGCGCGTTGAGGAAGAGCGCGGCGGCGAAGTAGATCCACTCGAATCCGAACGGTGTCAGCGCGAGGCAGACCAGGGTAAGCACGATGGTGTAGATCACGATTTGCCGCCGTGTCGCCGCTTCGCCGCGCACCACCGGGAGCATCGGCACCGACACCCGGCTGTACTCACCCTGCTTCAGAAGCGCCAACGCCCAGAAATGAGGCGGGGTCCAGGCGAAGATGATCGCGAAGAGTCCCCAGGCAAGCGGTGTGAGATTGCCGCTGACCGCGGCCCACCCGACCAGCGGCGGAATAGCGCCAGCGGCGCCGCCGATGACGATGTTGTGAGGCGTCGATCGTTTCAGCCAGAGGGTGTAGACAAAGACGTAGTAGAGATTTCCCGCCAGCGCGAGCACCGCCGCCAACCAGTTCACGGTAAAACCAAGTAACAGGACGGAAGTGACGGTGAGGGCAATGCCATAGGTCAGCGCGGCGGTGGGACTGACCCGGCCGGCGACGATCGCGCGGTTGCGAGTCCGGGTCATCTGACCATCGATATCCCGGTCGATATAGCAATTGAGGACATTGGCTCCGCCTGACGCGAGAACGCCGCCGAGCAGCGTCACGGCGACCAGCCAGAAGGGCGGCAACCCCCGCGCCGCCATCAGCATCGCGCAGAGGGTCGTGACCAGGAGCAGGGACATGATGCCCGGCTTGGTGAGCGCGACGTAGTCCGTCACCAGTTGCCGGGCGCGAGCGAGCGAGGTTCCATCCGGATCGAGGGCAAAGGCCGGGGCCCGAGGGGCCATGGCCATCGTGGCTCCTGATGCTGCCACTCGGGACCCAATAGCCGTGTCATCGCGCGCCGAGTGACGGGACGTCCGGGCCGCGGACTGGGCGGGGAATGCGACGGTAGAGGACGTCACAGGACGTGCCTGCCACGCGGCGGCGGTGATCGCCACCATCGCCATCCAGAAGAGCGTGGCGATCCAGAGATGCGGGGCGGAAAGCCAGGCCGGATCTCCGAGCAGGGGCGAGAGAAGATTGAGCAGCGTCTGGGCGAGCACCAGCGCGGTTGCCGCGATGGTCATTCGCCGCGTTGCTGGCGAAGCGCCGCTGCGCCAGGCGGCGGTCGCGGTCGCAACTGCCGCCGCCGTCGCCAGGAGCGCGGCGGCCCGATAGCCGAGATGGACCGCCAGCTCGCTCTCCATACCCGCGCAAAGCGGCCAGGTCGCACAGGCGAAGACGCCGGTGGCGCTCGTCGAAGCACCGAAGAGGATCAACAGGAGCGCCACCGCCGCGGCCAGCGATGCGACCAGGGCGAAGGAACGATCGGACCGTTGGGACGGGGCACCGCCGAATGCAGCCAGCCAACCGGGAGCGCCTCGTTCCGCCGCCAAGGCGGCCGCGGTCAACAGCGCGGTGGCGACGAAAAACATGGCGATCAGGAGATGAAGCACGGCGACGGGCGCCGGGCCGCTCCAGAGCGTGGCCCCGCCGCCGATCGCGGACTGGAGCAGAATCGCCAGCACGCTGCATGAGACCAGGTTGCGAATTCGGCGCGGCATTCCCGGGGATCGGTACACGGCAACGGCCGTCAGGGTCGTGAGCAGGACGACCGTCAACGCGGAAACGCGATGGAGGTATTCGATCAACTGCGGCGCGGAGAGGGCCGGAAGCCACTGACCGTTGCAAAGCGGCCACTGATTGCCGCACCCGGAACCTGCCGGAACGAGTCTGGCAAGGCTGCCGAAGATGATTACGGCGAATGTGGCAAGCAGCGCGGCGAGCGCGAGGCGATAGTTCCGGGTCATGCGGCTCCCGCATCCTCGGACGAGGCGGCAACGGTGCAGGCTGATGCCCACGCCACTCCGCACCTTCGCATGGCAGGCTTCCTTATTCTCACGATCCTGGCTGGTCCCGATCCCGGCATAGTGTAACCTCCCGCCGCGATGGGCGCAGGGGGCTTCCCGGGGCTCGCGCGCGGGCTAGTTTTTCGGGGCGCGGAAGCCCGCGCTCTCGGCTGCTTCCACCGTCGAAAAGCAGAATTCGGGAACCGTTGCCTCGAACGATCGTGATTCACGGGTGTGGTAGATCAACGACTGGGCATTGCCCTTGATCGGGAACTCTGGTGGGCAGGTCGCGGTGCCGTCCCCGCGGATCGCGCCGGCAGGCACCGCCACCTGGGGCGGCACCGCGACGGGTTCTCCTTGCGGCAGCGCCTCTTGCACAACCGCTGTGCCATCGCCGACGGCCGCGAGGGCCTCGCCGGGGATAGCAGACACGGTCCGGCCAAGACCGAGCCCGTACCCGCCGAGTGGCCGTGATGGCGTGCCGAGCGAGAGATCGGCTTTGCGCACCTCTTCGTTCGAAGCGGCGCCCTGCTCCCAATCGGCGGCGGTCAGTTCCGTTCCCGCCGGGGGCGTGAAGAGCCGGAGCAAGCGCTGGGCCGAGGCGTATTCGGTCAGGGGGCGGCGATTGCTGGCGAGCCGCGGCAGCGAACCGCGCCCGTATCCCGGGAGATCGGGATCATCCGGCGTCAACCCTGGAATCTGTGGCGAGCGAACCGCTCCCGGCGCTTCGGGCGAGCGAGGATTCTGCGACGCGGTCGATTGGGTTACGTCGTCATCCAGTTCGCTATCGATGCTGTTCAGCGTCCGCCTGGGGCCGTTCCATTCCGCCATTCGTCGCTTTTCCTCACTCCAGTTCCATCGCTTCGGTTCGTGTCGTGGAGAGAATACCCGCGGCAAAACCGGGGAGCCCAATCTCAGGCTTCGCTATCACGCTCGTTGATGATGCGGCAGAAACTGTCGATCCCGAGATTGCCGCCGGAAATGGTCACGCCGACACGCTTGCCGGTGCCGTCGACCTTGCCAGTCAGCAGCGCGGTGAGGGCCGAAGCGCCACTGGGTTCGACCACCAGTTTCATCCGTTCGAACAGGAAGCGCATGGTGTCCCGGATTTCGTTATCGGTGACTGTGGCAATGCCCTTGACCAGCGGCCGCACGGTTGGCCAGGTGAGGAGGCCGGGCGCTTCGGTCTGCTGGCCGTCGGCGATCGTGCGCGGCACCGCCGCGAGACCGATCCGCTCGCCACGCGCAAACGACTGCGCCCAGTCGTCGCCCGCGGCAGGCTCGACGCCCCAGATGTCGATCTCCGGCGCGAGATGCTTCGCCGCGGTGGCGCACCCCGCGAGCAAGCCACCGCCGCCGAGGCAAACGAGCAACATATCGAGCGGACCGGTCTCCTGGAGGAGTTCGAGGGCGACGGTGCCATTCCCCGCCATGACCTTGGGATGATCGAAGGGTGGGATCATCGTCGCGCCAAGTTCCCGCGCCGTGCGGTCGGCAATGGCGGCGCGGTCTTCGTGGTAGCGGTCGTAGAGAACGATATCCGCGCCATAGCCGCGGGTCGCGGCGAGCTTGGCGGGTGGCGCGTCTTTCGGCATGACGATGGTAGCCGGGATGCCGAACAACTTCGCCGAGAGGGCAACGGCCTGGGCGTGGTTGCCGGAGGAACTGGTGACGACGCCGCGGGCGCGCGTCTCCGGCTCGAGCGAGGAGATGGCGTTGTAGGCGCCGCGAAACTTGAAGGCGCCGATCCGCTGGAACGACTCGACCTTGAGGAACACCTCGGCGCCGGTCATGGCATTCAAGGTGCGTGAGGTCATGACCGGCGTCCGGTTGGCGACGCCGCGAGGCGCTCGGCGGCAAGCCGCACATCTTCGAAGGTAATCGCGGGGGCATCGACAACGGTCATTCCTGTCTCCCTATTCAGGCAGCAGCGATTGATGATGAACGGGAGTGTATCGGAATCGGCCGTCGTCGGGAGGAGATGGGACAAGCCCGGACGGCAGGCCGAGGGTGGGCGACCTCGGCCTTGGATGCCCACTGCGCTTCACACTCGGTCAGGGTTGTGGGCAGTTGCCGCAATCGGCGAACGCGCCATTCGAGCAGAGAACCTTCAGGATGCAGCAGTCCTCCCCATTTTCGATGCAATTGCTAATCTCATCAGGGGTGCAGCGGCACACCTTGTCGACCGGATCGTACACCCCGATCTCGAAACCACAATTGCATTGACCGTCCTGGCAGATCCCTTTCGTTGCCGGATTCGCGCAGACGACGCCGTCGCCGATGGAGACGAGAGGCGATCCGTCGCAGGCGCTGGTGTTGTTCGGCGCGTTCACGCAGTGCCCGTTCTGGCATGTCTGGCAGAGTCCGCACTCGACGCCGCAGGCGCCACAGTTGAGGGTGTCGGTCTTCGTGTTGGTGCAAAGGCCTTCGCAGCAGGTCTGGTTCGCCGCACAGGGAACGGCAGGCTTGCCATTCGGCAGGATCGTGTTGCACCCCACAAACGCGGCGCAGGCCGGTTGTGAGAGATCGAGATTCGAGCCGCGAAAGTCAGTGCCGAAGAGGACCGCACCACAAAACGTCGCCTTCGAAAGGTTGGCGCCGCGGAAACTGGCATTGGTGAGATTGGCGTCCTGGAAGCAGGCGTGGCTGGCGTTGGCGCCGTTGAACAAGGCGCCCGGCAGTTCCGCATCGACAAAGCAGGCACTGGAAACGTTGGCCGAACTCAGATTGACGCCTTCGGTGAAGTCCGCCCCCTTGAAATCGCACCCGGAGAGGTTGGCGCCGGGTCCCACCGGTTTGCCGGCGCACTTTCGGCAGACGTTGGTGCAGGGCACGATCTGGGAAGCGCGGACCCGGTGCCGCTTCTGCCGCTTCGTTTTCGCGGCAACGCCGTCGTGCGCGGCGACCCCCAGCAAAACAGACGCGAGGACCAACCGCAGCGTGGCACGGCGCGTCCGCGCCACGCCGATCATTCGCGCGAGGCGGTCAAAGCGAGTGTCGTCCATGGGAGAACCTCCGGCCGTCGATGTCGTCTGTCCGTGAGCCGGTGGCATTCTATCAAGGTGAACCGGCGGGCGACTCACAATTGCCGCTGCCTGATGGAGCAGCGAGGGAGGTATGCAGCGCGGGGATTCAGGGATGCGAACGGGGCGGTGTTGCCACGACAAGCCGGAACACGCCCAGAATTCGTTGCTGCTCCTCCTCGATGGTGAATCCCAGCGAGCGCGCCAGCCCGATCGTATCGCGGTCGAGGTGACAGCCCATGGCCCGTTCCTGGAGCGGAGAGAGGAGGCGTTCCGCTGTCGCCACGGGAAACCATGGCGAAAGCACGTGCTCCAGCAGGACGATGCGGCCATCAAGGCGGCAAACGCGCGCCATCTCCCGCAGGGCAGCATCCGGGTGGGGAATGGTGCAGAGGGCGAGCGAGATAGCGACGGTATCGAACGAGGCCTCCGCGAATGGCAGGTGTTCGGCATCTCCCTGCGCGAGCGAAACAGTCAGACCGAGCCCCGCGGCGCGGCGAGCGGCGATCTGGAGCATTTCCGATGAAAGATCGATCCCGCTGGCATGCGCCACCGCATCGGTGTAATACGGCAGATTGAGGCCACTGCCGATACCGATCTCGAGGGTGTCGCCGCGCAACCGGGCGCCGAATTCGCGGCGAAATGGCCCGAGCAGGAGACGCTCGGTGACGCCGATGCCGCGGTCGTACGTGGCGGCGCGCTCGTCGTAGATGTGGCGAATGCGGTCTGTTTCGCTCATATCGGTGCTCTCCCTCGGCTCGCCGTGCGTATGCTAGCGCCGCTCTCCGATGGGGAGGGTTGTTCGCGAAGCAGATACCGGGAGCGTTCGGCATCGACATTCCATTGGTCGATTCGGTTGGCGCGGGGCGTGCCATCTCACCCGATGCGTTGGCGCGAAAGGCGCGCTCGGCGAATACCGCGTACTTTCTCCTGCTGGGATTCGTGTTCGGCAGTTGGGTGGCGCGGATTCCCGCGGTCCAGGACCGACTGGGATTGAGCGCGCAGCAACTCGGCATCGCCCTGCTCAGCGTCTCGGCCGGTGCGATGCTGGCCATGCCGTTGACTGGATGGCTGATCCACCATCGTGGCAACGACTCGATAATGCGGCTGGCCGCCGTGATCCTCTGCGTGACCCTGCCGCTCTTGCCGCTCGCGCCAGTGCTGCCGCTGTTGATGCTCTCGCTCTTTGCCTACGGCATTGGATTCGGCCTGCTCGATGTCTCGATGAACACCCATGCGGTCGCGGTCGAGGAGTTGTACGGGCGGCCGATCATGTCCACGTTCCACGGCGTGTTCAGCGTCGGTGGGCTGCTGGGCGCGGGGATCGCCGGGTTCGTTGCGGGTCTTGGCGTGCCGCCGCTGCCCCATCTGCTGGCGATCGCTGCCGGTTCGCTCACGGTGCCGTTGTTCGCCACGGGTTGGCTCCTCGCGGGTTCACGGGGCGAGCGGTCGGTCCCGATTTTCGCCGTGCCGCCGCCATCATTGCTCGGTTTGGGCGTGTTGAGTTTTTGCGTGCTCCTCAGCGAAGGAGCGGTGGCCGACTGGAGCGCGGTCTACCTCCAGAACACGCTGCAATCGACCGCCAGCATCGCCGCCGCGGGCTACGCGGGGTTCTCGCTGTCGATGGCCGCGATGCGCTTCGGCGGGGACTGGCTGACGGGCAGAATCGGGCCGGTGAAGATGGTGCTGCTGGGTGGCGTCCTCGCGGGCGCCGGTCTCGGGTTGGCGTTGGCGCTCGGCGGCATCCCAGCCGCCGTCTTTGGATTCGCCTGCGTCGGCGCGGGACTGGCGGCGGGGTTTCCACTGGCTCTGGGCGCCGCCGGACGAACCCCCGGACTGGCCTCCGGGACGGCGATCGGCGCGGTATCGACCGCGGGCTATACCGGATTTCTTGTCGGCGCGCCGCTCATCGGGTTCCTCGCCGAGCGGGCAGGATTGCGGTTGGCGCTGGCGCTGGTCGTCGTACTCTGCCTGGTCAGCGCGGCCCTGGCTGGTTCGGTCCGCCGTGAAACGAACAGGTGAACGGGTGCGAGTCATACGGAATCCGGATGATCACTGCCGTTCGCCCGAGCCGCGATCCCTCACCCCAAACCCCTGTCTTCATCCAGACTTCGTATCAGCCATCGGTCGGTGCGCGACCCGCACTCGCGGTGAGTGCGCAGGGCGTACGGAATTGGGGCCCCTGAAAAGGGGATGCGGGCGACGCAAGCGTCGCACCCTACGACACGTTAGCTGTAGGGTGCGACGCCTGCGCCGCCCGGGCGCCGTGCCTCGAGATCTTAGATCTAGTCCAATACCTCGGTAATCGATCCGACGATTGCGTCGGCGATGGCATCGAGTTCGCGCTGCTGGATGGTAAGTGGCGGCGCCATGGCGATGCCGTCATTGACCGGCCGCACGATGATGCCGTGATTGCGGGTCGCTCCGGTGAGACGGCCGCCGATATTCACCGCGGGATCGAACTTCGTCTTCGTCGCCTTGTCGGCCACCAGTTCCACAAAGAGCATGCAGCCTTTGCCCCGAATGTTGCCGACGTGCGCGTGATCGTCGAGGCGGTCATGCAGTTGATCGAGCAGGTAGGCGCCAGCGCGGGCGGCATTCTGCGGAAGTTCCTCGCGCTCGATGATGTCGAGATTCGGCAGCGCGACGGCGCAGGCGACCGGATGTCCGGAGTAGGTGAAGCCATGCATGAACATCCGGTCCGGGGTGCTGAGGACATCCCAGATTTCGTCGGTCACACCGACGCCACCGAGCGGCACATAGCCGGAGGTAACGCCCTTGGCGAAGGAGACGATGTCCGAGGTCACCCCGTACTGCTGCATGCCGAACATCGTGCCGGTGCGGCCAAATCCACAGATGACCTCGTCGAAGATCAGCAGGATATTGTGCTTGCGCAACACCTCGGCGACGGCCGGCCAGTATCCATCCGGGGGGACGACCACACCGCCAGCGCCCTGCACTGGTTCGCCGATCATCGCGGCGATGGTGTCGGCCCCTTCGCGGGCGATCGTCTCCTCCAGTTCCTGGACGAGCGCGGCGACGAATTCGTCCTCGCTCATCCCTTCCCCGTGCCGGTAGGCGTACGGCGGAGTGAGATGGACGAAGCCCGGTACCTGGGGTCCGAACCCCTCGTGGTAGGTCGGGATGCCGGTCGCGGCGAGCGCGCCCATGGCGATGCCGTGATAGGCCATGCGGCGGGAAAGGATCTTGATCTTTTCCGGTTGACCCTTCAGCCACCAGTAATAGCGAGCCATCTTCAGGGCGGTCTCGTTCGATTCGGCGCCGCCGGAGGTGAACTGAAAGTGATTCAGCGGATCGGGAAAGAGTTCGGCCAGGCGCGCTGCCAGTTCGATCGGCGGCGGGGAGGCGAGACCGAAAAAGGTGGGAACGAACGCGACTTCATGAATCTGGGCCGCGGCCGCGTTGGCCAGTTCCGCCCGGCCGTGGCCGACGTTGACGTTCCAGAGACCGGAAAAGGCGTCGATGTACTGCTTGCCGTCGGAATCCCAGAGAAAGACGTCGTCGCCGCGAACCATCACCAGTGGCCCGTTCTTGCGCAGGGCGTGGAGGTTCGATACCGGGTGCAATAGGTGGGCCTTGTCCTCGGCGACGAGTTCGGCGGTATTCCACGTTTGCGCGACTGCCATGTCCCCTTCTCTCCTTTGAACCGCTGGCGGTGGCCGCCAAAATTGGAGTGAGAAGCGTACCAGCATCGGCATTGGCTTCATAGAGAACGAGCGGCGGCCCCGGAGATTTACGGGGCCGCCGCTCTTGCGTGCTCGAAATTCGCGCGAGGCGCGTCTTCCTACGGAGTGGTGCCGATCACGGCGCTACCGCCGTCACCGCCGGCGCCGCCTTCGCCACCTTCACCGATGCCGGTGGCGTTGCTCTTGTTGTTGTTCTTGTCCGAGTTGTTGATTCGGACGTTGAGATCTGGCGGTTCGGGCGAAGCCGGTGTCGCCTGCCCACCATCGCCACCGTCCGCGGTGGCAATTGGCGGTCCTACGTCCAACGTTACATTGACGTCGGTCGGGTAGTCGATTTCACCGCCATTGATCTCGGCCGGCCCGGAGATATCGCCAGTTTGAATGGAGTTTCCGGTGTTTTCGCCGGTGACGATCTCACCGATGTTGACGTTGCCGCCGGATGTCGCCGTCGCGATGCCACCGTTGCTGGCGCCCGTATTGACTGGACCCGTGGTTTCCGCGGCCGCGGCCCCGGTCAACAGCCCAGCACCGATCAACGCGACGGCAGCCGCGCGGCCGAAGCGACGAACGGCGTCTTCCCGCAACGCCAGTTGCCACACGTTGGCGCGCCAAATCTTGCCAATTGGCTGCATGGACCCCTCCCGTCCCGCCCCACGTGGCTGCCGTTCCCTCCAGGTATTTCCGAGCGGGCGCTCGTCCATAACCGGCGACAACCAACCTCGGGAGGCTGGCTCAATTTCCCCAGATGAACCTAGCACCGCGAGGCAGCGCTGTCAATCTGTTCAACGCACGTGATTCGCGTGATGGGTACCGTTGCGCACTCGCGCCGCGGTCACCCCGGCGTTTCCCGCAATGTCTCGAACTCGATACGTGAAGGTACCCAGCCGCGGAGGACCTCGCCCTCGTCCGGGACATCCACCGTTGAGGGGCAGTCAGCAGGGATGACGATCGTTTCGCCGCGCCCCGCTTCGATCTCGATCTCGCTCGTGATCACCCGGGCGGAGCCCTCCAGGCACGTGAGGACGTGCGGACTGGCGATAGCCGGAAGGGGTACGTCAGCCCTGCCCTCGGCGCTGATCTTTTCGAGCGCGAACCAGGGTGTGGCCAGCAGAAGGTCGCGGCCACGCTGGCCACCTGGCATCGGACGCGGTTCGATCGGTCTTGGTTGTAAGGATGGATCGAGCGCGGCGAAGCCTTCATCATGATGGAGCGCGCGCGGTCGTCCCGTTTCGTCCCGCCGGCCCCAGTCGTCGAGACGGAATGTGACATTCGACGGCTGCTGAATTTCGTAGAGGGTGATCCCGGCGCCGGGAGCGTGGATCGTCCTGGCGGGAACGAGCACGGTCATGCCGGGCGTGACTGGTACCTGTCGCAGGAGCTGCGCTGCCGATCCGTCCTGGCGACGGCATGCAGCGAGAAATTCTGGCGTGGCGACATCCGGCTTCAGCCCGAGGAAGAGCACGCTGCCCGGTTCGGCCGCCAGGATGTAGTACGCCTCGGTCTTGCCGGTGCCGATTCCGGCCGCCGCAGCGATCGTGTCATCCGGATGAACCTGAATCGAGAGATGCGTCTCGCTGGTGATGAACTTGATCAGCAGCGGGAAGATGACCTGGCCGCCGGTGGCGCGCAACCCGTCGGCCCCGACCCACGCGGCGGGATCGATGGCGGCGAGGGAGTCCAGCGTCTGTCCCGAGAAGGGGCCGGTGGCGACGATCGAGCGGGGCGAAGCAAGGTGCGCTTCCCCAAAGCGGCCCGCGGCGGGCAGATCGATACCGAGGTCAGCCAGGTTCCGGCCACCCCAGGGTTTGGGATCGAGCCAGGGCTTGACCAGGACCGGCTGCGCTGGACTGGACGCGGAAACCGATATGTCGTTGTTCGTGGCCGCCCTCCCGCATCGTTCCCGCGAATGGAGTGATCTTCATCGGTACGTTGCAAGTATCGGCGTTCGTCAGCCGAAATCCGGCGAAGACCGCCCTGTCGCCGAACATCCAGGACTCGCCTGACAAGGACCATGCCGCCTGGGCCCAATCAGACCTCCTGGCTCGGTCCTCATGAACCGGTCAGCGACGGCCGGCAAGCAGGTGACGACGTTTCCAACCGAGCGGGCGATTCGGACAGGGAGTGATGCGAACCTGAGAAGTCCCGGCGTGCAAGGCACGCTTACCGTCTGATGAAAATTCTTTCAAGCGCAAGAGGTATGAAAATACTTTCGGGCAGTGCGATTTTTCGCAAAATCGGCGTTGCGCGATTGACAGGCACCCAGAGGTTCCCATAGAGTTCCGGAAATTGGCTGGCACAATGCACGATGGCCCACGAAGGGCAGAAGACGACCGGGAGGACGGGACTGACGCGATGCGCGCGCTGATCGGCGTCGACATCGGCACCCAGGGATCCAAGGGCGCTCTGATTTCAGGCGATGGGCGTCTGCTTGCCTCCCATTCGATCGAGACCGAGTTGCTGGTGCCGCGCCCGGGGTGGGCCGAGCACGACGCCGACAAGGTCTGGTGGTCGAGTTTCGTCACCATTGTCAAACGTCTCCTCGCGGAATCGCAGATCGCTCCAACCGACATCTGCGGTATCGGCGTCAGTGGTCTGATGCCGGTGATGCTGCCAGTCGACGAACGGCTGCAGCCGCTGCGCACCGCGCTGCTCTACTCCGATCTGCGCGCTCATGCCGAAATGGAAGAGATGAACGCCTGGGTCAAGCGCGACGGACAGCCGTCGCTCGTCGCTCATGACGTCGGTCCCAAGGCCGCCTGGTTCCGCGAGCATCAGCCGGAACTCTGGCGGCGGACCTGGAAACTGCTCGGCACGCAGAGTTACGTCGTCGCCAAGTTGACAGGCCGCGTCGTCATCGATTCGATCACCGCCTTCGGCATGCGACCGCTCTTCAATATGGAACGGCGGGACTGGGACGTACTGGCCTGTGACCGCGCCGGTGTTCCCTTTGCCATGCTGCCCGAGATCGTGGAGATGTCCGACATCGTCGGCGGAGTCACGCCGGAGGCCGCCGCGGAGACCGGATTGGCGGCGGGCACCCCGGTGATCGGCGGTCTCACGGACTACTTCGCCGAGTTGATGAGCACCGGCGGTGGCGAGCCGGGCGACGTGGTCGTCACCTATGGCACGACGCTCTGTCTGACCGCGTTTTCCGACGAACCGATCGGTCCTTGCCCAGGGATGGGACAGTCGATCCTGGGCAACCGGGACATGGAAGGTCTCTACCCCGGAATCTACGGCGTCGGCGGCGGCATGGCCACCTCCAGCGCCCTAACCCGCTGGTTCCGCGACCGCTTCAGTTCGGATTACGTCCGCGCGGAACGGGAGTTGGGCGAGAACGCCTATGCGCTGCTGGCCGCTGACGCCGCGGCGACGCCGCCCGGGGCGGCGGGGTTGATCGTGTTGCCGTACTTCAGCGGGGAGCGCTCCCCGATTCATGACGACCAGGCGCGGGGAGTCATCTTTGGGCTGACGCTCAGTCATGGCCGCGGTCACATCTACCGGGCACTGCTGGAAGGCGTGGCCTACGGCCTCCAGCACAACCTGGATATGGTTCGGGCAGCGGGTGTGCCCCTGCGCCGCATCGTCGCCACGGGGGGCGGCTCCCGCAGCGAACTCTGGACCCAGATCGTCAGCGATGTCACCGGTCTGCCGCAGGTCATCATCGCCCCCAGTAATGCCGCGCTCGGCGCCGCATTCATGGCCGGATACGCTCGAGGTGTCTTCCATCATGTGCCCGACGTGCGCCAATGGGCGCGACCACAGAGGGAGGTGTACCCCCGCGAAGCGGTCCACGAGGTGTACCAGCGGTATTACGCGATTTATCGGCGGCTCTACGAGCAGACGAAAGACGAGATGCACGATCTCGCCCGTCTCAGCGAGGAGACGCTGGGGGCAGCGGCACACGTAGCCGCTCCCTCGCTGACAAATCAGGCTTCCTGACACCCACCTTCGGAGACGGCGCGACCGGGCATGGGCCTGGCGGGCCGCCACCGCCCGAAGCGGGTGTATTCGGTAGCGATGGAGGACGTATGAACCTGCACCAGCGCACAAATCGGCGTCGCTTTGTCCAAGGTGCCGCCGCCGGCGCCGCGGCAGTCAGCGCGAGCTGGATGCCAACCCGCACCGACCGCATCCGGGCGATGCAGGACAACTTCGACTGGAAGCAGTTTGGCGGCGGCGAAGTTCGCCTCATCCTGAACAAGCACCCCTACACCGAGTCGCTCCTGCCGCTGCTGCCGGAGTTCACGGACTTGACCGGGATCAACGTGCCTGAACCGTTGATTCTGCCGGAGGGCGAGTACTTCCAGAAGTTGCTGCTCGACCTTTCCACCGGCGCCGGAGAGTTCGACGCGTTCATGACCGGCCCCTACGTCCACTGGTCGTATGACAGCGCCGGCTGGACGGAGCCGCTCGAGGGCTACCTCAACGACCCGAACATGACTTCGCCGGATTACGACGCGGCCGACATCTTCCCCGGCCTCATGGACGCCAACAAGTGGGATCTCACTCTCGGCGGTGGTGTTGGCAAGGGCAGCCAGTGGGCCATCCCGGTCATGGTCGAGACCTACGTTCAGTCGTACCGCAAGGACATCTACGACGAATTGGGGATCGAAGCCGGTTCAACGATCGAAGCCTGGCGGGAGGCCAATGCCAAGGCCACCAGCGGCGATGTCAAGGGCATCATCGTGCGCGGTGAGCGCGGCGGCGGCATGACCGGCACCGGCTTCATCTCCACCTTCCTCGGTTATGGCGGCGTCGTGCTCGACCAGGATTTGGTCTGCCAGATCAACTCCCCCGAGGGCGTGCACGTGGCCGAGCAGTATTGCGCCTCGGTCAAGGAATCTGGGCCGGCCGGTTGGGCAAACGTCACCTGGTACGAGGGCCAGGAGAGCTTTGCCAACGGCAGCTACGCGCAGTACATGGACTGCGACTTCTTCAACGCCCTCTACGACGATCCGGACAAGTCGCAGGTGGCGGGCAAGGTCGGTTTTGCGCACTGCCCGCATGCGGACGATCACGATCCGGTCAGCTCGCTGTGGACCTGGGCGCTGGCGATGAGCTCCAAGGCACAGGACAAGAACGCCGCCTGGTACTTCCTGCAGTGGGCGACCATGAAGGATCAGATGCTGGTGGCGACGGTCGAGGGCCGCAACTACAACCCGACCCGCGCTTCCGTCTTCGATGACGAGGCCGTGCAGAAGACGATGGGTGGATGGGCGAATGGCACCTATCTGCCGGTCGTCCTAGAGAACCTCAACGGCTTCGCGCAGATCGGGTGGCCCCCGGAACCGGAGAACACCTTCGTTTCCACCCGCTGGGATCAGGCGCTCCAGGAGATCTGGGCCGGCGACGATGCTCAGTCCGCGCTCGACAAGGCAAAGGACGACATCGACGCCCACCTCGTCGAAACGGGCGTGCGATCGTAGTGTGTCGGAGAACCGGGCCGCATCAGCGGCCCGGTTCTCATTATCGCGAGGCAGGCGACTGATCGATGGCAACCCTCGCCCCATCGGTGAAACGAGAGGTTTCGGCGGGTCAGGCGCCCGACCGGGACATGACCGAGAAGTCAGACATCCGGGCCGGTCGGCTGATGATGATCCCGGCATTGATCATCCCGGCATTGCTCGCCCTGGTGTTCTTCTTCGGTATTTATCTGACATTGCGTAATCGCCGCCTGAATCGCGGCGATCTCGGTTTTGTTGGTCTGGAGAACTACTGGAAACTCCTGCATGACGACAAGTTCTGGCATTCGCTTTCGCTGACGCTGAAGTTCACGCTCACCGACGTAACGATCGAACTGGTGCTGGCGACCCTGATGGCGCTGGCGCTCAGCCAGCCGTTGCGCGGAGTACGTATTTACCGCGCGTTGCTGATCATTCCCTTGATGACGCCGCCGGTCGTCGGCGCGCTGGTCTGGAAAGTCCTCTATCGTTCCGGGAATGGTGGATTCTTCAACTACTTTCTCTGGGAAGCCGGTCTGCCGATGCAGGGATTCATCGGCGATCCGGCGCAGGCGATCTTCAGCCTGGTGGTGATCGATGTCTGGCTCTACTTACCATTCGTGGCGATCATCCTCTTATCTGGGTTACAGACGTTGCCCCAGGAGCAACTCGACGCCGCCAAAGTCGATGGCGCCTCAGGTTGGCAGATCTTCTGGCAAATCCAGCTGCCGTACATGATCCCGTTCTACGTCGTTGCCCTCTTCTTCCGGGTCATCGACTCTCTCAACGTCTTCGACACGATCTACGGCACCACGAAAGGCGGACCTGGAGACTCGACGCGGGTGCTCGCCATCAATGGCTACGAGACCGCGTTCCCGTTCTTCAACCTGTCCGGTGGCGCGGCCACATTCGTCATGCTCTGGGTCCTGTGCACGGTGGCCGGCTCACTGCTGTACACCCTGGTCAAGCGGTCCCAAACGGCCTGAACGGAGGGTTGTCGATGCAGGCCACAGCCTCTGCAACTCCGGTTGTCGTCTCGCCACAGCGCAGCGGGATGTCTCGCCAGACAAAAGAGAAGATCAGGCACGCACTTCTTCATGTCGGGCTAATTACCTACTTCGCGATTACTTTGCTGCCGTTCGTCTGGACGTTCGTCACGTCGCTCAAGCGATCCAAGGATGTCTCGGCGGCGCCGCTGAAACTCTTCTTCGAACCAACCCTGGACAACTACAAAGCGGTTTTGTTCAACCAATACAGCGCGGATTCCGCGCTTGCCCGGGTGCGTGTGGATATCCCCGGAGCGTTCCTGAACTCGCTCATCATCGCGGGGGGCGCCACCTTGCTGGCAATGATTCTGGGCAACCTTGCCGCGTTCGCGCTGGCGAAGTACCAGATGCCTGAGCGAGAGGTCTACGCGTTCTTCTTCCTGGCCTTCCGCTTCGCGCCGGTCTTCGTGTTCATCATTCCGATGTTTCTGATCTACCAGCAAATTGGTCTGTACAACACGCATCTGGGCCTCATTCTCATCAATCAGGTGATCGCGATCCCCTTGATCGTCTGGGTGATGCGATCGTTCTATGAATCGATTCCGTCCGAGTTATTCGATGCTGCCGCCCTCGATGGGGCATCTCGCATGCAGATGCTGCGGCAGATCGCGTTGCCGCTGGCGGCGCCAGGACTCGCGGCGACGGCCGTCCTGGCGTTTATCGCCTGCTGGAACAACTTCGTTTTCCCATTCCTGCTCGGAGCCAAGCAGACCCAAACGATCACGCTGGCGACGATCACCTTTATCGGCTACGAAGAAGTGGCCTGGGGCATGATGACGGCGGCGGCGATCGTCACCATCGTCCCTGAGCTCATTCTGGCGATGCTTGTGCAACGGCACATCGTCCGCGGCTTGACCTACGGCGCGGTCAAGGAATAGGCGCGTCGGGGTAGTAGACGCCGTGGCCAGAAGCGGCCGCGGCAGGAGGAGGAACGAGCGTTGAAGGCGGCTCTGCTCTATGGCATCGGCGACCTGCGTCTGGTCGACATTCCAACGCCGGAATACACGGACGATGAGGTCCTGATGCGCGTAACGGTCTGCGCGGTCTGCCCGACCGACATCCGGAAGTATCGGGTGGGCAACGGCGGCGTCTCGCAGTTTCCGTTCAACATGGGTCACGAGTGGGTCGGGGAAGTGGTCGAAGTCGGCAAGAATGTCACCGACGTCAAGGCCGGCGACCGCCTTCTCGGCGGTGGGTACGCGGGCTATGCCGAGTACGCGCCGCTAGGTGGCATGGGGCTGCGCCCGGTCGGGGGCAAGCCGCTGGTGATTCCGGCTGACGTTACCGACGAAGAAGCGACCTTTGTCGAGCCGTTGGCTGACGCGGTGCACTCGATCGTCGATCAAGGCAAAGTGAAGATCGGCGATACGGTGCTGATTCTCGGCGCCGGCCAACTCGCGCTGCAGCACGTCATGGTTGCCAAGGCGGTCGGTGCGACGGTCATCGTCAGCGAGCCGATTGCCGAGCGCCGCGAACTGGCCAAGAAATTTGGCGCCGACTACGTGGTCGATGGCACCTCGACAGAAGACGTCGTTGCCCGCGTTCACGAGTTGACCAACGGCAAGGGCGCGGATGCGGCCATCGTGACGGTTGGTCTGCCAGAGCCTTCGGTGACCGCTTTGGCCGCGGTGCGGCCGCGGGCGCGGATCGTGCTCTTTGGTGGATTCGACCGCGGGGTGATGACGACCCTCGATCTCAACATCATTCACTACAAGGAGATCGAGTTGACCGGCAGCTATTGGGTGGGCGTTCCCCCGTATGGCAATCCCGATCTCTATGGCGTCGCGATCAAGTTGATCCAGGACAAGAAGGTGCGCGTGGCTGATTTGATCACCCACCGCATGCAACTGGACGATATCCATAGCGCCTTCGACGCCATTCGCACCAAGACCGGGCTCAAGGCGATCATTTACATCGGCACGCCGTTGAACGGCAGCGCCTCCTAGCATTCGGCAACGATGCACCGGATATTGCTGGCGGGTTGACCGCCAACGTCGCACAAAGGGGGATCTCAGGGAATGGACGGTCTACAGCGGCGCACCTCTCGCATTCTCGCGGCCGATGGCCGCACCGTGGTGCTCGCATTCGATCATGGCATCGGCGGCGCCCGGCACGCGGGAATGCGCTACCCCGGGCCGACGCTCAACGAGTGTATTGTCGCCGGATCTGACGCGATTCTGACCACGCCTGGTCTGGCGCGCCAGTATGGTGATGCCCTGACCCGCGTCGGCCTGGTGTTGACACTCGATCTCGCCGCCGGGCACGAGGAAACTGCGGTGCGCGAAGCGGTCCTGCTCGGGGCGGAGATGGGCAAGTTCATCTTCACGCCATGGAGCGACGCGGTGCCGGATAGTCTGGCGCGCACCCGGCACATGGTCTCCGTGGCGCACGATGCTGGTCTGCCGATGATGGTCGAGCCGATCCCGGTGTCGTTCGAGGAGCGGAGCGCGCATACGCCGGAGAATATCGGCAAGGGCGCGAAGATGGCTTGCGAACTCGATTCCGACATCGTCAAGATGCAGTACTCCGGCGACCCGGAGAGTTTCCAGGAGATCATGAGCACCCTGTATCGCCCGGTGGTGATTCTCGGTGGCCCCGGGCGCAACAACGAGCGGGCGGTCCTGCAGGATATCCGCCACGCGATGGATGCCGGCGCGATCGGCACGACCATCGGGCGGAACATCTGGGAGCACGAGAGCCCGGCGAAGATGGTCGCCGCTCTCGCCGCCATCGTGCACGAGGATGCGACGGTCGATCAGGCGATGCGACACCTCCAGCCGGCCTTCGCGATGGCGTAGGGGAGGCGTCCCCTCACCCCACCCCTCTCCCCGTACGCGGGCTGACAAGGGGAGCTATGGCGGTCTCGCCGCGCGCCCTCACCCCAAACCCCTCTCCCGTGCGCGGGAGAGGGGCTTCTTTTGCCGCGATGACGTGAGTGATACGGAATCCGGGTGAACAGATTGCCCTTCCGGGTAACGCGTTGCCTGCATCGAGCCCCTCGCCCCGCGCACGGGGAGAGGGGTTGGGGTGAGGGGTGCCTTCGGCTGCCACAGTGTTTATCGAAGTTCCATATTAGCGCAAGTGGAGGATGTGGGCGATATTGGCGTGGTGATCGAGAACCGGCTCTATTTCGCCAAGGCGCGAGGTGAGGAGTCCGGTCACCCCGGGGCCGTGACCGGCGATGTACGAATCGCCGTGGACGATGATTCCCACCGACACCGCGCCCGTGAAGTAGTGGCGGCCATAGGAACTGTCGGCGTCCGTGATCGCGACGAAATCGCCGAAGCGAAGTTCATCCAATCCGTATTGCTCGACGATGGCGGGATCGAAGAGCGTAATGTCGTAGTCGCCGCGGAAGACATTGTCCCGGCCGAGCCCTGAGCCCATTACCGCGGCGGGCGCCATTTTCGCGACCGGAACGACGAGTTTGCCGTTGTGCGTTTCCGTGATCCAGCGGTCGAAGAGATCGGGATCGAGACCGGTGCAGCGAATGCCGGGGAACGCTTCGATCGTCAGTCCGACGCCCCAGGACTCGACGAGAATGCGGTCGCCGATAGCCATGCGGCGCAGAATCGACTCGGTAAAGTCGATCATGACGTGCTCGATGCCGCCATGGGTGCCAGTGACGGTGCCGGTTTCGCCCTTGGCATCGCCAGCGATGATCGTGGCCTGATTCCCGACGCAGGAGAGGATGTTGAACCCGGCGTTGGCCTTCGGGTCCGGATTGCGGGCCGACACCGCCGGTTCGATATGGTCGCCGACGAGACCCTGGATGCGGTCGCCGACGCGCACGTTGTAGGTGATGCCTCCGGTGCCGGGCACCACGCGCGGCTCGCCAACATGCGAGATCAGGTAGGGTGTGGACCAGCCAAACTCGTATTCCTGCGGCGCAACCTGCCCCTCGACGGCGACCTTGACCAGCCGTTCCCGATTCGTCCGAATACCCACGGTTTGCCTCCCTTTCGCAAGGTGAGATCATACGCCGCAATGAACCAATTGATGTACCGGACCATCATTGCCGCCAAGGTCGCGATCCCCATGTCGGCCCGGCCGCGGCGATGAATGTGGCCGCCGACAAGGCGCTCAACTGGGTGCTGGTGGCGCTGCTGGCGATCGGGGTGAACGCGGTGCCGGCGTTCATGCCCCCGACATGGTCGATCCTGGCCTACTTTCACATTCAGGAAGGGCTGCCGGTCTTGCCGCTGGCCGCATTGGGGGCGGCTGGCGCCACCACTGGCCGCGCGTTCCTGGCATTGGTCAGCCGTGCCTTTGGCGAACGGGTACTTCCATCTCGCTGGCGAGCGAACATCGGGGCACTCGCCGAAGAACTCGAACGGCGGAGCGATCTCGGCCTGCTCGCGCTGGCGCTTTTCGCCCTGGGGCCGATACCGAGCAATCAATTGTTCGTCGCCGCGGGGATTGCGCGAGCGCCGCTGCCGCCGATTCTGGCCGTGTTCTGCCTGGCGCGGTTCATCAGTTACCTGGTCTGGGTAACGCTTGCCGAGCAGGCCGCGGTTACCCTGACCGATCTGGTCCGGCCCCGGTTCGGCGCCGGGGCGGCGGTGCTGATCCAGATCGTCGCGTTTGTGGCATTGATCGCGGTGATGCAGGTCGATTGGCGCCGCGTGCTCAGTAATCGCTCACCCAACGACGGAGGGAATGGCCAGGGCTGACTGTCAGTCTCGCGAAAGTCGAATCGCTTTGCGAACCGCACGCGAGAGTGCGTCCAGGTCGTAGGAGCCGTCGTAGCGAATGTCGTTGATGAAGAAGGTTGGCGTGCCGCTGACGCCGCTGCGTACACCGCTCATGAAATCGGCGCGCACGTTCGGCTCATAGAGGCGCTCCGTCAGCTCTGTAGCGACGCGGTCGGCGTCGAGGTCGAGGGCAGCGGCATACCCGACAAGATCGGCCGGCGCCAGGGCGTGCTGGTTGGCCAGGAGGATATCGTGCATCGGCCAGAAGTCGCCTTGTGCCCCGGCGGCTTCCGCCGCTTCGGCGGCCAACTCGGCGTACGGGTGGCTGCTCGTGAGCGGAAAATGGCGAAAGACGTAGCACAGCTGCTCACCCATCTGCCGCCGCAGCTCTTGCAGGATTGGCTCTACGGCGCCGCAGTGCGGGCACTCGAAGTCGCCGTACTCGACGAAGGTCGCTGGCGCATCGAGCGGACCGAGGGACCAGTCATCCGGTCCGACGGGAACGATCAATCTTGGGGCGGTGTAGGTTTCGTTCATCGCGGACTCACCTCGCTCGTGCGACTCGCCAGGTCTTCGAGTGCGGTGAGCACTCCGCCCGCGCCGGGGTTGATGCCTACCGGAGAGATTTCGCGCCAGGCGATAATCCCCTCTGGGTCGATGACAAACGAGGCGCGCTCAGCGACGCCGTCCTGGGAGCGATAGACGCCGTACGCGCGCGCGACTTCACCCTTCGGCTCGAAATCGGAGAGGAGGGTAAACCCGAAGCTGCGGGCATCGGCGAAGGCGTTGTGGCACCAGACGCCATCGACCGAGATGCCGAGCAGCACGGCATCGAGACGCTCGAACTCCGGCAGGAGCTGGTTGAAAACCGCCAACTCGTCGTTGCAGACCGGACTCCAGTCTGCAGGGTAAAAGACCAGCGCGACCGGCCGGCCATGCAGCTCGCGTAAGGTCACTGACTGGTCCGGTGTCGCCTTGAGACTGAAATCGGGCGCTGGCGTACCCGGGGGCAGTGGCTGGTCGGGAAGTGACATCGTCTCGGTCTCCTGATCGTGGTGGGGTTCGCTGTGCCGCAGCCCGGCATCGGTCGATAGTCCGAGCCACAAAGGATCGCACGTTCACGCGCAGCGTGACGGCCGCGTCACACCCGAAACGCACGATCCATTCCTGCCACGCGAACGGGGGCGGTCCAGCATGGACCACCCCCGCACATTCGGCTCAGGATTGACGTCAGGCGAACTGCTCTCGTTGCAACCGCGCTCCCTGCAATGCGGCGCAGGCCCTTTGCTGGCGATCAGCGAGATCAGTCTTGCGGCTTGGATTCACCTGGCATCTTGTCGCCAATGTAGACGCGGTCATCCTCATTTGCCGGCTCGGCCATCGCAAATGGAATAGATTCCACGGACTGCGCCGAAACTGCCGCGTCCTGATTGGCATAGCAGGCAATGTTGCCGCAGTACCAGCCGCGTGGACAGCAGCGGCCGTTGCCACAGCACTTCCAGCCGCTCTGGCAGCAGCCGGTGCCATTGGCGCCGGGGCAGCAATCGCCGCCGCTGAAGCACGCCCCGCCGTAGTTTCCATTGCAGCAGTAGTAGCCATTGCTGTAGCTGTAATTTCCACAGCAGGTGGGGTACCCAGCGGGAACGCAGACCTTGACGCCGTTCTGCTTGCAACAGCGCCAGCCATTCGGGCAGGTCTGGTTGCCGCAGTTATGGTAGTTGTTGCCGCCCCCGCCACCGTTGCCGGTGTAGAAGCAGAAGCCGTTGATGCACCTGCCGTTGCAGCAATCGTTGTTGCGATCGCAGCGACCGCCATAGCCGCGGCAGTTCTTGCGGTTCTTCTTCTTGGCCTCCGCATCATCGCCCGACGCGGCGCCAATGCCGGCCAGCGCACCGCCAAGAACGGCGAGCAGCGCCCCTCGCCGCGTGGCACGCTGACGCAAGCGATCCACGGCCACCGACAGGCGATCGAACGACTCTCCGTCCATTTCTCGCTCCTCACTCCCCATACGTCCAACGTCAGCACGTCAATTGCCGGCGATCTCGCGAGCGGAATTCGCACTGGCCACAATCTATCTGATGTCAACTAGAACGCGTTTCCACGCCAATTCGTGTCATTCCGATCATATCCGGATGAAGGCAGCGATGGGTTTGAAGCGCGCTCTCGCAATGGGCGCGGCCAGGCCACGGACATCTCGGGAAGCCGCACCTAGCATTGCCGCGTCCGGAAGCGGACGTCGCGCCTGGGCTCCGTTGGTCAATCGCGATCGAGCATTTCGAGCGCTCGCGCCGCCCAATCGATCCCAGCCGTGGTGTTGGGGTCGAGCATCAATTGCACGTGGCTGATCCCGTAGTCGGCATAGGACTGCAAATGCTCCGCCAACTCCTCCGGCTGCCGCGGGCGGAATCCCGGTTTTTCTTCCGATGGCCGGCCCGTGGCGTTCGGCAGGTCGACGAGCAGGCTGACCGTGCGCTCGACCGTGGCTGGGTCGCGGCCAGCCGCCTCCAGCGCGGCATCGACCTTCGCCCGGTCCTCGGCCAGTTCCTGCAAATCCTGACGCGCCCAGGCGTTCCAGATATCGCCATATCGCGCGAGCAGACCGAGCATGCGCGGCGCGGTCGAGCCGAACATGATCGGCGGACCACCGGGCCGCGGCCCGCGGGGACGCAACTCGCAATTGCGCGCCTCGTAGTACTCGCCGACGAAATCGACGTGACCGTTGCGCAGCAATGGGTGGATGATGGCGATCGCTTCGGCAAAGCGGCTGACACGGTGGTCGAAGGGATAGCCAAAGGCGAGGTACTCCGGTTCGTGCCAGCCCGCGCCGAGCCCAAGGACCAACCTGCCGCCGGCGATCTCGTCGACCGTGTCGGCGATTTTCGCGAGTAATGCCGGATTGCGAAACGAGGTGCAACTGACCAGCGGGCCGATCTCGACGCGGTCCGTGACCGCGGCCAGCGCGGCCATGATCGACCAGCATTCCCACGGCCCCTGCACTTCCCGATCCGGGAAGCGGTAGATGAGGTGATCGGCGTTCCAGAGTGAATCGAACCTGAGGTCTTCGGCGAGGCGGGCCATCACCTTCAGGTCGTTCCAACTTGCGGTCGCCCCGCCCATCTCGCGCTCGGTATCGGGCAAGATCAACCCGACCTTGAGCGACCGGTGCCGCGCCGCGCTGTCTGCCGCTGTCATCATTGGGTGCCTTTCTTTGATCAATCTCCGCGTTTCGCGATCGCTGGTCTGGCATCATCGCCGGACATGCGACGTTTGGCAAAGGCGGACGGCGCGGTGGGCGCCAGACAACGATTTCTGATTCAGCAGGTTGGACGAATCCTGATGCGATTCGAGACGGTCCGCCAGTGGTTCAGTCACCGGATGTGGTTCACGAGAGCCCCGGGAACGGGCCTGCGCCTGTGTTAGGAGTCCACTGCGCTGTTGCCACCGCCGATACGGTCTCTGACTTGGCTGCCGTACTGGTGCCAATGGGGCGCGGATTCAGATGAGACGCGTCAGCCAGCGCCAGGGACGCGCGTCGGGTGGAGGCGCTGCGGGAGCGGGAGGCATGGTGGCGATCAGGGTGTCGCGCAGGTGATCGGTGAATGCCTGCTCCGCGACGCGGTCCGCGCCCGGCGCCAGCACCGGCAATGGCGGGGAGATGGCGACCCGGATGGTGCAGCCGCGCCAGAGTTCGAGGTTGCCCGCGATCGCCACCGGCAGGACCCGCCGCCCGGAGTGCTCGCTGAGGAACGCGACGCCGCGCTTCAGCGGCAAGATCTCCGGATCGGGTTTGTCGCCCCAGCCTTCCGGAAAGATGCCGACCCGGTTGTCGTTGGCGAGAATGGCCAGGGAGAGTTCGAGCGCCTCACGATTGAGGTGACCTCTGGTGGTTACCGGGACCATCCCGCCCGCGATTTCGATGGCGAGCCGCTTCCACCAGCGGTTGCCCGGTCCGTCCGCCGCGCCCAGGAAATAGAGGCGCGGCAGGGAAGGCAACGCCAGGAGGAGCACGAAGGGATCGATCCAGCTGCGGTGCGGCGCCGCGGCCACGATCACCGGTTCACCGGGCGGGACGTTATCTTTGCCTTCCACTTCGAGATTGATCCTGAGCAGCCCCTTGCCGACCAGCGCCAGCCAGAGTCTGATCCGGCGGGCTTGCATCGCCGACCAGAGGGTCGGCCGGAACCGATTGCCCTGACTCACCTCGCTGGTCGCACGAGAGGGGAGATCGATACCCTGACCACCCGGCAGCGTTGCCATTGTCCCGTCCCGGTCGGTAGCCGCGCATGAAAGGATGCTTCGTGTCGATTATGTACGCCACAGAATGGGAATGGTCAAGGGGCAATCGGGCACGAACCGGGACGCCCTGGTGGCGCCCCGGTTCGGCGGTTGAGGAGGATGTCGAGATTCGGACTAGACGGCGGCCAGCACCGGCGCGGCTTGGCGCTCGACCAAGGTCTTCAATCCAGACATGATCCGCGTCCAGCCGTCCTGGACGCCGCGCCCGAGATCGCTATCGAGGTCGAGGTCCTCGTGAACGAGCGCAAGTTTGCACTGGCGATCCTCCGGGGTGATTTCCCAGGTGACGCGGGAAACCGCGGCGGTTTCTCCCACCCAGCACGGACGAAAGGTCATCACCAACCGCCGTGGCGGATCGCTCTCAAGGATCTCACCATCGAGCATTGGTGCGCCATCGGCGCCACGGTACACGTACGGCGATCCGGGCTGGAAATCGGAATCGATGCGCGTGCCGAAGTAGTACTGCTCGGTCATCGCGGGATCGGTCAGCGCGTTCCAGATCTGCTCCGGGGTGGCCTGGATATAGATCTGGTAGACGTGGGCCGGTTTGGATGCCATTGCTGCTTCCTCCAGAGACCACTTCAAGTTGGACAAGGTTCGCGTCCAGGGACGCGCGTACTTTTCGACCCAGCGGTCGTACGCCCGCTGGATGGGGACGGGGTTGAGGTAGTGGAATTTCTCCCGGCCTACCTTGCGGGACGTGACAAGACCGGCCTCTTCCAGCACCTTGAGATGTTTCATGCAGCCGAACCGCGTGAGGGGAAGGTAGCCCTGGAGCTCCAGCAGGGTCTGGCCATCCCGGTCGTGCAGCCGGTCGAGCAGGAGACGCCGGTGCGGGTCGGCGAGTGCCTTGAAGAGAGGGTCCATCTCGTCCATCGCGCCGCCATGATACGTGACCAAATAGTCACCTGTCAACCGATCGGGCGCGCCTGGCACTGATCGACAAGTGCCGGTACAGACTCTATCGTTGCCGGTGCGAACCCGCCGACCACTCCCGCAGGCATCGTCGTAAAGAGGAGGATCCAATGCGACAAACTCACGGGTGGCTCGCGATCGCCCTCGTCCTGGTCTTCTGTCTTGCACCTGCGATTGCATCAGCCCAGGGCGGTTCGTGGCTCGATCAACCGCTGACCAACTGGAATGCGGCGGGGATGGCGCTGCCGAGCGCACCCCAGATCGACGGCAATACCGATCCCCGCTGCTCCCAACGCGATCGTCCCGCCGAGACGGATGAAGACCAGGCGTTGATCGCCAACGGCTGGCGGTTGTTCGGTTCCTTCCAACGCGGCTGGAGCGTGACGGTCGTTTCCGGTTACGCCGCGTCGGATGGCATGTGCCGGCCGCTCGGGTACCAGTGGTTCGTGTTCGTCGACGGCCAGTTTGCGGGAACGATCGCGCCGCAGCCGATGGATTCGCGGACCGACGGCTCAGGGCGAGACGTCCACCTCTGGTACGCCGATCAACTCAGCGCCGAGTTCTCCCGCTACACGGCGGATGACCCCCTCTGCTGTCCGTCTGGGTCCGCCGCGGTTGACTATCGCATCGACAACGGTGCGGATGGCCCGGTGCTCGTTCCGGCCAGCGTCTCATGACGGACCGAAGGCGCCCGCTTCCACCAGGCGGGTAATGTCGGCCGCGTCAAATCCCAGATCAGCGAGGAGTTCGCCGGTGTCCGCGCCCAGCAAGGGGGCGGCGCGGTAGTCCGGGTGATACCCCTGGACGTGGAGGGGGAGACCGACCGCCTTCACCGCACCCAGTTCGGGTTGGTCGTATTCAACCAGCATCGCCCGTTCGCGCAGCAGCGCGGGAGCGAGCGCCTCGGTCATGTCGAGCGATGGCGCGCATGGCACGATGCCGCGGAGGCGCTCCAGCCAGAATGCGGTCGGGTGCTCGGTCAGGCGTTGCTCCAGGCGGGCGAGGAGGTCCTCCCGGTGCTGGTGTCGCAGCGCGAACGAGGCAAAGCGGGGATCGGCGCCCAGGTCCGGTAATTCGAGGGCCGCGATCAGCGACTGAAAGAACTTCTCCTTGGCGCAGGCGATGGCGATATGGCCATCGGCGGTCGCGAAGAGTTGAAACGGCACGATCGTCGGGTGCGCGGAGCGCGGCAGGCGCCGGGTCGGGATCCCGGCGGAGAGCCACCACACCGCCTGGTAACTGAGCATCGCCAGCGCCGTGTCGAACAGGGAGGTATCGAGGTCGCGGCCAACCCCTGAATTGCGCGCGTCGATGATCCCGGCGAGGAGACCGCACGCGGCGACGAGACCGGCCGCGTAGTCGGCCATGGGCAGTCCGCTGCGCGCGGGAGGGCCGTCCGGCTCCCCGGTGAGACTGGCCCAGCCCGCTTCCGCCTGGACGAGGGCGTCATACCCGGGTTCGGCGCGGCGGTTGCCTTCGCGGCCGTAGGCCGAGAGCGAAACACAGACGATCGCGGGGTTGATCGGTCCTAGAGCGGCGTAGGTCAGCCCGAGGCGGTCGGGGAGATCGCCCCGCAGATTGTTGAAGACCGCATCCGCCGATTTCACGAGGGCATGGAGAACGTCCCGGCCAGCGGGGTTCTTGATATCGAGCGCGATGCTGCGCTTGCCACGGTTGAACGCTTCGAAGTAGAGGCTGTTGCCAGCGTGCGCCCCGGGCGGCACCGTGCGGCCGACGTCGCCACCGGCGCCGGGGTCTTCGATCTTGATGACCTCGGCCCCGAGATCGGCGAGCAGCAGCGATCCAAACGGACCGGCGCCGAATTGCTCGACCGCGATGATCCGCACTCCGGCGAGTGGTGCTGGCCGCGATTCCGCATCTTCCGTCATGTTCATCGAGAACCTGCTCCCTGCTTTGTCGCATCCCCCGCACTGCTCACTATCATGGATCACTGTCGCTGTTGGCGAGACGTGAGGTTGCAAACCCGCGGAGGAGCAGGGAAAGCGCCGTGACGATCGGTTCGTCAGAGTCCGGCCGGATTTCGCGCCAGAGCAGGGGCCAGGGCAGGTTGTGGGCGGTGGTGCCGGCCGGGGGATCGGGTACCCGGCTCTGGCCGCTGAGCCGCGCCGCGCGCCCGAAGTTTCTGCTGCCGCTGCTGGGGGACCGCTCCCTCCTGCAACAGACCGTCGATCGGGTTGCGGCCCTCGTCCCGCCAGAGCGCATCTTCGTTGTCTGTGGTCCCGCTCACGCGGCGCCGGTGGCGCGGCAGTTGCCGGAATTGCCGGAGGGGAACGTCCTGGTCGAGCCCGCGCCGCGGGGATCGGGACCCGCCATCGCGCTGGCCACGGCGATCATCGCCCGGCGCGATCCCAATGCGGTCGTGGCGAGTTTTGCCGCCGATCACGAGATTACCGATCTGCCACGCTTCGAAGCGGCGGCGAGAACCGCTATCGCGGCGGCGCGGGAGGGCTGGCTGGTGACCATTGGCCTGGCGCCGACCCGCGTGGAAACGGGATACGGCTATATCGAGCGATCGGAGTGCGCTGTCGCGGAGACGGACGATGGCGCGGCCTATCGCGCGGATCGCTTCGTCGAAAAACCGGACCCAGCGACGGCCGCCGCGTACCTCGAATCGGGGCGCTTTCTCTGGAACGCCAGTATGTTCTTCTGGCGGGCCGATTCCCTCCTCGCCGAGGTCGCCCGGCTGCAACCAGAGTTGTTCGCGGGCGTCAACAAGGTGGCCGCGGTCTGGGGAACACCGAAGCAGGAGCGGACGACGGCGGAGATCTGGGCCAACATCCCGGAATCGACCATCGACCAGGGGGTTCTCGAGCGAGCCGATCGGGTTGCCGTTGTCCCGGCGACATTCGGCTGGTCTGATGTCGGGGATTGGAACAACCTGGGCGAACTGATCGCGCGGGACGATTTCGGCAACGCCGTGCGCGGCGACCTGGTGCAGTCGCAGACGCGCGATAGTGTGGTCTGGTCCGAGACGGGGCGGCTGATCGCGCTCGTCGGCCTGGACAACATCGCGGTGGTCGATACCGAAGATGCATTGCTGGTGGTCGACCGGCGCGATGCGCAGGAGGTACGGCGCATTGTCGAGCAACTGAAGGCGATGCGGCGTCCGGGCTATTAGGGCCAAGTGCAGAAAACGTGTCATTCCGACGCCGGAGGAATCTCGTCATTCTTTTTGTAACTTGTCGAACGCCGAGGTCCCTCGTTCCTCGGGACGACACCACGTCCGCATGGCGCGGGAGCCGACATTTCGCACGGTGCCTTGTCGGTTGGGCCCGGCGATGTGATTCCTTGACCATGAGTTCCCCGGGACCGAGCGGTTTCGCGACGTCGCCTCTCGGCCCAACCTCTCTCCCGCTCGACGGCTGAGGAGCACGCGAAATCACCATCGGTGGTGGAAGTGGTGGCATTGCTCCGGTTTCTGCAGAAAGCGGCGTGCCAAAAACGTGTCATTCCGAGCCGCAGCGAGGAATCTCGGCGGCGGTCGCCATCACCGCCGCTGCCGAGATCCCTCCTCCGTCGGGATGACACCTCAGCCCGGCGTCTGCATGACACAACGCTTGCACGCGGCTGGAGAAAGGTTGTCGTGGTATTGGCAGGTTCATTGACGCTGGCTTGAGCGCGAGCGACGCAAGCGTTGCGCCCTACGGAGCGAGGAGCGGTGGGCATGAGTTGCATCGTGGTTCGCGGTGCCGTTGATGTCCGCGGGCGGAGACTACACGCTCAGACCGCTGAGGATGGTTTGCGGCCGGAGGGCCGTTGCTTTTGTTGCGGCAAAGCCACGGCGGATACCACCATCACCCGCGGCAGAGGGTGAGCTGCGGCGAGTTCGAGAACCCGCCAGGCGGAGAGACTGTCGGTGACTCGGACGTTGCTCAAACCGGCACCCAGCGCACCCAGGATTGCGGGTGCCTTGGCCGGCGCTCAGCGCTCCATCCAGGGATCGAGGGCATCGCGTAGGCCGTCGCCGAGGAAGTTGAAGGCGAGGACGGTAAACGACAGGGCCAGGGCGGGCGAGACGAGCATGTAGGGGTACGAGCGCAAGTTCGGAATCGCCTCCGAAATCATCAGTCCCCAACTCGGCATGGGTGGCCGCGCGCCGAGACCGAGAAAACTGATTCCCGCTTCATAGATGATGGCCTGGGGAATGCCGATGGTGGCGGTTACGACTACGATGGGAACCACGTTTGGCAACAGGTGCTGAAAGATGATGCGGCGATTGTCAGCGCCGCTGGCTTCCGCCGCTTCGACGAACTCCTTCTCCAGCAGGGAGACGGCCTGACTGCGCACCAGCCGGGCGGCGGGCATCCAGTTGATGAGGCCGAGGCCGATGAAGACGCCGATCAGCCCTCCTGTTTGGGTATCGATGGCGGCGAGCGCGCCGGTGAAGCCACCGGTCGCCGAGGCGAGCGTCGCGCGGAGAAAGGTCATCACCACGATCACGAAGAGCAGGCTGGGAATGGAGTAGAGCGCATCGACGGTGCGCATGATGAGCATGTCGACTTTGCCGCCGAAACGGGCGGCGATCAACCCGGCGGGCACCCCGATGAGGAGAATGACCGCCTGGACGACGAAACCCACGGCGAGCGAAATGCGCGCGCCGACGATCAGCCGGCTCAGGATGTCGCGGCCGAGATCGTCGGTGCCAAGCCAGTGTTCCCGGCTGGGTGGTTGCGTGAGCGCGCTGTAGTCCTGCGCGGTGTAGTCGTATGGGGTGATGAGCGGGGCGAAGATCGCGGCAAAGAGCAGCAGCAAGAGCAGGAGGCCGGAAACGACCGCGAGTTTCGATTTCAGCAATCGGCGGAACGCTTCCTGCCACAGTCCACGCGCGGGAGCGGATGGCGAGAGGGTGCCCAGACCCTCGTCGAGGGCGGTGGCATTGACGGTCGCCGGAGCGGCGCTCATCGCCGGACACCGATCCGCGGATCGAGGAACGGATAGATCAGATCGACTACCAGGTTCATCACCGATACGACCAGACCGAGGAGAAGCACCGTGGCGATGATCACGGGGTAATCACGGCTGGTGATGCTCTGGACAAAGTACCGGCCAATGCCCGGCACCTGATAGATGGTTTCCACGAAGAAGGAGCCGGTGGCGATATCGGCGAGCACGATGCCGGCGATGGTGATCACTGGCAGGAGGGCGTTGCGCACGCCATGCCGCAAGAGCACGGCCCGCTCGCGTAAGCCCTTGGCGCGGGCGGTCCGCAGATAGTCGGTGCGCAGCACCTCCAGCATGCTCGAGCGGGTGTAGCGGGCGAGAACAGCCATCGGGTAGAGCGCCAGCGATACGGCCGGTACGATCGCCTTGGTGCTCCAGATGCCGTCCCAGCCGCTGGTCGGGACGAGGCGGAGTTTGCTGGCCAGCACCAGTACGAGGAGCGATGTCACCACGTAGGCGGGGGTCGAGACGCCAACCACGGAGATGAACGTCGCCAGATAGTCGAGCGGACCGTTGTGACGGACGGCGCCGATGATCCCGAGCGGAATCCCGATTACCACGGAGATGACCAGCGCCACCGCCGCCAGTTGCAGGGAAACCGGGAAGGTCTCCCGGATGATGTCGACCACGGTGCGCGAGCGTTGGGTGTATGACGGTCCCAGGTCGCCGTGAACCGCCTTGCCCAGGTAGTCGACATACTGCTGCCAGAGCGGTTTGTCGAGGCCGTAGGCGGCCTTCAATCGTTCCTGGACATCAGCCGGAATCGGTTTTTCCCCGGTGTCCCAGGGACCACCCGGCGTGGCGTGCATCAGAAAGAAGGTGAGCGAGTAGATCAGGAGCAGCGTGGGGATCAGCGCCAGCACGCGTCGGATCAGATAGGCGCCGCGCATGTATCACTCCGCAGGGGAGACGGCAAGGCGGCAAGACGGAAAGACGGCAAGAAGCAGGAGACCTGCTTCTTGCAGCCCACGCCTGGAGTTCCAGTCCGGAACTCCAGGCATGATACGTTTCACCTTGCCGTCTTGCCGTCTCTCCGTCTTGTTGTCTTCTAGTCGTGCTTGAGGATCGAGATGTAGCGCAACCAGGTGCGGCCGAGAATCGGGTAGTGAACGATGCCCTGGACGTAGGGCTTGATCACATAGATGCGATTGAGGTGGAAGAGCGGAATGAACGCGGCGTCCTGGTTCAGCAGCGCCTCCGCCTTCTGATACTGCGCGATGCGCGCTTCCGCATCGCCCATCACCGCCGCCTCGCGCACCAACTTGTCGAACTCGTCGTTCTTCCAGTGGGCGTGATAGAAGTCGGCCTGGGAATCGAAGAGTTGATTGTGCCAGTTCGCGGGGTCGCCCCAGTCTGAACCCCAGAAACTGAGCATCAGGTTGAAAGGACTCTTGTCGCGGGCGTTGAACCAGTCCTGGAAGGCCTTGTCCTCGAGCGGATCGAGGGTGACGTTGATACCGAGGGTCTGTTTCCAGACACCCTGCAGGTACTCGGCGGACTTCTTTTCCTGGGTCGAAGTCGAGGTGTAGGTCAACTTGATATCCGGGAAGCCCTTGCCGTCCGGGTATCCGGCGTCCGCCAGCAACTGCTTCGCCTTGGCGGCGTCCTCGCCGAGGGCGGCCTTTTCGTCATAGCCTGGAATGTCCGCCGGCAGCATGGTCGGCGCGGGGGAGAACTCGCCCTTCAGCACGCCATTGGCCAGCGCATCCCGCTCGATCGCCATCGCCAGCGCCTGGCGGACCCGGACATCGTCGGTCGGGGCATTGGTGGTGTCACAGATGATGAACTGGGTACCGGAGCGCGGGAAGACCTGGACCAGAGGTCCGAGGACCGCGTCGTTCTTGACCCGGTCGAGATCGGCGCCGGCCACCTGCGCCTGATCGAGTTCATCCGCCTCGAAGGCGACCAGGGCCTGGGCGACCGGATCGGCGAAGAGGGTGTATTCGGCCTTGGTGATGGTCGGCTTTTCCCCGTAGTACTTCTCGTTCCGCTCCAGGGTCATGCTCTGGTCGTGGTCCCAGGCGGTGAGCACGTATGGGCCGTTGGAGACCATCGTGCCCGCCTCGACCCAGGCCTCGCCCGCCTTTTCGATGACGTGCTTCGGCACCGGATAGTAGGTCCAGGTCGCCGCCAGGAGCGGGAAGTACGGCGTTGGACCCTCCATGGTCACGACCAGGGTCTTGTCGTCCGTTGCCTTCACGCCAAGGTCGTCGAGTGACGCCCCCTCCGTGTCGATGGCGACGGCGTTCTTCAGTGGGTACATCGCCGACGTGTATTCGGACTTCGTGTCCTTATTGAGAACCCGCTTCCAGCTCCACTCGAAATCGTGGGCATTGAGCGGCGTGCCATCGGACCAGGTCACGCCGTTGCGCAGGCCGAAGGTGAACTCGGTCTGCTCGTCGTTGACGTCCATCGTCTCGGCGACCCCCATTTGCAGGGAACCGTCGCGCTGATCGATGAAGACCAGACCTTCGAAGAGGTTCTGGAGCATCTCCAGACCCTTGCCGCCAGAGGTGACACCCGGATCGAAACGAACTGGCTCGCCTTCCGGCAGGCGGATCACCTGATCGGCCGCGAGTTCCGCGTCTTGCAGGCGAATGTTGGCGGCGCGCAGCGCGCTCTGCGGCATGGCGAGCACGGATTGCAGCGCGGCGTTGGCCCCCGCGACACCCGCGCCGAGGACGACGCCATACTTGAGCAATGTGCGACGTGACACGGCGCTCGCCTTCGCCGGCGATGGCTGCCGAGCCGAGATGGTCTCCTGCGACATACTGGCTCCTTTCGAACTGATCGACATCGTAACGACGGACCGCGGAGATTCTACGGCGGTTGCCGGCTTCCCGCCATCGTTGGGGGTGATGACCTTGATGGGAATAGTTCATGGCAGTCTGGCGTCTTGATCTGTGCCGCGCCGATGTACGCGGGCAGGGGGCCGCGGTCAGGCATCGTTCCCGGCGCGCGAATCGGTTTAGGCGTTGGGAGGGCGATTGAGTCACGAGTCAGGTCCGCAACTGGAGAGGCCTATCGAACGGCTCACCTGCGGTTCGAGCACCGAGGCGTCGCGGTGACGTGGCGCCGACGGGCAGGCGAACCGTGTGCGCCAGCCGCGCTCGCGGCAAGCGCCGCATTCGAGGCGGATGTCCTGCCCTTGGCGCCCTCGCTCTACCGGATGGCGTACCACCTGACGCGCAATCGTGCCGAGGCGGAGGATCTCACCCAGGAAACGTTCCTCCGCGCATTTCGCGGCTACCGCGACTTCCGGGGCGGCAATCTCAAGGCGTGGGTTTTCACGATTTTGCGCAATGCCTACCGCGACGAGTGCCGGCGCCGCGGCCGTGAGCCGATCCTCGAAGCGGACCTCAACGAAGGCGTGCTGCTCATCAACCAGAACCTTCGTAACCTGGAGCCGAGCGCGGAAGTCGAGGCGCTGCGGCGGCTCCCCAACGACGCGATCGAGCGCGCGTTCGCCGTGTTGCCGCCGGAGTGGCGCTTGGTCGTGATCCTGGCCGACGTTGAGGAACTGACGTACCGGGAGATCGCTGAAGTAACGGAAATTCCGATCGGTACGGTCATGTCCCGCCTCTCTCGCGCGCGCAAGCGCCTGCAAAGCCACCTTCTTGCCACATCGACCAGCCCCCGCCCAGCGCGGGAGAAGAGCGCATGAATCACAACGAGGCCTGGCTCCTGCTCGACGAGTTCCTCGATGGCGCACTCGGCGCCGAGGCGCGCTGGAACGTCGCGGCCCATCTCGATGAATGTCCCGTCTGCCGCGCGCACGTCGCGGAGCAGGCGCGGTTGCGGCAGGCGGTGCGTGGCCAGGTTCTCGCCACGCCGGTGCCCGATCTCGAAACTCGGCTACGGGCCGCAATCGCGCAGGAGTCGGCGCATTCAATGCCGCCGCGTACAGCGCGAATCGTGCCGCTGGCGCCGAGAGTCGCGGTGTTCGTCGGACCCGCGCTGGCCGCCATATTGCTCCTGCTGGTCGTTTCCGGGCCCATGACGGTTCAGCCAACCGCGGCGGCCGATTTCACCGCCGCCCATTTCCTGTTCGCCCAGGACGAATCGCTGTTCGATGTTTCCGGCGGCGCCGCGCAGGTCGAGCAATGGTTTCGGGAGAAAGCCGGTCTCGAGGTCTCCGCGCCGGACCTGGTGGGCTGGACGCTTACCGGAGGCCGCCTGGTCGTCATCAACGGTCAACCTGCCGCGCAGTTGATCTATGAAGCGGAGCCCGACGCATACCTGTCCGTGTTGCGCTACCGGACCGGCGCCTCTCCGGGAGCGCTGGCGTCGGATGTCGTCAACCCCACGTTGATCCGGGAGTCCGGCGCGGGCGTGGTGTCCTGGTCACGGGGGGATGCCGGCACGGCAATCGTGGCGGCGCTTCCGGACCGGGAACTGCGGCAAATCGCGGAGACCATCGCCGCTCCGGACTGATCCGCGTCGGCGTCTTCCCTATCGCGAATTGTTGCCGCCGCGGATCATCCATGGTCCGGTCTCCACCCTTCGGCATCCCGGTTTCCACCGCTCGCGGATTAGTGCGAGCGGTGGGTTTGCGAACACGCGACCGATCGCCAGAACCGGCGCAATTGGCGAATCACCGGCCGCGACGTTCATTGGCGAACCGATGCCGAGGCGGTTGACTGACCCGGCAGCGGGTGATAGCGTCTTGCAAGTACCACGGCGAAAACTGGGTCGAGATGACCGAACAGCGGGAGGAGTGCACCATGTCCGATCGTGGTCAACATGCTGGCAGGCGGCACAACGGCGAGTCCACGGCGCTGAGCCGCCGAACCCTGTTGCGCCGCGGCGCGGCGCTCGGTCTCGCCGTACCGGCGCTGCTTGCGCTCGATCCCGCCCTGCGCCTGTCGGGTGTCGCGCTGGCACAAGACGTGACGTGCCCGCCGGCGGTAGAAAAGGCGATGGGCACGCCCGCGGCGCTGACCGGGAAGAAGATCGGGGTCACTGTCGCGTATCTCTCCGTCCCCTTCTACGCCAATTTCAAGAAGGGACTGGAGGACGGCGCCCGCCAGTTCGGGTTCGAGTACGACTTGCGCGATGGCAAGGGTGACGCGGCGACCGAGGTTGCGAACATCCAGGACTTCATCGCACAGGGCGTCGATCTGATCCTGCTCACCCCGATGAGCGAGGGCACCATCCCGGCGATCGTCCAGGCCAACCAGGCGGGGATCCCGGTCATCGAGGTGAACAACAAGGCCGGGTTCGGCAGCGACAAGGCCGATGTCGTGACCTACGTCGGCGCCGACGACGTCGAGTTCGGCCGGTTGCAGGCGCAATTGCTCGATCAGGTCTACGGCGGGAAGTCGGTAAAGATCGGCTACGTGATGGGCATCCCTGGCACCTCGCCGCAGATTCTGCGGGGGCAGGGATTCAAGGAAGGCTTGAAGGACCATCCGGAATACGAGATCGTGGCCGAAGTCACCGACGACTTCGATAGCGCCAAGGCGCTGGCGGTGACTCAGGATCTCCTCTCGCGCTTCCCGAAGGGCCAAATCGACGTGATCGTGATGCAGGGGCCGGAAGGGGTCGCGGCGGCGCAATTCGCCCGCCAGAATGGGCGCGACGAGGTGAAGTTCATTCTCGGTGATTATGACGCCAAGGTGCGACAAGCGATCATCGATGGTGACGTACTCGGCACGATCAACCAGGATCCCTACCCGCAGGCGTTCGAGGCGATGCACATGGCGTCCCTCCTGTTCAGCGGACAGGAAGACCAGATTCCGAAGCCGAATTTCCTCGAACTGCCGATCATCACCATCGACAATGCCGAGGCGACGCCGCCAGCCTGGGGTTGCTAGACCGGGCGTCGAGGGCATCTTGCGTCCTGGACACGACGCGGGCGATGCAGGCATCGCCCCTACGACAATAGCCTGTAGGGTGCGACGCTTGCGTCGCCCGCGTTCGATATCGAACTGGCGACAGGTCCGGGAGCGTGCCTACCTGCTGAGGCACGGTCCTGATTACAGCGACGTGCAAACGATGTGTGTCGTCCCGAGGAACGAGGGACCTCGTCGTGGCCTGCTGTCGCGAACGGCCGAGATTCCTCGCGGCAGCTCGGAGTGACACACGTTTTCCACGCTGCTGTAAGGGCCAGAATCAAGGGCTGGATTGGGAATTGCAAGAGGGCACGCGGATTGGAAACTGGGTGAGCCGAGAGGGCATGACCACGCCATCCTTCGCGATGAAGGTCTACGACTACCAGTGGGCGACGACGCACGGGATGGAACCATCCCGCGCCGCGGACGAACTGGCGCGAGATGGCGTCGATACCGTTCTGGTGCGCAATCAGATCGATCCCCTGCCGACCTCCGGCGTCGATCAGGATGCCTACCTCGCCGCAGCCAGTCTGGGACGAGACATCGATCAGCGCTGGTCCACCGCATTGCGCGAAGCGGGGCGCGTGGTCTACCAGACCACCGCGCTCTTCTTCGAGCCATCCGCATTGGCGACCTTCCCCGACGCGCGGCCGATCAGCGCCGATGGCCGGCCCGAGCGGGGGTTCGACTGGTATCGCGGCATCTGCCCGACCCATGAGGGGTTCCTGCAAGCCAAAGTCGAACGACTGCGCCGAGTCACCGCCGAACTGGAGCCGGATGGACTTTTCCTCTCCTTTACCCGGTTCCCCGGGTTCTGGGAGAACTGGGTTCCGGAATATCGCTTCACGGACGCCGACCGCTTCTGCTTCTGCGACCGCTGCCGGAACGCGTTTGCCGCGGCCCACGATCTCGACCTGCCAGCGGGAGAGACCGCAAGCCAGGCGCGATGGATTCTGGACCACCACGGCGCGGAGTGGGACGCGTGGCGGGCGGCGCGGGTTGGGGAAGCGATTTCCCGTATCGCGGCGGCCGCGCGGCAAGTGCGTCCCGATCTGACGATCATGCTCAACACGCTCCCCTTCCCGCGCAGCGAATTCGCCGGGAGCGACGTACGCCGAGCGATCGCGGCGCAGGATCTGGCGGTGCTGCGGGGCGTGGTCGACCGCTTCGAATTGATGACCTATCTCCAGATTCTGGACCGGCCGGATGCGTGGCTGGCGCCGGTCGTTGCCGACGCGCGGCACGACGTACCCGACCGGCCCCTGCTCTGCACCCTTCAGGTCGCGCCGCTCTACACGACAGGGGTTCACGCGGGGCGAGGGCGTGCTACCGAAATCAGCGCTGAGAGTCTCGCGGGATCGGCGCGGGCGGCCCTGGCGGCCGGCGCGGATGGCCTGGTCTTCTACCACTGGACCGATTTCCTGGAGGACGAAGCGGCCGGGGGCCGCAAGCGCGAGGTGCTGCGCGAGGTGGCCCGTGGCTGAGGTTCGCGACGTTCGCGTTGGCGTGAGCTACTTCGGCAACCGCTATCCGGAGCACGCCCGGCGAGACATGCGGGCGATCGCGGCGAGCGGCGCCCGTTTCGTGGTCCATGCCGTCTCGGAGAACGATCTGCGCTGGAACCCAGGAACCATCGGCGAGTTGGTCGCGATTGGGCGCGAAGAGGGACTGCAACCCTGGTTCGTGCCGTGGGCGCTGGGCGGCGTCTTCGGTGGTGAATCGGCCAGTTACGCCGTTGGCGAACACCCGGAAGCGTGCCAGCGGGCCGGAGACGGCCGTCATCTTCCCGCGCTCTGCCCGCGTCAGCCGGTCTTCCGCACCCTGATGGTGGCGTGGCTCGATGCCGCCGCCGCGGCCGGAGCGGAGGTCGTCCAATGGGACGAATTGCACCTGGCGCTGCCGCACCAGCCGGGCGGGAGCGATTGGGCTTGCCGCTGCGGGGCATGTCAGGCGGCCTACGAAGCGCGGTTTGGCGAAGAGATGCCGGGGGAGGCAACGTCCGAGGTTGCCGCGTTGGCGCGGGATCTGCTCGCCACGACACTGACGTGGCTGGTGGAAGAATCGCGGGCGCGGGGCCTGGAGAGTTCGATCGTGCAACTCGCCGACGCGAGTTACGATCCGGCGTTCTGGCGGACAGCGGCCTCGCTGCCGGGGGTGCGCTATTTCGGCTGCACCCCATTCTGGTACTTCTACGACATCCCGGTTGCCGAGGTCGATGGCTTCGTCTCGCTCTGGTCGGAGCGCATGGTCGCCGCCACGGCAGGATCGAATGCCCATCCTCTCGGTTGGGTGCAGGCGTTCCAGGTGCCGGCGGGGCGGGAAGCGGAGATTGCCAGGGCGGTCGAGACGATGGTGCGCTCCGGCATCGACACGATCGCGGTCTGGTCCTTTCTCGCCTGCGCGGCAATGTCCGGTCTCGCCGCGGATGACGTTGGGGCGACATGGAGCGCGGTGACCTCCTCGATCCGTCGCGTCGCGATCGATCGGGATTGATCGAACATGCCGGGTGCGATGACCGACCAGATCCAGGCGGGCGCCGAGTTGCTGGCGCCGGCGCTGCGGGCGCGGCACGTTTCGAAGCGGTTCGGCGGCGTGGTCGCGCTCGACGATGTCGGGATCGAGCTCTTCGCCGGTCAAATCACCGGGTTGGTCGGGGACAACGGGGCCGGAAAATCAACCCTGATCCGCATCCTCAGCGCGGTACTGCCGCCTGACAGCGGCACGATCGAACTCGATGGCGCCGAGGTCACCTTCACCTCGCCGGCAGCGGCACGCGCGGCGGGCATCGAGACGGTCTACCAGGATCTGGCCCTCGCCGGGAACATGCCGGTCTGGGCCAACATCTTCCTCGGCCGCGAGTTGCTGCGGGGACCGAGCGTGCTGCGGGTGCTCGACAAGCGGACCATGGCCGAACAGGCGACGGCGATGCTGGCCCGGTTCAGCCGCAATCTCCCCCCGATCGACGCCCCGGCGGAAGTTCTCTCCGGCGGGCAGCGGCAGGCGATCGCCATCGCGCGCGCCGCGGCCTGGGGTTCCCGCGTGATCATCATGGACGAGCCGACAGCGGCACTCGGTCCGGCCGAGACGCGCTCGGTGGAAGAGGTCATTCTCGGCTTACGCGACAAGGGATTCGCCGTGCTGATCATCAGCCACAATCTGGAACAGGTCTTTCGCCTGGTGGACCGGGTCTGGGTACTGCGGCGGGGCCGCATGATCGGAAACCGCTTGCTGACGGAGAGTTCGCCCGAGGAGATCGTCGGTCTGATCACCGGCGCGGTGGCGGCGACGCCGCTGCTGGAGGGAACGGTCACGTGAGTGCCGCGTCGACCGCCGCCGAACTCACCCCGCGCGAACGAGGCCTCGATCTGGTCCGCCGCTATGGCATCGTTGTCGTGTTCCTGGTACTGCTGGCGACCTTGACGGCGACCTTGCCCCAGTTCCGCACCACGGCGAATGTCAGCAACGTCCTCCAGCAGAACGCGGTGATCGGGATCATTGCCTGCGCGATGACGTTCGCCATCATTTCCGGGGGCTTCGATCTCTCCGTGGGAGCGGGGGCGGCGCTGGCGAGCGTGGTCGGCGCGAAGATCATGATCGAAGCGGGAATCCCCCTTGGCATCGTTGGCGCGCTGGCGGTGGGCTTGCTCCTTGGTCTCGTCAACGGCACGCTGATCGCCTACGCCGGGATCAATCCGTTTGTGGCGACGCTTGGCACGGCGACGATCGTGCGCGGTTTGATCTACGTCAGCACCAATGCCACCCCGTTCTTCGGTGTGCCGATGGAATTCACGGTGGTCGGATTAGGCCGCACCGGGCCGATTCCGAACGCGACGATCATCTTTCTCGTGGTCGCGCTGTTCCTGGCGTTCCTGCTGCACCAGACCCGCTTCGGGCACTACGTCTACGCCATCGGAGGCAACATCGTCGCCGCGGCGGAAATGGGAATCGCGGTGCGGCGGGTGAAACTGGCGGTCTATGCCCTGGTCGGGTTCTGCGCGGCGATCGGCGGCATCATCCTTACCGGACAGACGGCGAGCGGACAGCCACAGGCCGCCATCAACTACGAACTGGCGGCGATCACTGCGGTCATCGTCGGCGGCGCGTCACTTGGCGGCGGCCGCGGCACCATGGCGGGCACGGTGCTCGGCGTGTTTCTGCTCGGGCTCGTCTCCAACGCGCTCAACCTGTATGGCGTCTCCGCCTTCTGGCAGCCGGTGGCGACCGGTCTCATCCTCGTGCTGGCGGTCGGGATCGACAGTTACTCGCGGCGCAGCGTCTTTGCTTGGCGTTAGCGACGCCGGAGCCGGCAAGACGAGTCCACGCGTGCCGTCGACGATGACCATCTGACCGTCGCGCAGGCGGCGGGTAGCGTCGCCGGCGCCCATCACCGCGGGAATGCCGTACTCGCGGGCGACGATCGCGGCGTGCGAGACGACGCTGCCGGTGTCGGCGATCACCGCGGCGGCGCGAACGAAGAGCGGCGTCCACGCCGGATTCGTATACGGCGCAACAAGCACGTCGCCCGGGAGGAGCGCGCCGAATTCCGCCACGTCGCGCACGATGCGCACGGGGCCGATGGAAACCCCGGGCGCTCCCGGAATGCCGCTGGCCAGGGCGCTCTCCGGCGTGGGAAGCGACGGCAACGGCATCATCGGCACATCGGCCAGTTCGGCGCGTTTCTCGGCGCGGCGAGCCACGGT
>JAXLWU010000010.1:0-164569 GCA_046328335.1 Thermomicrobiales bacterium
TTGCGCCACCCATTACCCATGGAACCGGGCGCTGTTGCACGCGATCTCCGGAAACGCGACGCTACCCCCATAATATCCGCTGAATTGTTCTGATCTGGGTTCTGACGGGCGGCCCGGGCGCGGCCGCCGACGATGTCGGAGTGGACGCCGTGACGCTCGAAATTCGCGACACCACCGTTTTCCGGGGCCCGAACATCTGGGCACGGATGCCCGCCATCCTGCTCGAGGTCGATATCGGCGAACTCGAGGACCGGCCGACCAACAAGATTCCCGGCTTCTACGAGCATCTCACCGAATTGCTGCCAGGGCTGTACGAGCATGCCTGCTCCGTCGGCAAGCCGGGCGGCTTCCTGCAACGGATGCGCGAGGGGACGTGGATGGGCCACGTCCTGGAGCACATCGCCCTCGAATTGCAGAACCTGGCCGGAGCCGAAGTCACCCGCGGCAAGACCCGCGGCGCGGGCGAGCGCGGTCTCTACAACGTCGTCTACGCCTACTCCCAGGAGGACGTCGGGATCGCCGCCGGTCAACTCGCGGTACGGCTGATCAATCACCTCGTCTACGGCACCGAACCGGACTTCGATTTCGTCGCCGAGCTGGAAGACAAGGTCATCCGCGTCGCCGAGCGCCTCGCCTACGGCCCGTCCACGGGCGCCATCGTGTCCGAGGCGGAGCGGCGGGGCATTCCGGTGCTGCGGCTCGATCCCCGCCGCTCGCTGGTCCAGCTCGGGCACGGCGCCTACCAGAAACGGGTCTGGGCGACGGTCACCAGCCAGACCGCCAATATCTCCGTCGATATCGCCGGCAACAAGGAATTGACCAACCGCCTGTTGCAGGAGGTCGGCATTCCGGTGCCGCGGGCGATGGTGGTGCGCGCCGCGGACGATGCCGTCAACGCCTCCCGCCGCCTGGGCTATCCGGTGGTGCTCAAGCCGCTCGACGGCAATCATGGCCGCGGCGTGATGATCAATCTCGCCGACGAACCGGCCGTGCGCGAGGCTTTCCCGATCGCGGAAGGGGAGAGCCGCGGCGGGCAGGTGGTGGTCGAAACCTTCATCCCCGGCAAGGACTACCGCATCCTGGTCGTCAACAACCAGGTGGTCGCGGTCGCGGAACGGGTGCCCGCGCACGTCATGGGTGACGGCAAGCACACCGTCCGCGAGTTGATCGACATCACCAACCAGGATCCCCGCCGCGGCGTCGGGCACGAAAAGATCCTCACTCGCATCTCGGTCGACAACCAGACGATCGAGGTCCTCGCGCGCGAGCATCTCACCCAGGACGATATTCCGGAGGAAGGACGCTTCGTTCAACTCAAACTGACCGGGAACATGAGCACCGGCGGCACCTCGATCGACCGCACCGACGACATTCACTCCGACAACGTCGAAATCGCGCGGCAGGCGGCGATGGTGGTCGGGCTCGATGTCGCCGGCATCGACTTCATCACCCCGGACATCTCGCGCTCGGTGCGCGAGCAGCGCGGCGCGATCGTCGAGATCAACGCCGGTCCCGGCTTCCGCATGCACACCCACCCCACCGAAGGGCACCCGCGCCACGTGGGGCGGGCGGTGATCGACATGCTCTTCCCGCCGGAGTCACTCCCGGGTGCCGATCGTGGCCGTCACCGGCACCAATGGCAAGACGACGACCTCGCGCATGATCGCCCACATCATGAAGACCGCCGGCAGGAAGGTCGGGTTGACCACTACCGACGGCATCTACATCGACGGCACCCAGATTGCCGCGGGGGACATGAGCGGGCCGACCTCGGCCCAGATGGTGCTCAAGAATCCGGCGATCGACTACGCGGTGCTGGAGACGGCGCGCGGCGGCATTCTCCGCTCCGGACTCGGCTTCGACCGCTGCAACGTCGCGGTGGTGACCAACGTCTCCTCCGACCACCTCGGGCTGAAGGGGATCAACACCCTGGGCGAACTGGCGCGGGTCAAGGAGGTGGTGCCGCAATCGGTGCTGCCGGATGGCGCCAGCGTGCTCAACGCCGACAACTCCTACACCGTGGAAATGGCGCGCGTCGCTCGCGGTCAGATCATCTACTTCTCGCTGGACGAGGACAATCCCGTTATCCGCGACCACCTGCGCGAGCGGGGCAAGGCCGTGGTCCTGCGGCCAACCCGCCACGGCGAAATGATCACCCTCATCGAGCATCGCCGCGATACCAGTCTCCTTCTGGCGGAGGAGATTCCGGCGACGATGGATGCCCGCATTCGCGTCAACATTCAGAACGCGATGGCCGCCGCCGCGGCGGCATTTGCCCAGGATGTCCAACTGGAATACATCCGCAACGCCCTGCGCACCTTCACTTCCAACTTCTTCCAGACGCCGGGCCGGTTCAATCTGCTCGAAGTCGATGGCCGCAAGGTTCTCCTCGACTACTGCCACAACGTGGCCGGTCTGGAATCGATGGCCGATTTCGTGAAGCGGATGGACGCGGACCGCGTGATCGGGATGATCGCCGTGCCGGGGGACCGAAGCGACGAGGATATCGCCGCCTTCGGCCGTCTGGCGGGAGGCACCTTTGACGCGGTCGTAATCCGGGAGGACGTCAACCCGCGCGGCCGCCGCCGCGGCGAAGTGGCCGAGATGCTGCGCAAGGCGATCACCTCCGGCGGGTTGGGTGACGGCAACGTCCAGATCATCATCGAAGAGATGGCCGCCGCCCGCGCCGCGATCGCCCAGGCCGAGCGCAACGATCTCGTCGTCCTCCTCGCCGACCGCCCCGCGGCCGTGTTCGAGGAGTTGACGGGACGGACGATGTAGAGGGGGCGTCGCTGCGCTCAGGGGGTGTCGGCTTCGCCTCAGGGGGTGGAGGGGGTGAAGGAGAAAATTGGCGGATTGCCTGATGAAAGCCAGAAGAATGCTCGAGCGCTGCCACGCAACCAGGTCCTGATAGCCTTGCCGCGCTCAATGGAACTGGTCGCCGCTGTCTATCGCGAGACGAAGTGCTGGCCCCGTGACGAGCAGTACGGCCTGATCTCACAGATTCGGCGAGCAGCGGTGGCGATCCCCTCCAATCTCGCTGAAGGACACGGACGTTCCGGTCCCCGCGAATTTGCGCATCACACCTCGATTGCCTATGGCTCCCTGTGCGAAGTGGAAACCCAACTCCTCATCGCGCAGGAGTTGGGCTATGTCGGTAAAGAGGCGATGCCCCAGATCTTCGATCTCATCGCGGATGTCCGGCGTCTCTGCCGCGGACTCTTGCGTACCCTGAACGATCGATCGGTCTCTCCCTCACCCCCTTCACCCCCTTCACCCCCTGAGGCGAAGCCGACACCCCCTGAGCGCAGCGACGCCCCCTAAGGAGACGCCATGCCGCGTGAACTCGTAGCCATTGCTCCCAGGGCGCCGGTCATCCGCGAGTACGATGAGCCGGGGCTCGGGCCACGGCAGATCCGCATCCGCACCGAGTTTGCCTCGCCGAAACATGGCACCGAACTGGTCGGTTATCGCAACGATCCGGTCGCCAGCCGGCCGTATGATTCAGCCTGGGGCGCGACGATACCCTTGGACGGAGGGGGAAGGGGGGAAGGGGGGGACGGGAGAGAGGGGGAAAGGACCGATCCGATCCCCGGCCATTCCCCCCTTCCCCCTTTCCCCCCTTCCCCCCTTCAGGCTCCGCCGCGATTCCCGCGGCCGCTGGGGAACATGGCGGTGGGAACGGTGACGGAGATCGGTTCCGCGGTGACCCGCTTCCGGGTCGGGGACCGGGTGTTCGGCCACTACCCGATCCGGGAGACGCAGACGGTCGATGAAGCCGGCGCCGATCTGCTGCCCGCGGGGCTGTCGCCGGAGGCCGCCGTCTGCCTCGATCCGGTAGTGATGGCGCTGGCGATGCGCGATGCCGGGATCAAACTGGGCGACCGGGTCGCCGTCTTCGGTCTCGGCGCCATCGGGCTGATCGCCGTGCAACTGGCGCGGATCGCCGGCGCGGCATGGATCGTCGCGGTCGATCCCCTCACGAATCGGCAACATCTCGCCCGGACGTTTGGCGCCGATGTGCTGCTCGATCCGTTTGCCGACGACGGCGACGTGGGGATGACCATTCGCCGCCTCACCGGTCCGGCCCCAGATCTGTCGCGGCCGCGCGATCAGACCCGGGTGACTGGCGGCTACTGGGAGCGCCCGACACAAACGGGAAATCTCGGAGTCGATGTCGCGGTGGAAACCTCCGGCAGCGTCCCCGCGTTGCAGCAGGCAATCCGCGCCACCCGTTTCGGCGGCACGATCTGCATGATCTCCTTTTACGGCAAGGATGCGACCGGGCTCTATCTCGGCGACGAATTCCACGTCAACCGGCTGCAACTCGTCTCCGCCCGCGCCGAATCGCTCCCGATGCGCGACGCTCCGGTCTGGGACTTGCAGCGGCTGGTCGATCTTGGCATCGCCTGGTTGGTCAGCGGCCGGGTCCGCACCGAGGGGATCATCACGCCGATCGTGCCGTTCGCCGATAGCGCCGAGGCCTACCGCGCCATTGACGAGCGCCCGCAGGAGTCGATCAAACTCGGCATCACGTTCTGAAATCAGTGCCGGATGATGAGCGCCCTGTGCTCATCGAGCCGGCCCTCACGCAAACGAATGCCCCACAGGCCAACGAGTGCCCCGTGCGTGGGCTGACAAGGGGGAGCAGGGCGGTGTATCGCGGCGCTGGCCCTCACCCCAACCCCTCTCCCTGTGCGCAGGGAGAGGGGCCTTGTGCCCTGTTGCGTCCCATCCGACACCACAACAACCCCTGATTTTGGCCGTACCTCCCCCGGTGAACCCGCGCACGGGGAGAGGGGTTGAGGTGAGGGGAGGCGCCGCCGGACGCCACAGGCACCACCCGCACTCCGTATCCCCGTATCAGATCGCAATGGGGTGAAGGGAAGAGAGGCGGGAGGCGTGCGGCGGGATCACGCACCCGGATGGCGGCTCAGTGCGGCAGGGAATTCGCCGGCGATGCCATGGTCAGGGCCGGTATCACCTGTTCTGCCAATAGACTGGTCGTTTCCGGATCGGCGCGGGTGTGGACGATGAAGTACTGGTATCCGGCGTTGACCAGCTGCTGGAAGTGGGCGATGGCATCCTCCGGCGTGCCGACGAACATCTGCGCGCCGTAGTACCGGTGCTCGTCCGGGCTGATCGCCGCGCGTTTGGCGGCCAAGGTTCGCGGCGATGTCGCCAGCACGATCGGGGGCGACCAGTAGGTGCGCAAGATGGAATCGAATGGCCGGCCGAACCGCGCGCAGTGCTCGCGCAGGACCGCGAACTTGTGCCGGGCCGCGTCGGCGTTGGCGACGTTGCCGGTATCGGGGTGAGGACCGAAGTTGGCGGCATCGGCGAACGCCGCGACCTGGCGTAACGTGCCGCGCTCGCCCGCGCCCGCGATCAGGATCGGCACGCGGGGCTGCTGAACCGGTGGCGGGAGTACCTGGGCCTCACGCACGCGGAACGTCTCTCCCGCGAAGGTGAGCGGCGCCGCGCCCCAGACGCCGCGGATGATGCGGATCCCTTCCTCCAGCGCCCGCTGGCGAACCAAGGCGGGCGGGAAATCCAGACCGAGTTGTGCGAAGACGCGCGCCGAATCACCGATCCCCAGCCCGAGGACGATGCGACCCTGGCTGATGCGGTCGACGTCCGCCACGATGCGGGCGAGGACGGCCGGATGGCGGTAATAGATGCAACTGACCATCGTGCCGAGGCGGATGCTCTGCGTCGTGGCCGCAAGGGCGGCGATCTGCGTCCAACAGTCGGCTTTGAGCAGGGGATGATCGCTGAACCAGTAGGAATCGAACCCCAGCGCCGCGACCTGATCGACCCACCGTTGCATCTCGGGCCATGCCAGGCGCGTCCCGAGCCACGGATGGATCAACCCGAAGCGGATTCGCGCGGCGGCCTCCGCCACCCACGGATGGGTCGCCCAGGCTGACATGTTGCCGTCCATCAGGTGCTCCGACCGTTAGGTATCCCCGCGGACACGACGCGAGATGGCGCAATGCAAGCGCCCACTCATATCGCACCTGATCCGTGACGTCAACCGGACCTTGGACGATTGCTCGAGGACCCCCTCAACTCATTAAGGTTGGGTTTGGCCGACTGACGCGGCATCCTGGCATCGATGTGGTGGGGGTGATCCGCGCGGTCTGGGCGGTGGCAAGACCCGGGAGAGGGGTGTCAGGCTCATCCCGCCGCCCCGCGATGAGGAAGGCCGTCTGGCTGACGCTGTGCAGTCCCGCGCAGGCGGCGTGTGCGACTGCCCATTGATCGCGCTGTTGCTCCCAGTCGGCGGGGAGTGCATCTCCCCGCCGGGGGACGATATCGCGATTCACCGGTTCGTTGTCATGGGCCGAGATCGCCAGCGTGGCGCCCGTACAGATGGGGCTGACCGCCATCAGGAGGGCGGGCATGGGACGGCGACAGACAAGAACGAGGGTGGATAGAGTGGAGAGAAGGGCGACCGGCAGGGTGATTCCGGCCACGCTGCCGAAATCGCGATACGCCTGCTGGGTCGTCCACCACTCCGGCTCGGTCATCGCCCGCCGCGGGTCCAATTCGACCAGATACTCCAGTCGAGGCCGAGGTTGAGCGCGCCCAGGAGCAAGCCGACAGAGCGGGCGACCTACCGCATGATCGTTGTTTCCTTCCGGCTGATATCGTGGTGAGGCGTTGCGGCGCGCCGCACCAGAATTCACGGTTAGCGATGACGTTCGGCCTCGACGTTTGTACGCCCAACGTGGCCGTCGTGGCCGAGCGCCATCGTTGCCAGCACAGCGAGTGGCACGCTCGCTGCCGAATGGAGAACCCGTCATACTGGAAACTCAAAGCGCAGTGTGCGTGGCCAGCTTGTGGATGCCGGGGCCGCCGCTCGCGGTGAACTCGCCGCCGCGGTTCCCGCGCCCGCGGTGGCCGGGTCGTGTTCCGGCGCCCGATGCATCGAGGGAACGCTTTGCTCGCAATGCAGGCTCCGCCGTCCGAGACGGCCATCATCCACGCGGTTCAGCAGTTGGCCTGGCTGCTGCTGGGCGCGGCACTCGTCGGCATTCTGGCGCGGCGTTTCGGTATTCCCTACGCCGTCGCGCTCGTCCTGGGCGGGCTATTGGTCGAAGAGACCCACCTGATTTCGGTACCGCAACTCGATCCGCCCGTGGTGCTGTTCGCCTTCCTGCCGCCGCTCCTGTTCGATGCCGCCTTTCGCCTCGATGCGCGTGAACTCCGTCTCGTGCTGCGCCCAGTGCTGTTGCTGGCGGTCCCCGGCGTGCTGGCCACGACGGTCATCGTTGGGGCGGTGGTGACGATCGCGCTCGGGCTGCCGCTTTCGGTCGCGCTGCTGTTCGGCAGTCTCGTCGCCGCGACCGATCCCGTCGCCGTCATCGCCGTGCTGAAGGAGGTGGCGCTGCCGGCGCGCCTGATCGTGGTGCCGGAAGCGGAGAGTCTGGTCAATGACGGCATGGCGATCACGCTCTACACCGGGTTCGGCGCGGTTCACGGCGGAGGAGCGGTCGATCTTGCCGCGTTGGGCGGATTGTTTCTGCGCGAGGTAGTGGTTGGTCTCGCCGTCGGCGCGGCACTGGGATTTGTCTTCTCCCGGTTGACCGGTACGGTCGATGACCATCTCATCGAAATGATGCTCTCGGTCGTGCTGGCCTACGGCAGTTACCTCGTAGCGGACGGCCTCCATGCCTCGGGGCCGCTTGCCTGCGTCGCCGCCGGAATCATCCAGGGTTCGTATGGCCGCGCTTTTGGCATGTCCGAGCGAACCAGTGAGTTGCTGGATCACCTTTGGGAATTTCTGGGCTTTTTCGCCAACGCGATTCTCTTCCTGCTTGTCGGGCTCAGCGTCAATCTGGCCAGCCTGATCGAGAACGGCCGGGCGGTGGTGGTGGCGATCGTGGCGGTCATTGTGGCCCGCGTGATTGTCGTCGAAGCGGTGGGGCTCCTCACCGCGCGAGGGAAACTCGCCGCACCGTTTCGCGAGCGGGTGGTGCTGATCTGGGCGGGGTTGCGCGGCGCGCTGACGATCGCTCTCGCCCTGGGCTTGCCGCGCGACACCCCCGAGCGCGCCATGCTGATCGATATGGCCTTCGGCGTGGTGCTCTTCACCCTGATCGCCCAGGGCTTGACGCTCTCGGCCGTGGTCCACCACCTGGGTCTGACCCGGCCGGGCGCCCTGACGGCAGAGTAATTCCTCCGGCCAACGGGATGTTCTCATCCGGCAAGCGTTCGCCCGTCAAACGTGACCTCGATCACATTGCCTTGGTGCGGTGGCACATCTGATGCGAGTTCTTGTGTCAGGGACTAGGCGGCCGATGCTCGACCGAACGCGAAAGGAGTCATGATTACCCCGAGCATTCTGCTGGCCGCCAATCCTGCGCCGGGAATCCTCCGGATGACTCAGGCTCGGTTCCTCGATGGCGACAGATTTCTCCGCGGCACGCGGAACTGGGATCCACGGGAACAGAAGACCCTCAAGGCCCGCACGAATTGGAATACAAGGAAGGAACCTTTACCATGGACCCGCGTCGTTTCGATCAGTTGTCACGCCAGGTTGGTCGCCAGACCGATCGGCGAACGATCTTCAAGACCGTGGCTGGCGGCGCCCTGGCGCTCGTCGGGCTGGGCGCCGCGCAACGTCAGGCGGGCGCGGTCAGAGGGCAGGAAGGCGATTCCTGCACCTCCAGCGGGGACTGCCAAACAGGATTGACCTGTCAGGGCGCCAGCAGCGGCCTCCTGGGCGGGATTCTCGGTTCGGGGGTCTATGGCCCACCCATTGCCTCGACGTTGTTCGGCGCCACGACCGGGACCTGCCGGTATCGCAGCGACAACTGCGCCCGGTCCGGGCAGTACTGCGAGCGAAACAGCGACTGCTGCAATGGGCTGAACCTGGTCTGCCAGGGTCACGAGTGCCAGCGGAACACCTAGGATCTCCTCATCGCACGGGCCGGGTCGGCACTGCCGACCCGGCCCGTTTACGTATGCGACCTTTCGCTCAGGCGACCGGTGGCGGACCGAAGCGGTTCGGTCCCGGCGTACCGGCGCTGATCAGGAAGAAAAGCAGCACCAGCCAGCCGATGATGGGGATGATGACCAGAAAGTACCACCACCCCCTTGCGGTCGGTATCGTGCAGGCGGCGTACGAAGACGGCAAGCGAAGGCAGCAGTAACGCCAGACCGACAATACCGGTGATAATGCCGACTCTCACCTCGGTACCGTACTGGGTGGTCCGGACGATGTTGCTTCCGATCAACCCGTCCGCAATGTTGGTAACGAGACTGACCAGCGCTGGAAGAGCACCCGCCACCAGTAGGCGGAGCGGGAGGCTCGCCCGTCGAAATTCGCGTAGTTCGCAAACCCCGCTCGAACTGCGTTCGTGAACCCCATCGCGGCCTGCCTTCTGCTCACCTGTCGCACGTGTGAAGCGGATTCTAGACGCATATCTCACGACAGGAGGCACGTGCGTTGGCAGCGGTAACTCCCCCGGCGGTCATCGCGGTCTCTGCCCGGCCGCTCAGGAACCGGAAAAAATGGGACCAGCCTTCACTCTTGCCAATTCTCGTTGGCGCGATTATTGCTGTCAGGCGATCGGTTGAAAGGAGTTGTTCGCGTTGAGCGACGGGCGGAAGCTGGCAACGGCGGTCATCGGACCGATACGCCGTTTGACCGATGCCCTGACCCCGAGTAAGGTCCATCTGGCGGTGCGACGCCGGGAAATGCGCCGGGGCGAGGCCGCTCCCGCCGCGGTCGAGGCACATCTGGCACCGGTGGAGCGGCAACTCGATGCCGCCGTCAGTACAAGCAAAGAGGTGAAGCGCGCCGTCATGCCGACCGCGGCAAGTTGAGGTGATTGCGATCGAGGAGCCGGGGTTGTGACGACCATCCTGGTCGTCGATGACGACCATGCCGTGCGTGAGGCGCTGATGTTGCTCCTCGAGGACGCCGGGTACGCGGTATGCACCGCGGTGAACGGCATGGCCGCGCTCCCGCTCATCACCCCGGAGTGTCCCGATCTCGTGGTCACCGATCTCCACATGCCCGGGCTGGATGGGCTGGGGCTGATCGCGCAGGTGCAATCGGCGCGGCCCGATCTCCCCATACTCGTCGTCAGTGCCGGGATTCGGATGACCGTCCCTTCCGATGTGCCCGTGGTATTCAAACCGTTCGATGTCGAAAACCTGCTCAGCACGGTCGCGCGTTTACTTCCGGCGGAAGATCACCGTGGCGACGCGACCGAACCGTCACCGCGGCGGATCGAATTGATCCGGGAAGGGCCGGGGTGAACCGGCGCGGCATCCCCCGCTCGCCTCAGGGAGCGGGGGATGCCCGGTCCAGCATTTTGTGCTGGACGCTGCGGTCTTCGTCATCCCGCGGCACATTGTCCTGCTGCTACTGATGCCTGGTCTCACCGGGGTCGAAGCCTGATCCGGTTTCGATGAAGTCCTTGGGAACGCTCGTCTCCTGATATCCCCCTTGAACGTCACGTCCCGTCGCCGCCACGTCCTGAGAGGGTTTCCTTTGCCTGGATCCCTCTCGCATCCGGGTGCCAGCGGTACTATCGTTCGTGGTTGCCACGCATCGACGGCGTCCCGCCCCGCTGCTCCCTCGCGGCACGAATTGTCGCGACCCGCCTCCCGGCGGGCCCCTCCAGCGCGTCCCGCGCTGCGCTAGTGCGGAGGGCACCATGGCCCGATCCCTCAAACCGCCCACGGTGGCGGATCTCCCGTCCCGGCTACCCGCCAGAATTTCCCATCCCCTGCCCGGCAAACTGCCGGTGAAGCGGCCGACTTTACCGAAACTGCCGGATCCGAGTGAGCCGGACGAGTTTGCGGAGATGACGCTGCTGGAGCACCTGGAGGAGTTGCGGGACCGGATCATCAAGAGCGTGCTCGCCATCGCCCTCGCCTTCATCGCCGGCATTGCCCTGGCCGGCCCGATGCTGCGGCGGTTGCAACTGGAATCGAACGCGGTGGGGGGCTTTGACGTGGTCAGTCCCACCGATCCGATCACCATCTACTTCAAGATCGCCCTCTACCTGGCCATCGGCTTCGCCCTGCCGGTCATCGTCTGGCAACTGGTGGGGTTTCTGCTGCCGGGGTTGACGAAGCGGGAGAAGCGCTTTCTGATCCTCTCCCTCCCCTTCGTGGTGCTCCTCTTTCTGCTGGGGTGGGGTATGCCTTCTTCTTCGCGCCGCGGCGTTGCAGTTTCGTCCGGGTTCATGAGCGATCTGTACGAGTGGTCGCCGGAAGGGCAGGAGGTGATCAGTTTCTACCTGACGCTGATGGTGGGGTTGGGGTTGGCCTTCCAGTTGCCGGTGGTGATGTTCATCCTCGCCAAACTGGGGATCGCCACGCCGCAGAAACTGCGCGCCTTTCGCAAGTACGCCTTCGTCGCGATCCTGGTGGTGGCCGCGATCATCACCCCTCGACCGACCCGATCAACATGATGGTGGTGGCGGTGCCGTTGGTGGCCCTCTATGAAGCCGGCGTCCTCGCCTCCCACTTCTTCGCCCGCCGCCCCCTCGAACCCCCCGCCGCGGCGTGAGCCGCAGTCGGGATCGAGTGCCGATGCTCTTGCCATTTCAGACGACCGGGTACGAGGCTTGCAAGGCTTGACACACCTTGCGATCCCGCTAGGCTGATCTGGCATCCCGCGTCGTCTCGCGGCGATGCTCGCGAATGGAGGGTGGATTGGGCATTATTTCCTGGATCCTGTTCGGGGCGCTGGCGGGCTGGGTGGCGAGCCTGATCGCCGGCACCAACCGGCAGATGGGGTGGTTCGAGAACATCTGCGTCGGCATCATCGGCGCGTTCGTCGGTGGGTTCCTGTTCGGTCTGCTTACCGGGCAGCAGACCTACTTCAACTGGAACATCGGCAGTTTCGTCGTCGCCGTGATCGGCGCGCTGGTGCTCCTCTTCCTCTGGCGGCTGGTGCGCCGGGCCTGATACCGATTTCGGGGGGTGAATACCGCTTCATTGAGGCGTTGACCCTCACCCCAACCCCTCTCTCTGTGCGAGGGAGAGGGGCTCGCGATGTCAGCAACCGGGGTGAACGCGAACATCTTCATTCGAACTTTGCAGGTGCAGGCGAACGAATAACGCAGTTGGGGAGGGACCAGTCTTGCAGGGCCCTTTCCAACTGTGCTCCCCCACGGAGGTTGCCGCCGGTTACGAGGCGCTTGCCTCGGTGAGAAGATCGGCGTAGGCCCAGCCGGTGGACCCGTCGTAATCGACCGTCACGTAACCGCCCTCGGCGCCTTCGCCGGTCAGTGTTACGGTGGCACCCTCTGGCATGACCAGCACCGGTTCCGCATCGGGAGCGGGACCGGAGCGCAGCACGAGCGGCGCCAGCGTCACGCGCTCCTCGACGCTGGTCGTGGGCGGGCTGGACGTCGCCGAACCGCCGACAGCGGCGGGGGAGGCGACCAGACCGAGCACGACGACCCAACCCGGCACCTGGTCATAGGTCACCGGGACGTAGCCATTCGTTTCCGCGCCCGCGGCCCGGACCACCTCGCCCCCTTCCGGCACGATCCGCAGAACGGCCGAATCGGTTGCCGGATCCTGTCGCAAGTTCAACTCGGTCGCCGCGTAGACGGGACAATCGGTGCAGTCCTGCGCCAGCGCGTCCGGTACGGTACAGGGGAGGGTGGCGGCCGTTGCGGCCATGGCAAGCAGTAGACAGCGCACGCGTCGCGCCATGCGGCAGGAACTCAGCGTCGTTGGCATGAGATCGATCTCCTCCTCGATATCGCCCGAGCGGGGAGCGGGCCTCGCATTCTGCTGTGACGCGGGGTTGTCCGTGCGGGCCGGAGTCGCGCGGGCGGGAGTCTTGCGCGCCCTCTTACGAACAACAACGACTTCACGGTCGGCAACCGTTTCGCGGAAACCCGATGGTGCGATGGGGATCACCATCGGGGGACGAGATTGCGGGGTTGCGGGAGAGCGAGCGGCCACGACGCGAGCAGCTGGTCGCTCTACCGGGGCCACGCGCAAGAACCGCGCCATGGGCCGTGCTCGCGATCGGTCGCGTCATGCCGATTGCGGATGATGACCGACGCCTGCTCGCGACACGCGCCTTCACCACCCAACCCTCTCTCGCGTGCGCGGGAGAGGGACTCGCGAAACGAGGTGGACGCCAAGGATTGAGCGAGCATTCATCCGCAATCCGTATCAGTGGGATGCGGGGGAATGGGGACAGATCGACCAGGAAGAACGGTAGTGCCGAGAGGCGCCGTGATCGCATGGTGATAAGAACAAGGGGAGGGGTGAGGACATCTCCTCACCCCTCCCCTTGTCCGGCGAGGCAAGCAGAACGCGGCCTGCTGACCGTGCTCCGCTTCAGATCAGTCGGCGCTGCCGCCCGATTGCTGAGCCTGCCGCGCGCCGTCCGCGATATTCCGCGCGGCTTCATCGACCGAAATCTCGGAGGCCTCGGCCGCGGCGCGCAGATCGTCCATCGTGATGTGACGGTCATCGCCGTGACGGTCGTTCGGTTTCCCACAGCCACAATCAAGGCACATCGTCATACCCTCTCGCATGCTCCCATTCGCCACTCCGTAGTGGCGGGGACCACCCCGGTCCTGGGCAAACAGAGGCACGCTCCGTGCCAAGCCACGTGCGCCATTGACCTTTCTGTGTCGGTCACTACCCCTGGAGAGGGGGAGAGCCTGGCGCGAACGGCGTACATGATTCTTGCCATTCCGAGCTACCGTGAGGAATCTCGTCCTTGACGACGGCGGACGATGACGACAAGGTCCCTCGTTCCTCGGGACGACACATCTTTGACACGACGCGGTAGGAAGCGCCGGCGACGCTTGCATCGCACCCTACGGAAGGCGCACTGTTGGGTGCGGCGCCCACTGCTGATCGCCACGCGCAAGGTTCAGCGCCTACCAGGGTCGCCGCCGGTTGATGCGGGTTCGCGCCGCGGCGATCAGCGATTGGCCGCGCGGAAACGGGCGCCGCGCAGGCGGGGGTCGGTGGCTTCGCGCAGGCCATCGCCCAGGAAATTGAAGGCCAGGACCGCGATGAAGATCGCCAGGCCGGGGTAGGTGATCAGCCACGGCGCGATGGTGATGAAGTTGCGCGCCAACCCGACCATCTGGCCCCAGGCCGGGGTCGGCGGTTGCACGCCCAGCCCGAGGAAACTCAACCCGGCTTCGATCAGCATGGCGTAGCCGATCCCCAGCGTGAACTGCACGATCAGCGACGACGCGCAGTTCGGCAGGATGCTGCGCCACATGATGCGGCCATTGCTGGCGCCGAGGCAGCGCGCCGCCTCGACGAACTCCTTCTCCCGCAGCGAGAGCACGCTGGCGCGGGTGAGGCGGGCGAAGGCCGGGATGTAGATGATGCCGATCGCCAGGATCGCGTTGCTGAGCGAGGGACCGAGCACGGCGACGATGAAGATCGCCAGCAGCAGCGCGGGAAAGGCCAGGAGCGCGTCGAGCGCGCGCATCGTCAGCGTGTCGAACCAGCCGCCGAAGTAACCAGCGAGCAGCCCGAGCGGAATGCCGATCACCGCCGCCAGGATCATCGCGGTCACCCCGACAAAGAGGGAGATGCGGGTGCCGTAGATCAGCCGGCTCAGCGTATCGCGCCCGACATTGTCGGTGCCGAAGGGATGCTGCCACGAGGGCGGTTGCAGCGCGTCGGCGGCGACCTGCAGGTAGGGATCGTGGGGCGCGATCCAGGGCGCGCAGATCGCGACCAGCGTCAGCACGATGATGATCAGCAACCCCGCCAGCGCCAGGCGGTTGGCGGTCAGTTGCTGGAAGAAGGCGCGCGTGGCGCCGGGCCGATCGCGGGACGTGGGCGCGGCCAGACGCCCCGCGGTATCGACCGCGCTCATACCCGGATACGGGGGTCGAGCACCCCGTAGGCGAGATCGACCACGAGATTGACGATGATGAAGACGAGGCTGATGAAGAGGACCGCGCCCTGGATCATGGCGTAATCGCGCTGCTTGATCGCGGTCAGCAGCAGCGTGCCGACGCCGGGCCAACTGAAGACCGATTCGGTGATGACCGCGCCCCCCAGCATCGAGCCGAACTCGAGACCGAAGACGGTCACCACCGAGAGGAGCCCGTTCCGCATCGCGTGCCGCCGCACCACGAGCGAGTCCGGCAGCCCCTTGGCGCGGGCGGTGCGGATGTAATCGGCGCCCATCACATCGAGCATGCCGGAGCGAACGAAGCGCGCCAGCGGCGCGGCCAGCCCGACCCCGAGCGTGACCGCCGGCAGCAGCAGGTGCGTCAGGCTGTCAGGCACGCTCTCCGCGAGCGGCACGTAGCCCGAGGGGGGCAGCCAACCGGTTTGCACGGAGAGGAGCAAGACCAGCATCAGACCGAGCCAGAAACCGGGCAGCGCCACCCCGAGCAGGGAGAAACTGGTCGCCAGGGTATCGAACGCGGAGTGCGGCCGTACCCCGGAGAGCACTCCAAGGGGAATGGCGATGACCAGCCCGACGAGCGTCGCGCCAAAGGTCAGCAGCAGGGTCGCCTCGAACCGCCGTTTGAGCAGTTGCCAGACCGGCTGCTTCGAGCTCCAGGAGACGCCGAAATCGCCGCGCGCGACATGGCCGAGCCAGATGCCGTATTGCACCAGGATCGGTTTGTCGAGACCCATCTCCTGGCGGATCTGGGCCACCGCCTCCGGCGTCGCCTGCAAGCCCAGCATCGCCGTCGCCGGATCGCCCGGCACCAGACGCAGCACGACGAAGACGACGACCGAAAACAGGAGCAGGACCGGGATCGTCTGCAGCAGGCGCCGGATGATGTACCGCTGCACTGTCTCCGCCTACGCCTTCCGGATGGGCCCGCGCTGCCGGCGGGCCGCACCACGTGAGAACCCGGTCAGACCCAGCCAGCGCGAGGCAACGCGACGTTCGCTGAGCGTCGGACGGACGCCGAGGTCCCGCCTGCGTCGGGGCGACACGGGGTCGCCGCGTCCTTCTCCCGCGACATGCGAAGAACGTGTCGTTCCGAGCCGCCGCGAGGAATCGCGTCGTGCGCGGTGGTCACGACGAACGCCGCGGTCCCTCCTGCGTCGGGACGACACCATCTCCCGGCGAGTGCAGGCCACAACTCGAGCACAACGCTCTAGGCGTTCGGATCGAAGGTGTAGTCGAGGTAGTTCGGCAACCCCTTCGGCCAGATCTGCATGCCCGAGACCTTGTGATCGCCGGCCCAGACGACCTCGACAGTCTGGATTTTGACGAGTGGCATGTCCTCCAGCATGGTCTTGATGATCTCGCTGTAGATCGGTTTCCGCGCGTCCTGATCGAGCGTGGCCTTCCCTTTGTCGAACAGTTCCTCGATCTTGGGATTGTCGTAGCCCATCACGTTGTTGCCGCCGTCCTTGCGCAACACGCTCTGCATCAGGCCATCCGGGTCTGGCTCGCGGGTGTACCAGGCGTCGGTGATGTCGAACTTCTTGTCGAGCCAGACTTCCTGGATCCAGAGTCCGGATTCCATCTCCTGCAGTTCGAGTTCGATGCCGATCTCGGCCAGATTCTGCTTCAGAATCTCGCCCAGCGGCGCCTCGATGCCGGGATCGTTGCCACCGAACTTGAAGGTCGCCGCGAAGCCATCGGCGTACCCGGCCTCGGCCATCAGCGCCTTGGCGGCTTCGACATCGCGCGCGGGGCAGGCGATGCTGGCATCGTAGGCCCAGTGGGTCGAGGGGATCAGGCTGCACCCGACTTCGCCGGTGCCGAAGAAGACGTTCTGGTGAATGGCGTCCTTGTCGATCGCCATCGCAATTGCCTGGCGGACCTTGACGTTGTCGAACGGCGGCTTGCGCAGGTTGAAGTTCACGCACCAGTAGGAGGCGGTGAACGGCTGCCGGATCAGTTGCACATTGCTGTCCTGCTCCAACTCGGCGACGAGTTGACTCGGGACGTTCTCGACCAGATCGACCTGACCGGCCTTCAGATTGGCGATCCGGGTCAGCGCCTCGCTGATGGGCTGGCTGACGATCTCGTCCGGCCACCCCGCGAGCGCCTCGCTGTTCCAGTAGTTCGGATTCTTGTTGTAACTGGCGTGATCGCCCGGGATCCACTCCCCGAAGGTAAAGGGACCGGTGCCGTCCGGGGCGACGTCGATATTGTCGATGGTGTCCTTGTTGAGGATCGGCAGCGCCCAGTGACCGCAACTGGTCATGAAGACCGCGCTCGGCTGCTTCATCTTGACCGTGAATTCGCGCGGACCGGTCGCGGTGAAGGAATCGACATCGCGCAGTTCGGCTTTGCCGCGCCCCTTGTCGCCGGTGTCCAGCGCGCGCTGGAAACTGAAGACGACGTCATCGGCGGTCACCTCCCGGCCGCTGTGGAAGGTCAGTCCTGGCCGCAGGGTAAAGACATAGGTGAGGTTGTCGTCGGAGATCGTCCACGACTCGGCCACGTCCGGTTGCGGGTCGAGCATCGTCGCGTCCCACTGCACCAGACGGCCGAAGATGAGCGTGGAGGGCAAGAGGTCCTGATCGGACTGCACGAGTTGCGGATCGAGAAATTGCAGATCGAGCGTATAGGCGATCTTCATCGTCCCGCCGCCGGCGGCAAGCGCCGCCTCCGGCCGCGCCATGATGAGGGAGGTGATGGTTGGTACGCTCAGGCCGAGCGCCACCCCGCGGGCAATTATCTGCCGCCGGGACAGCGTTCCGGTCTTTGCCGCCGCCACCAACCGCTGAGCCTGGGAATCGATCATCGTCGTACCTCCCGAGGGCAGGTGTCGGTCGTGCCGGCAACGTGCCCGACCAAAGTTGGGTTTCGCACCGCGCGATCTTAAGGAGTTGCCGGAGCGCCGTCAATAGCGTGCCGGGGAGCGAACGGGGTGCATACAGGCGAGTAATGTGACGGGCGTCGCTCTCGGCGCTGCCGCCTCCCGCCCCCCATTAGCGCTTCTTGTGCTTCTTCTTTTTCTTCTTGGCCACGCAACGGCCGTGGTCGCACACCTGGTCCTCTCTGCGACAACAGCCTCCCCCACCTTTGGCGCCCTTGGCACAGCAGCTCTGCGTCCCCGCCGCGCATGCGGTCGCACTGGGCCCGGAGCCGCAGCAGAGGATCCCCGGATCGCTCTTGCAGACGCCGGCGCAGATGTCATCGGGAGCACAACACTTGGGCGGGAACCAGTTGCCGCCCGCGCTGGCGCAGACCTTGCCCAGGGGACAGCATTGCCCCCCACACTCCTCACCAACGCAGTGACAACTGCACGTATTGAAATCGAGTACCTGATTGTCAGCACACGGAAGGATGCAGTGCCCGCCACACCAGACCAGACTGTTTTCGCAGGGTCGACACTGACAGGTGGTCTGATCGAGGATCTCGCCGAGTGGACAGGGTGGATCTGGCCGGCAACTGACGACGCCGTCAGACGCACGCCGGCACGCAATCTCGCCGTGCTTGCAACATTTTTCGGCGTTGGGGAAGGCACAGAACTCCCGGTCGATGTCGCAGCAGACGTTGTTCCCGCAACACTCGGTTCGGGCCGCACAACAGATGAAATTGCCGTCAGTGCGATCGCAGACTGTTGCGCCTGTCGGACAGCATCTGCCGATCTGCGGCCTGGGGCAAAACTCGTGGTTCTGCTCAAAACAACATGTGTTGCCACCACAGCATTGACTATTCGGCGGGCAGCACGTCGCTGAGGCGCCAACGCGGCAGAAGGAGAAGGTGAGCGGGCAGACATCTCCATGCGCCTCGTCGGCGCAGTAAGCCTGGCTGGGAACGTAACAACGCGGGCCGCAACACTCGCCGTCGCAGACGGGGCCATCATCGGTGCAGCACTTGGTGGCTCCGTTGGCGCAGCGAAACGCCCGCGCCGGTTGCGGGGCGACGGCCGCCTCGGCTAGCGTGGCGGTTCCGCCGAGACCAATCCCCAGGAGGAGCCGGCCAAATCGACGCCGGGTCAGGGCCCCCGTTACGTGCACCGTCAATCGATCAAAGCGCTGGCCATCCATGGGGGCTCCTCATAACGACGAGGCGTCCTCGGCGCAAGCATCACCCAGCACCTTTCGGGATAGACGCTGAGTTGAATCTTCTGTATAGACTCTAATCGACGCACGACGCACGGTCAAGCAGCAGCCGTATCGCATACTTCGCCAATCCATTTCGAAGAAGCGCGCGGGGCGTGGGTCAAACATCGCTGCCAGGCTGTGGCAGCCGCGCCGCCTGTATGGCACGATGTCACAGGGATTACATGTTCGATTTGTGACACTTGGGATGACTCGGGGCATCCGACGATGGATGAGACATGGGAACCCACCGTCCGGCGCTGGCTGCTATTCATCTATCGCATTCCATCCGAGCCGCCAGGACCCCGCACCTATGTCTGGCGTCAACTCAAGGGGTTGGGCGCAACCTATTTGCAGCAAGCCGCCGCGATATTGCCGGATCGTCCTGATCTGCGCGAAGCGTTGAACGTACTTGCTACACGGGTCATCGCCTCCGGCGGCGAAGCATCCCTCCTGGACACCACCTCACCGGACCCAGCGTGGGAGGCGGAGGCGATTGCCCGCTTCAACCAGGCGCGCGACGCCGAATACGCCGAGTTGTTCGAAAACGTGGAGCGGTTGGAAGACGAAATCGCGCGCGAGAGCCGTCGCGGCAAATTCTCGTTCGCCAAGTTGGAGGACCTGGAGGCGGATTGGGAGAAGTTGACGCGGTGGCGGGAGCGGATCGTCGCCCACGACTTCTTCGGCGCTGGTGGACGACGTGACGTAGATACGGAGATGGCGTGCGCGCGCGCCGCCCCCGACAGGTTCACGGTCGATGTGTTGGCGCAAGCGGACAGCGATTCGGAGGGCGACCGGCCGGTCTCCCTCGCGAAGACGAGTGAGAATCCAGGTTGAGCAGGACTGGCGGTCTGGTCGATCGGCTGCACCGGGTCGCGATCTGGGGACTTGTCGCTCTGGTGGTCGTCTGGTCGCTCTTTCCCTTCTGGTGGGGATTAGCCTATTCGTTCAAGCCGCCCGCTCACCTCTTCGACGCCACGTTGGTCCCGGTCCTCCAGTACGACCCGACTTCCGAGCACTGGCAGGCCGAGGCTGACGGCGCGTTCCGGCAAGATGGGATGGCCGCCGCGCTCCTCAACGGCACCATCGTCGGGCTGACCACGGCCCTGCTGGCCCTGGTGATCGGGGTCCCGGCCGCGGTGGGGCTCGCCCGATTTGCCCGTCGGCGTCGCGTTGTCGCGGGCCTGGTCGTGCTATTCCTTCTGCCGCGGGCCCTCCCTCCCGTGGTGACGTATCTGCCCGCTTCCCTGCTTGCCTGGCGATTTGGGATGAACGACACCAGGCTTGCCCTGGTCTGTTTTGACACGACACTGGCGCTGCCACTGACCATTCTCGTGCTGCACAGCGCGGTGCGCGAGTTGCCCCTGGAAGTGCTGGAGGCGGCCCGCCTGGATGGCACGGGCCCGCTCGGACTGCTGCTGCGGTTCATCGTGCCCCTGCTGCGACCGGCGGTCGTAGCGGTGGGATTCCTCTCGTTTGTGGCGAGCTGGAACGAGTTTCTCTTTGCGTTCACCAACCACGGCGAACGCACGATCATGCCCTCTGTGGTGGTGACGCTCCTCGAGGATCGGGATGGCATTCCTTTTGAACACGTCGGCAGCCACCTGACCCTGATTGTCCTGCCGCCATTGCTGCTGGCCTTCGTTGCGCAGCGGTACCTGGTCCGCGGGATGACACTCGGGGCAGTCCATGATTAGGAGAAGCCGGATTGGGCAACGCGCGGTTCTTCCCAGGGTGGCGTGGCACCCATGACCACGACTCCATCGGATACGGCCGATGCCTCGTTGCGGCGGACGGTGCGCTTTGTGGCGCTGGCCAACCTGGCCTATTTCGGGATCGAGTTCGCCGTGGCGCTGCACATCGGCTCCGTCGCGCTGTTTGCCGACAGTGTCGACTTTCTGGAGGATGCCTCCGTCAATCTGCTGATTCTGGTGGCGCTCGGCTGGTCGCTGCGGATGCGGGCCCGGATCGGCATGCTGTTGGCCGGAATCCTGCTCATTCCCAGTTTGGCCGCGCTGTGGACGGCGCTCTTGAAACTCGCCGATCCGGCGCCCCCCGCGCCGCTGCCGCTCTCGGTGGCGGGCGCTGGCGCCCTCGTGGTGAATCTCAGCTGCGCGCTGGCCCTGGCGCGTCAGCGTCATCACGGCAGCAGTCTGGCGCGGGCGGCCTTCCTCTCGGCGCGCAACGACGTCATCGCCAACGTGGCGATCATCGCGGCGGGGATCGTGACTGCCGCCACCCTCTCCGGGGTGCCGGACCTCGTGGTGGGTGCGGGAATTGCGCTGCTCAACATCGGCGCGGCGTGGGACGTCTGGCGGCTGGCGCGGGACGAACATCTCGCCGCGGCGGAGCCTTGAGCGCGGCCGGGGTATCGTGACCAGATTGCTGGCTCGGGTGACAGCCGCGGCACAGGCGGCGCTACCATGAGGGTAGGGAGGCTCGACGATGAGGAGGCGGCAGGTCTCGTTTCCCTATCTGCAACCGGGGTGCAACTGAGCGATGTTCTCGTCATCCTCGCTGACGCGCTTTGCGTGGCTTTCCGTCGTTGCCGCCGTTCTCACCATTACGCTGAAGGCTGGCGCCTATGTCCTGACCGGATCGGTTGGACTCCTCTCCGACGCCCTGGAATCACTGGTCAACCTGGTGGCGGCGATCGGCGCGCTTGTCGCCCTTTTCGTTGCCGAGCAAGCGCCGGACGAGGAACACGCCTTCGGCCACGACAAGGCCGAGTATTTCGCCAGTGGCCTGGAGGGACTCCTCGTCGTGGTCGCGGCCGGGGCCATCGTGGTCACGGCCATTCCGCGCCTGCTGCACCCGGCGCCCCTGGAGCAGATCGGCGCCGGTCTCGCCGTCTCACTCCTGGCGTCGCTCATCAACTTCGGTGTCGCACGGCGCCTGTTGCGGGCGGCCCGGGAGCACCGCTCGATCACCCTGGAGGCGGACGCGCGACACCTGATGGCCGATGTCTGGACGTCGGTCGGCGTGCTGGTCGGCATCGCGCTGGTGGCGCTGACCGGGTGGACCCGGCTCGATCCCCTGATCGCGCTCGCGGTGGCGGCCAATATCGTCTGGACCGGGGTGGGGTTGATCCGCCGCTCGATGCTTGGGCTGCTGGATACCGCGCTCCCGCCAGCGGAACGACAGGCGATCGACGCGATCCTGGCGCAACACGCGCAAACGGCGGGGATTCAGACCCACGCGTTGCGCACGCGAGCGGCGGGGCCGCGCCGCTTCGTCTCGGTCCATGTGCTCGTGCCAGGCCTCTGGACCGTCCATCGTGGTCATGCCCTGCTGGAAACGATCGAAGCGGAAATCCGGGCGGCGCTTCCCGGAACGACCGTTTTCACTCATCTGGAATCACTGGACGATCCGACATCGTTTGACGATACCGTCCTCGACCGCGATCGCCTTGCCGGAAATGCCAGCAGAACCGAGACACCGCCATGACCCGGGAAGCCTGCTTCCCGGGTCATGGCGGTGTCTGAATGGGCGCGGCGCGAAGCCGCGCCACCTACCGGTTTAGCGGTGCCCGCGCCGGTCATCCTTGCCATGGCCGTGCCCGCCACGATCATCGCCGGGTTCGGTCTCGCGCCCGGCTGAAGTGTCGTCCTTACCTCGGCCGCGGCCCTTGCGATCATCCCCAGGCTCGGTTTCGCGCGCGGCCGAGGTGTCATCCTTGCCACGTCCGCGACCCTTGCGGTCGTCGCCCGGCTCGGTCTCGCGCGCGGCGGAAACGTCGTCAGTGCCGCGGCCACGGCCTTTGCGGTCGTCGCCGCGCTCCGCCTCCCGCGCCGCCGCTTGTCGCAGAGTTGCGCCGCCGAGTGCGGTCGCCAGCAGACCAGCCGCCGCCAGGCGGGCGAAGCCGCGCCGCGACAGTGCCTGCTCGCTCTCGATGCCCGCGATTCGCTCCTCCATGCCGTCCTCCCTGTCGTCTTCGTTCGTGCCCCAGCGCCGGTTCAGCTGGGTTTCTGGTACGAGACGAGTCTGCCGGAAGACGGGGCACAACAACATGGGCGATAGTCGCTTTTCCCTGTCGGCTCTTGGTCCATCCGGGCATGCGACCAAAGTCCCACCTGCAACGGACGAATGGCCCCGCGTTGACGTGGACGAGGTGAACTGGCGCAGAACGGCGGTGATTTCACGCGCCGAGGCCGCGTCGTGAACTCCTCGGCGCGAGGCGCCCTATGCCGATTCCGGATGATTCCTGCCGTCGGCTCGTGAAACGCCCTTCACCCTAACCCTGGCTCCCTCCCAGTTCTCCCTCCACTGGAAAGAGGCGTCCCCCTCCGGGGAGGGAGGAATCGCCCGTGGCGATGGGCGATGGGGGTTTTCGTCGTTACTTGCAACCAGTGTGAACGTTTTACAGCGCGGTGCGGAAGGTACGTCTTCCTGGTGGGAACCATCGTGGCGTCCCGACCGCAGGAGGGACCGCGGCCGTGGCCGTGATCGTCCCGGACGATGAGATTCCTCGCGGCGGCTCGGAACGACACACTTTCTGCACGGCGCTGTAAGCTGAATTCCGTATCACCTGTATCGGGATCTCTCCCGATACAGGCGCGGAACTCACGCGTCGTCTGTCAGCCGGTTGCCAGTGCTGGCGGCGGTGACGGCGGGCTCAGGCCGTCACCGCCGTGGTGCATGGGTGCCGGGGCCAGAACCATTCGGGCGCGGACCCGGGTTAGGGGGTTGTAGTTCTTCCCGTGCCAGTGCTGTCAACGATAGCCGGATCGACGACCTCGTCCTCGTCGATGATGACTTCTTCCCGGCGCACCGTGCCGCGCACCTGCTCGGTCCGCTGCACCGCCTCCTTGCTGATCACGACCTCCTCGGCGACGCGGGCCTGCTTGTGCAGCTCGACCTCTTCGCGCATCAGCGGCACGTCGATGACGGTGTCCTCGAAGTCGGCCAGATCCGCCGCCGTGGCGGGGCGATCGACGGCTCGCCGTTCGACGCGGACCCGTTCCTCGGTGACCGGCACCGCCAACACCCGTTCCTCGGCCACGACATCCTTCTCGATGCGCACCGCGCCGGCTTCCCGCGCGCGGACCGTCGCGGTCAACTCCTCCTCGACCACCGGAATGTGGATTTCGTCTGCCGCGGCCGTGGTGCCGGTCGTCCTGGCGTCCGTCACCGTGCGGTCAGCCGCCAGGGTGGCATCGCGCAGGTCGATCTCCGTAGCGGCAGCCGAGATGCCGGATGTTTCGGGAACGGTCTCCCATCCGCTGTGCAACGCCACGTCCTTGGTCACATTCAGGTAGACACGGCCGTTGCCCACGCTCGCGATGGCGCTGCGCGGTACGTAATAGTCGCTGGGAAAGAAGAAGCCCTTTTCGACGACGATGTAATCGGCCTGCACGTCGGCCACGTTGCCAACCTTGCTTTCGTCGCTGCCGAAAACCTCGTCTCCCAAAGCGATCTGGGTCGTCGCGATTGTCCCACTCATGATCGATACCTCCTTCTGGAACTGCCCCCAGGCCATCGAGGGCACCTCACGGAAGGTGCATGGACCGTGCCAATTGGAACCGCTTGACGGTGGCGGTGGAACACCTCGGGACGGGTTTCGTCGCGTTGCGACCCACCGCGGATGCCTACAGGGACAGATTGCCGGTGAGCCAGAGGATGAGCAGAATGATGATGATGATCCCCAGTGGCGAGAGGCTGGCAGGACCGTAGCGGCCATAACCCCAACCACCGCCGGCAAGAGCCAGAACCAACAGCACGATCAGGATGATCAGCAGCAGCGACATGACGTTTCCTCTTTCGGTTCCGCCTGGGCCCCGGAACGTGCCGTGAAGTTGAATGCCAATGCCCAGGGGAGATGCGAGAGCATCTCGCCGCAACCTTTCAGCATGGCACGTGCCATCCGCCCCTCTGTTTCGGGTGTCGCGAGACCGGCTTGTTCTGTGGCGAGGAAGCGGGGGCAGGCCCCGCCAGGGATCAGCCGAGCAGCGCTCCTGCCAGTTCGCGCCACTCCCGGCGGGGGATCGCCATGGGGTCGGCCGGCAAGACCTGGAGGCAGACGTGGTCCGCGCCCGCGTCCCGATGCTCCTGTACGCGCGCCACAATCTGTTCGAGGCTGCCCCAGCCGACGATGGCATCGACCAGGCGGTCGCTGCCGCCATTGGCGAAATCGTCATCGTCGTAGTCGAGACGGCGCAGGTTGTTGGTGTAGTTCTCCCGCGCGAGGTACGGGACGGTGTGGCGACGGGCAATGGCCCGCGCCGTGTCGGGATCACGCTCCAACACGACCGCCAGTTCCGGGGCCAGCAGCGGCCCGGCGCCAAGCACCTGCCGCGCCCGCTCGGTATGGGCGACCGGCACGAAATAGGGATGGGCGCCGATGGCGCGCTCCCGCGCCAGTTCGAGCATCTTCGGACCGAGGGTGGCGAGCACGCGCGGTTCCTCCGCCACCCGCGGCGAGTCGTAGGGGGCTTCGTCCATGCCATTGAGGTAGGCGCGCATCTCGGTCAGGGGTGGACCATAGGTGTGCCCGCGCGTCCCTTCCACCGTCGGGCGGTGACTGATGCCGATGCCGAGGAGGAACCGGCCCGGAAAGGCCTCACAGAGGGTGCGCTGACCGCCCGCCATCGCCATGGCATCGCGGGCGTAGATGACGGCCACCCCCGTGGCAACCGGAATGCGCGGGGTCGCGCTCAGCAGAAGCGCGGCCTGGGTGAGCGGTTCGCGGCCGTGGTACTCGTGGAACCAGAGGGCGCCGTAGCCGAGTTCATCGAGTTCGGCCGCCGCTTCAGCAACCGCGCCCCACGGCTGATGATCGAACTGAGCTGTCCAGATCCCGATCCGCCCGATGTCCATGCGATTGCCCCATCACCAATGTTCGATTCACACATGTCGTGGGTCAGGATTCTCGATGCGTGAAAAGGGGTGCGGGCGACGCCAGCATCGCGAATCCCTCACCGTAGGGCGCGACGCCTGCGTCGCCCGCGCCCCTGACTACCCGGTCACAGTTCCAGTTGGGTGATCGACACGTCTCCTGGGAACCGCGCCTGAGCACTCGTTGCCGCCTCATAGTGGCCGGGTCCTTACGGGGCTGGAGTCGCCGCGGCCATGATCTGCTGCTGCATTTCCGGTAGATCGTAGTAGTCGCTCTCGCGGCTGATGAGACCGCCCTCGAGTTCGATCACCGAGGCGCCGCGGAAGGTGACCGTGCGGCCGGTGGTCGCATTCGCGCCGCTGTAGGTCCACTCGGCGACGGCCCACGACTCGCCGACGAAGCCGTCGGTCACGTCCAGGCGGGCGTCGCGGTTGACCTCGAACAACCCGGCGGCGAACTGCTCGATGGCCGCCCGCCCTTCCGCTTTGGTCAGGGTGGGAACGTCCTCCCGCACTGCCGTCTCGGTGTAGAGGGCGCCGACCTTGGCGGCGTCGCCGGACGACCAGGCATCCTCATACGCCTGCAAGATGGGTGGCACCGCCGCAGGCGTTCCCTCCTGCGCGGAGACGCGCGTACCGAGCGCAACCCCGGCGCCGCTCAGGAGCATGAGCGTCACCAGAACCCGATGCATGGCGAACTTCACAGCGCTTCCTCCACTGTCGATCGCGTGTCGTGCGTCACGACCATTGGCACCACACTACCGCGTGCATCACAAAAGTCAATTACTGCCCGGACGGAGAGAGCGGCCTGAATCCAGACGAATTCCTGGTCCCTGCGCCGTCACTCGCCAACAGTCATTCCACATGATGCGACGACCCGGTCTCGCTCGGCGGGAGATTGATAGACGCTATCCGTCTGTAACCCGGCGAACCTCGGGGAACGTGTCTTCGGCCGAGAGACATGCCGTGACCGGGTTGCGTCGAGCACCTATTGCTCGCTGCCAGGCGATGGTTTCCTACGGACAGCCGCTCCCGTATGCTTGGCGGTCTGACCTGCCCGACGCGGGAGGGAAGCCGCGCGGAGGATGAATGTGACGGACCTGGAACCGGCGGCCGCGCCGCGGCCACCCGCTGCCCGCAGCACGCTCTGGCAGTTGACGGTCTACTTTCTGCGATTGGGAACCCTCGGGTTCGGCGGACCCGTCGCCCTCGTCGGCTACATGCAACGCGACCTGGTCGAGCAGCGGCGCTGGATCGACGATGAGGAATACAAACTCGGTCTGGCCCTGGCGCAGATCATGCCCGGTCCCCTCGCGGCGCAACTCGCCATCGCCATCGGGTACTTTCTGCACGGGGTTCTCGGCGCCACCCTGGTCGGGCTCGCCTTCGTTCTGCCGTCGTTCCTGATGGTGCTCGCGCTGGCCGCGCTCTACGTCAACTTTGGCGGTCTGTGGTGGATGCAGGCCGCATTCTATGGCGTCTCGGCGGCCGTGATCGCCATTATCGCGATCGCCTCATACAAGTTGGCGCGCAAGGTCAATGGCCGCGACCCGCTCCTGTGGGGCATCTTCGCGGTGTTGTTCGCGGTCACCGCGCTGGTGCAGGCGGAACTGGCGGAGTTCTTCCTTTTGGCCGGCGTTCTGGTGCTGCTCGTCAAGGCGCCGCCCGCGTGGTTGAAGCGCCGCGCGGTGTTCAGTGTCAGCCTCCCTCCCGCCCTCCTCGCGGTCCCATTGGTCGTGGCGGTCGCGCCGACAGAGGTCCTGTGGCAGATTCTGCTCTTCTTCACCAAAGCCGGGGCCTTCGTCTTCGGGAGTGGACTGGCCATCGTGCCGTTCCTTTACGACGGTGTCGTGCACCAGTTCGGCTGGCTCAGCGAGCAACAGTTTCTCGATGCCGTTGCCGTGGCGATGATCACCCCCGGGCCGGTGGTGATTACCGTTGCCTTTATTGGCTATCTCGTCGCTGGCATTCCGGGAGCCACGCTCGCCGCGATCGGCATCTTTGTCCCGGTCTGGGTGCTGACCGTTATCCCCGCGCCCTGGTTCGTCCGTCATCGCGCCAATCCCCAAATGCGCGCCTTCTCCGATGGCGCCACCGCCGCGGCCAGTGGCGCGATTGCCGGCGCCGTGGTGGTGCTTGGCGCGCGGGCGATCGTCGATGTCCCGACCGCGCTGATCGCGCTGGCGAGTTTCGGCATCCTCTGGCGCTGCAAGGTGCCCGAGCCGCTGTTGGTCATCGCCGCCGGAGGGCTCGGATTGGTGCTCTGGCCCCAACGGCACTGACGGCGGCGCGCGAACGATACGGCGACACCAACCATCGCCCGGGGAGGCCCCGATGCGAGTCTGTCCAGGAGGAGGCGGAACTACGCATCAAGTCCTGGTTGGCACGATGCTGTCTGGCTTCCCCTTCATCTGAGGACCCGGGACCGGCTGGACAAGGGAGAGACATCATGACGGAGACGTGGCTTGCCGAGTTGGTGGATGACGATGAAGCGGCGACGCTGACGAGCGAACTCGTCGCCTTCCGCAGCTACCCCGGAGAGGAAGGACCGGTGCAGCGCCGCGTTGCCGCGTGGCTGGAGGATGCCGGTCTGGAGCCTGAACGACAACCGACGGAAGGGGATCGCCCGAACGTGATTGCCCGTGTCGAAAATGGCGAGGGACCAACGCTCCTCCTCAACGGCCATGTCGACACCGTGCTCACGGTGGAGGGCTGGGCGTCCGATCCGTGGCGGGCGCGGCGTGAGGGAAATCGCCTTTACGGCCTCGGCGCCGCCGATATGAAATCAGGCGTCGCGGCGGCGATGCTCGCCACGCGGGCGCTGCATCGGGGGCGCGAGCAGTGGCGCGGCACCGTCATCTTTTCCTCGGTCGTCGACGAGGAAGCCTTCTCCCTCGGTGCCCACGCGTTGATCGCCAGCGGTTTGCGCGCCGACTACTGCATCGTCACCGAATTGGCGTGGGATCGGCCGGCGCTCGGTTCGGTCGGGAAGACACTGCTGCGCATCGACGTCACCGGCAAGGCCGCGCACGCGTCCTGGCCCTGGGACGGGATCAACGCCGCGACCGAGGCGGCCAGACTGGTGGCCCGCCTCGACGACATCCCCATCCGCGAGCACCCGCGGATGCGCGGCAGCCGGGCCGTCCTCGGCTTCTCCAGCGGCAACGAGCAGTACGTCATCACCGTGCCGGAGCGGGCGCGGGTGATCCTCAACCGGATGATCGTGGCCGGGGAGTGCCGCGAGGACGTGGTCGCCGAAGTCCGGGCGCTGGTCGATGACTTAGATTCCCCGGCGGAGTTTGCGATCAGTGTCGATCCGCCCTACTACCCGCCCTGGGAGACATCCCCGGACCATCCCCTGGCATTGGCCGTCGCCCGTGCCTACGCGAGCGAGACCGGTCACGAACCGGAGTGGGGGTACACCGGCTTCGGCGACATGAACCTCTTTGCCGAGGAGGCCGGCATCCCGACGGTGATGATTGGCCCGCGCGGCGACCGCTTTCATCAGGCCAACGAGTGGGTCGACGTGCCGAGCATCGCGGCCACAACCCGCCTGCTGGTGCGTGTCGCGCACGATCTGCTGCCCGCTGGCTAGCGCACATCCGCGCTCACCATAAGGGCGGTGGTGAGGACGCCGGGTCTTATTGCACCCACCGGAGGACTCAATTCAGATTCGGATGATGACCGTCGCGATCTCACCGTGCCACCTTTCACCCTATCGGAACCGAGGCCCCTCTCCTGCGCGCTCACAAGGGAGGTACGACCGTCGTCAGGCGTTCGCGTGGACTCGGCACGGCCGCGAGGCGGCCAAGAGCCCCTCTCCGGCTCGGGGGACTCCTCCCTCCGGCGGAGGGGACCCCTCCCTCCGCCGGAGGGGGCACGGAGGGAGCGGGGGGAGCCGGGGGTTGGGGTGAGGGCTAGCGTCGCGAGACTACGATACCTCCCCGTCAGCCTGCGCACAGGGAGAGTGGTTGGGGTGAGGGCTTGAGCGGCGAGACCGCCGTACCTCCCCTTGTGAAATCGCCACGGGTCAAGGAACGCCATTGGGAGGATTGCATCACTTCGCACTGGTCGGTCGCGAACCGTATGCGGATCGTCATCGGCCCAGAATGCGTAATTTTCGCAATAGACGGTTTGCTCCCGAGGGCCTAGGATCGCGAAGACACGACCGGCGCTCGACATCAGGCGACGCACGAGTGCCATCAGCGAAGGAGCGAGAGGTGGACGAAGCAGCGTTTGATCGCGTGACCCGGGCGATTGGTGGCCGTACCACGCGGCGGAGGACGCTCGGCGGGTTGGCGGGCGGCGGTGTGGCGCTCGTCGTTCGTCAGTTCGGATTCGAGGCGGCGGCGCAGGCCCCGAAGCCATGCAAGTTCACCAAGCGTTCGGACCGGTGGACCCTGCAACGCGACTGCGTGACGAGCAGCCCGATCGACATCCCGAATGGCGTTACCCTCGACGGAAATGGGCATACCATCTTCCTGCAGGGAACGCCCAGCTCGTTGCCGTACGGCATCGGCGTGCAGGACGCGAAGGCGTACGTTCTCAACCTGACCCTCGACGGCTCAGGGGTGAGCAGCGCGTCCTGCGCCGAGCGGGGCGCGGGCATCTTCTACCGCAATGCCTCCGGTTGGATCCGGAAATCGAAGGTCACCGGGTTCTCGTCATCCTGCGGGGACGCGGTGCGGATTTTCGTCCTCAATGGGTCGTCGCGGCAGCGGGTCCGGGTCGACAAGGTCTCGATTTCCGATTCCCAGGTGGGCATCAACGCGTCGGCCATCAACCGGCTCCGGCTGCGCATCACCGGTAACACGGTGAAGAATGTGAAATTCGGGGTGCAGGCGCAGGGCGCCATCGCTGGCGATATCACCAGCAAGAATACGATCGCGGCGCAGACGTACGGCGTGGTCATCCTCGCCGTCAGCGAAGCGAACACCGGCCCGGACGTGAAAGCCGATGACAACACCGTGACCGGCGCGCAGATCGGGATGTCGGTGCAGGTCAATACCGGCGCCACCGCGACGCCGAAGCTCGAAGCGACCAGGAACACGATCGTGGGACCCGGGCCGCTCTCGTCGGGGGCAACGCACGGCCTGCAATTCGTCAACGGGACCGCCGGCAGCGCCGACGGCAACAAGATCTCCAATTACTTCGACAACGGCGGTGGCGTTGGCTGCGGCATCTTCATCGCGGCCGGAGCGGACGTCGATCTCGGCAACAATGCCTTTCCCAATCCGCCAGGTAACGAACAGAACATCTGCGACAACCGGCCATAAGCCAGGCAGAGGCGGTGGGCTCGCCGCCCGCCGCCTCGCCATCAGGTCCACGGCCGTCGGTATCAGGGTCCGCTAATGGCGCCGGCGATAACGATGTTCAATGAACAATCGTGCTCCGCCGATAGCGACCGCGCGTTGGCGTGCGGCATCGCGAAGGGCGGCGAGGCGCTGCTCCAACCACTCGCGATCGGCCACCTTCAGCGATTCCCGGTGACGGAGTTGCCGGGCCAGGAGCGCCGCGCGGATGCACGACGGTGAGATTGATGATCATCGTGTCTTCGCGGCGCAACGCTTCGGGCCGCATGCGGGCCTCCTGGGGCGGACAGCGCCGTGCGGCCCGGGATGGCAGGCCGCACGACGGTGGAGGGAGGGAAGGGGTTTCGTTTGGGAAAGTGTGTCGCTCGGCCACTGAGCGGCCACCCGGTTGCGGACCGTGGCCGAGCGACGACGCCGCATCCATACCTTTGCAACATCCGTGCCAGATATGCATTTCGTGCCTATGCAGATCAGAATCGAGGAGATATACGTCGGTATCGGGGCAGCGATTGGCTTGACTGCCCGCGACGGCGACCTCATTTCAGCCCAGCAGCGCCCCTGCCAGTTCCCGCCACTCCTGACGCGGGATCGCCGTGGGGTCGGCGGGGAGGACCTGGAGGCAAACGTGATCCGCGCCCGCGTCCAAATGCTCCTGCACCCGGCGCGCGATGTCGTCCAGGCTGCCCCAGGCGACGAGATCGTCCACCAACCGATCGCTTCCGCCGTTGACAAAGTCCTCGTCGCCGTACCCGAACCGCCGCAGGTTGTTGGTGTAGTTCTCGCGCCGCAGATAGTAGGTCGTCGATTCCCGGGCGATCGCCCGCGCTCGTTGCGGATCGCGCTCCAGCACCACTCCCAGTTCCGGCGCCAGCAGCGGCCCAGTCCCCAGGATTTCGCGGGCTCGTCTCGTGTGCGCGGCCGGGACGAAATAGGGATGCGCCCCAGTGGTGCGATCCCGCGCCAATTCGAGCATCTTCGGGCCGAGCGCCGCCAGGACGAGGGGTTCCGCGTTGGAGCGTGGCGAGTCGTACGGCGCGGCATCCATGCCGTCGAGGTAGGCGCGCATCTCGGCGACGGGCGGGCCATACGAGTGACCGCGCAGCCCTTCGACGACCGGCCGGTGACTGATACCGATGCCGAGGAGAAAGCGATCAGGGAACGCCTCGCAAAGGGTGCGCTGCGCGGCGGCCATGGCCATGGGATCGCGGGCGTAGACGACGGCGATCCCGGTCGCCAGGGGAATGCGCCGGGTGGCGCCGAGCAAGAGCGCCGATTGGGTCAGCGGATCGCGGCCGCGTGATTCACGCACCCACAGCGCGCCATAGCCGAGGTTGTCCAGTTCGTGTGCCGCCGCGGCGACTTCCGGCCAGCGGTGATAATCGAACTGCGCCGTCCAGATCCCGATCCGCCCGATATCCACGTCGTGCTCCCGACACTTGCCGTCTATCCACCATCATCGGCACGATTCTAGCAACGGCATGTGGCGAGGCAACCCGAGTTGCGACAACGCCATATGGACCTTGCCGGAAGAGCGCGCGGTCCGAACACGCGCCCGTCTTGACGCTCTGGGCTCGAGGAACTGACCACGTGGCTGAATGCGGTGGCAATTCGTTGGAGTCTGAACCGTTATCGTTCCCGGACGGCGTAGGTCAGGTGGGCCGCCCTCGCCGTCGGCTCCGCGCGGAGCGACTCCAGCGCCACGCGGTCGACGTTCACGCCCTCGAACAGGCGGATGCCGGAACCGAACAGCACCGGTGAGAGCGCGAGCGATAACTCGTCGATCAGGCCGGCATTCACATACTCCCGGATCGTCGCGCGCCCGCCCGCGATGCGGACATCCCGGTCGCCGGCCGCCTCGCACGCCTGCTCGAGCGCCGTCTCGATGCCGTCGTTGACGAAGCGAAACGTCGTCCCACCCGGCCGCTCTCAGGGAGCATGCTGCTTGTGTGTCACGACGAAGACCGGCGTGTGAAACGGCGCCTCCTCTGGCCACGCCGGCTCGCCGAGGTCGCACATCCGCTTGCCCACCACGCTCGCGCCAGTGCGCTCGAATGTCTCCCGCACGATGTCGTTGTCGCGCCCTTCCGCGCCGCCCTCGCCGAGTTTCAGGTTCTCCCGGAAGAACCTCAGCGGGAAGAGCCATTGCTGCATCTCCATCCACTTCGCCATCCAGCGCCGGACGTGCGGGTCGGCCTGCTTCTTGGGCGCGAAGAAGTCCGCCACGGGCACGGCCTCGGGTGCGATGAACCCGTCCGGCGATATCGACACGTTGAAGAAGACCGGGCCGGGCCTCAGGCTTCAATACCCTTCTGGACGATCTCGGCGACGTAGGCCGCCAGGTTGCTCAGGGTCTGCTGGCCGCCCTCGATCGCGTGGTACTGCTCGACCGCCACATCGCGCATTTCCCGGGTCGGGAACAGCGTGCGCATCTCGATCCGGGTCGCCGCGCCATCGGGTGCGAAGGTGAGGACCGAGACGAAGGCGTTCGGATCGTCGCGGAACTCACCGTGGCGCAGCGCGATGCGTTCCGGCGGGACGATCTCGGTCCAGGAGATCCATTCCTGGTAATCCGTTCCGTCCGGTCCGTGCATGACGAAGACCCACTCTCCGCCGACGCGGAACTCGAACGCTCGCGTGGTGGTGGTGAACCCCTCCGGTCCCCACCACCGCGACAGGTGCCGCACCGCTGTGAACGCCTCGAACACCAGTTCCCGTGGGGCGTCGATCACCCGAGAGATCACGATCTCGCGGTCGGCCGTCGCGGCTGTCGCTGGCGCTCCCTGTTCCGTCGCGCGCATCAGTTATTCCTCCTGCGTTTCCTGTTTGAGGTTCTGCACGTATTCATCCAGCCGATCGAACGTCCCATGCCAGAACCGCTCAAACCCGCCGGTCCACTCGTGAACCGGCCGCAACCCGCGGGCGTCGAGGCGGTACAGACGTTGCTTCCCTGCCTTGCGCTCTTGCACCAGTCCGACCTCCCGCAGTACCCGCAGGTGTTTGGAGGTTCCCGGCTGGGTCATCCCCAGTTCCTGGGCCACCTCGGTCACCGGCCGCTCCCCCGCCCGCAGCAGTACCAGAATCTCCCGGCGCCGCGGTTCGGCGATCGCGTTGAAGACATCGGAGGTCGTCGCTGCTCGTGCCATTTCGCAATCATATACCAATATGGGCATGCGTCAAGCCTGGCAGGATCAGGCGGCATCGGCAGACGACGGGCGCGACCGGTATCGGCGGCACGGCGCTTCCCGTCACGTCACCCAACTGGGGGCGATTCATCCGTCCTGATCCGTGCTACCCGCCCGGGTGCTTGGGATATCGCGCGCAACAGCGACGTGCCGACGTTGTGTCGTTCCAGCGTAGGGCATGAGTGTCATCCCGACGGCGAAGGGACCTCGGCGATGATGGCGACCGACGCCGAGATTCCTCGCCGCGGCTCGGAACGACACATCTTGCGCACGCCGCGCCAGCGGTGAGTGTGCTCCCGGAGATCGTCCGCCGGTTCTCTCCTCACTCGCACGCCCGGGTGAGCGCCGCCGGAACGATCCATGGCCCATGCTGACGAGGATCATCGTGATAGGATGCGATCCGAGCCACCACATTCGAGAACGGAGCGAACCATGTCCCGGACGCTCTCGATCGCGCTCCTCGCCGCGCTGTTGCTGTTCGGTGCCGCTGCTGGAGCGCGGGCGCAGGATGCCACCCCAACGCCTGATCCGCTGTTTTCCGGCCTGGGGTTGCCGGAGTTGGTGCTGACCGCAACCCCGGATATCCTCCTCCTCTCCCAGAACCCCATTCCAGCTGGCCGCTATGTGGTCACCCTCGTCGACCAGAGCGGGGGTGAGCCGGTGCCCCCGTTCATCGAGTTTCTGCGACTGGCCCCGGAGGACGCCGACACCAGCGATCGGCACTGCAAGGGCGGACTGGCGCCGGACTGCTTCGCCTGGTACACCCGGGTCTTCCTGCCGGGCGGGGTCTCCGCCGCAGCGCCGCGGGCAATCCTCGAACTGCAAGCCGGCGAATACGGGCTGTGGGGCGCCGGGCTATTGATGGAGGTACCGGCCGCCCGGTTGACAGTCACGGGTGATGCGACGGCCGCGGTGAGTGGACCAGAACCGGAGGCGGCAACCCTCACCTTCGCCCCGGATACCGGGGGCGAGCGGTACACCATCCACGTGGAGGGGACGTTGCGATCCGGGCGTCACCTGGTGCGGGTGGTCAACGCCGCCGATCGTCCCTACTTCCTCTACGCGGGACAGTATCCCGGACCGATCACCGTCGCTGCCGTCGCGACCACGCAGGCAATCGAGAGGACTGGCGGCGTGGGGCTGGACGGTGCGACGCCTGGACCTGATGCCCTCGATCCCGAGCGTTTCCGCCTCGTGGGGTTCTCGATCACGCAGTCTCCAGGAACCCAGCAGTGGGTTGTCCTCGACCTGGCGCCGGGTCAGGTCTATCTCGCCGGCTACTACCCCGTGCCGTTCAATGATCAGGGGACGGACACCCAGCTGGGCGTTGCTGTCGTCGCGCCGGTGGCAGGTCCGTAAGCAGCCCAGAGTCGGTCCGGTTACGTCATCGCCGTGGAATCGCAGAAATCTGGGGATGATTTCCAAGTGCCGGCGTCCGAAGGCGCCGCCAACCCCGTGCCCATTGCGACGGGCGAGGGGTTGGGGTGAGGGTTCACGTGACGATACCACCATACCTCCCCTTGTTAGCGCGCGGGAAGAACTGGTGAGGGTATTCTCGAGGTCAGGGTCAGCGCGACGAAACCGCCATCCCTCCCATTGTCAGTCCAAGCGGCGTCGCTCCTACCCCTCCGCTCGACAGCGCAGACCCGCGGGGGCGCACTGGTCCGGTTCGTTGCCCGCGATGACGCTCCCGTTCCGCAGCCTCACCGTGTTCTTCTTTGTGGTCTGGGAGTAGATGCCGCCGCCGCTGTTCCCGGCATGGTTGTCGACAATCCTGCTGGTGTCGAGGACGATCTCCGACGCATCGTTCGCGATTCCACCCCCGTTCTGGGTCGCGGTGTTGTCTCGCACCGTCGTGTTCGTCAACGAGACGTTGCCGGAAAAACTGGAGCGGGCGTTGGTGAAGATGCCCGCCCCGCTGGTGGCCCGGTTCTTTTCGACGGTGCTGTCGACCAGCGCCACCCCTCCCGAGCCAACGCGAATGCCCCCCGCGTTGCCGTTGGCGACATTGCCGCTGAATGTGGTGCCCACGATTCGCGCGAGTTCCCGCCCGCTGACGAGACCGCCCGTATTCGGCGCCCGGTTCCCCGAAACAACCGAGTTGGCGAGTTCGAGATGGGAGGAGACGGAGAGTCCGCCAGCGGAGAAATCGGCCCGGTTGTCCCGCACCGTGCAGCGCTCCAACCGCAACGTCTTCCCGCCAGCGTAAACGAGGCCCCCGCCCCGCTGCGTACTCTGGTTGTTGGCGATCGTGGTATCCGCAATCTCGACATCGCCGTCGCGGAGGAAGATGCCGCCGCCGTCCATGGCCTGGTTGCCGGAGATGACCGAATCGCGAATCGCGACGGGTTTGGTCGATTCGCTGTAGATTCCCCCACCTTCGCCGCCGACAACGGTGTTGCCGCGCACGATGCTGTCGATGAGCGTCAGTTCGCCTTCGTTCAGGATGCCGCCGCCGCCATTGGTGCTGGCGCCGGTGCGCGAGCCGCCGCCGCCGGTGATGGTCACGCCCTCGATGGTCACCGCGATCTTGCCGCCGATGCGGATCACGGAGGCGCTGCTGGTGCCCTGGATGATCGTCTTGTCCCGGTCGACGCCCGCGAGCGTCACCTTCTTCTCCACCACCACTCCACCGGCGTAGGTGCCTTCGCCGATCGCGATGGTGTCGCCGTCCTTGGCTGCCTGGAGTGCCGCCGCAATGGTGGTGAAGTCGCAGCCAGTCGGACAGACCAGGAATGTCCTCGCCTCGGCTGTTGGGGCGAAATGCACGTTCGCGATCGCGAGTATCGTCACGAACAGAATCTGGATCAGATGACGCCGTTGTTTCCTCATCGCTGAATCCTCCAGATGCTGTCGACGCCGGCTGGATTGCTCGCCCCGACCGCAATGCCAGTGGGATTATGCCCTCTTCGCGGCGCACGATGGGATCGACATCCACCGAGACGACCGGTACCACTCCCGGTCCATTCGTGATCCTAACGGACAGATGTCGCCGCAACCCCGGTAGAACCTACGGGGTTCCGGGTCACCCTAGTGTCAGCCAGGTGTCCGGCCTGTCCGCAAGAGGTCGCCCGTCCGGGCTGGCGGCGCGGCTCGTGCGTTTGGGCCGGGTTTCGCGTCCGGCCGGAGTGCGGCCTGGGTGACGCACCGTCAGCGGGCGAATCGCCCGCCGGGTCTCCGACCCTAAACTGATCCGGAACCGGGCTACGGCTGCTGGCGGCGATCTCGCGTTCGTGAGCCCTGGGGGATGACGCGGCGGATCGGCAGGGGAGGCGCTCAGGGTGCAGTGGTTGGTGGTCGGCGTCACGTTGCTGACCCTCGGCGCCATCGTCGCCCGCCCGCGCGGACTCGGCGAGGCGTGGGCCGCGGCGACTGGCGGCGCGGCGATGCTCCTCCTCGGCGCCGTTGTCCCGGCCGATCTGCTGGCGATCGGCCGCGAGACGAGCGATGTGCTGCTCTTCCTGCTGGGGATGATGGTTCTCACCTGGCTGGTGGAACAGGCCGGTGTCTTCGACTGGCTCGCCGATCGCGTCGCGGCGCTTGCCGGCGGCTCGGGACCGCGCCTCTTCGCGCTCGTCTTTGCCCTGGCAGCCGTCGTGACCGCGCTCCTTTCGCTCGACGTCACGGTGCTCATCCTGACGCCGATCGTCTACGCGCTAACCACTCGCCGCCGCCTCGATGCGCTTCCGTTCATGTTCGCCTGCACCTTCGTCGCGAACACCGGCTCGCTGATCCTGCCCATCAGCAATCTCACCAACCTGCTCGTCTACAGTGGATTGCGGCTTGATTTCGGCGCCTTCGCGGCCCGGATGTGGCTGCCCAACCTCGTTGCGCTGCTCGTGAACTTCGCCGTCTTCCGCTGGCTCTTTCGCGGGAGCCTGCCCGCCCGTTTTGCGGCAGCGACGGACGATCTGCCACTGGTCGATTGGTGGTTCCGCTCCGCGGCGCTGATCCTGGCGGCGACCCTGATGGTCCTGCTCGTGGCCGGTCTCGTCCATTCGTCCCTGGCCTGGCCGGCGCTGGCGGGCGGCGGTCTGCTCCTGCTGATCGGTCTGCTGGGACGGCGCGTCGGCTTCGGCGCAACGGCGCGCTCCGTTTCCTGGCCGCTCTTCGTGTTCGTCATCGGCATGTTCATCCTGGTGCGCGGCTTCGAGCACTTCTGGCTGGAGCAACTCGCCTTTCACCTGCCGACATCGCCGCTCCCGGCGTTGCTGCTGGCGGTCGGCGCCAACGCGATCGGCAGCAACATCGTCAACAACGTGCCGATGACCCTCCTCTCGCTGCCGTTCATCGCCCATGCCGGAGCGGGGGTGCAGGAGCCGCTCGCCTACGGCACCCTCGTCGGCACCAATATCGGACCGACCTTGACGACCTACGGTTCGTTGGCGACGATGCTCTGGCTGACGCTGATCCGCAAGCGCGGGCTCGATGTCACAACCGGCGCCTACCTGCGCGTGGCGCTGGTGACCACCCCGATCGTGCTCGTGGCGACGACGTTGACGCTGTGGGTGATGCTGCGATGACGACCGCTGCCCTGATCTGTCTCGATGGCTATCGTGTCGACTCCGTGCTCGATGCCGCGGCGGCAACGCTCAACCCCGCGCTGGCCTGGGTGCTCTTCTTCGTCTCTGATACGCGCCCCACGGAAGAGGTGGAGCACGCGCTGCAGCGGCTGCCCGGGCGCGATTCCGGCCGCCACCGCGCTGAGGCGCGTATCCGCCATGTCGTGAAGTGGAGCGAGGAGGATGTTCGCGCCGCCGTCACCGCCTGGTTGAACGCGGCGGACTATCCCGCCGAGTTGGTGGTGCGCCGTGGCCGGCCGGAGCAGGAGATCCTGCGTCTCGCCGAGGAGCGTTCCGTCTCCCTGATCGCGCTCGGTGGTGGCCGGGGGCTGCCGGGCCGCTATCCCGGGCCGGGACCGGCGCCGCTCAGTCCGGTCGCCCGCTACGTCGTCGACCACGCATTGTGTGATGTGCTCCTCCTCCGCCGCTACGTGGCGGAACAGGATCGCCGCGCCTGAGTTCGAGCCTGACAACCACCTCTCGCACGCGATCCGGTCCACGAACCCGATCTGGGAAATGAATCATCTCGACGCATCGAAGTTTACATTATGTTAGACTGCGCCCGGTTTGGCGCGGATGGTGGGCGGGACCGGGTGGTCACCGCGGCGTCGCGTCCCTGATCCGGAGCAGGAGTGGTGAGGATGAACGAGGATCGCCTCGATGCCATCGCGCGGGCGCTCGGCGCCGCGGAGACGCGGCGGGGACTGCTGCGCCTGGGCGCGGCACTGCCGCTGGCCGGTGGGCTGGCGACGCTGCTGGGCGAATCGGGCGAGGCCGGGCTGTATCACCGCCGCCGGGCCAGACATCGCCGTGGGGACCAGAAGGAGAACCGCAAGGGGAAGCGCAACGGGAACGGGAAGGGCAAGGTCGGCAGCGGCGCCTGCATTGCTGCCGCCGACGACCTTCAGGGGGCGATCGACGCGGCCGCGGCGGGGAGCACCCTGACCCTTTGCGACGGCATCTTCCAGGTCAACATCAGGATCGACAAGAACCTCACCCTGGCCGGGGCGAGCACCGCCAGTACGATCCTGAACGACGCGGGCGCTCAGAGCGCGATTATCGGCATCGGACAGAACGCCCGAGTGACCATCCAGGATCTGACCGTCGCCACCAGCAGCGGCAACGGCTGGTGGGGGATCAACAACTCCGGAAAACTGCAACTCCTGCATGTCACCGTGACCGGCGGGGCGAGGCCCCTGTACGGCGGCGGCATCATCAATTCGGGCTCGCTTACCGTGGGCGACGGCACGACCGTGTTCAAGAATGGCGCCGACTACGAGGGCGGCGGCATCTACAACGACGAGGGAAACGTCACGCTGCAAAAGGGGAGTACCGTCACCGACAACGTCGCGGTCTTCGGCGGCGGCATCTACAACTACTTCGGCATTCTCCTGGTCGAGTCCGGGGCAAACATCACCAGCAACATGGCCGGTGGCAGCGATGATGGCGGCGGCATCTACAACGAGGGGGGGACGGTGACGATCATCGCCGGGGCCAACGTATCCGGCAACGATCCGAACAACTGCGGCGGCGATCCGGTCAATGGCACTTGCTCGTAGTCTTGCGCCACGGGAGTAGAGTCGCGTCCACGCCGGGCATGCCCGAGCGATCCGCGCTGTGGAGCGCGGATCGCTGGGCTGCGGTCCGGGGTGGGGTGCCCCGGGGAAAAAGGGGGATGATACGGCCGGCTGGAGTGCCCGAGCCGCCGTCATTGCAGATCGCCTGGGCTGATCACCGTGCCGTACCCGAACGGTCACGGGCCGGAACCCAGGCGTCAGTGGTCTGACCGCAGGCTAGCGATCCCATTGGGGTGATGTGTCAAAAAACGATCAAGATTCGCCGGTCCGGCGCCTGACGGACGATCAGCGACGCGGTCACACCGATAACCCTGACCCCCTACCGGACCACCCTCCCGGGAGCGAGGAGTCTCTGGTCGAACGGGGAGCGGAGTGCGAACGCGGTTTGGCACCCGTGGCGCGGGGAGTGACGCAAACGCCGGGGGTGCTCAGCGGCAACGCGGCGGAGGGAAGCGACGCGCGGTGGGGCTGGCTGCTCGGCCACTTCATGCCCGAGCCAGACGATCCCCGCGCCACCGGCGACGTCGAAGTGAAATGGGCGGTCTACGACGGTGGCGAGGCGCGCACCGCCTGGGGCGTCAACGCTAAAGCACGCACCCTCGCCGTGCTGGTGCGTGGCCGCTTCCTGCTGCGCTTCCCGCAGCGAGACGTGGTGCTGACCCACGAAGGCGACTACGTCCTCTGGGAGCCGGGCGTGCCGCACCTCTGGCGCGCCGAATCGGCGGCGGTGGTGATCACCGTGCGCTGGCCATCCCTCCCGGGCGACAGCCGCACGCTCGATGACGACACCGGCGCCTGGAATCACCCCGAAGCCGAATGACACATTCCATGTTCACCCTGGACCATGCCGCCGCGAACCTCTCTCCCGCCTCGACGGCTCACGGGGGGAGATATGGCGGATTCGGGGCGTTCGCCCTGGCACAAACGGACGCCAAGACCGCCAGAAGCCCCTCTTCCGCCGAGCGGGAGACTCCTCCCTCCGGGGCGGGAGGCTCGGGAGGGGGCCAGGGTTGGGGTGAGGGCACGCGCGGCGGGACCGCGACAGATCGTTGGGGCGCGGGGCACGGCATGCCGTGCCCCTGCCGCACCAACCCCGGACGGCGCGGTGTCGACATCGCCCGCGCCGGACCTCGGTGTCCCTATGACTTGAGCGCGCCGGCGGTAATCCCCTCGATGAAGCGCTTCTGCAGGATCAGATAGAGGGCCACGATCGGGATCATGGCGATGGTGGCGCCCGCGGCGATCAGTCCGCGGTCGGCGACGAAGCGGCCGAAAAAGAACATCGTGCCGAGCGAGATCGGGCGCAATTCGTCGCGCTGGACGAAGATCAATGGCATCGCGAATTCGTTCCAGGCCCACATGAACTGGAAGATGATCAGGGTGGCGAGACCGGGCCAGGAAAGAGGCAGCATCACCTCGCGGAAGACCTGCCACTCGTTGGCGCCGTCGGTGCGGGCGGCGTCGCCCAACTCCGGTGGCAAGCCCCGGAAAAACCCCCGCATCAGAAAAATGCCGAAGGGGAGCCGCAGCGCGATCCCCGGCACAATGAACGCCCAATACGTTTCCAGCATCCGCACATCCCGCAGCAGGTAGTAGAGCGGGATCATCACCGACTGGAAGGGAACCATCAGCCCGAGCAGGAAGAGGACGAAGATCGCGTTGCGGCCGGGCAGGGGCAGCATTGCCAGGGCATAACCAGCGGTGCAGGCGAAGAGCGCGACGCCCGCGATCGTGGCGATGCTGTAGATGAGACTGTTCAGCAGGTAGTCGGAAAAGTGCCCGACCGTCCAGGCCTTCACCAGATTGTTCACATTGAGCGACGTCGGCGGGCTGAAAGGATCGGCGGAAATCTCACGGGAGGTCTTCATCGCCGCGAACCAGATCCAGACGAACGGCATCAGAAAGAGGAGAAAGAACGCGATCAGGATCACGTAGGTGACCACGGTGCCGCCGAAGCGCTGGAACCATGGCCGCTTGATGGTGACCGCGGTATCCAGATTGGAGGCGGCCCCAATGGCGGAAGCGGAAGCGGTCACGGCCTCAATCCTCCTGGCGCTCGCGCAGCCGGATGAAGACGACCGACGCCACCAGGGAGATGAAGGTCATTACCAGCGAAATCGCCGAGGCGTAGGCCACCTTGTTCTGGGTGAACGCTTCCTTGTAGGTGAGAGTGGCAATCACCTCGGTGGCGTTGGCGGGGCCGCCCTGGGTCATCACCCAGACGATATCGAACACATTGAAGCCGCCGATCAGCAGGAGCGCGGTCACCACGTTGATCAAGTTGCTCATCTGCGGCACGGTGACGTCACGAAAGCGATGCCAACTGTTGGCCCCGTCGATGGTGGCGGCCTCCAGCAGATCCTTGTTGACGTTCTGCAGACCGGCGAGAAAGACGACAAAGACGAACCCGATCGTCGCCCAGATCGCGGCGGTGAGCACGGCGAAGAGCGCGATGTCGGGATCGCCCAGCCAGCCGCGGGAGACATCTTCCAATCCAACCGCATCGAGCATCTTGTTGAGGTTGCCAAAGAGGGGGTTGTAAATCCAGGTCCAGATGATGCCGATGACCACCGCGGAGAGTACCTGCGGCATGAAGAACATCGTGCGGAAAATGGTGAACCCCGGCGGACGGCGCCAGAGCAGCAAGGCCAGCAGGAAACCGATGGCGAGCGGCGTGATCGTCCCGACAATGACCCAGATCACGTTGTGCCGCAGGCTGAGCCAGAGCATCGGGTCCTGGACCAATTCCCGCCAGTTGGCGAGACCGACCCAGTTCTTGACCGGCCGCACGCCGTTCCAATCGGTGAACGAAAAATAGATCGAGCGCAGGAACGGATAGATCATGAAGATGGAGTAGAGGAGGAGAGCGGGCAGCACGAAAAAGATCGCCGCGCGATACCGGTTCCACCAGCGGCGCGTGGGCGAAAGCCCGGTATATGGCAATGACCCGATCGTCGGTGGCGATGCGTTCATGGGCAATCGTTCCGGAGCAAGGATCGCGGAAGATCACTCGCTCCCGCGATCCCGACGGTTGACTCGATCCCCGGCGAGCCCCTCTCCCTGTGCTCGGGGAGACTCCTCCCTCCAGTGGAGGGAGGCTCGGGAGGGAGGCAGGGTTTGGGGTGAGGGGTCTGCGCGGAGTTGGGGTCAGGGGAAGAGCGGGGTTGGGCCGCGGGCGCTCGTCGCCTGCATGCGGCCCTCATCCGCACTCGCGATCAGGAACCCATCCCCTCGTTCCAGGCGGCATCGAGATCGGCCGCCTGTTGCTCGGCGGTCTTGTCGCCGGCCAGCACGGCCTGGAAGCCGTTCTGCATCATCTCGTTGAACGGCGGCGGCGCCAGCACGTCGACGTTGTAGCCGAATGGCACGTTCTCTTTCTGCGCGTTCTGCAGGATATCGATGACGGTGCGGTTCACCGGACCGATCTCCAAACCGGTCAGATCGACATCCACGGGCACGAAGTAGCGCGCGCCCGTCACCCACTGCTTGACGGCGTCGGGTGAGAAGAGGTAGTCGATCAGCATCGCCGCCTCATCGGGATGGGCCGTCTTGGAGGTGATGTAGTAGGCGGAGCCAACGCCGGAGACCCAGGTCGGCTTCTTCCCTTCCTCGATGATCGGGAAGGGGACAAAGCCGATCTCGTAGTCGCCCATCGCCTCCTCGATATCGCCGACCAGCCAGGAGCCGGTGGTGTGCAGCAGCGCTTGACCGGTAAAGAAAAGAGAGTTGCCATCATCGTACTGGATGGCGTTGACGTCATCCGGGAAGCAACCGGCCGCGGGGAGATCGACGAAGAACGCCTTGATCGCCGTCACGCTCTCCGGAGTGTCCCAACTGCCTTCGTTCTCGAGCAGCTTGGCGCGCAGCGCCTCCGGTCCCATCATCTGGCTGATGGTCATCGAGTACTGGTGTAAGGCTTCCCAGCCGGGGTTGTTGGCGAAGGCGATCGGGATGTAGCCCTTTTCCTTCGCGGCGCCGCAGAAGGCGGTCAGGCTCGTCCAGCGTGGTGGGGACCGCCAATCCTTCCTTATCGAGCAGGGTCTTGTTGTAGTACATGCCGATCAGGTCGGTCTGGAGCGGCATGCCGTAGAGTACGCCGTCGATCGTCGTCCCTTCCTGCGCGGCGGGATAGACGCGGTCGGTCCAGCCGTACTTCTTCGCGTAGTCGGTCAGCGGCAGCAGCAACTGGGCATCGACCAGGACGCCAGCGTAGCCGGGACCGGCATCGTAGAAGATGACGTCCGGTCCGGTGCCGGAGGCGATGGCGGTGTTCACCGTATCGCGCATCTGGTCGGTTTCGAACGCCTCACGCACGATCGTGATGTTCGGATTCGCGTCGGTGAAGCCCTTGTAGATCGCGTCGGCCACCGCCGATTCTTCCGGATCGGTGAACTGGTCCCAGACGCGCAGTTCGACGTTGTCCTGGGCACGGGCCGTGCTCATCAGCGGCCCCGCGGTCAGCCCAATGAGCAGGGCTAATCCCAGAAATGCGGCAAGCCAATGACGATATCGGGGCATGCTCCGTTGCTCCTCCACTGCTTCCGCGTTCGCCCGCCCACAGACCGGGCGGCCACCGGCCGGCGCCTATGCAATGACCGGGACCGGCATCGTAGCATGGGTAGGAATCCGTTGCTGAGTGAAATTTGTGGTGCGACGTTTGCTGGGATACAAGGCGGAGGCGGCATGAAAATCGCGATCCGGGAAGGGATGACGCGCGGCGAAACGCTCGCGGAGCGCATCGCGTGGCTGACGTCAGTCGGGCTGGACGGGGTGGAGTTGCACCTCGCGGAGACGCTGGCGCTCCCCGCCGACGAGATTGTCCGTTCCTTCGCCAACAGCCCGGTCAGCGTCGCGGCAATCGAGGGGAGCCCCCGCCTGCTCAATGCCGATCCGGCCGAGCGGCAGATCGCCCGGGAGACGATCCGGCAACGCCTCGATCTCGCCGCGGCCCTCGGCGCCGTGGGCGTGCTCGTGGTTCCCCAATTCGGGCGTACCGCCGCGCTGCCCGATCTCACGCCCCTGGCGAGCGGAATGGATCTGGAGCGCGATCTGTTCATCGCCCAGATGCGCGATCTGGCTCCGGCGGCCCGCGCCGCGGGCGTGCCCATCTTTCTCGAACCGCTCAACCGCTACGAGGCGTACATCGTCAACCGGCTGGGGCAGGGGGTGGCGATTGCCGAGGAAGTCGGGCCGGAGGTAGCGATCATGGCTGACTTCTTCCATATGAATATCGAGGAAGCCGACATCGCCGTTAGCCTCCTCGCCGCCGCGCCGCGACTCGTCTATGTCCACGTCGCTGACAGCAACCGCTTGCAACCGGGCCGCGGGCATCTCGATTTCCGCCCCGGCTTCCAGGTCCTCAAGGCGATCGGCTACGACGCCTACCTCACCATCGAGTGCCGCATCGACGGTCCCTACGACGAAGCGGTCCGCGAGACCGCCGGATTGCTGCGGACCTGGTGGGAGGAAGCGTAGGGAACGGAGGGGGGTGCCGGCTTCGCCTCAGGGGGTGACGGCCTACGGCCTCAGGGGGTGTCAGCCGCTTCGCGGCTTGAGGGGGTGAAGGGGGTGAAGGAGCACGACGGGTTCGCCTCCTCGTGCTCTCATTCACCCCTTGAGGCGGCGCAGCCGCCAACACCCCCTTCACCCCCTGAGCGCAGCGGCACCCCCTGAGCGTAGCGGCACCCCCTCCGTTCCGCGAGGCCGCACGCCGACGCCGAGGGAGAGGACGGCGGCGACGAGGCAGAGCAGCCCGGCGCTGACGAAGGCGAGGAGATAGTCGCCGGTGATGGTGCGGATCACCCCGGCGCCGGTGGCGGCGATCGCGGCGCCGACCTGGTGCGAGGCGAAGATCCAGCCGTAGACGACCATGCCCCGCTCCCGCCCAAAGCGCTGGTTGGCGAGGGAGACGGTCGGCGGCACCGTCGCGACCCAGTCCAGTCCGTAGAAGACGATGAAGACGATCAGGCTGAAGTTGGCGGCGGAGAGGGCCAGCGGCAGCAGGATGAGCGACAACCCGCGCAGACCGTAATAGGCGAAGAGGAGTTTGCGGCTATCCCAGCGGTCGGTGAGCCAGCCGGAGACGGTGGTGCCGACGATATCGAAGATGCCGACCGTCGCCAGCAATCCTGCTGCCGTCACCTCCGCCATGCCGTGATCCATCCCGGCCGGAATCAGGTGTGTCCCGATCAGGCCGTTCGTGCTCAAGCCGCAGATCAGGAAGGGGATGGCGAGGAGCCAGAAATCGCGCTGGCCGACCGCGAAACCGAGCCCGGCCATGGCGTTGCCGATCGGGTTGCCGGTCGGCCGGGGTGGCGGGGGATCGTCCTTCGCGGCGCCGTAGGGCACCTGCCCGACGTCCGCCGGCCAGTCGCGCATGAAGATCAGCACCAGCGGCACGACCGCAAGCGCGGCGAGGGCAATGGTGATCGAGACCAGCCGCCAGTTGTAACTGGTCGCCATCCAGGCGAGCAGGGGCAGAAAGATCAACTGACCGGTCGCGCTGGCTGCGGTGAGAACTCCGGTCACCAGCCCCCGTTGCGCGACGAACCAGCGGGTGGCCACGGTGGCGGCGAGGACGGTCGCCATGCACCCGGCGCCGAGACCGACGACGACCCCCCAGAGGAGCACCAGTTGCCACGCTTCGCGGATCTGGGTCGTCAGGAGCGCCCCGGTCGAGATGGTGAGCAGGGCGCCGGCGACGACCGGCCGCAACCCGAAGCGAATCATCAGCGCCGCCGCGAACGGCCCGACGAAGCCGAAGAGGAGGACGTTGACCGAGACGGCGAGCCCGATGGTGGCCCGGTTCCAGCCGAACTCCTGCTCCAGCGGGACCATCAGCACGCCCGGGGTGCTGCGGAACCCCGCGGCGGCGAGCAGGGTAACGAAACTGACCGCCGCCACGATCCAGGCGTAACTGAAATCGCGATGCTTCGACTGGAGGCTCATTGGCTGGTTCCTGGTGCGTGTCTATCGACCGGGTCGTGGCAATGGGAACGAACTCAAGTCACGTCGTGTCCTCACGCAGGGACGCGACGAGCCGGGCGAGGTCCGCCAGCAACCGCGCGCTCCGTGCGTCGTCGAAGGCCGCGACAACCTCTTGCTGCACCGCCTGCCAGAGCGGTCTCGCCCGCGATAACGCGGCTTCACCCGCCGCGGTGATCGCCACAAAGCGGGTCCTCCGGTCATCGCCGGATGCGACGTGGATCAGTCCATCCCGTTGCAGCGGTTGCAAGGCGCGGGTGAGGGTCGCCGCGGCCATCTCCTGGAGACCGGCCAACTCGCCGTGCGGTAGCGGTCTCCCGGCACGGGACAGCGCCGCCAGCAGGGCGTACTGGGTGGTCGTCAGCCCGCTCGGCCGGAGCGCGTCGTCGTAGCGGCGGCTGAGGGCGCGATCGGCACGGCGGATCGCGTTGCAGAGACAGGGCAACGCCCCCTGGGGAACGGTGGAGGATGTGGCAGCGGCACTCATCGGCAATGCTCCGACGGAAAAGATGCATATGCAAGTTTCGCGGAGCATAGCAGGCATCGCGAGACCGGACAACCAATCGCAAGGGGTCGAACTGGCCGCTCTGGTCCGTGTACAGCGACGTGCAGCAATCTGTCGTTTCGGCAAGATCTACGTCTGTCGTCCTGACCGCAGGAGGCAACTTGGTAATCAGGAGAACCAGCGCGGCCGCCGCAAGGCCTCGCGGCGGCTCGGAACGACACGTCGTTCGCACGCCGCTATAAAGAAGAGACTCAGCATTCAGGTCAAGACGTCACGGTTTCCCCCACGTCGGACGCCAGATGGCGAGCACGATCACCGCCAGGATGGTCATCCACAATTTGCCGACGATCAGCCCCGCGAGGTACTCCAGCGAACCGAACGCGAGCCACGGGAACAGGACCGAATCGATCACCAGCCCGACCACATTGGAGAGCGCCACCGCACCGAGCCAGGAGCGCAGGCGCAACGGGGTGTAGATGGCGAAATCGGCCAGTTCCGAGACCAGAAACGCCATGCCGGAGGCGAGCGCCAGCGCGGGCGACAGCGCGGCCGAGAGAAGCGCGCCGATCACGATTGCGACCAGCATTGCCCGCTTCCCGAGCGCCTCGTGCGTCAGATCGCGCAGGGTGAAGGCAAGACCGGCGAAATAGACTCCGGCGGGAGCGACGAGCCCGAACCCGACCGGCAGGAGGCCAAACGTCGTCAGCGCCCAATTGGCGGCAACGACCGTGCCAATGTACGCCAGCACCGCGAAACCACCGGCAACGGTATTCGCTCGTACCGCGGACGCTCGCACCGCCACGCCTTCCCCTCCCTGAATGTCGATGACCCTGCCCGAAACAGCGTCGCCCGCGTGATCGCGTCGGTCTGCCGTGGTCAGCGCCGGATTGGAGACTCCGGCGCCAGCAGCGCCGCGATGGCGGTCCCGATCGGCTGCGCCGCGTTCGAGGTGAGGAAGTCGCCATGCGCGTCGAATCCATCTTCGGCGACCGTCGCCACCACGCCGAGCCCGATCTTGCGGGCCGGCAAATAGGCCATGAATGCGCCGTAGCCGCCAAAACTCGGATTCTGCAGCAGCCAGTTGCCCGCCAGCCAGATGCCGAGACCGTAACTGGCGGTCTCGGTCATGGTCATGCAGGTCGCGCAGCCGGGCATGGGGTGTCCAAAGCCGGCCAGCGCCTTCTCCGTCTGCGCCCGGTGCGATGCCGGCGAAAGCAGGGTCCCTTCGCCGATGGCGATCACCGAGGCCACCATGTCGGCGATGGTGGTCGTCTGGATTGCGCCGCGGGCGATCGTCCAGGAGGGATCCCAGTAGGTCGATTCCTCGTAGAACGGCGTGCCCGGCGGGATGCGCAGCGGGGTGCGGCGCTCCGAGGTAAAGGCGTGCAGCACCGGTTCCGGAATCCACGGTGTGGCGAAATTCTCCGTATTGACGAGCCCCAGCGGATCGAGCACCAGGTCACGCATGAGAACCTGCAGCGGCTTGCCGGTGACCGCTTCCAGCGCCAGACCGAGAATCACGTAGTCGGAGTGGGAATAGGCCCAATTCTCCCCCGGGGCGAAGACCCGCCCCTGCTCCTGTCCGATCGCGATCAGCTCCTCCGGCGTCCAGACCCGGAACGGATTGGCGTAGAAATCGGCGACGAACTGGTCGCTGTTGACGTAGTCGGGGTAGCCGGCGGTCATGTTGGCCAGCATGCGAAAGGTCGCCCTCTCCCCATCGGGCAGATCGGGCAACCAGGGGGCGATGGGGTCGTCCAGGCCGACGACGCCCTGATCGACCAGGACCAGGAGGAGGGTGGCGATGTAGGAGATGGCGACCGCCCCGTTGCGAAAATGCATCTCCGGCGTGGCGGGCACGCCGTTCATCGACTCGCCGCGAGCGAAAGTGACCAACTCCTCGCCGTCGACCATCACCTGGGCGATGGCGGCCTTGAGGTGATACTGGGTCATCGCCTCCTCGACGAGGGCGATCACCGCGTCGGCGCTCGCGTTCGCCGACGGAGTCGCGACGGGCGTGGCCGGCGCCGCGGCCACCCGGCGCGACCCCGCATTCGCCCCCGATGCGAACGCGCCGGCCGCGCCGAGGGTCAGACCAGCAAGCACCGCCCGGCGACCAGCCCGTACAACCGGTTTTCCTTGCCCCATCTCAAATCTCGTCCTTTCGCCGCGCTCTGGGCCTGGCCATCGATCCCGGCCGGGGAGTGTACGTGCTCGAGCGTGGAGGTCTTGGAGCAGATCGTCTGATGGATTCCGCGCCGGATTGTCCGACACGGTCCATTCATGGACATGACGCATCGCGTGCAGGTTACCACTCGACATCTGGGTCCTCTGATTTCAGGAGAAATCGTGGCAGCCGCTCAACCCCGCTAAATCATGGTCGGCGAGAAGGAGCCGTTCGTGATAGCGCCGCGAGAGCGCGGGCGGGACGTTGGAACTTCAATCGTGCGATTGACGCGTGGTGACGACTACAGTTCCATCGCCAACAATCGCATCAAGGGGGAACCCATGTCCGACGAGTCCAGACCACGTACCCCAGAGGGGATCATGCAATTGGGTTTTGCCTTCTGGGGCGCGAAGACGCTGTTGAGCGCCGTGGAACTCGGCGTGTTCACGCAGTTGGCCGAAAGTCCCCTCGATGGGGAAACACTCCGCCAGCGCCTTGGCCTCCATCCCCGCAGTTCCCGCGATTTCTTCGACGCCCTCGTGGCGCTCGGGCTGCTGGAGCGCCAGGATGGCGAGTACGCCAACACTCCGGAGACGGACCTGTTCCTTGATCGGAACAAGCCCTCGTACATCGGTGGCATCCTGGAAATGGCGAATAGTCGCCTGTACCGCTACTGGGGAAACCTGACAGAGGGTCTCCGCTCCGGTGAGCCTCAAAATGAACTCAAGGAGGGTGGTCTCGACCTCTTCTCCACCCTGGTGCTCGATCAGCACAAACTCCGTGGTTTCATGCAGGCGATGACGGGCCTCAGCCTTGGTTCGGCCAACGCCATTGCCAGCACCTTTCCCTGGGATCGATACGAGACCTTTGCGGATGTGGGCACGGCTCAAGGTGGGCTGCCGGTCGTGCTCGCCAATGCGCACGGGCATCTGCGCGGCATCGGCGTCGATTTGCCCAAAGTCCAGTCAATCTTCGAGGGATACGTTCGGACGCATGGACTACAGGACCGTATCGCGTGGCACGCGGCGGACATCTGGCACGATCCGTTCCCCGCGGCGGAAGTCATTGTTCTGGGCCACATGTTGCACGGCTGGGGACTGGAGCGGAAAAAGATCATTTTGCAGAAGGCGTACGACGCACTGCCCGACGGTGGCGCCGTTCTTGTCTACGACGCCATCATCGATGATGACCGCAGGGAGAACACGTTCGGATTGCTATTCAGCCTGAACATGCTCATCGAAAATCAGGAAGGCGCCGAGTACACCTTCGCCGACTGCCAGGGCTGGATGCGGGACGTGGGATTCCGCGAGACCTATGCGCGGCCACTGGCCGGTCCCGAGTCAATGGTGGTCGGCATCAAGTAGATCGAAATCATCGGTCGCAACGCCACGAGGTAGGCCGGGTGATCTGCATGGTCGTGATGGCAGAAATGGACAAGGGTTCGCCCTGTTTCCGCCTCACTTCAGCGGAAGGATGCCATTGGATCGAGCGGGTTTCCCGCTACGGTCGAAGCCGGTCTTCCGGCGTGGGCCAGTGATCCGCCACCCGCACCGCTTCGTCCGCGCCGGGCCAGGGCGGCATCGTGCAGAGGACGAACCGCAGCGGGTCCGGGCCGACGGTGCGGAACTGGAAGTGGGCGCCAAGCGGGATGGACAGCGCGATCCCCGGTGCGAGATCGACGACCTCCTCGTGCTCCCCGAACTTGCGCCACATCTGACCGCGTCCCTCGGTGATGTACCACAGTTCTTCCACGGTGCGATGGGTGACCGCCAGCGAGACCCCACCCGGCGGGAGGGTGCCGTGGACCATGCTGCCCCGACTGGTATTGACCAGGACGCGAATTTCCGAGGTGTCCGGCGCGAGGACATCGTGGACCGGCCCCACCTGTTTGGTGCTGAACGGCGGTTTCGGCGCCGCGCTCATGGTTCATCTCCTCCGGCGTATAACGGTGTCATGTCTCGACTGGTGGCGCGGGCCGGCGTCCCGCCGCTCGTACCTCGCGGGCGAAGTCAGCCATCAACGGCCCGAGTCGCTCCCCCGCCGCGTCCAGGGTAACCAGCGTCGTCCCCGGCTTGCCGACATCGGGGCGCGCGTTGACCTCGCCGGTGACGCGGGGCAGAATCCCCTCGCCCTTGCCCATCACGAAGACCTGGTTGGGCCGCCCGGTGCGCCCGGCGCGGTATCCCCGCGCCGCGAAGAAGGCGACCGCCATGTCGAGGATCGCGGCCGCGGGCAGGCGGCTGACCACCTTCTTCTGATAGGCGGTCCGTCGTAACTCCTCGTCCCATGCCGCCGTCTCCGGGCGGGCAGCCCCTGCATCGCCCTCCGTCATCGTGACCGGGCCTAGATCCCGCGCGAGTCGCCGGGGGCCATGATCGCCACCGTCGTTTCCGGCGCCCGCGCGGCGACCTTCGCCTTGAATGTTTCGGGGTCCTGCCTGATCGGGGGGAAGGTGTTGTAGTGGCAGGGGATGACCGTCTGCGCGCCGACGAACGCGGCGGCGCGGGCGGCATCGTCCGGTCCCATCGTGTAGTGGTCACCGATGGGAAGCACGGCGATGTCGATCCCCTCGTCGCCGATCAGTTTCATGTCGCCGAACAGCGCCGTATCGCCCGCGAAATAGATCGCGCGCCCGCCGAAGCGGACGATCAACCCGGCGGGAATGCCGTTCGCAACCTTCTTTTCCCCATCCCAGTAGGACGAACTGTGCCAGGCCGGGGTGAACTTCACCGTCCCCCCGGAGAAGGCGATCGTGCCGCCGTGATTGGCCCCGATCACGTTCTGCACATCCTGGCTCTCCAGCCAGTCGCCCAGTTCGACCGTGCAGATCACCGTGGCGTCGGTGTTCCGGGCGAGTTCGACCGTGTCCCCGACGTGATCGTTGTGAGCGTGAGTCAGCAGGATCGTATTCGGGCGCAGGTCCTTGACCTCGACCCGCGTCATCGGGTTGTGCTCGATGAACGGGTCGATCATGACCGTGTTGCCATTTCCATCTTCGAGCATGAACGCGGAATGTCCGAAATAGGTCAGAATTGGCATGGGTTCCCCTCCGTACATTTGGCAAATCGTAAAGGGGGTGCCGGCTTCGCCTCAGGGTGACGCTGCGCTCAGGGGTGAAGGAGCACGACGGAGGCTGCCTCCTCGTGCTCCTTCACCCCTGAGCGCAGCGCCACCCCTTCACCCCCTGAGGCGAAGCCGGCACCCCCAAACATCTCACTTCTTCCGCGGCGCCCCCTTCGTCGGCGCGGCGTCGGGTGGAACCCAGCCTTCCGGCAGGCGGGCGTTCTCACCGAAAAAGAATTCCTCCATCTGCTCGCGCAGGATGCGCCGCGTTTCGGGATCGGCGGGATTCAGCCCGTAGTGATTGATCATGATCGTCATGTGCGGCTGCCACAGCGCGTAGCCCTCCGCCGAGACATTGTCGTAGATGCGCTGACCGAGTTCGCCGGGGAAGGGCGGTTTTTCCAGCCCTGGCAACTCGCGGCCGAGTTTCACGCAGTGCACCATTCGTGGCATCGTCGCTCTCCGGTAGGTTCGGGCCGGGGCGCTCTCCGCGCCGCGCCATACTGCGGGAAACCGTAGGCGAGGAGTCGAGAAGACGGCAAGACGGGGAGACGGCAAGACGGGGAGACGGCAAGACGGGGAGACGGCAAGACGGCAAGACGGCAAGACGGGGAGACGGGGAGAAACGGTGCGTGGGCTGGGTTGCGATCGCATGGCTGCCGGGGAGGCGCGGGTGGTGGTGCTTGGCCAGTCGTGCGGGGCGACCGCGCCGCCGCTGGCGGCGCTGATCGAGGCTGGCTTTGAGGTAGCAGGTCTCATTCTTGCCGGGGCGCTGGGTGAGGATCAGGGTGAGCCGGAATGCCTGGCCACGGCCGCCGGAATCCCGCTGCGCTGGGCTGCCTCGGCGGCGGACGCGACCCGCGTCATCCGGGAGTTGGCGCCGGATATTGGCGTGGCCGCGTGCTTCCCGTGGCGATTGGGACGCGCCGCGCGCGAAACGCCGTCGTTCGGCATCCTCAACCTCCACCCCTCCCTCCTCCCCGCCGACCGCGGTCCCGAACCGGTCTTCTGGACGCTGCGCCGGGGCGAGCGCACCACCGGCGTCACCGTCCACCGCATGGATGCCGGTCTCGATACCGGCCCGATCGTCGCCCAGGGGGCGCTACCGGTGCCGGAAGGGATCGCCGCGCCGGATCTGGAGCGACAGTTGATGGCGCGTGGGGGAGCATTGCTGACCGAGAGTCTCCCGGCACTCCTCGCGGGAACCCTCCATCCCTGGCCGCAGACTGGGATCGCCAGTTATGCCCCCTTCCCCGCGCCCGCCGACTGGACGATGCTCGCCTCGCTCCCGGCGGCCTGGGCCTGGCGTTTTGCCTGTGGCGTCGCCCCGCTCGGCGGTCCGTTGACCGCCATCGCCGCGGACGAGGTTATCCCGGTCGCCGCCGCGCTCGACTGGTCACCAGACGAGCGCTTGCCCGACCCGGTCATCTCCCATCCCGACGGCACGGTGCAGGTCCGCTTCTCGCCGGGCTGGGTCCGTTTCCAGCGGCGGGCGTAAGGCGATCCCCTGGTTCCTGTGGCCGCCCCGCATCCTCGGCTCCAGGTCCGATCTCATGCCTTGCCCTCAAGCGGCTGTCCATCTGGGACGAGTCGCCCGCTGACGAGGATCACTGCCAGGAGACCGACGAGTCCCCACAGCAATCCACCCAGCACGTCTGAAGGCCAGTGGGCGCCGCTGTAGATGCGGTCGAACCCGGTGACGGCGATCAGCATGGCGGCTATCCCCTGGATCGCCCACCGCGCGGGGCGCGAAGGAACGAGGCGCGCCGCGATCCAGATCACCGCCCCGTAGAGCAACGTCGCGCCGAACATGTGTCCGCTGGGGAACCCATTTCCCGTTGCCAACTCGCTGATCAGGACCTGACCGTCGATCGGCCGCGGGCTGGCGACCAGCACCTTGAGCGGCGTATTCAGCGCCCGCACGATGAGAACCCCGGCGAGCACCGCCACCTCGCGACGCAGTTGGCGCCGACCAAGCAGGACGATCAGCGCCGCGCCGACCGCGTAGACCACCGCCGCGCTCCCGGCCCAGTACCCGACCCGGGCGAGCGGCGCCCCAACCGCCGCCGGCACCCGCTGCACCCGCAGCGCGATAGCGACATCCCACGGCAGCGTCCCCGGCCCCACCGCCACCACTGTCAATCCCAGCGCGGCGACCACCAGGAGCGCGAGGGACACCCTGGCTGCTCGCAAGGATGGGTCCGCTGTGCGTCGTTGATCCGCCACTGCTCTCTACCGCGCCAGGTTCGCGCCTGATGTCGTGCCGCTTGCGCCAGTCTCGCGAACAGGCTGGCACCCGACTATACGCGGCGCCGCGGCCAGTCTGGGGGAGCCGGCGCCAGATGCGGGAGACGTGCCAGCGAATGGGATGATGCAGTCATTGCACCAACAGCCCGCACGGCGTAGGGCGCGACGCAAGCGTCGCCCGCGCCCGCGCCCGCGGGATCGATGGCTCACGGTGCCGCACCCCCTTCGGCGCGCTTCGTCGTATTCCGATCCGCACGTTGAGCAAAACCGGCGATACTTGTCCCGACGCCGTGACCTTCTGAAATCGCGCCCCACCTGACGCAAACGGAGTCGCCGATGATCCACCTGGACGCAACGAGGCGGCCGAGATTTACCACCTTCACGGTCATCGTTGTGCTCATCGGGGTCGCCGCGCTGACTTCCGCGCTGCTGCAGGCTCCCGCGACCGACCCCGTCGCCGCGAAACGTGATTTCCGCGCGCATCACTGCGGCGCAACCCCGCTGGCGCGGCCCTTCGATCCCCAGCTCGATTACGATCAAGCTCGCGCCAGTGATGAAATCCGGGCTTACCACGGCGCGATCTTCGTTGCCCGCGTCGATGCCCTGGAGGGCGAAACTGTGCAGCCGTCCGGCGGCACTGCCCCACCGCATCAGGTCCAACACTATCTGGCCACGGTCGACCGCTCGCTGGTAGGTCAGGCCAGCGGTCAGGTGCCCATCGTCTATCTCGGGGCGGATGACGACTCGTTCGAGGCCGCGGGATTTGGACCGTTGCGGATTGGCGAGCGGTATCTCTTCTTCGCGGGTGGGGACCGGGCCGGCACCGAGTTCTACGTCGAAGCCGGAACAGGCGCCATCCTCATCACCTGCGATCAGCAGGAAGAGAAATTGGTCGAGAAATACCTGCCGCTGATTGCCGAGGCCGAGCAGTACGAGCAGGAGGTCATTGCCCGGGCGACGAGACGGGCCGAAGTCCGTGATCGCCGCATGGGCATCACACCGACCGTCACCACCGTTCCCGATTGAGGTCTACCGGGAACTGAATCGACCATGACAGGCGAGCATGGTGGAATGCTGGACGTCGCACTCGCGGTTGGGGCGAAAGGGAAAAATAGCCACGCGGCCGCAGCCGATGGTTCGTTCAATACGCGGATCACGATTCCGATGGGCGCTCCACCTGGTCCAACCAAGATCACCATTGACCGTCACCGAGTAGTCGACCCGTTTCCCCGACCACACGCAACGCGGTGATCACGAGAGCGGTCGGGAAACCAGATCAGAAGGATCGGTCCCCGGCGTGGCGCGAAGCCCCTCACCCACCGCGGAGATGATTCATACTCCCGCTGTCCCGTCGTCCCGGACCTGGGAGCCGTCTTGTGCAGTCTCGTCGCGTCGCGCCAGCCATGAATTTCCTCGCCCGCCTCCTCGGTCGAAGGGAGACGGTGGCGGCCGCGCTCGCCGCGCTGCTCGTCACGGTCGATGCCGGCCCTGGCACGGCCAGGAAGCGGTCCGACACGACCAAGCCGCGCCACCAAAAACGGCGGCCGGGGAAGAATCGGAGCCAGCGCGAGCGCGAACGGCAGCAGAAGGCCGCAGCCCGCGTAGATTCGGCCAAGCATCGCGGTTGTGCGGGGGCCACGCTGGCCCCGGGCGCCGATCTCCACGATTGCGATCTGCGAGACCGGAGCGATCTGCGCGGCGCCGATCTGACCGGGGCGAACCTGGCCGGGGCCAATTTGCGCGGCGTCGACGCGACCGAGACGATCTTCAGCCTGGCGAAACTGGAAGACACCGATTTCAGCGGCGCCACCCTGGAACGAGCCAATCTGCACGGGGCCCGGCTGTGGCGAGCGAAATTCACCAATGTCGCCGCGGCTGGCGCTCGCTTCACGGGAGGCGGCCGCGCCCGCACCGATCTCTTCGGCGCCGATTTCACCGACACCGACCTGAACGGAGCGAAGTTCGATCCCGCCGATCTCCTCTACGCCCACCACGCGCGCTTCTGCCGCACCATCATGCCCGACGGCAGCACGAATCTGACCAACTGCCCACCGGCCAACGGCTGAGGCGGTGGCCGGCGAACCGTCCCCGCAACGGATTCTCGTTCCGCAAACCCCGTCCTCCATCTGGCAGGGCCGCTCGATCCGCCTCCGCGCCATCGAGCCGTCTGACTGGCCGGTCTATTTCGCCTGGAATCGGGACGATGATCAGGCGCGCGGGGTCGATTGCCTCCACTTTCCCCAATCGGCGGAGGCGGTGCGGCAGTGGGCGCAGCAGGAAGCGGACCGGGGCGGCGATGGCGATGCGTTCCGGTTCGTGATCGAGGATGCCTATGGCGAGGTCGTCGGCAACCTGAACACCCACGGTTGCGATCCGCGCGTGGGCGCGTTCTCCTACGGGATCACCATCAAGCAGGAGCATCGCCGCCGTGGCTACGCGGCGGAGGCAATCGCGCTGGTGCTCCGCTTCTACTTCCAGGAGTTGCGCTATCAGAAGGTCACCGTGCGCGTCTTCAGTTTCAACGACGCCTCGCGTGCGCTGCATGAGCGGCTCGGGTTCGTGCTGGAGGGCCGCATCCGGCGGACCGTCTTCACTGCCGGTCAGTTCCACGACGAGGTGATCTACGGTCTCACCGCCGAGGAATTCGCGTCCCACGTTTCATCACGGTCGTTACCCTGATTCCCGCCACCTGAACCCCACGGGGGGATGTCGGTGCGGAGCGTTTGACCTGAGGTGATGGCCACACGCGAACACGGTCGCTGCCAAATCGCCGTGCTAGGCTTGCACGCCGCGCCCGAGGCTCCATGCGTGCCCGCCCCCTCGCTGTCGCCGCCAGTTGGATGGACCTCGCGCCACAAGACGGATCTGATCGGGATCTGGGAGAAGTGATACGTCTCCTCGCTCCCGGATGAATGGATGCATAGGTTCCTGGGATGCCGGCAGAGGGGCGGGACATGGCCCGCGTTCCGTCCGAGCCGGGAGAGGATGTCGTGAGGTTGTTTCGCTCTATCGCGATCGGCGTTTGCCTGATCACCCTGTCCGTCCCGACCTTGGTGTCTGGCGCCGCGCCGCGGTTGCAGGAGGCGACCCCGGTCGCCGTGCCGGGCACCGAACCGCCCGTCCACCTCGAAGGCGATCTGCCGGACGACCCGACGATCGCGCTGATCCAGGTTGCTTCTGGTCTGAGCGCCCCGACCAACGTGGCGTTTCCGCCCGATGCCAGCGGCCGGATCTTCGTCGTCGAGCAGGAAGGCACCATCCGGATCGTCAAGCCGGACGGTACCCTCGAGCCGGAACCGTTCCTGAAGATCCCGGAAGCGGCCGGCAACCGACGCGGCGAGCAGGGGCTGCTCGGTCTGGCGTTCCATCCTGACTACGCGCAGAATGGCCGCTTTTACGTCGATTACAACGACCTGTCGGGAAATGGCGCGATTACGGTCTCCGAATTTCAGGTCAGCAAGGACAACCCGAATATCGCCGACCCGGGAACGGAGCGGCCGCTGCTGGTCATCCCCAAACCGTTTCCCACTCATAACGGCGGCACGCTGAAGTTCGGCCCGGACGGCTACCTCTACATCGCCACCGGCGACGGTGGCTGGCAGGGCGATCCGTGGGATAGCGCGCAGAGCCGCTTCTCGCTCCTTGGCAAGATCCTGCGGATCGACGTCGATGGCGCAACCCCTGGCTCGCCATACGGGATTCCGGCGGACAATCCGTTCGCCGGCGAGGGACGCTTCGACAACCCCTATCCAGGGCGTCCCCAGCAGACGCCGGAGGCGGGGAAGAGCAAGGACAAGGGAGAGAAGGACCGCGCGCGCGACAAGGGCGAGAAGAAGGCCGACCCGAGCGCGGTCTCCCCGGAGAACCGGAAAAAAGTGGCCCCGGTGCGCAAGGAGATCTGGGCCTACGGCTTCCGCAATCCCTGGCAGTTCTCCTTCGACCCCGCCACCGGGGATGTCTACATCGGTGATGTCGGCGCCGACAGTTGGGAAGAAATCGATGTCCAGCCGGCCGGGATGGCCGGTGGCCAGAACTACGGCTGGGACTATCTGGAAGCCTCGCACTGCTTCCCCAAGGAGATCACCGAGTGCCCGCGGCAGCAGATCGGTCTCCTGCCAGTCGCCGAGTATGAGCATGGCGCCGATGGCTGCGCGGTGATCGGGGTCGGTGTCTACCGCGGCGAGGAGTATCCCAGTCTCGATGGCATCTTCTTCGCCGGTGATCTCTGTAGCGGCAAGGTGCGGGGGTTGCAGCGCGACGCGAACGGCGACTGGCAGTTTCAGACGCTGCTCGATACGGCGCTGCTGATCACCGGTTCCGGCCAGGACAAGGACGGCAATCTTTACGTAACGTCATCGAGTACGCGAGAGGGAACGGACGTCGCGGGACGCGAGGGCAGCCTCTGGAAGGTCGTGTCCGCGGACAAGGTGCCGGCGGGCGCCACGACCGCGCCGCTCGGCCAGGGGACCGATTCCGAAGATTTCGGGGATGCCGCGGCCGATGCGCCGCCGGCCGAAGACACCAATGCGGCGGCCACGCCCGCAGCGGTCAGTGCCACGGCCACCATCGTGATGAGCGAAATGCTCTTCACCCCGAGCCGGATCACGATCCCGGCCAACAGCGATGTCATCGTCACCCTCGATAACCAGGGGGCCGCCGATCACAACTTCTCGATCGGCGGGACCGATATCAGCATCGATGTCGCCGCGGGAGACACCGCCGATGTGACACTGAATCTGCCCCCCGGCCGCTACCGCTTCTCCTGCAACGTACCGGGCCACAAGGAAGATGGCATGGACGGGGTTCTCATCGCGGAGTAGAGTCCAGATGGGCCAGGGATCAGTCGGCTCTAGCCGAGCAGTGCTTTGCTGATCTGCCGCTGGTACTCGAGAAATGGGTCCAATTCGAGTGGAGTGGCGGCTCGCAATGGCCAAGGCATCGGCGCAGTCCTGACGGTATTCTCTCGTCCAGTCCGGCGTCTATAAAGTGCCGCTAAAGGCCGTTGGGTGGATGTAATTGCGATGGATCGCCGGACTGCGACTGGCACAAAGGCACTCGGGTCGTGGACGTCGCTGATAGGACGCAATGAACTCTAGCGGCCCCAGCATGTCGATGTCGGCGAAGTTCGGGAGGAACGGATAGTTAGGCATCTGTACCCGCATGAGGTCCGCGACGACCAGCGATGCTGCCGCGGTGGAAACGAACGGCAGCGCCGCATCAATCTGCTCGCCCAGCGCGGTCGCAACGCTCGCCACTGAACAGAGCAAGCGCGCCTCGGCCTCCTCCGCCGAGATCGGGAAACGGCAGAGTGAGCAATCCTCGCTGAGCGGAATGTGCCGATGGTAGTTGACGACACCACTGGCGGCCGTGGTGCCGTAGATCTGGAGCGGCGGGAAATTGTACTCGATCGTGGCGCGGACGCCGAACTCGTTAGCGAGCGGCAGGATCAAGTCGATGTCGCCCGGCTTACGCCCGTACTCATCAATGAACTCGCCATATCGTCCAGGGAACGGCGCGGTTGGCACGGCATGACGTAGGTGCCGATGAGCCACCTCGACCTTTGGGTAACCGATATCAGCGACGCCGAAGAGCGGAGACCGATTGAGATTTTCAATCTTCACGTGGTCGTGGTCGATCAGCCAGATGAGTCCCTCAACAGGTAGCATTCCGAGGAGGTAGGCAACGGCAGAGCCAACCGATCCCAGACCGACGATTTGTGCATTTCCCATCTTCAGCGGCGCGTGCACCAGTGGGACTGCCGCAGAGCACGCTATTCCCCCGAGATGGAGATCAAACAGGCAAAGGGTTAGATCGCGTACGCGGAAGTGTCCCGGTAATCCGGTCGCCACCTTGAACGCGTCGGCCACACCGACACAGGCCGCAAATGCGGGGCCGACCGGATTGTCGCCGGTTTCGGTTGGTCCGAACACCCGATTCCCAACACCCGCACGAACATCCCACGCACCGGCGTCGATCGAAAAGTCGACGGATTCACCCACAGAATGTCCACCTACTTTGAGGGTGTAGCGCACGTTCGGCGAGCGAGCCGCCGCGAAGGAGAACGCCCCGAAGGGATCTGCTTGATGCACCTCTGCGGCGATGCGGGCGTGAAGCGTCGTCGCATCACCGACGCGAAGCCGTTCGGCAAGAGGCGCGTCGGAAAAACCGAACTCCACCCGTCGACACCACCGAGCCAGGAGGTTGGCCGCAAGCAAGAGCTGCACTTGGCCAGCGAAAGTTCTGACTGTCTCTGGCGCCGCGACAATTCGGCTGTGCAAGCGGTGGTAGTCGCGGCTGGCCGTGACCCGATCCGTGCGGTCGTCGCGGCGCTGGTAGAACTCCTTGGCGGTGAGTCCGTTCATGATGCGGCGGTCCGCAAGTCCATCGCAGGCGGCACCAGGATGATCTGACCAGCGACCTCACCCGCCGATAACTGGACGAACCGGTCGCCGTCGTAGCGGTGCACGCCGCATCTGGAAAGGGGAAGAAGCCCCCGTTGGCCGTAGATGGGAACGACGATCGAATAGAAGCCAGCGTACGGCATGAAGGCGCCCGTGTCGTCCCCAGCCGAGTGGCCCACCCATGCCTCGGGGTGGCCGTGGACCTGGGCCAGCAGTTGAAGGTGGTGTTGGTTGATCGCCTGGATGACCCGTGCGTTGCCGACGGCCGAGGTGCGGTACGACCCCGGCGTCGTGATCGCATCTGGGGCAATCACCGTCGTCACGATCCACGCTTCGGTCGTCGCCACGCCGGCCCAGTACGCGATTCCCTCATGCGGCTCTACAGGCGTCCCGTAGCTCGCCACGAGGCCAGCCGTAGCTCGGGCAATGTCCTCCGGCAAGTACAGGCGCGGGGCCGTGATCGGCGGACTGGCAGCGGGCAGCGTGTCTGGCGGTTGGAGGTGTCGCGTTCGGATCCAAGTGAACAATCGGGTCATGATTCGGCCTACCCCATCCGCCCCTGATACTGCGTCGGATGGTTGATCTGGCGTTGAACGAGATCAAACATGCCGCCCAGCTCTTGCATCGTCGGTCGGGCGCTCATCCAGTTCGCAAGCGGCCAGTCAGGATGAGGGCCGCCTCCTGGCTGGTACGCCTTGCGATTCCATTGGATGCAAATGCACGGCATTGTGTGGAAGAAGTTGCCATCCTTCGGGTAGCACCGTGGCGTTCCCCGCTCGCCGCTTTCTGGGTGGACGAACTCGAAGATGGGCGGCTGTGCCTTGTAGCCATCGCAACGCGCTTCCAAGAGGTAGACCTCGCCGTCGATGGCGCTCCTCAGGCGGACGGTGACTGTCAAATTGGGCAGGTCCGGGCAGACCACCCAACCGTACGTCGCGGCCAGCGGGGCCATCGCCGCGAGTTCCTCCTCCATGATCTGGCGGCTGATGTCCGGGTCGACACTCATACGCCACTTCCCGTTTCGGAGAGGATCAGCACCTCGCCGTCCTCGATGCCGTAGGAGACGAGAGGACGCTGCCCAGCAAGCTCTTCACTCGTCGTTGCCCGGACGAGGACGTAGTTGCCGCCCTCCGGATAACCGAACGCAGCAGCTGCCTGGTTGGCGGCGTCTTCGGCCTTGGTCTGCTTCGCGAACGAGAACTCGCGGCTGCCGCGGCCGCTCTGAACAGTGACGGTGATCGCGTGATCCGGAGGCATCTCGACCCCTTCTTTTTCCGGCAAAGCCGAATTACACTAAGGCGAACTAGAGTTCGCTACTCATGGACCAGTGTACGCTGGGGCAAGGAGTTCGTCAAGGAGAACTTCGGTTCGCCATTCTTGACTTCGGCCAGGCTGAGGAGTGGATCAGGGTGACTACTGGAGAGCGGATCAAACAGCGGCGAGAGGAGAAGGGCATCCCAGCAGTCGAGTTAGCGCGCCGCGCAGAGATCAGCAAGGGGTACTTGTCCGAACTTGAGCGCGGTCACGCCGCTCGGCCATCTGGAGCGGTCTTGTACAAGATCGCGAACGTGCTCGGCACCACGGTGGCCGACTTGCTGGGCGAGGAGATCCGCCCGGCAAACTCTGCCGCGCCAGCGGCGCTTCGGGCTCTTGCCAAGGAGGAAGGTCTCCCCGAAGAGGATGTGCGGATGCTCGCCAACATCCGCTTTCGCGGTGAGCAGCCCCGCACGGAGGACGACTGGCGATTTCTCTACGAGTCGATTCGACGCTCGATCGGCCGTTGATCCAAATGAGTCAACGCTGGTCAAGTCGAGAAGCCGCCACAGTTTGTGCAGCGGCGGGGTCGAGCAACCCCGCTGCTGCAATACAGCAGCTTGCCGCGGATCTGATCGATCTCGCCGACTTCGCCGGTCCGCCGTTTGACCCAAAGCGTCTTGCTTCGATACGCAACGTCAGAGAAGTGCATCGCGTGCAAATGAGCAGCGCGGCGCGCTTGATTCCCGACGGTGCCTATCTACGCATTGAGGTCAACCAAGACCACTCACCGGGCAAGCAGAACTTCTCGATCGATCACGAGATCACCCACACCCTGATCCCGACGTACGCGAATGAGCTGGTGGATGACGAGGAGACGGGAACGTTCCAAGGCAGCCGCGAGGAAGAACTGCTCTGCGACATCGGTGCCGCCGCGCTCCTGCTAGACCCCCGTTGGCTATCGCGATTCGCATACCAAGCCGGACCATCCCTCGCCCTCTTGTATTCGACGGCAGAGGCCTTCACGGCGTCCTTGGAAGCGACGGCCCGCCAACTCGTGGCCGTAGCCCCCTGGCCGGCTGCCTTCGTCTTTTGGGAAGAAGGATTCCGGAAGGAAGAGCAGAAGCCGCTGCCGCTAGGGCAACTCCTACTACCCGTGCTTCCGGATCTGGTGCTGCCCCAGCCGCAGATTCGAGTGAAGCACCGTTACCCTACCCGGTCTTTTCCTCACTTCATTCCTTTGAACAAGTCGGTTCCGGCTACGTCCCTCGTCGCCGCGGTCTGTGAGGATGTGCCTCAGACCTTCGGTCTCGAAACATTCGATTTCGGGAAAAGCACTGGGTTGATCGACCTATACTGCGAAAATAGGAATGCGCCGTATCGCCTGGGCAGCACTTTACAACGGAGGGTAATCTCCCTCCTCCTGCCGGTTGATATGCATACGGGAACTCCCGAATCATTCACGGCCTACGAACTGGAAGCGCTCTAGTGCATGTCGCGGAAATAATGGCGGTATGCGACGAGGTGGAGATGACGCATCGTGTTCCCGCCGATCTCCGCGAACGGGCTGGCGCTGCCGTTGAGGGCGAGCAGCGACGCTTCGAGGTCTTGCGCGCCTATGGCATCGCCCCACGGACGTTGGACCGCTGGTTGGACACGCACGGACGGGGAGAAGTGCCGGGGGATCGCACCCGGTCGGGACGGCCGCGGAAGATCGCGCCCGCGGCATATCCAGCATTGGCGGCGCAGGTGGCGGCGCGTGACGACACTAGGTTGGCCGCGCGCTGCGACCGCTGGACGGCGAAGCAAGGGGTGCCCGTCAGCCCGACCACCATGGGGAGGGTGTTGGCCACGCTCGACCTACCCCTCTGTCCGCCATCGCATCATGATGCGCAATCGGCATCGGAACCAAAGTGTTAATCCGAGGTTCGTTTCAATCCGGCGGAAAGATTGCGTTCCAATCGCGTTTCATGCCGATCACGCTCCAGCCGCGATCGTTCGCTTCGGTCATCAGGGCATCGGTGAAGGTGCCGATCGAGGTGTTGGACAGACCACCAGCGGGACCGTAGGCGTACTCCCGCTCAGCGTCGTCGTGATAGACCAGCATCATCAGCCGCGCCCGCTCGCCCGCGTCGGTCCACTCCAGCATCTGCTGATCGCCAGTGGAGTTGCCGAAGGCGGCGACCGGCCGGCGGCCGATCATCAGGTTGATGTTCTCCGCCTTGCCGCCGTAGTTGTCGTTCAGTTGCGGTTTCGCTTCCTTGATCAGCACCGGGGTCCCGCTCGGCTGGACCTGATATTTCGTCTCGAAGGTCGTGCCGATCACCTGCTCCGGCGGAATACCGTAGACCGGTTCGGCGTAGGCGCGGATGAACTCCTGGCCGCCGCCGGAGACGATGAAGGTGCGGAACCCATTGGCGCGTAGGAGCGCCATCACTTCCAGCATCGGCTGGTAGATCAGGTCGGTATAGAGGCGGTTGAACCGGGGGTGTTTCGCCGTCGCCAGCCACGCGGCGACCGTCGCCAGGAACTCGTCGACGCTCATCCCGGCGTGGGTTGCCGCCACGATCTGGGCGAGGTCCTGCTCGCTGAAGGCGGCCATCTTCGCCTCGTCCCGCGCCAAAATGGTGGCAAATGGTTCCAGCGTTTTCCATTCCGGATGCTCCGGCGCCAGGGCAGCCACCCGGGCGAACGCGAACGCCCCTTGCGTGTAGATTGGGTGCTCGACCCAGAGGGTGCCATCCTGATCGAAGGTGGCGATTCGCGCCGCGGGCGGCACGAAGCCGGGATTCGCGTCATCGGTCGCGGCCGCGACGAAGGCGAGGATCGCGTCTTTCGCCGCGCCCTCGTTCCAGGATGGCAGCGGATCGCCGTCCGGCGAGGCGACGGGGGGTGCAGTCAGGGCGCGGCCCAACTCCCGCCTCAATGCCAGCGCGAATGCGGCTCCGGCCATCCCGCCCAGCGCCCTACGGCGGCTGAATATCCGGGGTGACGTGGCGTTCCCCGAATCTGGATCGATGCTCACGCTGTCCCTCCAGTATCAGTCGGCGACAGACCAGAACGGTCCATCCAGGCCGACCCCGCGCAGAATAGCCTCCGCCTCTGCCGCGTCTCTTCCCCGAAAACCGGGATCGAGACGGTCGCCGTACCACGCCCGCGCGAGCGCCCAGACCTGATCGAGTGGCAGAATCGCCCCCGGTTCGTGCCCACGCGCGGCGCACCATTTGTTGACTCCCGCTTCCGACCGGAAGAGCAGGATGGTGCCTCAGGTAAAGACCATATCGTCGTACCAGCGCCGAAACGGGCGGAGTACGTGAACGCGGCCACTGCCAACCAGTTTGCCATCGCGCACGTCGAGCGGGGCTGGCTGACCATCCTCGGCATAAGTCGCCGCAATCATGGCATCGCGCTTGAGCGCCGCCGGGATGCCGAGGGCGTCCCAGGCACAATTCGCCCAATAGTCGATGTCGCCGGAGTGAACCCGGAATCCCGTCGGTACCGCGGAGAAGGGATGCGCCATCCGTATCGCTGCAGGCCCCGTGCCCGCTTCCAGGAAGATCGCGTGCAGATCGTGCAGCCGGCGAAACGCCGCCTCAACGATGCCCTCTTGCAGTCGGAGAGAGTGCGCCACTTCCGCGACGTTCGGTGGTGTGCCGCGAGATGCGATCGTCGCGTAAATGAACTGCCGCACCCTCCAGGTGACGTCATCGTCCGGCGCGCCTTCGAGCCCACTCATGCGTCGCAGTCCTGTCCGCCCGGCGTGCAGGGGCGCCGGTTAGCGTGCCGCCAGACTCACGGCACGTCCGGGCTTCAGTGTATCAAGGCGATATCGCAACGCTTTGACCAGGCGCTTCGCCAAAGGGGCGACGTCGAGGCATGTTCGCCGTGGAGGAGGGACCGCAATTCGCGATGAAACCCGGACCGCGAGTACGCTCCAGGAAGGGGACGAGCCACCACGGAAGGGACCGCGTGAAGTGAATCACCATGTGCTCTTTGCCGTCTCCGCGCTTGGCCTCGGCTTTGCCTACGCGGCGGTGCCGGGCGCGGTCAATACCGAGGCGATGCGCCGCGGCTTGGCTGGCGGTTTTCGCCCCGCTTTTTTGATCCAGGCCGGGTCGTTGGTCGGGGATGTCGGCTGGGCGGCGCTGGGGTTGACCGGGGCGGCGGTGCTCGCCGCCTGGGATGCCTTGGCGGTGATTCTGGGACTCGCCGGGGCCGGCTTGCTCTTCGCGCTCGCGCGCGCCGCGTTCATCGATGCCATCCGCGGTCACCACCCTGATGCCGCCCCGCTGCGGCAGGGACGGCCGTTTGCCATTGGACTCGTCTTCGGTCTAGCCAACCCCGCCGGGCTCGCCTTCTGGTCCGGGATCGGCGCGGGAGTCGTCGCCACGGACAGCGAGCAGATCGCGCCTGCCCGGTTGCTTCTCTTCCTGGGCGCCTTCATGCTCGGCGCCGTGCTCTGGGGCGGCGGCATGGCGGCGCTGGTCGGCTGGGGCCGCCGCTACGCCAACGCGCGGATCTTCCGCTGGCTCGATGCCCTCTGCGGCGTCATCCTCGCCTGGTTCGGTTTCCGCGTCCTCTGGACCACCGCCCGCCGCCTCGCGCGTTAGCAGACGGTCGTTCACTTTCGCAGGGTCTTGGCGCGATTTCAGCTTCTTAAGGAACAGAGACTCGCCCAATGGCCGCGTCGCTGCCAAGATCTCGTGTCAGGCGCAGCCTATACAACGAGTGTTGCTCCCCTGTGAAGAAGATCTTCGGCCTCAGCCCCGATTCTGCGGACAAGGTCTGCGGCAGGCTCAATAGAGTGGATCAGATCGACCGCTTCGCCTGCGAAAACTGCGGCAACGTCGACATTTCCCTCTGCGTGGGCTCTCCAGTAGGCAGGCGTCTCATCTGCCAACGCTGCGACCAGATCATTTTCCCGACCGTGCCACCGTTCGGTAAACCGATTCTGCAAGGCACGACTGATGAATGGGTCCGGCCAGGGATAGAACTCACGGACGATATCAAACGTATGTGTGCGAACGGTATCAGTGGCGGCAGCGGCGACAAGAGAAGGCCGTGCCCGTTCGTGCCCCATCGAATCGGACGATGCATAGAAGCGCGTCCCCAGTAGTGCACCCTGCGCGCCCAGCATGAGCGCCGCGGCAAGCCCTCGCCCATCGGCAATGCCTCCCGCCGCGATGACTGGAACAGGAGCGACCGCATCCACGACGGAAGGCACTAATGGCAGGGTAGCCCGTATGCCGGCATGGCCGCCGGCCTCAGAGCCTTGTGCCACGATGATGTCCGCTCCGGCATTGACTGCCTGGCGAGCCTGTTCGACTTCCTGGACCTGGCAAATCAGTGTGCAGCCCGCGGCTTTGATTTGCCCCGCATACTTATGCGGATCGCCAAAGGAAAGAAAGAAAACCGGCGGGTGATAGCTCAGCGCCAACTCGACCGATTCTGGAGGAGCAGCCCAGGTGATCAATCCAACTCCCCAGGGCCTCTTGGCCTCGGTTCGTGCGATCTCCAGTTGTGGTTGCAACCAAGCCGGGTCACCATAGGCTCCAGCGACGAGACCGAGCCCGCCCGCATTGGAAACTGCCGCCGCCAATCGCCCGCCGGAGACCCAACCCATCGGCGCCGACACGATCGGGTATTCCATGTCGAACAGAGCGGTCAAATCTGTCCGGATCGCCACGTAGCCTCCTCTCGAATTGCGCGATCATATTTCATCACTGCAACGAATTGTCCTCGGCGATGCAGTACCCAGTCGCCGGTGTACGAGAAGACACCCGCGAGCCACAGCAGCGCGAAGTTCCGTTGCCGCAACGTCGCGAACATGCCGGCACCCTCTGTCGCTTACGGCACGCAACTCACCGGGCCAACCTGTCTCATTCTGCCCTGTTCAAACTGTATATCTATGGGGAACGGATAGCGCTCCCATCGGCACGTGGCCACGTGCCGGTAGGATCGATCCCGTTTCGATGCCCGTGCGCATTGCCCTGGGTTCAGTACCCAATGCTTGCAAGAGCGCTAGCGCGCTCATCACCTCAAGGTTATCCGGCACACCGCGCCAGTACGAGCCGACCCCACCAATTGAAGAGGGGAGGCCGACACCCCAGGACGCGCGGGGCAGGGAGTGCCAGCACTCACCGCGGTCGGCCCGGCATCGTCATCGCTCGATTCCGGAAGTCCCACACCAACACCACCGCACCCAGGGCAATAGCGCCATTGCTGACGCCGGAGTGTGCGCTGGGACCCCAGTCACTCGCCCCACGTCCCATATCCGACCCCACTGTGCTTGCCGAATCGACAGAACAAAAAACCCCTCTCCCATCGCAATGGGAGAGGGGTCGGGGTGAGGCCTTACATTTCCCGACCGCGTCGCCGCCGGGTCGCCGCCTCGTCCACCGCGTAGTCCTTGGCCAGGCGCACCAGTTGATCCGGGGCGCCGAGGTAGCGAATGACCACGCCGTAGTCGCGCGCTGCCCCTTCCAGCGAGACGTAGCCGCCGACCACGTCGGCGAGCACCGCCGCCGCCGGGCGCAGGAAGGGATCGCCGAAGCCGGCCCCGCCGGGGAGAGCGACGCGGACCTCCTGTCCCGGTTCCAGGGAGATCACCGTCTTCGGGCGGACCGGATTGCCATCGACTTTCAATTCACCGAGGGCGCCGGGTTGGCCGCCGGCAAACCCCTGCGCCGCGAACTTGTTGCGGTCGGCCATCGCCGAGACGCTCCACGGGCCGTCGCCGCGGTACCACCAGTCGGTCACCTGGCCGAGACCGCCCCGCTGCTTCCCGGCGCCCCCGGAATCGGTTTTCAGTTCGCGCCGCGATTGCACCAGACCGGTGAGCCCTTCGATCACCTCGGCGGGAACGCCGGCCACGCCGGAGGGAAAGCCGGTGGTGTTGAGCCCGTCCTTGGCGAACCGCGCCCCGGTGCCGCCGACCTGGAAGACGGCGGTCATGAACGGTTCGGCGTTCTCTGGGCGCACTCCGCGCCAGACCGAGAGCCAGATCGGATCGGCCCCGCCCGCCAGCAAACGGTCCGGCAGCGCCGTTTCCAGCGCGGCGAAGATGGCGCTCGGTACGAAATGCCCCACCAGGTGCCGCGCCGCCACCGCCGCCGGTTCGGTGCAGTTGAGGATCGAGCCTTCCGGGGCGGAGACATGCACTGGATGGAAGGCGCCGTCGTTGTGCGGCACGTCCGGCGCGACCGCTGCCTTCAAGGCGAAGGAGGCGTAGCCGTGGGTGTAGTTGAGCACCACGTTGATGCCGCGTCCGCTCTGCGGCGACGAACCGGTGAAGTCGATATCGATCTCGTCGCCGCGCACAGTGACCGTCACCGCGATCCGGATCGGCTCCTCAAAGCCGTCGCTCCAGACCTCGCCCTGGTAGACCCCGTCCGGCAGGGCGCGAATCGCCTCGCGCAGCGCCTTCTCCGAGCGGGCGATGATCTCGTCGGCGAGGGGATCGATGCTCTCCAGCCCGAACTCCTCCATCATCGCCAGCAGCCCGCGCCCGCCGACGTCGTTGCAGGCCGCCTGGGCGTAGAGATCGCCGACCGTCTCGTCCGGGAGGCGCACATTGGCGCGGATGATCTTCAGCAACTCGTGGTTCGGTTCGCCTCGGTCGAACAGTTTGGTCGTCGGCACCCGCAGACCTTCTTCGTAGATCTCGTGCGCCTCACCGGAGAAGACCTGGCCGCCGATATCGGCGGCGTGGCAGAGGTTGCCGAAGTAGGCGACGAGCGTGCCGTCGCGGAAGATCGGGGTCAGCACCGTGAAGTCGTTGAGTTGGCCGGAGGTCATCCAGGGATCGTTGGTGATCAGCACGTCGCCCGGCTGCAGCGTCTCTGGCGGGTAGGCGGCGAGGAGATGGCGCACTCCGGTGGCCATCGGGTTGATGTGGCCGGGGGTGCCGGTCATCGACTGCGCGATCATCTGCGCCCGCGTATCGAAGATGCCGCAGGCCAGATCCTGCGCCTCGCGCACGACGGTGCTGAAGGCGGTGCGCATCAGCGCCACCTGCTGCTCGTTGGCAACCGACAGCAACCGGTTCCAGAGCACCTCCAGCGTGACCGGATCGAGCGTCGTCCGGGTCGGCGTCTCAGTGGCCATGCGTTCCCTCGATATCCACGACCAGATTCCCTTCGTTGTCGATGCTCACCGCCGCGTTCGGGCCGATCACGGTGGTCGATTCCCGTTCCTCGACGATCGCCGGACCGATGAAGGCCGTACCCGGTCCCAGCCGGTAGCGATCGTAGACCGGGATTTCGGCCATCGCGTGCGCCTCCGGCAAGTAGGCGCGGCGGGTGCCCTTGCGCGCCGCCACGGCATCGCCGCCCGCCCCATTGACCGTCGCCAGGCGCAGGTCCGGTTTGGGACCGGTGGAGACCACCCGCCAGGTAATCGCTTCCAGCGGCACCGGTGGTCCCAGCCGCTGATAGAGGCGCAGGTACTCCCGCTCGAAGGCCTGGTGCAGCGTGCGCAGACTGGCCGGATTGAGCGGTCCGGGCGGGAGCGGGACGCGCACTTCGTGCCCCTGCCCGACGTAGCGCATCTCGGCGATGCGGCGATGGTTGATCTCGCGCGCCAGTACCCCGGCAGCGCGCAGCACCGCGTTCCCTTCGCTCTCCATCTCGGTCAGCAGTTCGTTGACACGGGCCCAGTCGAGCGCATCGAGCCGGCCGCGGAAGGTGCGCACGAAATCGAAGGCGAGCGGCGCGGCGAGAAAGCCGATGGCGCTCATCACCCCGGCCGCGGCAGGGACGATCAGGCGCGGCGAGCCGAGCGCCGCTGCCACCCGGTAGCCGTGCACCGGACCGGCCCCGCCGAAGGCGAAGACCGGCAGCCGGCGCGGATCGGCGCCGCGCTCCAGGGTGTGGACCCGCGCCGCGCCGGCCATCCCCTCGTTGACGATCTGATGGATGCCCCAGGCCGCTTCCTCGATGCCCAGCCCGAGCGGTTCGGCCACCACGCGGCGGATCGCCTCCCGCGCTCCCGCGATATCGAGCTCCATCGACCCGCCGAGGAAAAAGCCGGGATCGAGGTAGCCGAGCACCAGATCGGCATCGGTCACGGTCGGTTCCGTCCCGCCGCGCCCGTAGCAAACCGGACCGGGATCCGCGCCCGCGGAATCGGGTCCGACCTTGAGCAGACCGAGACTGTCGATCCGCGCGATCGAGCCGCCACCGGCCCCGATCTCGATCATCTCGATCACCGGGAGGTTGATCGGGAGTCCCGATCCCTTCTTGAAGCGGTAGCGACGATCGACCTCGAAGCCGTGCGCCAGGAGCGGTTCGCCCCGGTCGATGACGGCGAACTTGGCGGTGGTGCCGCCCATATCGAAGGTGAGCAGATCGTCGTAGCCGGAGACCGCGCCGAACGCCGCCGCGGCGAGCGCGCCGCCGGCGGGCCCGCTCTCCAGCAGCCGCACCGGGTAGCGGGAGGCGGTCTCGACCGTGGCCAGCGCCCCGGAGGAGATGAGCAGGAAGAGCGCGCCATCGAATCCGATGCGAGCCAGGCGCTCCCGCAGATCGCTCAGGTAGCGCTCCACCCGGGCCTGGACGTAGACATTGGCGACCGTGGTCGAGGTCCGCTCGTACTCGCGAATCTCGGGCACCACGTCGGAGGAGAGGGAGATGCGAATCTCCGGGGCGACGCGCTGGATCACCTCCCGCGCCCGCCGCTCCAGGTCCGGATTGGCGTAACTGTTGAGGAAGGCGATGGCGATGGCCTCGATCCCGGCGTCGCGCAGTTCGCCCGCCAGCCGCTCCAGGTACGCCTCGTCGAGGTCGTGCCCTTCCAGCGTCTTGCCATTGGCGAGGGTGCGCCCCGGCACACCGAAGCGCAATTCGCGCGGCACCAGCGGGCGCGGCATCTCCAGTTGCAGGTCGTAGAGATCGTAGCGATGCTCGCGGCCGATCTCCAGCGAATCGCGGAACCCCTCGCTCGCCAGGAGCGCCGTCGGCGCGCCCTTCCGCTCGATCAGCGCGTTGGTGACCAGGGTGGTGCCGTGAATCAACTGCTCGACCGAGCCGATCGGCGCCTCCGCCTTGGCCAGGGTTTCCAGCAGCCCGCTCTCGATCGCCCGCGAGGGATCGTCCGGGGTGGTCAGCGTCTTGCCGACCACGAACTCCCCCGTCGCGTCGTCATAGACGACCAGATCGGTAAACGTTCCTCCGATGTCGACGCCGGCTCTCATCGAAGGCGGCCAGCCGGCGAGCCGGCAAGACGGCAAGAGCGAGACGCCGAGACGGCAAGGCGGCAAGAAGTGGCGTTATCGTGGGGGGATGCCAACCACGTTACCACCATCATTTCGGATTCCCCGCCGGAACCGATCTCCGTGCGTGGCTCCCTCTTCTGCACGTTTCTCTCCTTCTCCAATTTATGAGGCGTCGCTTGAAAGGCTCTTGCCGACTTGCCGTCTGCCCGTCTGGCCGTCTGCCCGTCTGGCCGACTCACTCTTGCCGTCTTGCCGGCTCGCCGTCTCCACCACCGGATACTTCGCCAGCGGAAAGATCTCGGCCTGGGGCGAGCGCATGGCGGCCAGGATACCGCCATCGACGGCGAGCATCTGCCCGGTGATGTAGGCGGCATCGTCGGAAGCGAGGAAGACGGCGGGACCGGCCATGTCGGTGGTCTCTCCGACGCGGCCCATCGGGATCGCCTCGCCCCGCTCGCGCCGCGTGGCCTCCGGCATCCCCTTCGAGTCGATCGAGCCGGGGATCAGGCAGTTGACGCGCACGCCATACGGCGCCAGATCGACCGCCATCGCCCGCGTCAGCGCCTCGATGCCGCCCTTGGTGGCGTCGTAGGCGGCGTTGCCGCGATGGGCGCGGGAGGCGCCGCCGGAGGAAACGTTGATGATCACGCCCTCCCCCTGACGCGCCATGATGTGCGCGGCGCGGTGGCCGCAGAGGAACGATCCCTTGAGATTGACGGCGTGGATGCGGTCCCACCATGCTTCGTCGCCGTCGAGGAAATGCCGCTCGGTGTTGGTCAGCCCGGCGTTGTTCACCAGCACGTCGACCGTGCCGTACTTACCCATGGTTTCATCGAAGAGGCGATCGACCGCCGCCTTGTCGGAGACATCCGTCGTCACCGCGATCGCCTCGCCGCCGCGGCCGGTGATGCCGTGGGCGACGGCGTGCGCGCCCTCGGTATCGACATCACAGACGACGACCTTCGCCCCCTCGGCGCCGTAGCGCTCGGCGATCGCGCGCCCGATGCCGTGCGCGGCGCCGGTCACGATCGCCACTTTCCCCGTCAATCTCTCCGCCATGCCGGCTCTGCGCTCCTCCCCGATCGCTCCGCACTCGTTGCCGCTGCATCTCGCTGCCGAAAGTGAAGCATCCCCGCGGGCCGAACTCAAACCAGAAGGTTTCGCGGTGGAGCGATCGCGGGACGCCGGGGCGCTGAGGTCGCCACACCCGTATGCCATGCTGACGAAGGATGCATCGCGGCGTCCGTTGCGCCCTTCACGAACGCCGGAGTCCCTCGTTCCTCGGGACGACACCCTGGCGCCCTGTGACCGCGACAATCATGGGTCCTGATAGGAGATTGGGTCCGGGTCCAGTCTCAGCCTATCCATCTGTGTCATGCCGAGCCAGCGGGAGGCACCTCGTCGTTCGTCGGCGTTGGCCTAAAGGCCGAGGTCCCTCCTGCGGTCGGGACGACACATCGTGCGCACGCTGCTCTCGCCATCGGCAGGACCGCAGGAACGAGGGCACACCACCGCAATTGACACGCTCCATTCCGTGAACTACGGTTCGCCTGCCACTGTGCGATGTCGCATAGCGCGCGTTGGATTCGTTCTCGGAGGAGAGACCCGAGTGGACTCGAGCGGTAAACCGACGTGGCGCCGTGCAGGCCGCCAGGAGATGGATCGGGAGTAACCCGCCTCGGGTCGTGCTGCCGTTGTCCTCGCCTGGTGGCGGGGCTTTTTTTATGCCCTCCTGCTCCTGCCCGGCGCTCTGTCGCGCACCGGAAGGAGAGCGTGCGATGGCGCAGACCCAGTCCCCATTGCTCGATGACGTTCGTGAATTGATCGCCGCCCGGGAACGGGACGGCATCGTCGGGCTGGCCGGTCAGGTCGGCCCGGCGGAATGGGCCGATCTCGTCCCCCGGCTGGAACCGCGGGAGGTGGCCCTCCTCATCCAGTGGTTGCCGGACGAGGAACTGCCGGAGTTGCTGGCTGAACTGGAGCCGGCGGATGCGGCAGCGATCCTGCGCACCCTCAGCCAGTCGGTCGCCGCCGATCTGCTCGAATCGATGGATCCGGACGACGCCACCGACGTCGTCGAGGAATTGCCGCCCGCCGAGGCGGAGCAGATCCTGATCCAGATGGAGCCGGCGGAAGCGACAGAAATCCGGGAACTGCTGGCGTATCCGTCCGATAGCGCTGGCGGGATCATGACGCCCGCCTTTGTCGCCGTCGATCCCGAGGTGCGCGCCGATCAGGCGATCGTCGCCCTGCGCCGTGTCGCCGCCGAAGCGGAGACGATGTACTACGCCTACGTAATCGACCCTGAAGAGCGGCTGATCGGCGTGCTCTCGCTGCGCAATCTGGTCCTCGCCCCGCCGGAGACACCGGTCGGTGAGCTGATGGTGCGCGATCCGCTCCGGGTGCGCGCCGACGCCGACCGCGAGACGGTGGCCCGCCTCCTGCGCGACCGCAATCTGCTCGCGCTGCCGGTGGTCGATGACTCGGACCGGCTGCTCGGCATCGTCACCGTCGATGACGTGCTCGATGTTCTCGAGGAAGAGACCACCGAGGATATCGAGAAGTTGGGCGGTTCCGAACCGTTGGATGAGCCCTACCTGGGGATCAGCCCCGTCCGGCTGGCGTCCAAGCGGGTGCGCTGGCTGGTCGTCCTGTTCGTGGCCGAGGCCTACACCGGCACGGTGCTCCGCCACTTCGAGACCGAACTGCAGCAGGTGGTGGCGCTCACCTTTTTCATTCCGCTCCTGATCGGCACGGGCGGCAATACCGGTACCCAGATCACCACCACCTTGACGCGGGCGCTGGCGCTGGGCGACGTCGGACTCGGCGACGGCTTCCGTGTGCTGCGCAAGGAGTGGGCGGTCGGCCTGATGCTCGGGGTGGTGATGGCGCTGGCGAGTTTCATCCGCAGTTGGACGTTGCACGTCGATCCAAAGATCGGACTGGTCGTCGCGCTGACCGCGGCCGGGATCGTTCTCTGGGCCTCGACCGTGGCTTCGATTCTGCCGCTGATCCTGAAACGGATGCGGCTCGACCCTGCAATCGTTTCCGGCCCCCTGATCACCACCGTCGTGGACGGCACCGGGCTCGTGCTCTACTTCGAGATCGCGCGGCGGCTGCTTGGGCTGTGAAGAGGATTGCGGACGGTCACTGGCGTTGGCTCCTGGCGAGGGCCTTCACCCCGACCTCCTTTCCCGTCGAGCGGGAGAGGGGCGTACAGCACGTTGTTTCGTTCCAACGAGCGTCAAGGGTGTCGTCCCGACGAAGGAGGGACCTCGGCGTGTTAGCACGCAATGATGAATACCGCGAGGCATTTCGTTCGTCGCTCTGCGGTACACGAACGACGAGGTCCCTCGTTCCTCGGGACGACACCATTTCGGTACGCCGCGGGAATTGACAACGAGGCGACACTGTCTTGCCTTGGATGCTCAGGACAATGACGACTCCCACGTAAACGCAACGCGGGGACGACGGTCTACATCGTCCCTGCGTTGCGTTGTTCCATGAGGTGATTACGCTTCGGTAGCGGGAAAACTCGCCGGGTCGAAGGGGTCGGTGCCGAGATTGGCCTCGTCCCCATCGTAGTACCCGTCGCCGTCGGTGTCGGCGACGGTCGGATCGGTGCCGAGTGCCGCTTCATCGACGTCGGCCAGACGGTCGCCGTCGCTGTCGAGGGCCGTGTCGCCCGACGCCGTACTGGTATCGAGACTCTCCGCGCTGCCGTCTGACGCGACCCCACTATCGACCGTCTGGGTGACGCCTTGCTCATCCCAGACCAGGGGATCGGTGCGGAGGTTGAAGAGTTCGTCGCCATCGGAGACGCCGTCGCCATCCGTGTCCCAGACGAAGGGATCGGTGAGATAGATGTTGATCTCGTCGCCGTCGGCAACACCGTCACCATCGCTGTCCGGGTTGTAGGGATCGAGACCGATTTCCAGTTCCTGCGCGTCGCCGTAATTGTCCCCGTCGCTGTCGCCTTCGGTCCCGATGGCGGTCTCGGTGGCCGTGGTATCGACTGGCTCCGAGACGGTGGTGTCGACGACCGGCTCCGGCGCCGCGCCGACGATGCCGTCGTTGCCGACCGAGACGCTCGAATCGGGTGAATCGGAGACGTTGTAGGTACCGTCCGGTCCGAGCAACGATGTGCCCGAGCCGCCGCTGACGGTGCCCGGCGCGGCCTCCGCCGAGCCTGGTCCGAGCGCGGACGCGGCGCCATCGTTGGCCGAGATCGAACCGGATGTGCCCGGCAGCGGCGCACCGATGACGGTGTTCCCCGGTCCCGTTGTGACATCGCCGTAGACGATGGTTGGTCCATCGGCGTCGACCGCCGGGGTGGTGCCGGAGCGCGAGGCGCCCGAACTCCCATCCGCGTTGATCGTGGTCGGTTGCTGTGCCAACGCGACGTTGCCGAGAACGAGGCTCATCCCGATCGCGGCGACTGTGGCAATTCGTTTCATTCGTTATCCTCCCAGGTGATGGGCCGCGATGGTTGGCTCCGACCCTGGATAAACAGCATCACGCGTGCCGACTCCTATCAGTGCAACGCAAAGATCACCCTGCGGGTTTCCCGCGGCGGCAAGGTCGGCTCGAACTGCTGGCTGAAACCAGGGCAGGAGGGCACGGGGCCGTCGCCAGGGTTTCGGGGCCCACTCAGGCGAACCACAATCAATCCTACGGCGTTCCATCAGCGGCGTCACGTGTCTCTCCCGCCACCGCGGTCATCTCCCGCGAAGGTTCAGGACTGTTGTCATGTACGGACAGTGTGCAGTCGGCGCGGCAACGACCGCCACCAAGGTGATGCGCAATGGGTCCAGGTGATTTCGGACCGGGGCCTGCGTCGCGCTACTGCCCCGGAGCGAGATTGGGGACAGGCGGCCCACGTTACGGTCTGGAGGAGCGGGCGGCACTCGTGTCGTCCCGACGGAGGAGGGACCTCGGCGTTCGTCGCGGCTCACCTCCACGACGAGATGCCTCGTTCCGTGGGATAACCCGCGTGGTGTGTGGCGTGAACGGAAAGGACAGCGCACGATGGTGATCCTCGCGTTGACGGTCGCCCTCCTGACGGTCGTAGGGGGGGTGCTGGCGCAGGCGACACCGCCGCCGGACGCGGCGATTCCGCCTGGGGTCTGGCAACTGGTCGCGTTCACCCCGGCCAATGGCGAGGCCGTGCCGATCGCCGATCCCTCGCGCTACACCCTGCAGTTCCTGCCGGAAGGGGAGTTGGCGGCGCAGGTCGATTGCAACCGGGGTCGGGGCAGCTACACCGCCGGGGCCGGCGCGTTCACGGTGACGCCTCTGGCCACCACCAGGATGTACTGTGGGGACGCTTCGCACGATGCCGAGTTTTTGCAACTGCTCGCCAGCGCGACGTCTTACCAGATCGATGGCGAAGGGGCGCTGATCCTCAGCGGCAGCGCGGGGATGCTACGACTGCGGCTTGGGTAGGCGGTACCGCGATCATGTGGCGCGAGCCCTCACCCCAACCCATCTCCTGCGCACGGGAGCGGGGCTCGTTGCCGTGCGCCTCAAACCGGCTGCAGCGGCTGGTGGGGTTCCGGTGGCAATTCGATCTGGATTGGGTCGCCGGGCCGGACTTTGCCGCCGGTCAGAACCACCGCCATGACCCCGGCCTTACGGATCAGATTGCCCTCCGGATCGCGGTCGAGGGTCGCCGCCATCAGACTCGGGGCGATGCCGTCGAGTTGCCCGCAGGGATTGCGCAAGCCGGTGATCTCCACGACAGCGGAGTCCCCGAGTCGCAGCCGCGTCCCGGTGGGGATGCCGAGCAGATCGAGACCGCGGGTGGTGACGTTCTCGCCCATCTGGCCCGGAAAGATGGTGAAGCCACGCTCGCGCAGTTCGTCGTGCAGTTCGGCGTGAATGAGATGGACCTGCCGCAGATTCGGCTGGCGCGGATCGCGCGCCACCCGCGAGCGGTGTTTCAACGTCTCCCCGCTGTGCGCGTCGCCTTCCACTCCTAACCCGGCCACCAACCGGATCGCCGCCTCGTTCGGCTTGCTCATGGTGTGTTTCGGGCTGCAACTGACGGCGACGACCGATGCCTCCATGACAACCTCTCGATGTTTCGTTCTCGGATTTGCGCCAGATTGCAAACGTACCAGATTCGCTGCGCGTGGACGGCGCTGGGTATGGGCCAAGCGGACAGAGAACCTGAACCACCGGGGCGCCGTAGACACGATCGTATGAAGGTCTTGGCGACACGCGTGACTCCATGTCAGGGCGAGGCAGATGTTTAGCAACCAATCCTCGATGCGCGCCGGTTCCAACCAGGAATCAGGAAAGGACAAGCCATGGTGATCAGGACGTCCGGACCGAGGATCGCCGGTCAGGGTCTGGCGTGGTTGATGGCCCTGGGTGCGATGGTTGCAAGTAGTGGCTATGTGGCCGCGATGACGGTACCGCAGTCCTGCACGGTGGCTCCCCGTCCTGTTTCGGAATTCGTGATGCCGACCGACCAGAATCTCGCCGGCGGATCGCGGGTGATCGTTTCGAGCGAGGCGGAATTGCCTGCCGGTACACCGGCGACCGATGCTGACGTGATCTCGGTGCAGGCCTTCGCCGAACTGTTCACGGCGTGTCAGAACGCGGGCGATTTCCGTCGCCGCGCGGCCCTCTACAGCGACTTCTGGTTCCGGGATACGCTGGCGCAACGCATGTCGGTGTACGTTGCGTCGAACCCTTTTGAAGCGCTCATCGGCTTTCTGCGCGGTTCGGAAGCGGCTGGTCGGGCAGAAGAGGCCGCATTGCTGGCTCAGGACGTGGCCGCGCCACCGTCGCCGCGAACGCCACCAATCGAGGCGGTAGAAGTCCGGGGAGTGAGAGTCTTACCCGATGGACGATTGGGAGCCATCCTTGTGCAGGACGGCCAACTCGTCGAATTCCAGATCTATGTCCGGGAGGATGGCCGGTTACTCCTCGACCAGACGATTGACATCTACCCCTCCGCCACGGAGTTCGGTGCGGAATCCGGTGAATCGTTCGAGCGCTAGTGCTGGACTAACCCACCGGTTTGATCATGAGGATCGGCAGGGCGTGGCCCACATGCTCTCTGGGGCACGCACAAGGAGGTGGTCTCGATTCGGCTACGCCAGGATCGATACCGTACTCAAGATGTGCTCGGCCAGCGCGCGGTCACCGGCGATTGTCGCCCGCTGCCTCGCTTCGTTCTTGGCGATCCCCTTGGTGAACAATCGCCAGGCCGTTTCCTGATCGAGGGTCACGGTGGCGTCCACGGCGAGGTCCGGCGCGGCGCCGAGCAGCCATTTCCCGACATCCCGCCGCGCTACCCACGCACCTCCCGCATCGCCGGTGATTGTCAGGCGCACCGCCGTTCCGTCTGGTGCATTGACGGGAGTCAGGGCGAGGGGGAGGGCGCGGACGAAGGTGGCGAGGACCGGGTGCAGCCACTGCCGCTCCTTGAGACCCGGTTGGCCGACCGCGTCGCGAATCTGCTGCTGATGGACCCAGCGCTCGGTGTACTCCCGCGCCACATCGAGCCAGACCGGCGCCGGATCGGGACCGGCCCAATCGACCGGCATCCCGATCGCGTTCAGATCGAGTGAGGCAAAGTACGCCTCGGTCCACTCGCCGCTCACGGTGAGCAGATCGAGCAGCAGCGCCGGGCTGAACCGCCGCGCCGCAGCCACCCAGACCCCGTTCTGGCGGTCGATCGCCTGGATGAACCCCGGCAGCGTGTCGATGTCGAGTCCGGCGGCGAAGGTCGGGCTGACAAACCGGTCTCGTCCCCACGACAAGCGGCCCAGATCGTCTGCCAGCAAGTGGGCAGCGATGTCCTGCACCGACCAGCCAGGGCAGACCGTTTCCCGGTTCCACTCCTCCGGAGAAAGACCTCGTAGCAGTGCGGTCAGTTCCGCCCGCAGACCGGGGAAGCGATCGCGCAGGTCGAGCGGGGGCAGCAGCGTGAAGCGGGTGGCGTCCATACCGGCGATTATCCACGAGGCGCCGGTGTCGAGACGACCTCCTTCAGAACCAGCGGCGATGCACCGAACCGACAGCGCCGTGCCGCAATGGTGTCATGCCGAGTCAGCGCGCGGCAGCGCGGCGTCGGTCACGATCATGGCCACCGCCGAGGTCCCTCCTGCGGTCGGGACGACACGATCTGAGTGCGGGGCGCTGACCGACGTGGTCATGGCCCTGCCGTCGTCCTGCGCGGTCACAGCCGCGCGGGGGATGTCGGCCGTTTGCGAGGCGATCACGGCGGAGCCGAGAGCCCCTCTCCCGCCAAGCGGTTCTGGCAAGGGGAAGTTTGGTGGTGTCGCGGCGCTGGCCCTCACCCCCACCCCTGGCTCCCTCCCAGTTCTCCCTCCCGAGCCTCCCTCCGCCGGAGGGAGGGGTTCCCCGTCGAGCCGGGAGAGGGGCTTTCTGCTGCGTCGTGGACCGTCTCGTGCCAAGGCGAGCGACCCACAGCAGCCCTACCTCCCCCGTGAGCCGCCAAGCGAGTGAGGAGTTGGGGTGAGGGCGTTCATTGGGACGAAGCCGCTGAACGGTTAGAATCGGGCCGCGGCAATTCGCGATGGATGGTCAAACCTGGAGAACCAGTCGGATGGGCAATATTCTGCAGCAACTTCCTGCCGGGCAGCGGATCGGGCTGGCCTTCTCCGGCGGCCTGGATACCAGCGCGGCGATTCACTGGATGCGGCAGCACGGCGCCATCCCCTATGCCTACACCGCCAATCTCGGCCAGCCGGACGAACCGGACTACGAGGAGATTCCTCGTCGCGCTCTCGCCTACGGCGCGGAGCAGGCGCGCCTGATCGACTGCCGCGAGCAACTGGTGCGGGAGGGGCTCACCGCGCTGCAATGCGGGGCGATCCACATCACCACCGCCGGGGTGCCCTACTTCAACACGACCCCCCTCGGCCGCGCCGTGACCGGCACCATGCTGGTGGCGGCGATGATGGAGGACGGCATCGATATCTGGGGCGATGGCAGCACCTTCAAAGGAAACGACATCGAGCGCTTCTACCGCTACGGGCTGCTCGTCAATCCCCATCTGCGCATCTACAAGCCGTGGCTGGACGACGCCTTCATCACCGAGTTGGGTGGCCGCGCCGAGATGTCGGCTTATCTTCAGCAGGCCGGGCTGGACTACCGTATGTCTCCCGAGAAGGCCTACTCCACCGATTCCAATATCCTCGGCGCCACCCACGAGGCGAAGGACCTGGAGCGGCTCGACAAGAGCATCTATATCGTCAACCCGATCATGGGCGTCTCCTTCTGGCGGGAGGATGTTCCCATCGCCTATGAGGAAGTGCGCGTCACGTTCGAGGATGGCTGGCCGGTGGCGATCAACGGCGAGACCTTCTCCGATCTGGTGGCGCTGGTCGAGCGGGCCAATGCCATCGGCGGCCGGCACGGGCTCGGCATGAGCGATCAGATCGAGAACCGGATCATCGAGGCGAAGAGCCGCGGCATCTACGAATCGCCCGGCATGGCGCTGCTCTTCATCGCCTACGACCGCCTCGTTTCCGGTATCCACAACGAGGACACCATCGATCAGTACCGGGCCAGCGGCCGTCGCCTGGGGCGGCTCCTCTACGAGGGGCGCTGGTTCGATCCGCAAGCGATGATGCTGCGGGAATCGTTGCAGCGCTGGGTGGCGCGGGTGGTAAGCGGCGAGGTCACCCTCGGTCTCCGCCGCGGCAACGACTATTCGATCCTGAACACCACCTCCCCGAATCTGACCTACGCGCCAGAGCGGCTGACGATGGAGAAAGGGGAGGCGACCTTCACCCCGCAGGACCGCATCGGGCAACTGACGATGCGCAACAACGACATCACCGACACCCGGCAGAAACTGGCGACCTACGCCCGCGGCGGCATTCTCTCCCTCGGCGATCAGTCCGCCATCCCGCGACTGCGCGAGGAGACGGGAGTCAGGAGACAGGAGACAGGAGACAGGAGTCAGGAGACAGGAGACAGAAGTCGATAAGACGGCCAGACGGGGAGGTAGCGGCGAGCCGGAAACCCGTACCTCCGACCTCCGCCTTCCGACTACAGTCTCCCGACTCCTGACTCCTGACTCCTGACTCCCGTCTCCTCCCACGACTGGCGCAGCGCCGGCCGGTCGTAGCGGAAGCGCGCGGTTGGCCAGGGGGTTTCGCCGCGGAGGGCGAGATCGGTGAGCATCTGCCCGATCACCGGCGCGAACTTGAACCCGTGCCCGGAGCAGGGCGAGGCAAAGACGATCTGCGCGTATTCCGGGTGGCGGTCGATGACGAAATCCTCGTCCGCCGTCATCGTGTACCGACAACTCGTCGTTTCCAGGATCTCGCCAGTCACCCCCGGCAACAGCGTCATCGCGTACTCGCGCAGACGCGCCAGCAGCGCGGAATCGATGGCGCGGTCGGGATTGGCCGGATCGACCGCCGGACCGACGCGGTCGATCATCATCTTGATCCCGGCGTGATCGAAGATGGGGAAAACCGAGCCGAGCGAAGTGGTGCCGGGGAAGCGGTGGATGATCAGCGGCAGCCGGGGCGGCCGGTGGGCCTCCGGATCATCGACGCGAAAGAAGGCGAGTTGCTCCTGCAGCACGGTTAGCCTCAGCTCGATGCCGAGCGGCGCCAGCAGCGGCGCGATCCACGATCCGGCGGTGACGATCACCCGGTCGGCGCGTTCCTCTCCCGAGGCGGTGCGGACGCGCACGCCGTCGCCGTCCGGCGCGAGCGCCAGCACCGCCGTAGCATCGCGAATCTCCGCGCCGTGCGCTCGCGCCCGCGCGGCGAGGGTGGCGACGCAGCGGCTGGCGGCGAGGATGCCGTAGTCCTGCTGATAGAGCCCGATCGTTCCTGCGGGCGGGTTGAGTTGTGGGAAGCGGTGGCGCAACGCGTCCTCGTCCAGCCGCTCATACGGCATGCCGAGCGTTTCATAGGTGGTAGCGACCTCGTCCATGGCCAGCGCATCCGGCAGACCGATGTCGATACCACCGGTGCGTTGCAGGATTGGTTCGCCGGAGTCGGCGATCAGATCGTCCCAGAGCCGGAATGCCTCCCGCCCGAGGTGGACGTATTCCGGTTCCGCGTAGGCGAGGCGGATCATGCGCGAGGGACCGTGCGAACTGGCGAGATGGTGGCCGAGCGGGAATTGCTCGAAGAGCCGCACCCGCTGCCCTTCCCTGGCCAGACGCCAGGCGGTGGCGGCGCCCATCACCCCACCGCCGACCACAATCACATCCGCTGCCCGCTCCGTCACTGTCTCCACCTCTCATTGCCCGCGATACGCGCAATGATGATGCGGCAGCGGGCGCGAAGATGCCAATCTTCGTTTTGGGATGCAGACTGGATCTATGGGCGGGGAAGGCATTCAGGGGGCCTGGGCGAAGACCTTGCATGCAAGCGACGTCAGCGGCGCGCCCAACGATATGGTGGTCGAGTGATGCTGGTTGCATCCCGCCCGGCGTGGAGCAATATCGGCAACGTCTGCGCCACCTGGACATCCGGACGATTTCGCCGCGAGCGTGCCATCGGGAACCATGTGCGTAGAGAGGCGGGAGGTAGGGCGTGAGCGGGATCAGTCCGGTGTTGCCCGCGAGTGTGAGCGAGGTGGTGGCGCGGGTCGCCACGGTGCCGGGGGTGGTGGCGGTGGCGCTCGGCGGTTCTCGCGCCCGCGGGACGGAGCGCCCCGATAGCGACTGGGATCTCGGGCTCTATTACCGGGACGGGATCGACACCGACGCCATTCGCGCGCTCGGGTACGAGGGCACCGTCGTCGCGCCGGGGGACTGGGGACGGATCGTCAACGGCGGCGCCTGGCTGACGGTCGAGGGGGTCCGCGTCGATCTACTCTACCGCGATCTCGATGTCGTTGAACACTGGCTAGTGGAGGCGGAAGCGGGCCGCTTCGAGGTCGATTACCTGCCCAACCACGTCGCCGGCCTGCCGACCTACACCCTGGCCGGCGAACTGGCGCAGAACATTACCTTGCATGGCGTCTTGCCGCTGCCAGCATTCCCCGCGGCGCTGCGCCAACGTGCCCCGCTCTGGTGGGAAGCGCACGCGGCGTTCATCTTCTCCGTGCTCGAGGGGTACGCCGCACGGGGCGAAGGGGCGCTCTGCGCCGCGCTGCTCGCCCGCGCGGTGGTCTCCATCGCGCACGCGCGTCTCGCGAGCGCGGGAGAATGGGTGCTCAACGAGAAGGGGCTCATCGGCCGCGCCAATCTGGGCGATGCGGCGGCGCCCCTCGCCGCGCTCGGCGGCACGCCGCGAGAGTTGCGCGCCGCTGTCGCCGCGGTGCGTCATTCGCTGGGGATGTAGTGGGGTGGTGTTTCTCGCCCGCCACCGCCTGCGGTATCCTGCGCACCTCGAAATGGTTGCCATCTCGTCGTGCCGCACAGGAGGTAGACCATGTTGCGCAGATCCGTTCTTGCGATGATGGCCGTGGCGCCAGCGGCGGGCTTGGCGCGGTTCAGCGCGCTCGCGCAGGAGGCGACGCCGGTCGCGATCGCGCCGCCGCAGGACCTGCTCCCGGCCGACGCCCCGGAAGAAGGCGGGCAGACGGCGAAGATCAACGGTATCGACATCTACTACGAGGTCTTCGGCGAGGGCCAGCCGCTGCTGTTGCTCCACGGCGGGCTTTCCAACAGCCATCACTTCGTGCAGGTCATTCCTGCCTTTGTCGACGCTGGGTATCAGGTCATCGCCATGGACAGCCGCGGTCACGGCCGCTCCTCGTTCGATGACACGCCGATCTCCTACGCGGTCATGGCGAAGGATGTGCTCGGGCTGCTGGATCACCTCGGCATCGAGAAGACCGATCTCGTCGGCTGGAGCGACGGCGGGATCATCGGGCTCGAGATCGCGCTGACGCATCCGGAGCGGCTGAACCGGGTGGTCGCCTACGGCGCGAACTTCGACCCCACCGGCGTCCGCCTCGATATCGGCCAGAACGCCTACTTCAATGCCTATATCGAAGCGGCTTCCGCCGAGTACCAGGAGAATTCGCCCGCGCCGCAGCGATGGGACGAATTCCTGGCGAACATCTCCCACATGTGGGCCACCGAACCGAACTACACCGAGGATCAGTTGCGATCGATCACCACCCCGTTCCTCATTCTCGACGGGATGAAAGAAGAGGCGATCGATCTGAACCAGACCAAACTGATGGCGTTGCTCATTCCCGGCGCCGAACTGCACCTGATGCCCGATACCGGACACTTCGCCCTCTTCGAGCAGTCGAAAGAGTTCACCGCGATCGTGCTCGACTTTCTGGGACAGTAGGCGGGAGTCAGGAGTCAGGAGTCAGGAGACAGGAGACAGGAGATAAGAGACGGCAAGTCGGCAAGTCGGCAAGGACGAGGATAGCCAGCCTCCTGACACCCGAGTCCTTTCTCCTGACTCCTGACTCCTGTCTCCTGTCTCCTGACCCCCGTGCATCTTCCCAAATCTCGCCAAACCTGATAATCTCGCGCCGTCGGACACACGTGACGCCAGGGATGGACAGCTCGTTCGTGTGCCTGACCGCGCGCTTTCGGGCGCGCACCCGAAGCCGCAGCGGATGGGGATGGATGCCGCGGTCTTCGCACGAACCCGAATCACCCTGAGGGAAGGGTGGGGGGATGCTCGTTTGACCTGGAGGGAGGTCAGATGTCGGTGTTCCCTGCGCGATCCGGTTTCCGGCTGCGCCTGCTGCTGATCTTCGCCTTGCTTCTGCTGATCATACCGTGGGCCAGCTCCGGCGTGCGCGCCCAGAGCGCGCTCTATCCAGGCGCGGCCGCGCTGGTCGCCAACACCGGCGGCGAACCGGTCCTCCTGCGCGAGACCCCGAGTTTCGACGCCGCGGTCCTCACCTCCTTCGCCGAGGGAACGCCCGCCGATGTATACGACGGAGCCGATCTCGGATGCGGATGGGGTCGTCTGGTATGGCGTGACCATCGGCGGACTCACCGGGTATGTGGTTGGCGGCTATCTCGCCGAGACCACCCCGGCGAGCGATCCCGCGGCGGTCGATCTGGCGCAAACCGCCGCTGCGGAGACCGCGGACGCTGCCGCGCCACCCGCGCCGGCCGCCTCGTTGGCGGACGTGCCCGCCAATCCCGTGGCCACCGCCGATCTCAACTTGCGCGCCGGGCCGAGTTACGACGATGCCGTGCTGACGGTGATCCCGGCGGGCACGGCGCTGACCCCGACCGGCGACTTTTCCGCCGGCTTCGCGGGGGTAACCTACGGCGGACAATTCGGCTGGGTGGACACCACCTGGCTCGGCGCGGCTGGCGCGGCCAGCCCGATGCGACCCTCCTCCAGGAGACGGCGCCGGTTGCCGATGGGGCGCAAGCGGGATTGATCGGCGATCTGTCCGCCGCACCCGCGGGCGACGCGGCGATGGTTGGCAGCGTCGTCAATCTGCGCGCCGGTCCTTCCGAGGGGGACGCTGTCCTGCGCGTGATCCCGCCCGGTGGCGTGGTGACCGTGGCCGGCGCCGCCAGCGATGGCTGGGCGCCGGTCTGGTACAACGGCACCTGGGGCTTCATTCGCGCCGACCTGCTCGCACCGGGCGCGGCCGATGGCGTCGGTCTCGCCCAGGATGCGGCCCCGGCGCAGGGCCTTGCCACATCGCCCGCGCCGGACGAAGGCGCCATGCAGGCGACAGTCCTGAGTGATGTCAACCTGCGCGCCGCGCCCGATCTGACCTCCACCGTACTGACCACGATCCCGGCAGGCGTCGACGTTGCCACCCTGGCTGGACCGGAGCAGGGGTTCTATCAGGTCCAGTATGGCGATGAGACCGGTTGGGCCTCCGGCGACTACCTTGAAATCTCCGCTACCTACTTGCAACGCGGTGATGCTGACGCGCGCCAGAAAGGCAAAGTCGAAGGATCGGAGCCGGCGGATAACGCCGAGCGCGGGGCGGGCGGCATCATCTGGCCGGTCAGCGGCGGTCTCTGGTACGTGATGCAGGGGTACAACGGTTCCTCGCACCAGAACGAAGACGGACTCTGGCAGTACTACTACTCCCTCGATATCGCCCGCACCGATGGCAACACCGCCGGGCAGCAGGTGATCTCCCCGGTCAATGGCGAGGTCCGCTGGACCGATCCCTCCTCCGGTGGCATCTCGATCGACATCGGCAACGGCCACGCGGTGGCGATGTTCCACGTCGATTTCATGAACGGCCTGGAAGCCGGCACGCCGGTGCGGCAGGGGCAGTACCTGGGCGAAATTTCCGGACCGGGCGGACCAGGGTGGGCGGGCGTGGCCCATCTCCATTTCACCCTCTGGACGAGCGACGACGAGGGCAACTGGGACCGCCAGGCCGTGCCGTTTACCGGCGCGTATGCCATCAACGGCATGGATTTTCCTGATATCGGCGGCCGCTCCCAACACGCGGGGACCGAGTTCCGGCCATAGACTGGGTTTCGTTCTCATATCAGGGGTCTGGTCGCGCTCGGCTGCCAAACATACTCTGCATCGGTATATCGATGCCGGTTTCCGACGGCCAGCAGCCTCAATCTGTTGCCGAGTTCGAAACCGGCTGGCCACATGGATGCCTCATGGATTTTGGACCGGTTCTGCACCGAGGCTTTCTTCGCCGTCGTAGGTGAGGTAGTCGAGTTCGACAAGTGCCGTGCGAAAGTAGGTTTCGACCGACATTCGGGATTTGGTTGATGGAAGAACCCCAACCAAAGAGGCCCTTGCAGGGTCCAGCGCCTCGCGAAGATTGGCTTCCACGAGCGTTATCGCGTTCGCAGTTTCTGCACTAGCCTCATCGCCTTCGAGCAAGAGCGTGAGCGGAATCCCAAACGGGGGAGTTTCGCTCTCGGGCAGTCCGATGCGGATCTCGGCCACTGCGGTGTTGAAGGCCAAATAGGCCGCGCGCTGGTTTTTCCGGAGGGCTCTCATACGGAATGCGGATCGTCACTGGGTGATCGCCGGGCAGGGTTCGGCGGGCCACCAGTGGTAGTGGGCGTGGAGGCGCCGGGTCGGCCTCCAGGGCGCGGCAGCGGTCGACGAGCACGGGTTCGAGGGCGTCCATGGTGGCGAACGCGCGGTTGGCGACCAGCTCGTCGACCAGGGTCACCGCCGCTCGGCCGGCTGCGAGCCGGCGAGGACGAGGGCAAGAAGACCAGGTCGATGCCGTCGGGGATCACGAGGTCGTGGGCGACGTGCCAGCCCGCGCGGTCCACGACCAGCACCGCGCGGTGGGTCGCGTCGATCCCCTCGTCGCGGGCGAAAGTCGCCAAGGCGAGGCCCATCGCCGCGGCGTTGACGGTGGGCAGCAGGCACCCCCAACTCTGGCCGGTGGCCGGGCGGACGAAGCCGTAGACGTAAACCCACTCGTCGTGGCGCTCGACGCGGGCGGTGGGCGGTGGCCTTTCGGTGCCCAGACGCGGCGGATGACCGGGAACAGCCCCAGCCGGTGCTCGTCCTCCGCCCACCGCGCGACCTCGGCCCGCGGATGGGCCGCCGCTACGGCGGCGAGGGCCGCGGCGAGCCCCCCTTTTTGAACCCCTCCTGCGCTTCGGGGTCGGCGCGGGTCTCGCGGGGGCGGGGCGCTGCGGGGTGAAGCCGAGGCGGCGCCGCTTCCACCCCGGGCCAGGTCGACCGGTCGGCCAATGGCGGCCGCGATCCACGCCGCCCGCCGCGGCCACTCCACAGCCCGCCGTCCGGCGCCGGGCCCCCCAGCGCGGCCCGTAGCTCCTCCTGCTGCGTCGCATCCAGCAGCGGCGGCGCCCCCGGGTTGGCGTGGCGGCGGTCGCCGATCCCGCCCGGCCCCTCCTCGCGGTAGCGCCGCGCCACCTCCCGGATCCAGGTCGCCGAATATCCGGTGCTGGCCGCTACCGCCGCGGTGGGGTCGCCCCGCGCCAGCAGCCACACGATCTGCCACTGGCTGCGCGCCACCGGGTCCTTCGCCCGCCGGTACCGCCGATCCAGTTCGTCCACGGGAAGGTGCGGGGGAATGCTCAATCGTCTAATCCCCCAAATCTACACCCGCATTCCGCATAACCCAACTGCAGTCGCACGATCGACCACATCAGCTTCCGCGCGTGGCAAGGGACGGGACCAGAACCAACCCGGAAAATGACCCGATACGTTCGGATATGCGCACCGCGCCGTCACGCACCGAGTCCGCGATTCGCCCGATTTCCTCGTCAGAGACGACGTGGATCGGATAGACAACGGAGAGTCCCGCCACACAGCGGCCCTCATCGTTCCGGATCGGACAGGCTACGCCACCGGCGCCAAGCGCCGCTTCTTCCCGGTTGAAGGAGATTCCACGTTCGCGGATTGACCGAATCTCCAACATCAATTGGTCGTACGAATCCACCGTGTACGGCGTCACTTTAGGGAGCGGATCTGGGCCAATGAGGGCCCGGATTTCGTCATCTGGCAGATCGGCGAGCAACACCCGTCCAGTGGCGTTGGCATGGTAATCGAGGAGTTCACCCATTTCGCGGGCCACGCGAACGGCGCGATCACTCTCGGTGGCCATCAGATAGACGTACTTGTCACCAGCCGGCACGCCGAGAGACGTGGCATACCCGCAACGGGAGGTAATGTCCTGCATGATCGGCCGGGCCACGCGGTTGAGCAGCGTGTATGGACGGTAAGCAGTGCCGACCGTGAAGGCTCTGGGGCCGACCCCATAAGACTTGGAGACCGAGTCCTGAACCACGAACCCAGAGGCGGCCATCGTCGCCATCAGGCGCGTCACCACACTCTTGTGCAATCCTGACTCGCGCGCAAGATCGGTCACCGTCCATTGTGTATTGCGAGGGCCGAACAGCGCGAGTAGTTGCAGAGCGCGAGAGACGGATTGGGTCAATCTGGACTCCGTGGCCAACAACATCCTCCTCAAACCGGGACAAGGCGTCTGACGGACGAGCGAAGTCTACGACGCGGACGAGTATTGCCATCTGCAGTTGATAACGCTACAATGCGCAACAGCGTTTCACAATAGGCAACTATGGGTCGCGTTGGGTTGAGGTCGCGATGTCCTGGTGGGCAGCAATGCCTCTCACTCGGACACCTCACGAAGCTCTCCACATCGCAGACCCAAGAAAGGTGAGTCGATGTTCAACGGCGATCGTGCGGTCGTCACAGGTGCGGCACAGGGCATCGGAGAGGCGACGTCGCGGCTGCTGGCCGAGCGCGGCGCACGCGTTCTTCTGGCTGACATCAACGCGGACGGGGCGGAGGCTGTGGCGGCAGCAATCCGGAGCACCGGAGGCGACGCCCGCTCGTGTAACGTCGATGTGACGAACGCGGCCTCGTGCGCCGCCATGGTCGAGACTGCGGTCGAATCGTGGGGCGGGATCGACATCTTGGTCAACGGCGCCGGAGTCTTGGCGCAATTCACTGTCCCAAGTACGCCCGAGGATGTTTGGGACCGGGTCATGGACATCAATGTCAAAGGGACGTACCTGTGTAGCAAATTCACGATTCCAGTCATGGAGCGCCAGGGGCGCGGCAGCATCGTCAATCTGGCTTCGGGTGCCTCGTTCGTCGGCAATCAGAACCTCGCGGTGTATGGAGCATCGAAGGGGGCTGTGCTGATTCTGACCAAATGTATGGCCGCTGACCACGCGTCATCCGGTATTCGCGTCAACTGTGTCTGCCCCGGCATCATCGATACCGAGCTCAACCGAGCCTGGATGCGGGCCAGTGGTGATTACGAGACCGCGCGCCGTGGAGCGGAACTCGCCGCCCCGCTGGGGCGGATGGGGACGGCGGCCGAGGTGGCCGAGCAGATCGCCTTCCTCTGTTCCGATGCGTGCGCATTCATGACCGGGACGCCGATTCTGCTCGATGGCGGACTCACCCTGTCTGGTAGCCGGAGCGCGTAAAGACACGAAAGAGGAGATCACCCGTGGCAGTCAGTCTGCAGGACGCGATCGACATTCATATCCATGCCGGCCCGGAGTTGTTCCGCCGCATCGGAGACGCCGCGGAGATCGCCCAACGCGCCAAGGATGCCGGCATGGCCGGAGTGGCCTACAAGTGCCATCACGAGTCCACCGTGACGCGGGCCTATTTCGCCGAGCGCATGGTCGAAGGTATCCAGGTCTTCGGAGGGATTACCCTCAATGGGTTCGTGGGAGGCATCAACCCGATTGCGGTAAAGGGCGCCCTGGATTCGGGCGCGAAGATCGTCTGGATGCCGACGATGCACGCCAGGAATCACATCGCCGAGTTCGGCGCGGGAACCTACGGCATTTCCTCGATGACGCTTAGCGAGGGAGCCACCGATATCGAGGGCATTACGGTCCTTGACGACAGCGGGCAACTGACGCCCGAAACTGAACAGATCATCCGCATGGTTGCCGACGCGAATGCGGTCCTCATGACCAGCCATCTGGGTGCCGACGAAATTCGCGCCGTCGTCCGCCGTTGCACCGAAATCGGCGCCCGTTCAGTGTTGACCCACGCCTACTTTCTGCCACGCGGACCGCTGAAACTGTTCACCGAGGTCGCGGATCTCGGGGCGGTGATCGAGCTATCAGCGGTGATCTCGTTTCCAATGGCCATTCATCAGCAGCACTGGATGACGTTGCAGGAAGCGAAGGACCTGATTGACGCGGTTGGGTACGACCGGGTGGTCATCTCAACAGATTCCGGACAGCCGTTCAATCCGTGGCCGCCCGACGCGCTTCAGATGTTCGTCAATGCACTCGAAGATATCGGGGTTCCCGAGACCCATCTGCGCCACATGATCACTGTTTGCCCCCGCCAGGTTCTCGGCATCCTCTGACCGGCTCGCCCGATCGGTTCAGACGGAGACCCATCGATTCGCAGTAGCGAGGAGGGAGTGCCGCCAGTCAAGCCAAACAGCTCGAGTCGAACGCGTGGCGTTGAAGCGAAGTGCTGAACAAGGAGGATCACCCGTGAAGAATGACTTCCTGATCCCCGGGGCTGTCTGGAGCCGGCGCGATTTTCTGGTGCGGGCCGCGGCCGCGGCCGGAGTTGCCGTGGGAGCGAGCGTGCCGTTGCAGAGCCGCCCCGCCGCCGCCGCGGTGCGCACCCAGAGCGAGACCACCATCAATGTCCTTACATTGGGCGAGGGCATTTTTGGCGAGCCTTTCCTCAAGCTCTCGCCCGAGTTTACGACGATGACCGGAATTGCGGTCAACAATGTGACGATGGGGTACAACGAAGCGATCCAGAAGCAGGTCGCCGCTTTTGCCGCAAAGAGCGGTGAGTATGATGTCATCCAGGTTGACTACATTTTCGTCAAGGGGTATGCCCAGGCTGGTCACCTTGCCGCTCTCGACCAGGGACTCATACCCGCCGATCAGCTGGAGAGTTTTTTCGCTGACGTGCCGGACAGCTTCAAGGAGATGTATTCCTACGACGGTCAGACCGTCGGCATGGCCACGATCGGCAACTGCCAGAACTTCATTTACAACGAAGCGCATCTGCAGGATGCGGGGTTCGAGGCTCCAGATACCTGGGACGATTTGCTCGCCGCTGCGCAAGGGGTAGTCGATCCGGCGAAGGAGCGGTACGGTTTTGTGGCCGGTACCGAGCGGCTGGTGAAAGCCACGTCGGTCTGGCTCCCCATCTTCTGGGCAAACGGGGGAGCCCTCTTCGATGAAGGAATGAAGCCGGTGTTCGGCGACGAGACTGGGGTGGCGGCGCTGGAGTTCCTGCTGCAACTCGTGGAGACGATGCCGCCCGGCGGCGCGGCCTATACCGAGAGCGACGAGGTAAAGGCGATGGCCACCGGCCTCGGAACGCTCGATCCGGTGGCCTGGATACCGGATGCGATTACCACCGCGGACGAGGCGACGAGTGGGCAACTGGCAAGCCGAGTTGGACCCATGGGGTCTGCAACACGCGCGCCGGTGATGGGTGGCCTCGGGCTGGTCGTCTCGAACTACTCGGAGAACAAGGAAGCCGCGGCACAGTATGTGGCGTGGATGAACTCCGAAGAGGTGCAGAAAGAGAAGATCGTCCAGAGTGGTGGGCAGCCATGCCGCAACTCGGCATGGGAAGCGAATGCGGATGCCAAACCGTGGTTCCCTGCGCTCGGAGAGAACCTCAAGGTTGCGAAAGTGCGGCCGCAGATCCCGGAGTGGGGTCAGGTCGACGGAGCAATTGGCACCCAGCTTGGCCGGGCGTTTGCCGGAGAAGTGACGCCCGCGGAGGCTCTCGCTCAAGCTCAGTCGGATGTTGAGCAAGTGTTGACTGACGCAGGCTACTTCGACTAGGACCATCCATCAGAACACATGGCCTGGAGGGTATTCCTCACAAGGTGGCCCTCCAGGCCAACAGGTGTGAATCATGGTATCTCAGGCGCGGTCACTCTCCTCTCCCTCGGTGGAAGCCCGCGAGAGTCGCCGTGTCTGGAGGACCGAGCGGGGAGCGCTCGCGTTCATTACTCCCGCGTTGCTCTGTCTGCTCGTCACGGTCGCCTATCCCATAGCTCATTCGATCTGGATCAGCTTCCACCGCTGGAATCTCGTTTCCAACGTCCAGCGATGGGTCGGTCTGGAAAACTACGCGGACTTGTTCCAGGATCCCGCGTTGCTGACCGTGTTCCGGGTCACCGCGGTCTACACCGGTCTGTCGGTCGCAATCGAACTAGTGCTCGGGCTGGCATTGGCGCTCGTGTTCCGCGCAGGCCTCACGCGCGGATTGAGAGGATTTCCGGTCCTGCGCATCCTCGTGCTCGCCCCGGTTCTCGTGGCGCCTCTCCTCTGGGGATTCTACTTTCGATCATTCTTCAGCCCGCAGTTCGGAGTCTTCAACCAGTTGCTGGAGATCGTTGATCTTGGCCCAGTGCTGTGGGTCAACGATCCCGCGCTCGCGGTGTATAGTCTGGTGCTCGCCGATGTCTGGCAGTGGACCCCATTCATGTTCTCGATCATCTTGTCAGGACTGCTCGCATTGCACGGAGACATCGCGGAAGCCGCCAGGGTTGATGGTGCGACGCCCTGGCGCGTCTTCCGAGACATCGAGTTGCCGCTCCTGCAGCCGGTTCTCCTGGTCGCGGTGCTGATCAGGTTCATCGATTCGATCAAGTACCTCGATCTCGTTCTGGTCATCACCCAAGGTGGGCCCGGAACGAGTACCGAGATTCTTAACTATTTTGCCTACCGCACGGCGTTTCAGGCGTACAGCATGGGGATGGGCGCCACGATCGCCTTGCTGGTGTTTGCCGTCATCATGGGCGCCACCGTGTTGCTGCTTCGCCTACTGAGGAGCAATGATGGCCGGGCGTAACCACCTAACCCCTTGGCTTCTCTCCGCTGCCGCGATGACGTTCTGTGTCATCGCGCTGTTTCCTCCAGTTTGGGCAACCGTGATCTCATTCACGCCAGTCGAACGGGTCGGTGCAAGCGTCCTCCCCGAGACCTGGACGATCGACAACTATCGTGATGTCTTCGCGCAGCCGCTGTTCTGGGAGAGCCTCGGCCATTCGGCTACCGCGGCAGTTGCCACGACTGTCTTGGCAACGATCCTCGGTATCATGGCGGCTTTCGGAATGACACGATTTCGGACTCGATATGATGGTCTGGCTCTCACGGCACTCGGCGTGCGCATGATTCCAGGGATCGTTCTGATCATTCCGTTCTATCTGCTGTTTCTCGATCTCCACTTGCTTGACACCATCCCTGGACTGGTTATCGTCTATTTGACGTTCTCGCTGCCATTCGCCATCTGGATGATCCGTGGCTTTTTCCTGACGATTCCGTTCGAGATCGATGAGGCCGCCGCGCTCGATGGTGCGGGAGACTGGGGCATGCTGTGGCGTATGCATGTCCCAATTGCGGCGCCAGGCATTCTGGTCACCGGTGTCCTGGTGTTCCTGTTCTGCTGGAACGAGTTCCTGTTCGCGCTGATTCTCACTGACCAGCAGGCCCTGACCTTCCTCCCGTTGCTTACACGCTTCGATCTGCCCCAGGGACCTCTCTACGGGCAAATTTTCGCCGGGTCGACGGTCTTTCTGCTCCCGCCGCTGATTGGTCTTCTCCTGATCCGGCGTTCGCTGTCCGTCGCCTTCGGCGTGGGGGCGTTCAAGTAGCTCCTGGCTCCCGATTCCCTCGAGCCCATCACCCACGCCCGCATCGTCCCGTCGCCCGTCAGGCCGCCCGAAGCACTCGCTTGCAGGAGATTGAATCTGGCCCGCCCGTAGCCTTGCCTCTCGATCGGCTTCAGGCGATTGACCTGCCCTTCCGTCTACCCGTAGCTGTAGCGGAGCGTCAGCGCGGCCTGCACCGCCGCCAAATCCTCCCGCAGGGTGCGGGCGAACCGCGCCAACTCGCTGATCCCGCTCGTCTCGGCCGCCTCCAGCCAAGTCGGTAGCCGCTCGCCTTCCTGGTGGCGCAGCGTAACAAGGAAGTCGGTTTCGCGTGTTGGTGATACCAATCGCTGGTTTGAATTGCGGATAAGACCGGGGTTCGGGAGGCGAGGGCGATGCTACGGGGACGGCCGTCGCCACCGAAAACGTACGGCGGGTTCTCGCCGGACACCCTCCCCTGCATGAAGTCAGCAGGCGCACTGGGGCGTCGCGCCCGATCAGCAGATGGGTGGCCGTGCGGCCGGAGCGATTGCGAACCACGAGGTGGTCGTTGGCGGGGACGGCCCGGATCTGCGCCTCGGTAATCGAGCGCGTGGCTGCCTTCTCGATCGCACGCCCGGTCAGCTCCAGATCCGAAATGCCGATCCGTGCCACCACGCATGCCTCTCCACGCTGCGCTCACCCAGTAGGATAGAAGAAACGACATAGCGCACCAATGCCCTGGTCCGCCGATGCTCCCAGCCCGCTACTCGCCGGCGCCAGGCTGGATGCCCGCGCATCATCCAGCATCGATCGCTCGGCCGCTTCCTATACTCCTCGCGCTGGAGCACTCGCCGTGAAGGAGGAACTGCGCGCGATGGGGGATTTGCTGCTCGTCAACGGCCGCGTCCGCACCATGGACCCGGCCCACCCGGCGGTTTCCGCCGTCGCCATTCGCCAGGGGCGCGTGGTGTTTGCCGGTGATGATGCCGGGGCGAAGGCAGCTGCCGCTCCCGGATCGCCGGTGCTCGATCTCGCCGGGCGCACCGCCGCGCCGGGGCTCAACGATGCCCACGCTCACCCGATGTCGGTCGGCTTCGCCCTGCGCGATCTCGATCTCTCCCCGGAGCGGCACGCCACGATCGACGATTTGCGAAGCCTCGTCCGCGAGGCGGTGCGCACCCGGCCCGCGGGGGAGTGGATCGTCGGGCGCGGCTACGATGACGCCCGCCTCGCCGAGAATCGCCATCCGACCCGCGCCGATCTCGATGCCATCGCGCCCGATCATCCGGTGGTCCTCATCCGCATGTGCCACCACATCGGCGCCGCCAATTCGGCCGCGCTGCGTCTGGCCGGGGTGACCCGCGACACGCCCGATCCCGCCGACGGTCTCTTCGACCGGGACGAACATGGCGAGCCAACCGGCGTCCTGCGCGAGGGAGCCTTGACGGTCGTCCGCGCCGTGATTCCCGAACCGGACGAAGCGGAGATGATGGCCGCGCTGGTCGAGGGGGGGCGCGAGTTCCTCCGCCAGGGGGTGACCAGCGCCGTCGAGGCTGGTATCCGCGACCCGCGCGAATTGCGCGCCTATCAGCGCCTGCGCGAGCAGGAGCGCCTCCCCTTCCGCGCCTACCTGATGATGATGATCGACGAAACCCTCGATGCGCTCGCCTCGCTCGGCATCCAGAGCGGGTTCGGCGACGAGCGGCTGCGGATCGGGCCGGCCAAACTCTTCAGCGATGGCTCCATCGGCGGCCGCACAGCGCGCATGCACCGCCCCTACGAGGGGCAACCGGACAACGTCGGACTCTGGATGATGCCGCTGGATGAATTGAAGGCGAAGGTGCGGCGCGCGCACGACGCCGGGTTCCAGGTCGGGATTCACGCTATCGGCGACGCCGCGATCGACCTCGTGCTCGACGCCTACGAGGAAGCGCAGGCGGCCAATCCCCGCCCCGATCCGCGCCATCGCGTCGAGCACTGCTCGATCGTCGATGACCGCATCCTCGGCCGTATCCGCGATCTCGGCGTGATCCCGATTCCGGGGACGTCGTTCCTCCGTCACTTCCGCGATACCTACGTGCACAACCTCGGCGAATGGCGCATCGGCCAGGCCTACGGGATGCGCTCCTTTGCCCGCTTCGGCATCATCGCCGCCGCCTCGTCCGATGCCCCGGTGGTCCCGGTCAATGCCCTCGCCGGATTGCAGACGATGGTCACCCGGCGCGATATCCTGGGCCGTCCCTGCAACCTGGAGGAAGCGGTGCCGCTGGGGGACGCCCTGCGCGCCTACACCGTCAACGGCGCCTACGCCTCCCGCGAAGAGGGGTGCAAGGGGATGCTCCGTCCCGGCCTCCTCGGCGATGTCACCGTCTTCGAAACCGATCTCTTCGCCGTCGCTCCCAACGCCCTCGCCACTCTCCAGGTCGATTACACGATCGCCGACGGCGAGGTCGTGTTCGAGCGGGGAGCGTGAGATAGGGGGAGTGACCCGGTGTTCCTGCCGCGCCTACCCTCACCCCAACCCCTCTCCCTGTGCGCAGGGCGAGGGGCTCGCTCCCGCATGCGGAACGCGCGGTTTCAACAGGGTTCCGCATGAGGCCATTCGATCACACACGTGATCGTCATTGTGAATCACATGTCCGGTTGAAACTAGGCTGTCGCGCGGACTTGCGGACGCTCAGAAAACGCGCCACAATGCCGCCGTGGTGACGGCGCGGCGCTGGCTGTCACTTCGCTGGCATCGGGAGCGAATTGCCTCAAAGAATATCGAGACTTGGACGGAGGGGCGAAAGATGAAGCGGAAATCCGGTAATTCGATTCGTGGCGCGAGGAGCTGGCGGTCGGCGCGGATCGCGCTCATGGCGATATCGCTGATCCTCGGTGTCTCCGCCCTCGTCGGCAGCGCGCTCCTCACCAGCGCGCAGACGGTGACGCCGGCCACGACGGCGGCCCCGGAGCCTTGCCCGACCGCGACGCCAACCAGCGGCACGGCGACAGACCTCTGCGTCGAAATCGGCGAGTACGATATCTACTTCAAGCCGAATCTGATCACCATCCCGGCGGATACGCCGGTCCGCTTCGTCCTGGTCAACCACGGCGAGGCCACGCACAATTTCTCGGTCACCGACCACGAAAACTCCGGCCTCGAGAACCTCAATATCTCGATCACCAATGACGCGGGCAAGTCGGACGAAGCGACCATCAACGCTCCGGCGGGCACCTACTACTTCTTTTGCAACCAGCCCGGACACGAGCAGGCGGGCATGCGGGGCTACATCACGGTCACCAAGGACGCCAAGATTGCCACGTCCGAAGCGACCGTCACGCCGCGCGCCGGGTAGCGTGGAGCCGCGAGGAGGAGAGCCAAAAGCGATGGAACGTACGCCTCTTGGCGGCACCGGGCAACCGGAAGCGGCACCGCTGTCACGCCGCGCGATGGTGCGTGGCGGTCTCGGTCTGGCCGCGGTCGTTGGCCTAACCGGGTCGCGCGTCATGGCGGAGGATGCGACGCCCGGCCCCACGGGACCGGTGACACTCGCCGCGCAGCGGTTGACCAATCCGCGCGGATTCGTCTGGGATCAGCGCGGCGACCTCTATGTCGCCCTCGCCGGGAGCGGGGGCGCCGGGCTGCTCGGTCCCGAATCTGGTGGTTACGCGACCACCGGCAACTCTGGCATCGTGGCCCGGATCGCCGATGGCAATCCGGTCACCGTCTCCGCCGATTTCCCCTCGACGACCGTGCCCGGCGAGCGTACGCTCGGTCCAGCCGCGGTGGCCTTTCTCGGTGACGAGTTGTACGTGCTCGAAGATGCGAACGCGATGGCCTACCGCCAGAACGGTGACCAGCCCGATGGGGTGTACCGGGTCGCCTCCGATGGCTCCCTTGCCCTGGTCGCCGATACGGCGGCCTGGATTTCGGCCAATCCCACCAGCTTCAAACCCGCCGATTACAACGCCGAGGGTGAGTTGTTCGGGATGATCGCCATTGGCGATGCCCTCTGGGTCGTGGAGAGCAACAACGGGCAGATCCTGAAAGTCGACCCCGACGGCACGATCGCGCGGATCGCCGATCTGTCGACGAATCACCCGCTCCCGACCGGCCCCGCCGCCGCGCCGCACGGCGGCGTCTACGTTGGGTTTCTCACCCCGGCTCCCTACAGCGACGGCAGTTCCCACGTCGTCGAGGTCACGCCGGATGGCAAGGTGACCGAGGTCTGGACGGGGCTGACGATGGTGACCGCGGTCGCCGTCGCGCCGGATGGGACGCTCTATGCGGCGGAGATGGCGACCGGCAACACGGCCGCGGCGCCGTACATCGCCCCTGATACCGGGCGCGTGGTGCGGCGGACAGGAGCCAACACGCTGGAGGAAGTGGCCACCCACGTCAACTACCCGGTCGCGCTGGGGTTCGGTCCGGACGGCGCGCTCTACGTGGCGGCGCCGGCCCTGGGCAGCATCGATCCCGACGGCTACATCCTGCGGATCGATGTCACCGCCAAAACGCCGATCGACGTGCGCGAGGTCGCCGCAACCGCTGGGGGCCGGCACTTCGATACCGCTCATACCGACTACTTCGGCGGCGTCGAGCCGGCGAAGGAGGAGCCGCACCCGACGGCAACCGCCACGGCTGCACCCGCCGCGGCGGAGAAAACGCCGCGCGCCACGGAGACGGCAACGGAAGAGACGGTTTCTCTCGATGCGGGCGACTTCTACTTCAAGCCGAACGCCGTCACCATTCCGGCCAACACCGCGGTCACCTTCGTGATCAAGAACGTCGCCCAGATTCCGCACAACTTCAGCATCGACGCGCTGAAGGTGGACGTCGCCTTGCCGCCGGGCGAGACGACGCGGACGACGATCACCGCCCCGGCCGGATCGTACGAGTTCTACTGCAATCTGCCCGGCCACAAGGCGGCGGGGATGTTCGGCACGCTGACGGTGAAGTAATTCCCTAGGCACCGTCACCGGGCGATGACGGTGCCGCCCTCACCGCGACTCCGGCGTCTGCCTGGGCAGACGGCTGGTCTCGCCAAACGGGAGGGCGCGCTGCGGGGCGTCAGCCACCGGGGAATCAACACCATTTCCCGGGCGGGGTAGGGCGTCCGGGACCGGCAATGTCCTGATTGCGAGCGCGGGCGACGCAAGCGTCGCGCCCTACGGAATAGTGGTGTTGGTGGGATGCGGGGGCTGATCGGGGCCGTCCCTTGAAAATTCCAGCCACGGATTACCCCAGCCGATCTTGGCTATCCTCTCGCGCAACACCGTTCGCTCCTACCGGAATTCAGAAAGAGCCCAGTATCCGTGACTCCAATGCCTTCTCCCCCTTTTCCCCCTGAGGCGCAGCCGGCACCCCCTGAGCGCAGCGGCGCCCCCTCGCTTGTCTTCCGCAACGGCACCGTGCTCACCATCGACGAGCGGCAGCCGACCGCGGAAGCGGTGGCGGTGCTCGGCAATCGCATCGTGCGCGTTGGCTCGAACGATGAGGTAGGGGAGGAGATCCGGTCGGGGACGCGGGTGGTCGACCTGGGAGGGCGGACCCTCCTCCCCGGCTTCAACGACAACCATACCCACCCCATCTCGTTCGGCATCGGGCTCGGGCTGATCGATGCCCGCCCGGCGGCGATCCCGACCCTGGCCGGTTTGCAGGAGGCCTTCCGCGCCGCCGCGGTGATTCCCGGCAATGGCCGGGGCGACTGGTTGCTGGCCCGTGGCTACGACGACAGCCGCCTCGATGTGGGCCGTCACCCCACCCGGCACGACCTCGACGCCGCCACCGGTGGGCGACCGGCGCTGCTGACCCGCACCTGTGGCCATCTCGCCGTCGCCAATTCCGCGGCGCTGGCGCTAGCCGAGGTGACCCGCGACACTCCCGATCCGGTGGGGGGCCAGATCGACCGCGACGAGCATGGCGAGCCGACCGGCATGCTGCGCGAGACGGCGATCCGGCTCGTTCAGGATCACGTCCCGCGCACCACCCGCGCCCAGATGAAGGACGCTCTCCGTGCGGCGGGGAAGCGCTTCCTCGCCCACGGCATCACCAGCGTGGGGGAGGCTTCCATCCGCACCTCGGACGAGTTCGCCGCCTATCAGGAATTGGCGGCTGCCGGCGAGTTGCCGGTGCGCGTCTACACCATGATGCTGATCGATGACACCCTGGATGCCCTCGCCGCGCTCGGGATGCGCACCGGCTGGGGGGACCACTGGTTGCGCATCGGTCCCGCCAAACTCTTCCAGGACGGCTCCGGCGGCGGCCGCACCGCGGCGATGAGCGTCGACTACGTCAACGACCCCGGCAACCGCGGCATCACCATCTACAGCCAGGAGGAATTGAACGAGCGCTTCGGCCGCGCCCACGCCGCCGGGTTCCAACTCGCCGCCCACGCCATCGGCGACCGCGCCATCACCATGATCCTCGATGCCTACGAAGCGGCGCTCAATGCCGCGCCGAAGGCGGATCACCGCTTCCGCATCGAGCACTGCGGGATGTGCACCCCGGAGATCATCGACCGCCTGGCGCGGCTGGCGATGATCGCGGTGCCACAGCCGAACTTCATCCACGAACTGGGCGATTCCTACCTGCGGAATTTCACGCCGGAGCAGATCGCCCTCGCCTACCCGAACCGGACCTGGTTCGACCGCGGCATCGTCGCCGTCGGCTCCTCCGATGTGCCGGTGGTCGATTGCGACGTGCGGACCAATCTCCGCTCGGCGGTGACCCGTCTCACCGTGACTGGGCAGCGGATGGCCGCGGAGCAGGGGGTTACCATCGCGGAAGCGCTGCGCATGTTCACCTTACACGGTGCCTACGCCTCCTTCGCGGAGCGAGACAAGGGGACGATCACCCCCGGCAAACTCGCCGACCTCGTCGTCCTCTCCGGCGATCCCCGCGCCATTCCCGCGGAGGACCTCCCCTCGCTGGCGGTGGAGATGACGGTCATCGACGGGCAGATTGCGTACGAGGCATAGCGAGTCTGCCTGCCAAGTGGCCAGCCGCCTCCTCCTAGCTTTGCACGCTGCCGCTGGCGTCACATCCGCCCCGACCTGTTCAAATACGGGTATTGATCGGCGAGTGGTTGTAGCATACGCTTCCTGAGAAGCCTCGATCACTCCGCGTCGGGCACAAGCGATAGACTCCGGGAGGCGACATGGATCCGACCGCGTTCGACCGGTTTGCACGATCTGTCGCGCGATCGACCTCCCGGCGCACCGCGCTCGGGGCACTCCTGGGCGGACTGCTGGCAGCATTGCCGCCGGGCTCTGACAGCGAAGGCAAGAGCAAGCAGGGGAAAACGCGCAAGCGAGGCGCCGCCGACCATAGCGGCGGCGCCAGTCGCGATGGCAAGGATTCGCGACCGAACCGCAAGAAATCCGCTCACCACGGCCGCGGGGCTAGCGCGGAAGTGGCGACGAATTGCTGCGGCGCCAAAGCGTGCGCGCCGCCAGCCGCGCAAAGCGACCGCGCCAGTTGCACCTTCGCCGGGCAGACCTTCACCAATCTGCGCGCCGAGGGGACGAACGCCAGCAAGATCGATGGTCAGAAGATGATCGTGGCTGGCGGGAACTGGCGCCGGGTCAATTTCTCGGACGCCTGCTTGCAGGGAGCGGTCTTCACCAATCAGGTCGACATTCGTTCGGCCTCTTTCCGCGATGCCTGTCTGGTTGACGCCGACCTGAGCGGCGCGATCGTCGACACATCGGTCGATTTCGGCAACGCCGTCCTCTGCCGCACCAAACTGCCGGCCAACGTCAGTCTCAGTCCCAATCGCGACTGTGGCCATGGCACCGCCTGCTGCGCGACGTGCGACGCTCAGCATCCCTGCCCGAGCGGGCAGCGCTGCTGCAACGGCGCCTGCGTCAGCGGCGATTGCTGTACGCGAGCCGACTGCACCGATCCCACCAAGCCGATCTGTCGCAACAACGTCTGCCGCCCGTGTACCCAGGGGAGCCAGTGTCCTGGCGGCATCTGCTGCAACGGGGTCTGTTGTCAGAACGGAGAGTCCTGCACCAACGACAGCTGCTCCCGGTGCTCTACCGAGACCTGCGGCAACGGATGCTGCGATCCGCAGCAAGGTTGTGTTTCGCCGCCAACGAACAGTTTCTGCGGGACGGGTGGCACTCGTTGCGCCACATGCGGCGGGATCACGCCAATCTGCAACAATGGCCAGTGCGTGGGCTGCGCGCAGAACAACCAGTGCAATCAGAATCAGTGTGAAATCTGCCGGGGTGGGCAATGCATCGTGCAGTGCGAGGGCGCCACTCCGGTCTGCAATGGCAGCGGGGCGTGCGTGCAATGTGTGCGCAATTCCGACTGCAACCAGAATGGTTGCGAGCGCTGCGATACCCAGACGAACACTTGTGTCTCGGCATGCAACGGCGAGACCCCGGTCTGTAACGGCAGCGGGACGTGCATCTGCAGCGAGACCAGTTGCCAGGCCGGCTGTTGCAACGGCACGGTCTGCAAGCCGGGCGATACGAATCAGGCGTGCGGGTCCGGCGGCGTCTGTGCCGTCTGTAACACGAACCAGTGCCAGCGGTGTGATCAGGGAACGTGTGTTGGCTGCGATTCCAATCAGTGCCAGACGTGCACTGGCGGTCGCTGCGCGTCACGCTGCAATGCGAGCCAATGCCAGATCTGTGATGGCGAGGGAAGTTGCATCTCCACCTGTCAGAATGGGGAGACGTGCCTCGGACAGGGTCAGTGTTGCCCACCTCCCAATGTGTGCAACGGCTCCTGCTGTCCGGTCGATCAGACCTGTGTCGGTGGGCAGTGCTGCCCATTCGCCAATGCATGCAATGGTGTCTGCTGTCCCTCTGGGGAAACCTGCGTCTCCGGGCAGTGTTGCCCATTCGCCAATATGTGCAACGGCGTCTGCTGTCCCGACGGGGCGCCCTGCATCGGAGGTCAATGCTGCCCGAATTCCCGGGTTTGCGGCGGCGGGGTCTGCTGTCCCGAGGGCCAGACCTGCCTCGGCAGCCAATGCTGCGCCCCAGCCAACATCTGCGGTCCTACCTGTCTTGCATCGCCATGTGATATCTCGCGGTGCGAAACCTGCAATCCGTCCACCGGCACCTGTGAGGTGTGCGGCGGGCCAGGCAATTGTCTGGTGTGCAATAACGGCACCTGCTTCTCGACCTGCGCCGTCGGCCAGATTTGCGAATTCGGGCAGTGCGTCTGCAATGAAACGAGTTGCCCGAACGGCGCCTGTTTTGGCAACACCTGCTGTCCGAGCGACAGGATCTGCGGCTCCACTTGTCTCCCGTTTCCGTGCAATATCCTGCAATGCCAGACCTGCAATCCAACGACCGGGAGTTGTGAAGTCTGCGGCGGCCCGGGCAACTGCCTGGTCTGTCTCAACAGCACCTGCTTCTCGACCTGCCCGCCTGGCACGACCTGTAACGGGAACGATCAATGCATCTCCCCCTGATAGAACTCGTCGTGTGACTCCCGCGAATTGAGCAAGAAGCGGTCAAGCGGCTCGGGATTGATGGGGAGAGTGGAAGGCTCGAGGGGCCGGAGATGCGTGCCGGCGTAGTCGCTGATCTCCCCTTTGACAGCGGTATGCTCACCCGGCCGTTCTCGAACGTTATCCGAAATCGGGCATAGGGCAGCGCGCCTTCGAGGATCATCGCGATGCCAGGTTGCGCGACGACGATTGCGCCGTGAGGATCGCCATGCTCCGCCCCAACGGGCGGATCGGGACAACAAAGATCGGTAGCTCTTCGTCGACCTGGAAATCCACGAGGCGATCCAGGAACACGCTGACAACCTCGGTCATATCGTCCACGTCGACGGTGGCTGTCAGATAGACGCCCTCCGGGTCATCTCCTTCGCTCACCGAGAACGTTGCTTCCGGGTAGCGACTGATGATCAATGCCTGGAGCTCGGCGACAGCTTCGTCGATTCTCGACGCGGCAGGACCGCCATGTTCGATGATCATCGTTCATCTCCTACAGACTGCTCGATGGCGGCAACGAAGACCTGACATTGGCGCAAGCCGCTAAACGCTTCGAACTCGGTTAGAGGATCCGTGCTGTAGTCGGTGCGATTTCGCAGGACTTGAAGATCGGTGAGTGTTCTGCGGAGCGCATCGGGATACAGCTGCAATCGGTTGATGAGGCGCCCCGAAAACGCCGCGTGGACGAACGTGTGCTTCCATCGATCACCAGACGATTGAATGCCCTGGTGCAGCAATGCGGCGATAGCTGCTTGAAAACAGGCGTAGTAGCAGCGGTTCGCGCAACTATTGTAGCGGTGGGCCGCGAAATCGATCTCTGCTGATCGCAAACTCTCCCGCGCCTTGGCCAGATAGATAGCCTCATCGTTACGCATCGCCGCAGTCCATCAGCAGTGCTCGTCTTCCTGGTGCAAGAATTGCGTGAACGCGCTCGTTGAGTCGGAGAGGGGAATGCATGGCGGTGAAATTCGGGGTGTTCGTGCCGCAGGGGTGGCGGCTGGATCTGACCGAGATCGCGGACCCGGTGGCCCAGTTCGAGGCGATGACGGCGGTCGCCAACGTGGTTGATGCCGATCCGGCCTGGGATGCGATCTGGATCTACGATCACTTTCACACCGTGCCCCGGCCGGAACTGGAAACCACCTTCGAATGCTGGACGATCACCGCCACCCTCGCCCGCGATACGAAACGGGTGCGCATCGGGCAGATGGTCGGCTGCAACGGCTACCGCAATCCCGCCCTGCTCGCCAAGATGATCTCCACCATCGACGTCGCCAGTCACGGCCGGCTCAACGCCGGCATCGGCGCCGGGTGGTACGAGGAGGAGTGGCGGGCGTACGGCTACGGCTTTCCCGACATCCCGGAGCGGATGCGCATGTTCCGCGAGGGGGTCGAGATACTGCACAAGATGTGGACGGAGGAGTATCCCGCATTCTCCGGCCGCTACTACACCATCAATCGCCCGATCAACGAACCGAAAGGGGTGCAGAAGCCCCATCCACCCCTCTGGATCGGTGGCGGCGGGGAGCAGGTGACCTTGAAACTGGTGGCGCAGTATGGCGACGCCTGCAACGTCGGCGGCGGCAACCCGGAAACGATCCGGCAGAAATTGGAAATCCTGCGACGTCACTGCGATGCGGTCGGCCGCGACTACGACAGCATCATCAAGTCGACGAGCATCAACCTCCTCCTGCTCGAACGCGATACCGACTACGAGGTGGCGAGCGCCCCGGTGCGGGCCACGCTGGCGATGTCGCACGAGGAGTTCTCGCAGGCGTTCTGGGTCGGCGGGTCAGACGAGATCGCGGCGCGGTTGCAGCCGGTGATCGACGCCGGGATCGACTACGTCATCTTCTACATGCCGCGTCTCGCCTACGATCAGCGCCCGCTGCACCAGTTCGCCGCGGAGATCGCTCCCCGCTTTGCTTGAACGGGTGGCCACAGGACGCCAGCGTCGCTTCCACCCGAGACCACACACCTTGAGTCGCACAATGTTGAGGTCGAATTCGAGCACAACTTTCGGAACTGGTCGTCGTCTCGCTCACAGAGAACGACGAAACTCCTTCGCGCGGTCGCGGCGACGATGCCGTCCGTACCCGCGAGAAGTCATGCGAAGGCGATCGTTGTACTGTCAACCACGGCTACCGGCAGCGACCGCAGAGGCACTGACCGCTGCAATCGTGATCGCTGACGCAGGGATCGCCAAAGACCGACGGAAGACACATGCACGCCGACTCAAATGTGGTGTCGCACATGATCTCACCGCTGCAACACGCGCCCGCGTGTCCACTGCAATCAGACTGTTGCGAACAGCTGACGGGCACGATTTCACCGCGAGGAACGCAACTGCGATACTTGGGACAGACCCCCTGGCAGCACCGCAACTGATAGAGGCCACCGATGTTGTCGCACGGTGTGCCGTCAGGCCGGTTACGGCAATCGAGCGGTGATCCAGAACCGGGCGCGCGGTTGTTCCTGGCGTGATCCTTGCGTTTCCCCTTGCGATTGTCATGATCGTGGCGGTTGCGCACCCGGCGCCGGTGATGCAGACCGGCCGTCGCCTCGTCCTCGTCGGCGAGTGCAAGACCGGTGACGATTGCCGCCAACGCCGCGAATTGACGCATGGCGACACGGCGTGGACTGAGCCGCGAAAGGGATTTCGTTAGTTGATCGAACTCGCCAGCGTCCATGCCAATCGTTCCTCATAGCTCGCACAACTGTTGGCATCACCCGCTGGAGCGGAGGATGGGGGTGTTGCACCAGGCGTGCTGCTCGGTCGGCGCAGGCCGGGGCCGATCGTTCACGTCCGCGGACGAGTGTAACATGTCAAGGTGTGAGTGGCTTCTCGAAGAGCATCATTCGCTCGCCGCCGGCTGCGATCTCGCCGCGCGATACGAACCCAAGGCGCTCGTAATACGCCCAGAGCGCGGGATTAGTGGCGACGCAATCGAGACGCAGCCGGGAGCGGCCTTCGCGCTTCGCCTGCTCGCCGATCCACGCCAGCAGCGCTGCCCCAATGCCCTGGCCGGCGCATTTCCGCGCTACCGCCAGGGAGTGGACGTAGAGAGCGTCGTCCTGCGCCGGATCGGTCCACAATTGGGGATCGCGCTGCAGTACACGGACCACGGCGACAATCTCTCCTTCATGCCGCGCAACGAGGAATTCACCCGCCGCATGGCGGGCCGCGATCCACTCTCCCGGGAAAGGGCGCGGCCACTGTGGGATGCCGCGTGATGCCAGCCATGCCTGGGCGCCATGCAGGATCGCCTGGATCGCTGGAAGATCGTCCGGCCCGGCGGCCGTCACCGTGAGCGACGGCGCGTTGGCTGGTGATCGTGGCTTCTGGTGGTCGATGGCGGCGGCTCCAGTCGCGGCGCGAACCCGGCCAATGAACCATACTGCAGCCGTGAAATCACCAGGTCGGACAAGCGATGGTCTGCACTTACTGTCACGTGCAGACGTCATGTCATACAGACACGAGCCACGTGTGTCGTCCCGACAAAGGAGGGACCTCGGCGTTGCTACCAGCCGTGCCGAACGACGAGATTCCTCGTTCCTCGGAATGTCCCAAATTTTGAACACTTCGAGAAATGGCCCCCAACCAGATTCACCTACCGGGAGGAACGCATGAACACGCATCGCCGCGGGACGCTCTCCCGGCGGCTCGTTCTGGCCGGTCTCCCGGCCGGGTTTGTCACCGGCGCGACCACCACGTTGGCGCTCGCCCAGCCGAGCGCCGCTGATCCGGTCAGTTTCTATCTCGGTCAGGTGCTGGCGCTGGCGACCTTGCAGGCGCAGGCGGTCGATCGCCTCCAGCCGCTCCTGGCCCAGCCGAACGCGGGCGATACCCTCTGGCAGGGGAACGCCAACGCGGAAGCGGGGGTGATTGGCGCGGTGGCGGGGATCATCGGCGCGATGGAACCGCCGGCGGAGTTGACCGATTCGGTCGAGGAGTTGCGTCTCGCCTCCGCCGCCTACCGGAGCGCCGCCGAGGCGGCGCGGCTGGCCACCGGGGGTGATCTCTCCCAATTGCCCGCCGCCAGCGCGAACCTGGCGCAGGGCGCCAGCCACATCCTCCTCTGGTTGACCGCGCTGACCAACGAGACCGGCAACGATTGGGGCGACGGGCTGCGCACCCTCGTCGAAAGCGCCGCAGCCGCGGCGCCGGTCCAGGCGGAAGCACCGGCGACACCGGAGCCAGCGGTAACGCCGGAGGTGGTGATCGACGAGCCGGTCACGGACCAATCCGCCAGCGACACCTCCGACGGTCAGGGCAACAATGGCGGTCAGGGAAACAACGGTCAGAACAAGAAAAACAACAAGAACAAGAAGCAGAAGCAGAACCAGAATCAGGATCAGAACCAGGCCGCCGCGTCGTAACGTCACCACCAGTGCCGGGTAGACTGGGGACATGCGCGTGCAGTCCCCTCCGCTCCCGTCCGGGACAGTCACCTTTCTCTTCACCGATATCGAAGGGTCGACCCGGCTCTGGGAGCGCGACGCGACAGCGATGTGGCGAACGATCGCCCGCCACAATGCAATCCTCGGCGAGGCGATTCGCCGCCATGACGGTCACCATTTCAAGACGATCGGCGATGCCTATCAAGCGGCGTTTGCCGATCCCGCGGCGGCGGTCGCGGCGGCGGTCGATGCGCAACGTGCCCTGGCAGCGGAGGCATGGCCGGAGACCGGGATCATCCGGGTGCGCATGGCGCTTCACCAGGGCGCGGCGCGGCCCGGACGCGATGGCGATTACCTGGCTCCCAGTCTCAATCGTCTGGCGCGCCTCCTCTCCACCGGGTACGGCGGGCAGGTCCTGCTCACCGCGATCGTGCGCGATGCCGTGGCCGATCGTCTTCCGGCGGGGGTCGCGCTGCGCTCGCTCGGTCAGCACCGGTTGCGCGATCTGACGGAGAGCGAGGAGGTCTGGCAACTCGTCATCGACGGCTTGCCGGACACCTTCCCGCCGCTGAAGAGTCTGGAAACCCACCCGACCAATCTCCCGGCGCACCTGCCGCGGCTGATCGGGCGCGAGGCGGAGATCGCCGCGCTGCGCGAACTCCTCGACCGGGAAGAAACGAGACTCGTCACCCTCACCGGTCCTGGCGGCGTCGGCAAGACCAGTCTCGCCCTGGCCGCCGCCCGGCAGGCACTGGCGGCCTTCCCGGACGGCGCCTTCCTCGTGACCCTGGCCGGTCTGCAGGACGCGGAGTTGCTGCTGCCGGAGATTGCGGCCGCGCTCGGCGTGCGCGAGGGAGGCGGTCTGACCCTGGAAGAAAACCTCCTCGCGTTTCTCGGTGACAAGCAACTCCTCCTCGTCCTCGACAACCTGGAGCAACTGCGCCCCTTCGAGGTCGCCGCCGCGATGGTCGCCCGCATCCTGACCCTGCGCATGCTGGCGACCTCGCGCGCGCCGCTGCGCATCCGCGCCGAGCGGGAGTGGCCGGTCTCGCCGCTGCCAACCCCCGATCCGGAGAGCCGGTTCGAGAGCGAGGACGATCTGGCGGGGCTGGCGGCGATCCCCTCCGTCGCCCTCTTCAGCGAACGGGCGAAGGCGGCGCGTCATGCCTGGCGGTTGACGACGGCGAATGCCGCCGCGGTCGCCGCCATCTGCGACCGGCTGGATGGTCTGCCGCTCGCGATCGAACTCGCGGCGGCCCGCGTGCGCGGACTCACCGCGGAGCAGATCCTGCGCCGCCTCAGCGACGCGCTCGGTCTGTTGGAGCAGCGCACCGGGAGCCGGCCCGATCGCCAGCAGACGCTGCGGGCGGCGATCGCCTGGAGTCACGACCTGCTGACCTTTGAGCAACAGGCGGCCTTCCGCCGCCTCGGCATCTTCAGCGGCGGGTTCACCTTCGAGGCCGCGGAAGCGGTGCTCAATGACGCTCCTGCCCCCTGGGTCGATCCCTTCGATGCGCTTGCCATCCTTGCCGAGCAGAGTCTCCTCCGCCTGGAGGAACAGGCCGACGGAGAGACGCGCTATGCCATGCTGGAGACGGTGCGTGCCTTCGCCCTGGAACAGCTAGCCGCGTCTGGCGAGCAGCCGGCGCTGGGCCGGCTGCTGGTGGCGTGGGCACTGGCACTGGCCGAGGAAGCGGAGCGCCACGATCTGACGCCGGAAGCGGCGGCGTGGCTTGCCCAGCTCGAGCGCGAGCACGACAACCTGCGCACCGCGCTCGGCATCGCCATCGATAACGATCCCAACGACACCGGATTGCGGCTTACCCGCCTGATGTGGCAACTCTGGGAGGTGCGCGGGCACTTCACCGAGGGCCGCGCCTGGTTCGAGCGGGCGCTGACCGCTGCCCCGGAGGCGCCACCCCGCCTGCGGGCGGTAGTGCTGGATGGCCTGGGCGCTCTCTCCCGGATGCAGGGGAATCTTCCCGCCGCCGCCACTGCCCTGGAGGCGAGTCTCGAACTCTGGCGAACCATCGACGATCCCGATGCACTGGTTGGGGCGTACACCAATCTCGGGATCGTCCGCGAGTTGCAGGGAGCATTCGCGCAAGCGGTCGCGTTGCAGGACGAGGCGGTGGCGCTGGCCCGGGCGCACAGCGAACCGCGCCGCGTCGCCAACGCCCTCAACAATCTCGCCACCGCCGTCTGGAACACCGGCGATCTTCAGCGCGCGGTCGCCCTGCTCGAAGAGAGCGCGGCGATCAAACGGCGCGAGGGGAATCGGCAGGGGCTGGCGGTCAGTCTCAACAACCTGGCGATGTTGATGGTCGATACCGGCGATATTCCCCGCGCTATTGCCTATCTGGAGGAGACGCTCGCCATCGACCGCGACCTGGGGAATCCCTCGGGCATCGCCGATTCCCTCGGCAACCTGGCCGCGATCACCGCCGGCAACGGTGAGATCGCGCGGGCGGCGGCGCTCGATGCCGAAGCGCTGGAACTGCGGCGCGATCTGGATGACCGATTGAGCGTGGCGTTCAGCCTGGAGAGCATCGCCAGTACCGCCGGCCGCGCTGGCCGCGCCGCGGAAGCGGCGCGGCTCCTGGGGGCAACAGCGCGGCTGCGGGAAGAACTCGGCGCGCCGATCCCTCCCAGCGAACAGGCCCGCTCCGACGAGGGAGAGGCTTTCTCGCGCGAGGCCCTTGGCGAGGATGCGTTTATCCGGCATTGGAACGAGGGCCGCGACCTCGATTACGAACATGCCGTAACCGACGCTCTTGTGCTGGCCCGAGATCTGGCCCGTTCGTTGGGTAACGGCGTCAAACCGCGCTGAGTGGCTGCAACAGGATTCTGTATGGGACGCTTGCCGGAGTTTGGAAATCCTGAAGGGGGAGTGGGCGACACAAGCGTCGCACCCTACAGAAGGCGCGGCGTAGGGCGTGGCGCTTGCGCCGCTCGCGCACCCTGCCGCATGGCGGAAGGTCCAGAACGCGGGTTCCACCGCACACAATCAGGGATGAACCCTCCAGTCCGACTGCTTCTCGGCCACGGCGACCAGCCAGTAGCCCCGGCCAAAGACCGAAACGTTCCCTTCAATGCGGGCGAGGCGTCGTGGTATCCGCTCGATCGCCGCGTCCCCGCGTGGGGAACGCAACAACCATCGCCAGAAGAGGTTGAGGCCGAGGCGGCTGGCATCGGACAGACCCAATCCGAATCCGCGCAGGCGCCGCATCCGGAAATGCGGCCGCAGCAGATCGCGGATATCCGCGCGCCGATAGTGCCGGCGCCAACCGACGCCGCGCGTTTCCGCCAGCGGTTGCCCGCGGTGGCTGATGTCTCGCAGGTAGCGATAGGCGTTGTAGCCATCGAGCCAGGCCAGTCGCCCACTTGCCGGCACCCGCAGGAGCAGGATGCCACCCGGCAGCAGGACGCGGGCCGCTTCCGCGAGCGCCTCCTCTTCCTGCACCACCAGCGCCAATTCATCGAGCAGCACCACCGCGGCAAACGTCTGGTCCGGAAACGGCCAGGCGACGACCGGCGCGGTGAACGGTACACCGGGGCGCTGCGCCATCGGGCCCATATCGAGCGCATGGCAGGAGACCATATACCCGGCTCGTCGAAGCGAATTCGCCAGTCCGGCATCGCCACCGATCAGCAGGATCGATGATGGTTGCCCGGGGTGTGCTGGTGGCAGCCGGTCACTGAATGCGAGACCCGGAATCGTCATCGGGGCATTGGGCACCCTGTTGCCTTGTATGCGTGCCGCCAGAACAGGCAGGACACCGAAAGCCGATGATACCCGGAGGAGCGACAGCCTCCTCCGGGCACCGCGCCGACGCGATGCCATCGGTCTCGCGGCGCGACCGGGAAGCCGGCACGAGGCTATTGCGGCTGGGGCGGTGAAGGGCGATCGTCGAAACGGGGATTTCGCTTCCTTTTCTTTTCTGCGAATCGTTGTGGTTGAATCGTGAGTCAGTCATGGCAGCGATCTGTGTGTTCTGGCCCGGTGCGAGGCCGGAAACAACGCGTGCCGGCGCTGCTCTTGTGCCGGTCGAGAGTTTTGCGCCTGCTCGGTCGTTGTTTGCGCGAACGGCGCCTGTGATCCCGTCTCCAGCTGTCCTCGCTGCGTACCCGCCAATTGCGAGCGTCAGAACAACGCCTGCCAGGGGTGTTCGTGTGGCGGCAACGTGTGCCTGTGCGGGATTCTTGCCCGTACCTCCGGCCAGTGCGATCCCGTCACCGGATGTCCGCCGCCGACCGGCGGTTGAATCCACGGGCGGTGCCGTAGACCGCACGCCAATCGATGGGAGGAGCGGTCGCTCTTGTCCCTGGCAAGCCCAGGGCGTTCGCCTCGCGACCCCGCTCGGGGCTCATACAGACTCCGGATGATTGCTGCGGTTTACAACGTCGTGCATAAGTTGTGTCGGCTAAACGGGGAGTATCGTGTCATCCCGACCGCGGGCGGGACCCCGGCGATGGTGCGGATCACCTAGACCGACGAGATTCCTCGCTGCGGCTCGGAACGACACAATCTCTGCACAGCGAGATCGCTTCGCTTCACGATGTCAGCGCGCCTGAGGCGAGGGGCGTTGTGCGTCAGTGCCTGAGGTCAATACGAGAGTCTTCATCCGGATTCCGTATTCTTGCGACTTTGAACCGGTCTCACCGGAACGCAGAAGCAATGGGCTCCCTCTCCGAGCCGAAGGGTGGCCCGGTGGAGATGAGGAACAAACGGTACGGATTGGGCGGCTGGCTAGACGCAGCCGTACCCGACGACCGAACACATGGTGTCGCTGCTGAGGCAGCACTCGTACACTGTCTGGCTGACCAGGCAACTGGACCCGCTGCTGCATTCCTGCGGGTTCCGCGTATGCTTGCGGAAGCAGCATTTATCCCCGGGGAAGCAGTTGGCGCCAAAGGCGCAATAGGCATCCTGCGTGCCCAGATACCGCCGGCAGTCGTTGTCGACATCGCATGTCAATTGGCAGGTGGTGAGCAGGATCCCCAACGTGCTGTCGCAGATCGGCTGTTTCGGGCCGGTATATTGACAACACCGCCGCGATGATCCAATCGTGCAGACGTCGCCCATGGCGACACACGCTCCGGCCTGGGGAGGCTGGCCCCCACACCAGCCGCGCACGCACGCCACCCCCGCGTCGCAATCGGCGTCGGAGCAGCAGATGTCGCTGTCGTCGCGCGGGCAATGACTGTTATCCAGCGAGCCGTTCGGCATTCGAGTGCGGCAGAGCGTGGCATGATCGAAGACCGCGGTGGAGACGTTGGTCCCTCGCAGGTCGGCGCGGGTGAGCACGGCGAACGTGAAGTCGGTGTGCGCGAGATTCGCGCCGCGCAGGTCAGTGGAGCAGAGATTGGCGTTGGTCAGGACCGCGCCACTCAGGTTGGCGCCGCGCAGGTTCTTGCCGCGCAGATCCTTGTCGGCAAAATTGCACTTGCTCAGGTTCTGCCCCGGTCTGGGGTTGGGGCACTCCCGCAACTCGCTCTGGGCCGACTGACTCGTCAGCCGATGCCGTCGTTTGGGCGCGGCATGGGCGGTGCTGGCTCCGAGGGGGAGATTACCGGAACCGGCGGACAGGACTGTGCCGAGACTCGCCAGGAGACCAGCAACCATCTCCCGACGTGAGCCACGGGCGCCCACCGCGCGGGCGAGCCGATCGAACTGGGACCCATCCATGCCACGCTCCCTTTGCGGTGTCCATGCGGCCGCGCCAGACCAAGTTGAATAGTTTCCAGCATACGATACACCACCAGGACATTGGATCTAGAGCGTGTTATGAACTTCCAGGAAGGCTACAGCAGAGCCCAGCCGATGGATCAGATTTTGGTCCTCCGGAGGACCAAAATCTGATCCACGCAACGACCTCGGGGTCACGTGCGGCACAATCACCGCTGGGAGCGGCGCAATTTGCGTCGAATGCCTCGGAAGCGGCGGCGGCATCCAGCCAAAGTCCAAAGCAGGCTCTAATCGCGCATCGCCGCCACCTCAGATAGCCCCGCACCGGAGCGCACAACGCCCCTCGCCCTTGGCACACTGCACCGAGGCACAGATTGGCCCGTGATACAGAAGGCATTCGTGGAAGCCCGCGGAGAGGGGGTACTTTGTGTCGCACTGGGACGCGGAGGTGCATTCGCCACAATCGCCAAACACGTTATCGATGCAGGCCGTCCCGCCCTCGAAGCGGGGGAACTTCGCGCAGTCGGTGCCGCCGCAGCTCTCCAAACACCCCTTGCAGCGGTCGCACGTGCATTTACCGTCGACGCAGGTTTGGCCCCGCTTCTCGCACTTCTGCTTCGTCTTCTTGTCGCAGGTCTTCTTTTTGGCGGCGGTGTGTTCCGCGACGATACCGCTCGTACCAAGGGCGACCGTGCCGCCAAGCGCGGTGCGCAACAGCGCGCGTCGCCCCGATCGTGTGCCGACCGTGCGGGCCCAGGCATCAAATCGCGAGGCGTCCATGGGGAGGAGTCCTTTCCTGCTCGATCCGGTAGACCTGAACGGGTCTCGTGCCATCGAGCATAGAGGCGTGTAGAAATCACGGCTATAGGCAAAACTACGCATTTTCTGACGTGGCGGCGGAAAGGGCACGATGAGGTCACGTTGGGGGCCCGGCCGCTATGGCGAGCCATGGTCATCGCCCGCGGCACGTTCCAGTAACTGCTTGCCGCTCATTCTCAATGCGCCGCGATCAGCTCCATCCGCTCGGGCAAGTTGCCGCCGGCGCTGCATCCAATGGGTGCGAGCGATCCGCACACTGGCTTGTGAGCCCTGTGCCGCGATCCTCGGGGAGCGACGTCTTTGCCGCGGTGGCACGACCTTCTCCCCGTTTCCCTTGCATGCAGAACAACCCTATGTCAATATATCGGCCAGTAATTCCCGATCTCGTCGCGAATCAGGCTGCAACTGTTCTGGGGGAGATTCCGCCGTGGACCGTGAGCGTTTCGATGCCCTGACCAATCTCTTTGCGTCCCGCGGCACGCGTCGTATGGTGCTCGCCACCATCGGCGCCGCGCTGCTGCGGCCCGATCTCGAGACGGCCCGTGCCAGGACGGTCCGCGGGCACGCATCGGAACGGACCACCGCAACCGCGACAACCGGTGCCGTCTGTTATCCCGGCACGCGCTGCACCCCGGGCAAGGGGCGGAATGCCTCCCGTTGTGACTTCGCCTATTCGACCTACCTGAAAGATCGCGATGCGCGCGGAGCGAACCTCAGCAGGCGAATTTCTTCGCCGCCGACCTGTCCGGGGCTGATCTGCGCGGGGCCAACCTGAGCGGGAAGGTTTGGTGCATGCCGACCTGACCGGCGCCCGGCTGGGGCTCGGTCAATCTGCACCAAGCGATCTTCTGCCAGACGATCATGCCCGATGGCTCCCTCAACACCGCTGACTGCGGTCGTGGCGATGCCTGCTGTCCGACCCCTAGCCAGGGAGCCGGTGCCGGCTGCTCCCTGAACGACCGCAGCTGCAGCCGGAACAGCGACTGCTGCTCGAACTTCTGCAATAGTCAGGGGGTCTGCCGCAACGCCACCGAAAATTGCCGCCGGCTCAACGAGTTGTGCGGCGCCTTCGCCGGTCGGTGTTGTCTGAGGAGGGCACCGTGTGCACGGGGGGCATCTTGAGCCGCTGTTCCGCGCCCTGTCGCAACGATGATGAATACCGCCGAGTTCGCAGTACGACACGGGTGACCAATTCATGGTCTGCCAACCGGTGGTCCTTGCGGCGACTCCGCGTGCTGCGCCCGTGTCTGTCCCTTCCATCCGGACTGTGTCTCTACAGGGCGACGCCCGCTCCCGGTGGTAGGCAACCCTCGGAGAGTATCCGATCCACTCGATCCGCCCGCGACGCTCGCTGCGAACCACTGGAATCGTGAACAGTGGGCGGTCTTTCGTGGTCCGCCTATCAGCGGTCGATGCGGTTGACGCTGCCCCATTTCGCTCAAGCCGAAGGTGCCACCGCCGGTCGGTTGCCTGCGGTGTGCACGCGGGTGGAGCGCGGTTTCATTGCCATCCCGGCGCAGCTGCATGCCGATATCTCGCGCGTTGTAGCGTAGGGTGCGCTCACCGGAGACCTACCGCTGACTTGCTGATTCCGCCTGAAGATGACACGTTTAGATTCCATCGACACGGCGCACAGTCGAAAACGCGCGTGATGGCCGGCTGACGGGGCAATTGCGTTCCCCAACCGGAGTTGCGATCATCCCCAGCGCATGATTGCGCCACCTCCCGGGTGCTGGGGCGGGACGATGCGACCGGAGCGACATGAGCGAACTGACCTCTCTCCATCCGTACGATCCCGCCTTCGTGGCTCGCTACGTCGCGGTGGTGCGGGGCAATCGGGAGGATCCCACCCTGGCGCCCGCCGCGCCGCGCTGGCTGGAACAAGAAATCGCCCGCGCCCGCCGCGGCTATCAGCGGGCCATCCTGGGCGAGGAAATCGGCGCGAACCAGGTGAGTTACGGGCTGGGGCGGTTGCTGCGGCGGCGACCGAGCCGGTCTATTTCGTTCCCGGTGCAGGGTTGACCCAGGTCGAGGCGCGCTACGACCGGGGGCTCGGCATGCTGCTGCGTCCGCCCTCTCGCCTCTTCGCCGATGCCGGACTGGAGATCAGCGCCGCTCGCGCCATGCCGATTCGCCTCGATGCCTCGGCAGGAAGCATGGGCGGCGCCTGTGTCCTCCGCGCTCGTTCCGCAATTCCAGGAGATGCTCGCAGCGCGCTGGAGCGGATGGCGCAGCGCATGGCGGAAGCCAACTGGACGCGCCCGCCTTGCTCGGCGTGCTGCGGGAAGCCGCCGCCGACGCTGCCGCACGCGGTCTCGGTCTCTACGAGGCGGTCGATATCGTGGTCCCGGGCGTCGCGGCATCGGAACCGCCCGGATTGCGCCCGGTCTTGCCCGACCGGAAGCGGCTCGATCGCGATCTGCGTAAGCGGCTGGAGGAGGCCACCCGCCCGCCGAAGGAGCCGGGCCTCTTCTCGCGTTTGCTGGGCCGCGGCGAGAAATCGCGCCGGCCGGATGCCGACGCGGGCCGCCGCTGGCGCGGCATGAACGATGTCACCCCGCCACCGGAACCGATCGCGCCCGAAGGGGAGCAGCCGTGAGCGAGCGGTGGCCGCGCGATCCTCGCGATCCCGCGACCTGGCCGCACCTCTTTTCGGTAGCGGAGGCGGAAGCAATCCTGCCCGAGATCGTCCCCCTGCTGATGGAACTCCGTGCCCACAAGGTCGCCCTCGATACCGCCGTTCTCGCCCTGCAGAAATTGACGCCCGCGATGCGGCAGAACGGCCATGCGCCGCAGGCCCAGGCGCTCGATGAGCAGATTCACGATCGGGCGATGGAGTTGCGCGCCGGCGTCGAGCACCTGGCCGATCAGGGAATCGAGGTCAAGAATCTCGACCACGGTCTGATCGATTTCCCCTCATTGCGGGACGGCCGGGTTGTCTATCTCTGCTGGCGGCTGGGCGAAGGGGTACGGCTACGCTACTGGCATGAGATCGATGCCGGATTTGCCGGTCGCCGGAGTCTGGACGAGTGACCGTGGCACGCATTCCCCACATCGTGGTCGTCGGCGCGGGGATCGTCGGCGCCGCGCTCGCCTTTCGCCTGGCGGAAAAAGGCGCCCCGGTCGTGTTACTCGACCGGGCGACGGACGCGGGGGAAGGAGCCACGGCGGCATCGTTCGGCGGCGTCAATGCCGCCGGCGCGACTGCTCCTGAGGCGATCGCGCTCGTGCAGGCCGCGATCGAGGAACACCGGCGGTTGGCGTGGCGGATGGCGCCCGCGCCCTGGTACCACGCCGACGGCAGTCTGCAATGGTCGAGCGATCCGGAGCGGCTGGCCGCGCGCGTGGCGCAACTGCGCGAATGGGGCTACTCGGCGACGTTGCTACCGGCAGGACAGGCGCGGACCGATCTGGAACCGGCAATGTCGATCACCGATCCGGAGGCGCTGGTGGCCTGGTATCCGGATGAAGGGTGGGCCGATGCCGCGGCGATGACCCGCCAGCTCGTGAAGGCGGTGCGCAATAGCGGCGGACGGGTGCTCTTCGGCCCGGAGCGGGAGGTCGTCGCCATCGAACGATCAGATGACCGCGTCACCGGAGTGACTCTGGCCGGAGGGCAGACGATTCCGGCCTCGAGGGTGGTCAATGCCGCTGGCGCGAGCGCTGCTCACGTCGCCGCGCTGGTGGGGCGGATAGTGCCGATGATGGCTCCGGTCGGTCTGGCCGTCCGCGCCGAGCTGGACGAGGAAGCGCCGGTGAAGCGGCCGGTGGTGACCGACCGGATCGTGCTGCGGCCCGATGGACCGGGCAGGGTATGGCTGGTGCCGCGTCGCGATCTGGCCGACGCCAGCCGCGTCGCCCTGGACGACGCCGAGGTGCGGCAGGTCATGATCGACGCCCGGGCGGTGGTCCCGGCGCTGGCGAGCGCCCGGCCGGTTGCGGCGGTTGCGGCGGCCTATGCGGTCCCCGCCAGCGGCTACCTGAGCGCGGGGGCGGTGCCTGGCATCGCCGGCTATTACGAGATCGCCGCCTATTCCGGGGTGACGGTGGCTCCGCTCCTGGCACGCGCCTTGACCGACGAGATGCTCGGCCGGGGCGCGAATCCCCTGCTGGCGCCATTTGCGCCGCGGAGCTGATACGGAATCTGGTTGATGACTGCCGTTTGTTCGCGGCGCGCCCTCACCCCAACCCTGGCTCACGCCCACTCCTCCCTCCTCGGAGGGAGGGTCTCCCCGTGCGCAGGGAGAGGGACGTTCGTTCTCACTGGCTTCGCGGGACGCGTGCGTCTTCAATCAGACCGCGGACGAGTGCCGGTTACCAGCCGGCGCGGTCGAGAAACGGGATCACCTCCGCCAGGAACTCGTCGGCGGCTTCGCGATGCAGGTTGTGTCCAGCAGAGGGCAGGTAGGCCTTGCGGGCCCGCGGCAGCGTCTGGACGAAACGCTCCGCATCCTCGGGATGGACCATGCTGCCCAGTTCCGGGTTGCCGTGCAAGAGGAGCGCGGGCGTCGGAATCGTGCCGAGGAGATCTATCCGGTGGGTGACGCCGGTCGCCATCGCGGCTTCCGCCGCAGCGCGCAATTCGGCGAAGACACCGGGGGCCGTCGAGGTAATCGCCTCGGCGCGCCGCCAGCAGTCCTCCTCGCTCCAGTCGGGATACTGCTGGTGATACCAGGCGGCGGCATCGGCCAGCGGCAGTGCGGCGAGTGCCTGCCAGCCATCGAACGCACCAAGAATCTCCGGTTGGGTGCGCAGGGAAGGATCTTCCAGTACTAGCGCCGCCGCTCGTCCGGGACGCGCGCTGGCCCAGATCAGGGTGATCAGCGCACCGAGTGAGGCGCCAACAATGCGCGGTTCCTCCAGCGCCAGGGTGTCGAGAATGGCGTCGAGATCGGCCGCGTAGTCCTCGAACAGGTACCCCTGCTCCGGCTTCCCGGAGGAGCCGTGGCCGCGGAGATCGACCGCGTAGACGCGGAAGCGGTCGGCGAGGGAATCGGTCACCGGCCACCACGATTGGGCGCGGCTGCCGATGCCATGCAGGAGGACCACCGGCGGCGCGGCTCTCCCTGCCGCGGCGTATTCGGTGACCGCGATCGGGACGCCATTGGCGTCGATCATGATCTGGCGCCCATCGGCGCGAAGTGTGCTCGTCATTGCCTGATTCCTCGTTGCCGTCTCCGACGCAGGGTCACCCCTATCGTCCGAGTATCGGCCCGCGGCGGCGTCATATCCAGTCGCAACGGCGAAACACGCCGCCAGACGGTTCCTGAGGGTGGCGTCACATCAGCCTGTACTTGGAAATGGTCGTCACAGGTCGAGACGCGCTTCGATCACGGCAGGGATCCGGCGCAATGGTTTCGAACCATTGGCTCCGCCTTTGATGTCCGCCGCGCTGTCGCTGCTGTTCCTTGGTCAGTTGAACTAACGAAGTAGACTCCTGGGTTGGGCAGGCGTGTCGGGTGGACCCGGCACGCGGTATGCATACGGTGAAACGCACTCATCGGACGGATGGCGTTCGGACGGCGTGGAGACCGCAGACGGAAGATCGGGAGGCAGAGGTTGAACCAGCATGGGATTCGACGGTTTGGCGCAATGGCGACAACGGGCGCATTCGCGCTTGTCGTGCTCGCCGCATGCGGCTCCGGCGGCGGCGAGTCCCCGTCCGAGCCGGTAACCCGGGTGCCAACGGCCAGTGATGCCGCAATGGAGGCCACGACGAGTGCCGCGGCATCCTCCCCGGCGGCCGAGACGACTGCCGCAACCCCCGAGATCGTGAAGGAGTCGGTTGCGGCGACACCAGAAGCCGCCGGCATGGCGACGCCGGAACGCGCTGGCGTGGCCACCCCAGCGACCGCGGCGATCGAAGCAACCCCGATCACGGCGGCCCAGGAAGCGACGCCGATGACCGCCGCCGAGGAAGCAACCCCGGTCGCCGGAGCGGAAGCGACGCCAGCTGGCGGAACGACAGGCGCCGCATCGCCAGAGGCGGCGGGCGCGTCCGCCGAGGTCGTTTCGGTCGATATCGCCTTCGAGCCGAAGGCATTGACAATCCCGGCGAACACGGACGTCAAGGTCAGCCTGCCGAACCAGGGTGCCGCGGCGCACAATTTCAGCATCGATGAACTCGGCATCAGCGTCGATCTCGCGCCAGGCGCCACCGAAGAGGTGACGATCAACGCGCCGGCCGGAACCTACCAGTACTACTGCAACGTCCCTGGCCACAAGGAGGCTGGGATGGTCGGCACGCTGACGGTCGAATAACTCCAGCAACCTCGTGTCGCCTACCGTCACCCCAACCCCTGGCTCCCTCCCAGTTCTCCCTCCCGTGCCTCCCTCCGCCGGAGGGAGGAGTTCCCCTCCGCCGGAGGGAGGCGGCCCGCGTCGAGCCGGGAGAGGCGCTTTGGGCCACATCGTGGCCGTGCCGAGGCCACGCGAACGCCTGACGACGGTCGTTCCTCCCCTTGTGAGCCACTGCGATAGGAGAGAGGCATTGCGCCTTGTCCTCAGCCGGCCTGACGCCAGAGAGCGACCAGCATCCTCCAGCAGCGCGATGCGAGGTTGACCGCACCCGCAATACCGGCCTCCGGGCCAACGGCGTTCCGTGGCATGGTGATTGGCAACCATCCGCCGCGGGACGTTGGCGTTTGCGACAATAGTCGAACGAGATCGCTGCGGTTCAGGAGGTAGGTCATGACCCATACCCATCCGACTTCACCGTTCGAGAGCATGGAAACCATGCTGGCCGCGCTGGATGGCATCGTCAGCATCGACGCCGATCGCGGCGTTGTTGTCGTGAACGACCGGGCGGGAATCCGCGATAGCCTGATCGATCGTCTCATTGCCACCGCGGTCTTTGGCGACGGACACGCTCGGGATGCCGCGCGCTGGATCATCCGCGCCGCGGCGGCGGATCTCGGCGCCTGGCCGGCCTCGATTCACCAGCTCTACATGGCGTCCGGACGCGGTGACTACTCTCACCGCACCTGCCCCGCGATCAACGTGCGGGGTCTCGCCTACGACACCATGCGCGCCATTTACCGCGCGGCCCGCGCCAACGATTGCAAGATCATGATCTTCGAACTGGCGCGTTCGGAGATGTCCTACACCCAGCAGCGCCCCGGCGAGTACGCCAGCAACGCGCTGGCGGCGGCGATCAAGGAGGGGTACGAGGGCCCTGTCTTCATCCAGGGCGATCACTACCAGATCAGCGTCAAGAATTGGAAGAGCGACGCCGAAAAGGAACTGAACGCGCTGCGCGATCTGACCGCGGAAGCGATTGGGGCGGGGTACTACAACATCGATGTCGACGCCTCGACCATCGTCGATCTCAGCCTGCCAACCCTAGCCGAGCAACAGCAATTGAATGCGCATCTCACCGTGGTGATGACCGAGTTCATCCGCGAGCGTGAACCGGAGGGCGTCACCGTCTCCATCGGCGGCGAAATCGGCGAGGTAGGCGCTCGCAACTCCACCGTCGAGGATCTGCACGCGTTCATGACCGCCTATCTGACCGAACTGCAGGACCGGGAGGGTGCGACCGGCAAGAACCTGGCGGGCATTTCCAAGCTGAGCGTCCAGACCGGCACCTCGCACGGCGGCGTGATCCTGCCGGATGGCAGCATCGCCGATGTCGCGGTCGATTTCGACACCCTGCGCGATCTCTCCGCGGCGGCGCGCGCCGATTACGGTCTTGGTGGCGCGGTGCAACATGGCGCTTCGACCCTGCCGGACATCGCCTTCGGCAAGTTCGCCGAGGCGGGCGCGGTCGAAGTTCACCTGGCGACGGCGTTCCAGAATCTCATTTTCGAGCATCCCGCCTTCCCGAGCGATCTCAAGGCGGCGATCTACGACTATCTCAGTACCAACCACGCCGACGAGCGCAAGCCGAACCAGACCGACGCCCAGTTCTTCTACAGCGCCCGCAAGCGCGCCTTCGCGCCGTTCAAGCGGCAGATGTGGGACATGCCAGTGGAGACGCGCGACCGCATCGCCGACGATCTGGAAGCGACCTTCAGCCTGCTGATGCAGCGGCTTGGCGTCGCCAACAGCGCGGCGCTGGTCGATCGCCTCGTGCCGCGGGTCGATGTCGCCGCGCCAATTCCGGAGGCGCTGGCCGCCACGCTGTCGGGCGGTCTGGTGCACGCTGGCGCCAGGGAAGAAGAGGCGGTCGAAGCGGTCGAGGGGAGTAGATCGAGCGGAGACGGACCTCCGAGCGCTGCTCGAGTACACCCTCGCCACCTGGGGTCCCGACCAGTAGGACCCTGACAGCGCCGTGCGGAAATGGAGTCGTTCCGAGCCGCCGTGAGGAATCTCGGTGTTGGTCCTGGTCGCGGTCACGCCGAGGTCCTCCTTCGTCGGGACGACACCGATAGCGTGCGTCGGCACGACACACCGTCTGCACGACGCTGTAGCATGCGATCGCTGGCACGGCGAGGTCCAGGTTCTCAAAGGCGATGATGGTGACGGGGCCGGGCATCACCGGGGGCCCGGTCTCAGGTCCTGATCCCAACCGGATGGCACGGCGTGAATACCGGGTTGGTCGGCAATCGGTGAACTTCATGGCGATGCCTGCGTCGTGCTCAGCGGGAATGTGAGCGCGACTGCAATCGCCAAACTCGGCGACATGGCCCCATTCGCCGATGTTCGTCTTCGGATACAGGATTTCGCTGCCCTGGGCCATCACGCGGCGCAAGATGTCGTCGATGTCGTCGACCTGGAAGTAGAGCTGCGCGCCGTCGCGCGAGGGGAGGTAACCGTCGCCGCGGGCCAGGGCGCCGGTGATGCCCGATCCATCTGTCACGTCGGGAAAGAGCGCCATCTCGTTGCCGTCGATGACGGTCCGCTCCAACGTGATGGCGAAGACCTGACTGTAAAATGCCATCGCCTGGTCGAGATCGAGCACGGGAATCTCGAAATAGGTGACGAAACGCAAGGATCCGCCCCTTCTTGCCAACCGCTGGCCGATCTCATCCGATGCGGATTATCCGGCCATCGCCGCCACCAGCAGGTCGCGCCCAATCGGCAGGGCCACCTGGGAGCCGCTGCCGCCCGATTCGACGATCACCGCGACCGCAAAGCGCGGCGGCTCGTCCGGGTTGCCGATGAAGCCGATGAACCAGGCGTGCGGAATCTCGTCCTGCCGTCTCGGCGGTGCCGGTCTTGCCGCCGATGGTGTACCCCGGCACGTAGGCGGTGCCGAGCGCGCCGGTCTCGACCGCGTTGACCATCATCCCTGCCGTCTGCGTCGCCGCTTCCGGGCCGGCGCCGCGCCGCCAGACGCGAGGCCGGGTCTGTTGCACCACCTGGCCTTCGGCGTCGGTCACGCTGGCGACCAGGTAGGGACGCATAATTTCACCGTTGTTGGCGACCCCAGCGGCGATCAGCGCCATCTGCAGGGGAGTGGTCAGTAATTCTCCCTGCCCGAACGCGGTCTCGCTGACTGCCAACTGGTTGTCGAGGAAGCCGGGTGTGGCGCTGATTTCACTCGCCGCCACCGGTAAATCGAAGGGAATAGCGCTGTCCCACCCCCAGCCGCGCGCCGCCTTCGCAAGGTGATCGCCGCCGAGTTGCAGGCCGACCTGGGCGAAAACGACGTTCAGCGACCAGGCGAACGCCTCGCGCAGCGTCCACTCGGTCTGCTCCGCGTTCGGGCGGTTCGCTTCGACCAGGGTGTGGCCGTCGATCGTCAACTCCCCGGCGTCTTCGTACCGCGTGTCCGGGTTGGCGATGCCGCGCTCGATCGCTGCGGCGGCGGTGACGGTCTTGAAGGTCGAGCCGGGAGGGTAAAGCCCTGATGTCGCTCGCTGCACGAGGGGGGCGCGGGGATCGGCGAGCAGATGCTCCCAGGCCGCGCGCGCGGGGGCGTCATCGGCCTCGCTGACGGCGACCAGCTGATTGGGGTCGAAATTCGGCGAAGACGCGAGCGCCAGCACGGCGCCGGTGCGCGCATCGAGCACGACCGCCGCTCCCGGCCGGTCGCCGAGGGCGGCGTGCGCCTGACGTTGCAGCGCCACATCGAGCGTCAGCGAGAGATCGAGCCCACGTGGGGGAGCGCCGCGGAGATCGTCTAGCAGGCGGCGCAGCGGATTCCCTCCCGCGCGTCCCGCCAGTTCATCGTCCCAGGATGCCTCCAGCCCGGTGGCGCCGTAGAGCAGGGGGGAGAAATACCCGGTCACCTCCCCGGTCGATGGTTCGGGATAGACGCGGCGGGCAACCCCTTCGGCAAGGGTAGTCGTTGCCAACGGATGCCCGGAACGGTCGAAGATGGTGCCGCGGGCGGTGTCGAGGGCGAGATTGGTCAGACGCGGATTGGAGATGACGTCGCCGGTGACCGGGTCGACGCCGCGGCGGTGGGTGAAACTGTCGCTCATCACCACCTGCACGCGCAGGAGTTGCACCGCGAAGAGGACGAAGATGCTGAGAAAGACCATCGTCATCCGCAGCGCGGAGCGGCCCAGGGGCGGCACGATCTCCGGGGTTTGCGGCCAGAGCGCGATCAGGAGCGGGACCCAACTCAGCCAGAGGATGCCAATCCACTGCGCGTCGGTGATCGCGTCTCGCGCCGCCAGACCCGCGCCGCAGATGAGCGCGAAAAGAAGAGCCGCGATCTGGCGCCGGGTCGGCGGAACGCGGCGCGGTGGTGGGTTCGAGGGACGCGCAGGCATCGAACGCTCACGATTGGACAAGGAGGGAAGGGGGCGGATTCCGGTTCCTCGCTGCTGACTCGGGCCATCCCGTGCCCCCGTCAGGGTACTCTCAGCCTGCCCTGTTCTGCTCTCGCTGCTGCCTCGACCATCCGCCGATGCCCGGCCCGCCGGATGCGGATCGGGGAGGATCAGGAGCGCACACCACTCCCGACGTCATGAGGCGATGATCAACTCGTGAAGTCGACCCCGCCGTTGTTGCCTCCAGACGGATCGTCCTGGCCATTTCCATGATGCCCGCCATTGTTGCCGTGGCCATCGCCTTTCCCATTGCCATGGCCGTTTCCGTGACCTTTATGATGGTTGTCGTTGCCGCCGTGGCCCTTGCCATTGCCGTGGCCATCACCGCCACCATGGTTCTTGTCATGGTGGCCATGATGGCCACCGCCGTGGTTCTTGTGACCCTTGGCCGCGGCGTCGCCAATCTGGGAGACGAACGCTCCCACCGCGCCCACCGCTGCCGTCGCGGCCGCCACCAATCCCGTATTCCGTTGCATGGGGAACTTCCCTCCAGGTGTGGCAGTTGCGCGGCCATCACCCGCCCCTTTGACTCTACGTCACCGCTCGCGATCCGGTTTCCCGCCTTCCAGGCGCGGCGCGACCGTTTCTCACGCGGAGACTTGGCGGGCGTTCATTGCACAGAGATCCGGGTAAGGTTCTCCGGCACCGTGGAACGATTGTCTGCGGAGGAACGCGTGACCGCATCGAGCAAGGCGAGCCGGCACATGGGTCCCATCGAGTGGGGCATGCTCCTGTTCCTCTCGCTGTTGTGGGGCGGGTCGTTTTTCTTCAACCGGATCGCGGTCGCGGAAGTGCCGACACTGATCGTCGTCCTCGCGCGGGTCTCGATCGCGGCGGTGGCACTCAACGCGATCGTCGTCCTGAGCGGGCACCGCATGCCCCGCGACCGGCGCACCTGGGGCGCGTTCCTGGTCATGGGGCTGATCAACAACATCATCCCCTTCAGCCTCATCGTCTGGGGACAAACGCGGATCGCCGCCGGTCTGGCCTCGATCCTCAACGCCACCACCCCGCTCTTCGCCGTGCTGGTTGCTCACGTGGTAACGGCAGACGAGAAGTTGACGGCTTCTCGGTTATGCGGAGTGCTGGCAGGGATCGCCGGGGTGGCGATCATGATCGGTCCCAGCGCGTTGACCGGCGGCGGGGAGACCGTGGCCAAGATGGCCGTGCTCGGCGCCGCCGTGTCCTACGCGTGCGCCTCGATCTGGGGACGCCGCTTCCGCGCGCTGCCGCCGGCGGTCACCGCGGCGGGGCAGGTCACCGCCTCGTCGCTGGTGGTTGCGCCCATCGCGCTCGCGGCCGCACGGCCGTGGACCTTGCCGCCGCCGAGTCCGCCGGTGATCGGCGCGCTGCTGGGGTTGGGTTTGCTGAGTACGGCGGTCGGCTATTTCCTCTACTTCGCGGTGTTGGCCCGGGCCGGAGCGACGAATGTGGTGCTGGTGACGCTCCTGGTGCCGCCAAGCGCCATTCTCCTCGGTGCGCTCTTCCTTGGGGAGCGGCTCGACGGGCGCGAGGTAGCCGGTCTGCTCTGCATCGCGGCCGGTCTGGCGGCGATCGATGGACGGATTCCGCGTCGGATTCGCGGCTGGCTCATGCCGCGTCTGGCGCCCGCGAACTGATCTTCGCGTGGCGGGGCCATTTCTCCGTAATTCCTGCTGATGTCAGTTGGCGGCCGACCCGTTATGGTGCATCTGACAGCGGAAATGGCCGCTGCCAGTCGTCCGCATCAACGCAGGAGGTCACGCCATGGACGGCACATTCGATCGGCTGGCGAAGCAGTTGGGGAGCGCGGCGCCACGCCGCGAGGTTGTGCAGGGACTCGGCGCGCTCGCGCTCGGGTCGCTTGGTCTCGCTGGTCTCGGTAGCGCCGCCAGCGCCAAGAGTTGCCAGAAGCGCTGCAAGAACCACTGCAACGACAACAAGTCGAATCGCAAGTGTCGCAAAAAGTGCCAGCGGCAGTGTTCGTGACGGAGGGATAACCCCCCGCGAACCCCGAAGGCCCTCACCCCAACGAGTGCCCTCACCCCTACCCCTCTCCCTGCGCGCAGGCTGACAGGGGGAGGTATACAGGTTATACCCAAGTTTCCGGTGCGGATCGGGGCGGCACGTGGGGACGCGCTCTGGCATGCTGGTGCTCTGTCACAAGCCCGATTGCTGGAGGTGTCCCGTGTCCCACCCCGTGCCCGCAGTATCCCACGTCCAGGCGTTGGTCGCGCAGCTTCTGCCCGCGTTGCGGGAAGCCCAGCGGCGGGGGGTGGCGGAGTGGGTGAGCGGGGTGCTCGCCGCTGGCAGCGGCCTGGAGTCGGCGGTGCTGGCGGCGCTGGAGCGGGAGGGGGTGGCGAGCGAGGCGGCCCGCAAGCGGCTGCGCGAGGTGCTGTGCGACGGGGCGGCGCGCGCCGCCCCCTGTGCCATCGACCTCGCCGTGGAGACCTGCTTCGCCCCGCTGCTGCACTGGGTGCTCACGTGGTGGGCGGGTGCGGTGCTGCCGCTGGCCATCGACGCCACCGCCTGGCACGAGCGCGAGGTGGTGCTCAGCCTCAGTGTGCTCTACCGGGGCAGCGCTATCCCGGTGGCCTGGGTGGTGCTGCCGCACCGGGGGAAGGGCGCCTGGCTGCCCCACCTGGAGCGGCTGCTGGACCTGCTGGCGCCAGCGGTGTCGCCCACCATGACCGTGCTGGTGATGACCGACCGGGGGCTGTGGAGTCCCCGCTTGTGGCGGCAGATCAGGAAGGTGGGGTGGCATCCGCTGATGCGCATTCGTCCCGACGCCACCTTCGCCCCGGCCGGACAGCGCCGCCAGCGGGCGCGCGAACTCGTGCCGGGAGCGGGCTGGTGTTGGGTGGGCGCGGGGGTCGCCTTCAAGCATGCGGCCAAACGGATCGCTGCCACCGTGGTGGTGGTCTGGGGCGAGGGGCAGCACGAGCCCTGGCTGCTCTTGACCGATCTGCCCCCCGATCAGGTGGATGGCACCTGGTATGGCCTGCGCACCTGGATCGAACTCGGCTTCCGCGCCATCAAGTCCTTCGGCTGGGACTGGGAACGGACCCGTCGCCGCGACCCCGAGCGCATCGCCCGCCACTGGCTGGTCCTCGCCATCACCACCTTGCTCAGTCTGGCGGCGGGCACCCGGTTGGAGGAAGCGGCGATGCGCGGCGTGCCGCCGGGGCGGCTGCGCCGGCCGCGCACCCCACCCCCGGTACGCAAACGAACCCGCAGCGTCTTCGCCCAAGGCAAGGCCTGGCTGCACCGGGTAGTGCTGCGCGGCGCGCGCTGGTGGGCGCTCTGGCTGCTGCCGGAACAGCTTCCCACCGTGCCGCCCGCCCTCACTGTGATCCGACATGGCCCCTGTTCGCAGGCAGCATAACGTGTCTACCTCCCCTTGTCAGTGCGCGCAGGGAGAGGGGCTTGTGGCGGTAGCTCGGCTACTCGGGCGGCACGCGAACTCCTGGTGTCTGGCCAGCGCGCCCTGTTCAGGAATGCGCTCGCCCATGTGCCTCTGGGCGATGGCCGCGCAATCGGGTCACGAGGAAGCGGCGCCTGGCGAGACGACCGGAGCGATGCGAGTTTGCCAGAGATGGGCGACCACGGCGGCGGCTTCGCGCACCACGTAGGCCATCTCCGCTTCGCCGCCGGTGCGGATCGGGCTGGTGGCCGCGGGTGACCCGCTGGCCTGAAGTCCGACGTCGTGCGCCATCAAGCGCGCCCGGAAGAGATGAAACCCGTCGCTGACGAGGATCACCTGGTCGATCCCGAGCGGTCGCAGGATGTCCGCCACGCCCTGCATGCTTTCCCAGGTATCGCGTGCCTCGTATTCGGCCAGGATCGATGCGGGGGGTACGCCGGCCTGGGTCAGGTAGGCGAACGCCGCCTCGGCCTCGGTGTAGCCGTCGCCGGGCATCTTGCCGCCCGTGACGACGATCAGCGGCGCGTACCCCTCCTGCCAGAGCGCGAGGGCGCGGTCCAATCGCGCCTGGAAGACCGGTCCCGGCCAGCCGTTGTATTGCGCGGTGCCAAGCACCACGATCGCCTGCGCCGGACGCGCCGTGTCGGTGCGCGCCTGGCGATAGATCGCCAGCACGAGGATCACCCCAGTCGCGGCCGCCGCCAGCAAGATGAACGTGAACAACGTCATGCCCCAGCGCCAGATTTCGCTCCACCAGGAGCGGCGACGGCGCAAGGATCGAGGCGGGCGGGCGGGTGCCATGGTGTCCGGCACGGGCGCCGGGGCGACGCGCGTGTCGTCGCGAAAGGCGAACATGGCGCGATGATAGCCGCTGCGCATCGCCGCGACCGGCTGCGCTCGTGATCGCACTAGCCAACGTCTTGAATGCAGGAAGGGTGAATCAGAATGGTCCTGATGCGACGCGTACAATGCGGCCGTTGGTGGAAAGGTCGCGCCGCGCGCCGCGGCGCAGCGTGGGAGTGAATCAGACATGGCTATGGAGGTTCGCGAGCGCTTCGATGTCTCCGTCGGCGAGGCCGCGCACGAGCAGACGATCGCCCGCTACAAGGACTACGTCACCACCTCGTTCGTCGCCGCAATCGAGCCGGTGGCGATCGGCAAGGCGGAGGGAGCGACCGTCTGGGATCAGGACGGCGCCGAGTACATCGACTGCTTCGCCGGTATCGCCGTTGTCAACGCCGGGCACCGCCACCCCAAGGTGATCGCTGCCGCCAAGGCGCAGATGGATCAGGTGGTCCACGCCGCGACCTACATCTATCACGTCCCGGTCGTGGCCCAGCTGGCGGAGCGCCTGGCAGAGATTACCCCGGGCAGCCTGCAAAAGACCTTCTTCGGCAATTCCGGCGCCGAAGGGATCGAAACGGCGATGCGTCTTGCCAAGGCGTACACCGGCCGCCATGAATTCATCACGCTGACCCATTCGTTTCACGGTCGGACCGCGGGCACCCTCTCCATCACCGGCAACAAGGCGCGCAAGACGCGCGGCGGCCCGTACCTGCCGGGAATCGCTTTCGCCCCAGCGCCCTACGTCTATCGCAACCCCTTCGGCACCGACGATCCGGAAGAGGTCGCGGAGCGGTGCGCGACGATGGTCGAATGGGCGATCGATTACCAGTCGAGTGGCGATGTCGCCGCCTTTGTCGCCGAACCGGTGATGGGCGAAGGGGGCATCCTGGTGCCACCGGCGAGTTACTTCCCGCGGGTGAAGGAGATTCTCGACCGGCATGGCATCCTCTTCATCGCCGATGAGGTGCAGTCGGGATTCGGCCGCACCGGCACCATGTTCGCCATCGAGCACTACGGGGTCGAGCCGGACATCATGGTCATGGCCAAGGGCATCGCGGACGGCTTCCCGCTGAGCGCCACGATCGCCCGCGCCGAAATCGCCGACAGTCTCCGCCCCGGCGAGCATCTCTCCACCTTCGGCGGCAATCCGGTCTCTTGCGCGGCCAGTCTCGCCAACATCGCGGTGATGGAAGAAGAGGGGCTGGCGGACGCGTCGGCGCGCAAGGGCCGGCACGCCATGAGCCGCTTGCGCGCGCTCGCCGACGAACTCCCCCTGATCGGCGAGGTGCGCGGGCTTGGCCTGATGATCGGGGTGGAACTGGTCAAGGACAGGGCCAGCAAGGAACCGGCGGCGAAAGAAGCGGCGACGGTGCGCCGCATCGCGCGGGAAGCGGGGGTTCTGGTGGGCGTGGGTGGGCAGGGCGGCAACGTCGTCCGCATCCAGCCGCCGCTGGTCATCGACGATGCGGCCCTCGACCGGGCACTCGATGTGGTGAGTGATGCCATGCGGGCGGTATCCGCGTAGTCATACCGATTGCGGATACTCTCTGCCGTTTGCCCGTGGCCCGCGCCCTCACCCCAACCCCTCTCCCATTCAGATGGGAGAGGGGCTTTCGTCTCCTTTCGTGCCGTCCCAAACGGGTGAAGACGCTCGATTTGGGGTGAGGGCGATCCCTCAATCGAAATCGAACAGATCTTCCAGCATCGAGCGTTTGCGATTCTTCTTGCGATAGTCATCGTCGTCGCGGCGCGGCGGATACCGCTCCTCTTCGTAGCGTTCACGCGGCGGGCGCGGTTCGTCGCGATACCGCTCGCGGTCATCGGGAGAGGGCGTTTGGGCCGTGCGCTCGATGATCTTGTCGAGTTCGCCCCGGTCGAGCCAGACCCCGCGGCAGGTCGGGCAGTAGTCGATCTCGATTCCCTGGCGCTCGGTAATTCGCAACTCGGATTCGTCGATTGGGCATTTCATGCGGCTGGATGCTCCGTGTGGTCGGGCGATTGCCCGGCAAGTGGTCTGGCGCGGCGTTGTGATCGCGGATAGTTCACTACTGCGACGCCGCGGTCTGATTCCAGCCTAGCATCTGAATAGGGGGGGCAGCGTCGGGCCGCTACTCACGAGGGCTCAGGTGGCGGCGCTGGTTGCCACGGCGGGCGTCGTACCGGCGCGAGCGGCGATAAGATCCTGGGGGGCGGCTTCCGTCACGAAGACTTCGATGGTCGCAGCGTCGTCAGTGGCGAGGGTGAACGCGGAGATGCCTTGCTCCAGGGTGAACCCTGCCAGTTCCATCGCCCACCGCGCTGGCGGTTCGTTCAGGAAGCCGGCGCCGACAGCAACGAAACTGGTTGGCCTTCCGTCGGGATCGTCCGCGCGGTGACTGGCGCTAACGAGGGCGCGATGCAGAACGACTTCGCCTCAGACTATCCACCCAATCCAGCGTTGCAGGATCAGCTGCGCGAGATCGTGCGCGATGCGCTGCACGCGGGTGATGCCCCGGGCGCAACGATTGCGCTGATGACCGACGGATCGCTGGTCTGGAACGCGGGCGTCGGCCATCGCGATATGAGCCGTCTCGAGCCGCTCGCGGTGGACGCGGGGTTCTACCTCTACAGCATCACCAAGATCTTCCTCGCCATCGCCATCTTGCGACTGACGGAGGAGGGGAGGCTTGCCCTCGATGATCCGATCCAGAATGTCCTACCGGAGGCGCCGTTCGCGGAACTGGTCACGCTTCGCCAATTGCTCAACCACACGAGTGGCCTGCCCGACTATGGCGCCCTACCGGAGTACGAGCGCGATGTCCGCGAGCGGCCGGGGCAGCCGTGGAGCGCGGATGCGTTTCTCGCCCACTCGCTGCGGCGGGGCTTCCGCTTCCCGCCCGGCGAGGGCTGGGCCTACTCCAATATCGGCATGATGCTGGTACGTCAGGCGATCGAGCGGACCGTGCGGGGATCGTTGCGGGAGGCGCTGGACGACCTCGTCTTTCGCCCCGTTGGGCTGCGCCAGACCGTTGTGGCCGAATCGCTCCATGATTCCGACCGCCTTACCGCGGGCTACACCACTCAACTCGACGCGGACGGCGCTTTGCGCGATATGGCGGCGCGCTATCACCCCGGCTGGGTGGCGCATGGGGTCGCGATCTCGACCGCGGCCGATCTGGCGCGGGCGCTCGACGCCCTGTTCGCCGGTCGGTTGCTCACGGCGGAATCGCTGCGCACCATGATGGAGGCTGTCCCCGTGCCGGCGGCGCATCCGCAGTTCGTCCGTCCAGGATACGGACTCGGCCTGATGATCGATCTCGGTTCGCGCTATGGGCTGGTGGCGGGGCATGGTGGGGGCGGACCGGGCTATTCGACCGCCGCCTTCCATTTTTCAGATGTGCGTGGCCACCGCGTGACGAGCGTGGCGCTCGTCAATCGCGATCAGCCCGAACTGGCGACCCCGATCGCCTTTGCCCTCGTCACCGCCTACGCCGATCACCTCGGCTGAATGCCGGCGGACTGAGCAGGATGAATACGGGATGCTGGAGATATTCCTGCACCTGGTCCAAGTCCCCGTAGCACCGACCACACGCCGGCAACTCAGCATCGTGATTCCTGCGCACCCCAGCCGCGCCGAGAGGGCGTCAATTCGAGATATCGTTCACGAAGAGAACGGACCCGAGTTTCCCCGGCGCCGACGAGCCGATCGACGAGCGACAGTGCTGACCCCCGAATAGCCGTAATTCGGGTGCTCCCGTCATGGCGGCACGCCACGAAAGACATTCAACTATGGCATGCTGGGCGTCCCGGTCGTGCCGCTCGGCTCACACCCGGCGTTCGCCACCGGTGGTATTCGCGGCCACTGCTGCACGATCGTGATCTGCTCCAGGGAGCGCGCGGGATCGGCGTCGTCCCGCGTTGATTGGGCGATCGTGCCGACATGGGCCAGTCCTGGAACCGATGTGGGATTGGGCGCTGGCGAGGATGGCGGTTGAAGTCCGTAGGCGGTCTCTCTCACGGGTGATGGCGCAGAACCGCGGACCAGCGCTTCAGTTGCCATCATCGTGCTCACGCGCTCAGGCGACAATGGCCGTTGCCATGCGGCGGCTATGGCTCGCGTCGGCGGTGTCTGAACCCTGGTAGGATAAACGCGCGCCTGATGCGATAGCCCGGAAACACGTGGCAGCAACAGCGTCGCGGCGGGGTGGTGTCGAGCGGATGCAGCGCTGGGGACCGCGGGCAGGAAGAGGTCCCCGGCAAGCACGCCCAGCAGCAGCCCGTTGAGTCCCAGACTGGCGCAGAGGAGTCCCAGCCACCAGAGACTGGAAGCCAGCGTGGGAGGCGTCCCGCGGCGATCCATGACGCCCTCCTCCACTCTGACCAGTACTCAGCCTGCGTAAACACCGCGTCTGCCTGCGCACGACGACCCGCCACCCGATGGGATATTCCGCTCAGGGCGTTCTGTTCGGGAGCACGTTGCCAGGCTTATGACGCGGGAGTTGCCGGTACTCCTCCCAACGAGGGCGAGAGACGAAAGACCTGAACGCGGCGATTCCCGGTGTCAGAAACGTAGAGCAACCCATCCCGACTGAGCGCCAGGTACATGGGGGAAATGAACTGTCCGGGTTGCACCCCGACCTCGCCGATTGTGCCCAGTAGCGTGCCATCAGGGGCGAAGACCAGAACGCGATTCCCCCTCTCGTCGGCAATGAACAGATGCCCCGCGGCATCACTGGCCGCACCCATTGGCTCAATGCCCTGATCTGACGGGGTGTCAGCCCCCCCGAGCGTGTCGATGACCGTGCCGTCCTGATCGAACCGGATGATGTGCTTCGTGGTGCGATCGGTCACTGCGACGATGCCGGAAGGCGCGGCCGCGACATCGTTCGGTGATCGCAACGGGCCGCCGTCCCGTTCCGCCGGCGCCCAGGCCGCGAGAAACGTCCCGTCCGCAGCGAAAACCTGCACCCGGCCGTTATCCTGATCGGCGACGTAGACCTGTCCTTGACCATCGACATCCAGACCAACTGGTTCCGCGAATTGCCCCGCGGCAGAGCCTGCCGTTCCCCAGGTGCGGAGTACCGTGCCATCGCTACGGAGCACCTGAATGCGACTGTTGTAGGCATCAAGCACATAGAGATTGCCATCGGGCCCGAATGCGAGGTCGCTCGTATACCCACCGCCACCATGGAATCGAAATTGCCCCGGATCCGCCCCCGTCTCGCCCCAGGTCGCTACCGGCTGGCCGGCGCGATCGAAGAGGCGAATCTGATCTTTGAGGGCATCAATGACGTACAGTGTGCCGTCACCGCCGACGGTCAGCCCAGAGGGGGAGCTGATGCGAGCATCGCCAAGTTGAAACGCGGTCACGAATTCGGCGAGTGTCGGGGTTTCCTCTGGCACCGATGTCGCGGTGCCCGGCATGATCGTCAGGCGATAGAAAACCAGTGCATCCGTACCCGCATTGCGCAATGTCACCTGAGTCCCCGGAGGAATCACCGGAAGGCGTTGGGGCGCCGCGTAGGTGCGCTCCGTTCCGGATTTCCAGCGGAAGGGCAGGTGCTCGCCGACCAGGGTCACTCCGAGTCTGCCTTCGGCAATCCCGAGCCAGTGCTGACCGTCTTCGCGAGACGGGGGCAACCCGTCACCGGGAGGCAGCGTCAGCCGCTCCAACGTCACCCGTGCTGCCCCTCCGGGAAGGGTCGTGCTCGCCTGAATCAGACTATCCCAGGTGCCCATCAAGGGATCGGCGAACATGCCATTGGCGCTCGACACAGCAGGCGATACCGCTGAATCGATGACTTCGACGTAGTAGAGCTGCGCCTCGCCCTCGCCCACGTTGCGCAGAACCAAGTTCGCGGTGATCGGTCCAGCCCATGATTCGCCACCATGCAGCGTTCGATCGCCGTCGGGAAGGGCAATCTGGACCGTGCCCTGCTCCGCGGTGAGCATGGCTGTCTCCACGGACTCGAAGGGATTCGTGACCGCCCCTGGCTGCATGACGAGTCTGGTGGCCCAGAGCTGGACCGGTCCTGCTGGCAATGTGCTGTTCACCTGGAGGAGCGTCTCGGTCATCATCTGCTGTAGCGCCTTGGGGGTGCTCTTGACCAGCGCCAGTTCCAGCGGCTGATCGTCCGAGTGAAACCGGGGGGAACCGATGGCGAACCACCCCGCGGCCAGTGTGAGCAGGAGCAGGGCAGCGGTCGCCAGGTGGCCGAAGGCGAATCTCCGCGCCGTATCGGTGGGCAGGGATCGAGGGGCGATGGAGGGTGGCAGGACCAGCGAGGTCGCCGTGAGTACCGTCGTGCCTTGTTTCGTCGTATCCCGTGCAGGTTGCAGTGCCGGCGGGGACATCGCCTGGTGTTCGCTTGGGTCAGCGACGTGACCGTTCGGGGAGACGGGCGCTGGCCACGGCGCGGGCTGCGGCGCCTGATCGTGGGCGTGCAGCACCTCCTGCCAGATCTGCTGGCGGCGCGCGGCGGGGAGCGGCGGGGTGGGGTCGATCGCGGCCAGATCGCGCACCACGCCCCGCACGAACGCGACCGCGTCTGGTGCGATTTCGGTATCCGGCTGCCCCCTCACCAGCGATTCCCAAGCGTCGCTCAAGGCGTCATCCGAGAGTCCGTCGAACGATGGGGGGACGGAGGGCTGGTCGTGGGTGGTCATCGCGCGCATCCTGCCGGCGCGGACGTGTCGCGCGCGGGATCGAGTAACCGGCGCAACTGGCGGAGGGCGCGGGCCTGCAGCATTCTGACGGCCGGAATGCTCCGTTCCAGCACCGTGGCCATCTCCTCGCTCGTCAATCCGGCCAACCGTAGCTCCACCACCTGGCGCTGATCGCGAGGTAGACAGGTGAGCACCGCCCGCAGCTCGCGCACGGCATCGTGGCGGACCGCTTCCTCTTCGGGACCCGGCGCGGGGTCGATGCACGCTTCCCCCTGCTCCAGCGGCGCCATGACCGGAGTGGTCTGCCAGCGATCGACCACGGCATTGTGGGCGATCGTAAAGAGCCAACTGCGAAAGGACCCGGACCGCTTGTAGCTTGGCAGGGCGGCGAGGGCCCGGATGAAGATCTGACTGGTCACATCGGCGGCGACGTCTGGATCACCCAGGCGCCGGAAGCAGTACCGGTAGATGGGGTCGACGTAGTGGTCGTAGAGAGGAGCGAACGCCTGCGGGTCGCGTTGGGCTAGCGCGACCTGGGCCACCTCGTCCAGGGGCGGCTGGCTGTAACTCAGGAGCTGGGACGAATGACCACCCATCGCGCGCGTCCTTGTGCCCACATGGTGTCTCCATCAAGGTAGACCGTGCAATCGAGAAAACGTAACGGTCGATCGCCACGGCGACCGAGAGTGAAGGGTGGAGGGGGGTGATGACCGCCAGGATCGAGCGATGGAGCGCGGTGAGGGGGAAACCGCGCAAGTTCAGGAGATGGTGGCCGCGCCGGGGGTGGGAACTTCATGCGTCCCCGCCCCTGCGGACGGTTCGAATCCCGCTCCCCGGTCGGCATCGACGACGCGCCGGAACGTCGTGTGTTGCGATCGGGATCATACGGAATGCGGATGATCAGTGCTGTTTATTCTTGGCGCGCACCCTCACCCCAACCCCTCTCCCGTCGAGCCGGGAGAGGGGCCTGTGGCGGCCTCGTCGCCGTTCCGCGCCAGGTTGAACGCCCCAATGCACCCATACGTACCTCTGTGAACCGCCCGGTGGGAGCGGGACTCGCTCCCGCATCCACAACGCGTGGCTTCAGCGGGATTCCGTATCAGCCCATCGGTGTGGCCGTGGTGGCATTCGGCGGTGACGCCGACCCATCCGGGTTGAAAATGGTCAGTTCATACATCCGAAGGGGTTCGTCGCCGCTGCTGGTGATCGTGCGGGTGGAGTCCACAGGGAGATACGCGGCGCCGCTTACCATCCCACCCGACAGCGCTGTCGACGAGCCAACGGGATGGAAGGTCTCTTTCGGGGCGGTGTCGGTCACGCTTACGCGCCCCGCTTCGGCCGCAGCGACATCGATACCCGGGAAGCCAGGCGGCAACAACCCTGGTCCAGTAGGACCGTCTTGAGGCACCTCGACGCCGGGAGCGGCGGTCACCTCGCGCAAGCGGAGGGTCAGCGGGCGTGAGGTATCGACAGGCACGGGACTGATCGGCACGTTGCTGCCGCTCGGGAACGCATCCCAGAGGAGGTCCATGTTGACGGGAATCGCGCCCCGGCAATCATCTTCGAGCCATTCCCACTCCAGGAGTTCGACCCGACCTGTACCGGGGTTGCGAAAACCCTCGAACATGTCGCCGGTCAGATTGCGATAGATCAATCCGTCGCCCGCCTCGAGCATGACCTCCTGTCCCGGTGGGATGTCCTCCAGAACGGCATTCGCGCCGGCCGAGGCATGGCGGATCACCTGGACGAGTCCCTTGGCCTTGACGGCATAGCGGCCCTGGAGGACGTAGCGCACCGTGACGTCCGGCGTCGAGCAGAGATCCTGGTAGCTGATGGACTTGCCTGGATCTATAGCGTAATGCTCGAAGAGCCAGCCGACCGCGCGATCGGTGGACCCGGATTGTCGGCCGAGCGTCCCCGCGGGCAACTGGAGATCGAGGAGGGTCGATGCGGTGAACGCTTCGGTAGGGGCCGGTGTCGCATCATCAGCAGCGACTGGCAACACCGTTTGCAGCAACACGGTCAGCGGTTCGGTTCCATCGTTGCGCATTTCGTTGATGATGTAACTGGGTCCCGTGATGTTCATGAAATGCCCCGGTCCGAGTTCATGAACTTTCGCCTCCGCGCCGGGGTCCGAGCGATTGGCCCAGAGCGTGGTGAGGGTGCCCGTCTCCACGCCGATCAACTTCAGGCCCGGCTCCGGTCCGGGTGACAAGATGCCTCCTGGGGCCAGGGTCAGCCGGTGGACGCTGAGTTCTACCGGCGCTGAAGGCGGAAAGATCGGCCAGACGTTGATGGGCTGCACGTAGGTTTCACCAGACCCGGATGGCGCCTCACCACCGGGAATTTGAATGCCGGCATCGAGCAAGATGGCGGGGTCAGGTCCAGGGTTCCGCCAGTGACTCACGATCCCCGACGGGGTGAACACCACATCGTCGACCTGGAGATCAATGGATGTGCCAGCAGGTATGGTCACGGCATCTGTGGCGCCACGCGGCGTGACCGAGATGGGGCCATCGGCCTGGATCGAGACGGTGCCCTGTTCGACCCGATACAGGGTTGGGCCGACCCCAGAGACGGCAATATCGCCTTGCGTCATCGCTCCTCCGGGCTCGAGGGTGATGCGCTCAACGCCGATCCAGTTCGCGCCGGCCGGAATGTCGTCGATTCTCTGGTCGAAAAGGGTGGTGTCCTGGGTGATGCCCGCTGACACAGGCGTTCCGCGAACCTGTTCTTCGCTTGGCGGGGTGGCCGCGGACACCGGCGTTCCGGGCATCCCGGATGGCAGAATTTGAAAGGCGGAGACGAAGTCGCCTGACCAGTTGCTGACATACACCTGGCCCGTATCGCTCAGCGCGATCCCGATGGCGCCGACGAACCCGCGTTTGAGGGCCGCGAGATACTCGCCACCTTGCGAGAACACCTGGACGTTGTTTTTCCCGATGTCAACGACCCAGACCCGGCCTGATGCATCAAACGCCAGATCGACAGGCTGGTAGAGCTGACCGTCGGCGAGGCCATACGTCCCCCAGGTGTCAATGAACTGGCCATCCGCGGTATAGCGCTGAATGTGGCCCGTGTTGTAATCGGTGATCCAGACTCTTCCTGAGGCATCCACCGCGGCGCTTTCGGTGTCGGACAATTTTCCTGGACCGGTGCCGGGTCCACCGATGGTGTTGATGAAATTCCCATCCGCATCGAAGCGCTGCACATCGTTGCGATTCTCGTCAGCGACGAAAATGGTGCCATCCGGGCCAACGGTCACCGAGAAGATACTCAGAAATTGCCCATCTCCCTTGCCCTTGCTCCCCCATTCGCGAAGGAACGTCCGGTCGGGGGCGAACTTCTGGATACGGAAATTCCCGGTATCGGCGACGTAAACGTTGCCGTCGCGGTCGAACGTCACGTCTCCGTATCCGCCAGGCATTACGCTGGATTCGTCGTACGGATGAAAGTTGAACTGGCCTTCTCCAGAGCCGGCCGATCCCCAGGTCTCGAGAAACGATCCATCGGGAGCGAAAATCTGGAACCGGGCGTTCTTGGAATCGGCGACCCAGAGATCGCCCTGGGGGTCCACCGCCAGGCCGAACGGTCCGTCCAGCGGAGTATCCGGGCCGCCCTTGATTTCCCAGAGGTCCTGAACGACGGGCGGCGTGACCTGGGAATCTGGGTTCGGCGTGCCGTCGATGGCTGGCAACATGATGGGAACGCCGTTCAGCTCGTGCTGCTGTATAGGTCCGCGGAGCGCAAGCAGACTACCGACGAGGGTCAACACGATCAACGCCGCCGTGGCCAGCGTGGCGAGCAGCCGCCGTTGCTTTGCACGAACGACAGTGGACGAAACACCCACGGGAATCAGCGTCATTGGCGTCATGGTCCGTCCGTTCGGCGATGGTCCTGCGTGGACCGCGAGGGGTAGCGTGTTCGCATTGGGGTGGTTCGCGATCAGGAGACGTTCCAGGCGAGTCACAAAGGTCGAATCAGGGAAGTTCGCGTCATCGCGCGCATCGAGCCGATCGAGGGTTTCCATGAGCGTGGCGTCGGCGACTGAGGGCGGTGTCGGCCGGTCTGGCCCCGCTGCGCCACGATGGTTCCAGCATTCATTGAGCCACTCGGCAGGGTTCTGGCTAGCGTCCCGCATGGGTCACCTCTCGTGTGCGCTCCCCATTGAGGAGTCCGCGTAGCTGTTGCACCGCGCGATACTGCGCCATCCGCACCGCGCCAGGGCTGCGGCCGAGCACGTCGGCGATCTCCTTGTCGCGCAGCCCAGCCAGACGCAACTCGACGACCGCGCGCTGCTCCGGCGGCAGTTTGGCGAGCAGTTGGGTGATCTCGCGCTGGGTCGCCGCCGCGATGGCCAGGTCCTCCGGGGAGGCGGCGGGATCGGCGATCTCCTCGGTCTGGGACAGGTCGAACACGGGCCGCTGCGCTCGCCGCGTCGAGACGACGGCGTTGTGGGCGATGGCGAAGAGCCACGAGCGGAACGAACCGCCCCGGTACCTCGGCAACCCGGACAAGGCGCGCAGAAAGATGGTCTGGGTCAGTTCCTCCGCATGGCCCCGGTCGCCGAGGGCGCGATCGCAATACCGATAGATTGGGATGGCGTAGCGCCGGTAGAGCGCGGCAAAGGCCGCGGGGTCGTGCCGCGCCTGGGCGACCAGATCATCGTCGCTGGGCTCGAAATCGTGCGACGCCGCATCGTCGGGTCGTCGTGCGGGAGGCCATCCCATCGCTGCACTCCGTGTGACCGCCGTGAGCATACAAGGTGCTTCACTAAGGTAGACATCGCCGCGGGCGAAATGTCACTGCCAGCGGAATCACGGAGACAGGCAAGGTTCACCTGATGCCGGGGATCACGTTCCGCACGGAACGGTGAATACCCGGACGCATCCTGGACAGCACATCGTTTGGTTCGGGCAGCGTGCCAACGTTGGGTCATTCCGAGCCGCCGCGAGGCATCTCGTCGTTTGGCAAGACTGATAGCAACGCCGAGGTCCCTCCTTCGTCGGGACGACACAAATGGCGCTCGTTGGAAGGACACCGCGTCTGCACGTCGCTGTCGCCGCCGTCAGGGCACGTTTCAAAGTCGCTGCGTCTAGGACGGCGACAACAGACGCGCCGCGCCGGCTGCCGGCGCGGCGTTGGGACCGGATTTTGGATCACCAGCGGTGCTACCCGCGCTCGTGCCTCGCTATTCGTTCCCCTCCGCCGCGACGCCGATGACTCCTGCGGCCACCTGCGGGTCGCCGCTGAAGAAGGTGTACGCGTTGTCTGTCAGCCATTCGCCCGCGATGCGGGTCGATTCATCCGCTTCGGTCTTGTCGCCGTACACGCCGACATAGGCCTGGTCGCCGGAGGCGGGGTCAGCACTGCCGAAATAGAGCACGAACCCCGGAATTTCGCGGATCAGCGGGACGTAGCCTTCCCCGATCCGCGCCATGACCTCGGTCACCGGCCATTCCGGATTCGGTTGCCGCAACCGGATCACGGCGTACTGGCCGGTCAGATCGCCGCGCGCCGCGGCTCGCGATGATTCGGCGGCAATCCCGATGACCCCTTCGTAGACGGTCGGATCCCCCTCGACGAGATCCGCGGCGCCCTGCTTCCCCCACTCCGCCGCGCGCCGGTTCGATTCGGCGACGCCCGCCGCGTCCGCGAAGACCCCGATCGAGAACTGCCCCCGCGTCTCCGGGTCGGCCCCGGAGATGTACCAGATGAAGCCCGGGATGTCTTTCACCAGCGGCACGAACCCCTCCCGGATCATGGTCATCAGTTCATCCGGCGAGTGGTCCGGCTTCACCGTCCGGAACCGGATGACGACGTGCTTCCCGTCCAGATTGTGGCCTGGCGCCGGTGACGCGACCGGGGTGGCCTCCTGGGCTCCCGCTACTCCGCTCGACGCCGCGAACACGACGAGGGCGACGCCCCCTGCCAGTTTGAGCGCGTCGCGGCGCGTCGTTTTGGTCTTCGTCACCCCCAATCGCGCTGGGTCGCTCACGTGCATCTCGTCCTCCATGACTGCCGTCTCGCCCGGTACCGTTTGCCATCGTTGAGATCAACGCGCGCAGGGGGGGCGTGCCGCCCTGCCCGTGATGAGAGTTTAACGAGTGAACCAAAGACGTGACGCACGAATTCGTGCCGGCCCTGCAAACGTGTTCCGATGTGCTCGTGATGTCGCGTCGGTCAGATCGCGCCGCACCTGCCCGCGCGGCGCGGGGTCCGCATCGAGCAGCCAGGCGATGAGCGTCACGCCGCGACCTTCGGTACTCCAGCGCTGTGAAAAATGATGCCATCCCGGCCGCGGGAGGCATCCCGGCAACTGCTACGGTCGACAGCCAACGCCGAGGTCCCTCCCGCGGTCGGGATGACACGACATGCGCGCAGTGCTCTACGACGCCGCGAGCGGTTGCCGCGTTCACCATGCCTTGCCGGTCAGATCACGGTCCGCCATCTCCCAGGTGTGATCGAGGGTGTGATACCGATTGCGGATCCTCACTGCCGTTTACACGCGGCGCACACCCTCACCCCAATCCCTCTCCCCGTGCGCGCTGACTGGGGGAGGTATCGCGGATTCGTCGTGCCAGCCCTCACCCCAACCCCTCTTCCTGCGCACAGGGAGAGGGGCTTTGAGCCACATCGTGCCCGATCGTACCCCAGGGCAACGCCTGATTTCGGTCGTACCTCCCCTTGTCAGGTCGGGCCGCAAGAGGGGCGCGGCGCGTGATGACCTGCGGTCAAGGCGTTAGTCTTCATCCGCATTCCGTATGACGCCGCGTCTACCGGCGGGTGAGCGGGCGCCTATGCGAAGCGATCGGGGAACTGCTGCACGATGCCGCCGCCGAGCAGGTCGGCCATGGTGAGAATATGGTCCTGGACCTGGTCATAGGCGGCGATATCCGCCGCGAAATCGCCGTTGAGGCGGGCGGTGGCTTCGGCCAGGGTGAGATCGAGATGCATCTTCATCTGCGTCTGGAGGTCGGTGAGTGGCCACGCGTCCGGATTCGCCTGATGGAGAAAGCCCGCGATGTCGTCGCCGTTGGCGTACCAGGCGGCGCTGGCGTGTTCCACGGCGGACTGATCGTCCGCCTTCGCCGCGGTGAGGAGATCGACCGCGCCCTGGATGTGCCCGGTGAGCAGCGTCGTCAACTGGGTCCCGGCGGCGTCTCCATAGAACGGCTTGATGGCGTCGCCGATGTCGGTCTGATTGCGCAGCAGGCGCTGCGCGGTCAGCTCCTGATCCGGCAGGTTGGCGGCGAAACTGACGATGTACAGCCGCGTCCAGGCGATGTGGTCCTCCCAGAGGCGAAGCATCTGATCGTGAAAGGCGGCGCGGTCGAGGGTCGTGGCGGCGGTGGTCACGGACTCGGTTGCGGGAGTGGCGTCCTGAGCAAGCGCCATCCAGGGCCGGGTGAGGGGCAACGCGGTCAGGGCGACCAGGGATGCGAAATGGCGACGGTGCATGATTCACCTCCGGAATATCGTTTGGCTGAGCATGCGTCGAGCGATCGGCGGGGCCGGACGCGACGTGTTGCTCTTGTCCGTGTCGGTAGTAGGGGACGAGGCCAGTCTCGAACCCGATGGGTGGAGCGCTCGATAGCGATGGCTTGGGGCCGCGACGTGGCGCCGCCTACTGGACGACGATCGTGCCCTTCATGTTGGCGTGGAATTCGCAGAAGTAGTCGTAGGTCCCCGGGGTGGTGAAGATCTGGCTGAAACTGTCGCTCGGCTGGAGCGTGCCTGACTGCAGCACCGTGCGATCCGTGGCGGTCGCCGTGTGCGGAACCGTATCGTTGTTGGTCCAGGTCATGGTCGTGCCGGCCGCAATCTCGATTGGGTTGGGGTTGTACGCGAAGTTCTCGATCGTCACGGATGCGGCCGTCGCGTCGGCCGTGGCCGTTGCGTTGCTTTGGGCACTCGTGGTTCCCGTTTCTCCCGCGGGCTGGTCGGTGAGGTAGACGGTGACATCGGTCTTCTCGCCCCGCGCGGTCAGCACGGCGATACCGGAGTGTCCGGAGGCGTTCAATTCGCCGAGCCCGACGATGAGCGCGCCATCGGCATCGATCGCCCCGTTCAGACTGCCGCAGGCGATGTAGGTGCCGATGTCGTCGACGCTGTGGTGGACGTTGATGGCGTAGCCGCCGGTGCGTAGATCCTCCAGAGAGGCGTCGACGGTGGTCGCGCTGCGTTCGACCGGGATGGCGCTCGCCGTGTCCGTCGCCGTCGCTGGCAGGGTGACGTCGGTGAGCATGAAGGTCGGATTCGGATCGAGCGCGTCGCACGTCCCGAGGTGGATATGCGCCGGATGATCGTGGCTGGCCGGCGCGGCTGGCGTGGCATCCTGCGCCGTGGCGATGCCTCCCGCGGTGAGCAGCAGTCCTGCCGTGGTCAGCACGGTGGCGGTCCAGCGGGTCGCTGCCTGTCGCTGTGTGCGTTGCATCGGGTACCTCCTGCCGGCGTGGTCGGCCGGCGTTTTGCTTGGGCGCCTCTCGCGAGCGCCGCGTGGAGACCAGCATAGCGAGTAACATACATTTGTCAAGAGATTATTTGACAAAATTGACAAAGCAGATCGAGAGACGTACCGTATGAGCGAGAAGGAGATCGTGCGTGTCATCTCGGTGGGATCAACGGTTCTTCGCCAGCACCAAGGGGCAGGTAGCGGCGCTGCTGCGTCGCGGCGTAGCGACGGTCGAGGAATTGGCGCAGGCACTCGGCCTCACCGACAACGCCGTGCGCTCTCACCTCGCCGCGCTCGAGCGCGATGGGCTGGTGGCGCAGAGCGGTGTGCGGCGGGGGATCGGTAAACCGGCCTTCACCTATGCCCTGACTCCGGATGCGGAGCGGCTCTTTCCCAAGGCCTACGGGGCGCTGCTCCAGATGTTGCTCGGCGTCCTCGCCGAGCGATTGCCCCCGGAGGTCCTCGACGATGTCCTGCGCGATACTGGTCGCCGGCTTGCCGCCGGCCATGTCCTGTCGTCCGGTGACTTGCGGGCGCGCGTCGACGGCGCGGTGGCGCTGCTCGATGAACTGGGCGGGATGGCCGCGGTCGCAGCAGCGGGCGATGGCTACGTGATCCAGGGTTGCGGTTGCCCACTGGCGGCCGCGGTGGCGGGGAGCCCCCGGGCGTGTCTGCTCGCCGAGACGTTGCTCGCCGACGTGATCGGGGCGCCGGTGCGTCAGGTCTGCGACACGGCGGATTTGCGCTGCCGGTTCGAAGTCGGGAACGTGGCCGCGACCTGAGACCCGTACTGTCGCGCTGACCGGATCGCATCCTCCTCCGGTCACATTCCTCCTTTGCAATTCGTCATAGTGGTGAAGGCGTCCCACATCGTGGGCGTCGCCTATGGATCGCACCGAGGAGAAAGCAGGCAATGGCAGCGAAGTCCACCACCAGCAAAGAGACAGCGGACGGATTCACCGCGGAAGAACGCGCCGCCATGAAGGAGCGCGCCCGGGAGTTGAAGGCGGAAGCGCGGGCGAGCAAGGATCGCGCGGCGGGCGAGCAGGATTTGCTGGCAAAGATCGCCGAGATGCCGGAACCGGATCGGGCCATGGCGGAGCGGCTGCACGCGATCGTCACCGCCAGCGCGCCGGACCTCTTCCCGAAGACCTGGTACGGGATGCCCGCCTACGCCCGCGATGGAAAGATCGTCTGCTTTTTCCAGGCGGCGGCGAAGTTCAACGCCCGCTACGCCACCTTCGGCTTCAACGACACCGCCCATCTCGACGACGGCAGCATGTGGCCGACCTCGTTTGCCCTCACCGCGCTGACCCCTGAAAACGAGGAACGAATTGCGGCGCTGGTGAAGAAGGCGGTGGGCTGATTCCCTGGACGAGCGGCATTGGACGCGAGAGATAGGGGATGACGCCATGGATGCGGCGGATGGATTTCCCCTGAGCCCGCGGAACAGGTGGATCTGGAAGCGGCCGCGACTGGTGGATAGCGGGTAGAGGCGTGGCTCCGTGCTCGTGGCCTGATTGCGGCGTAGGTCAACGGCGGTCAGGCCCGCGTGGAAGTGGCAATCATGACGGTTACCGGGCATGCCATCACCGCAACCAAGACGTCGAGGAGACCCGGAGTTTTCGCTCCGGGTCTCCTCGTGCGGTCGTCGTTTACCGCGACATCAGATCATGCGGCACAGGTGTAGTCGGTGAAGGCCCAACACGTCTTGAGCGAGCCGATGCCGCGGCAGTCGCCATTGCAGCACTCACCGTTGCTGCTGCACGCGATGCCGTTGGCCTTGCAACATCGTCCCCCGCAGCAGTTCGTCGAAATGTCGTCCCCACAGACTGACGCCGGACCACAATCGAGCGGATGGCCACATCCGTCATCTGGGGCCGTGCCGCAGGTCCGTCCCAGTTCCGCGCACGTCTTCGGTTTGCAGACGCACGCGCCTTGGTCGTTGCAGGTGCCACCAGCGCAAGAGGCGCCCGGAATTGGGGTGTAATCGCACTCCCCGGTTGCCGGGTTGCACTGGACCGTGTTGCACTCGCGGGCCTGGCAGGGGCGGGTAGCGCCGCCCCCGCAGGTGCCGTCTGCCTGACAGGTCGTGTGTCTCAGACAGCGGTTGGGGCTCGTGCACGCCTGATCCGGGGTCGGTACCGCCTGACACGCCCCGATGCGCTTCGCGCTGACGAGGCATCGTCCGACATGGCATGCGTCGCTCAGGCTTGCGCAATCGCTGTCCAGGCAACAGCCGTTCTTGTCGGCCTGTTGGAAATCCTTGCTGTGCTTGGCGTGGCCGCTGTTCCACCCGCTCTGGCTGACGGTCAGGAGGACGTAGGTATCCGCCTCGGAGTCGTAGTGACAGACAGCGACCTTGCCCCTTCCCGCGCCGGTGCCTTTACCCTTGCCCTTGCCCTTGCCGCCGCCTTGCTTCTTCTTCGCCTTTGCGCTGGTCTCAGTGACCCCCGCCGCGATCGTGATCCCGCCAAGCACCGCGGCGGTGAGAGTGCGGACCACGCCGCGCCGGGTCGCCCCTGTTGCCAGACCACGTGTCAATTGGTCGAACCGCTCCTGATCCATGCCCGCCCTCCTGAAGTGTGTATCGCCTTCGCTTGCGATGGCATCCCGTCAGCAACTGATATGACAGACTGGATGACGCCTGTGCATCACCTTAGTCCTGACCGGTCATGGGCGAATCCATCGAAAGTCATATTTCGCGGTGGCGCGCTCCACGGGCGGACTATGACTTTAGGCGTAGCGGGGAGTGGGGAAGGCGCCGCGGTCGTATGACAGAGAGTTGGCGCAGCCGCAGCGCACCTCCCAGTCAACACGCTCGGGCGTTGCCGGATATCGCTGAGGTGAGCGCCTCGCAGCGGGAACGCGGGCGACGCTGATAGACCCACCCGGACATCCGCCGCCATCATCGACAGCGCGACACCTGGGAACCATGCCGGAAAGCGGGAAGCGGGGGCCGGGCCAATGGGCGCAGGTGGCCTACGGGTAGCAAGATTCAGGCGGCAGGGAACACCTGGGGCGAGCTACTGGTGCGGCACGAGCCTCGAGCAACGTCAGCGAGCGGGCGTAGGTCACAGCGCTGGTGATCGCCGCATCACGTTGTCAGATCGCGCCCCGGCCTCGCGTGGCGGCGCGAGGGATGATCCCAACGTCACCCCGCTGCCGCGTGGAACAGCCGCAGCACCGCTTCCGGGGTCAGCGGGGTGGCGGCGACATCCACGCCGAGGGGAGTCAAGGCGTCGCTGACGGCGTTCGCCGGGCAGGCGCCAGGGGCGATGGCGCCCCCCTCCCCGACCCCCTTGATGCCCAACGGGGTGAACGGCGACGGCGTGCAGAGCGAGATGACCTCGATCGGCAGTCCGAAAGTCGCGACGCATGCCTGAGTTAGCGAAAGTAGATCGAAGCGGAGCGGCCTTTCGCCCCGCGAATTCCGCGCTCGATCAAGGCAACGGTGACGCCCCGTGTCTTGGAGTTTGCAATTGTCATGGTGGCTTCGCTGGCTCACCGCGCCTTTGCCAGTTTCCGGCAGACTGTTCGCAAGTTCGACAAAACACTGAGTTGACACCGAATTGCATCGGGTTTGAACGGCCTCCACTACGCGTACCACATGGCGGTTTGGTGGCATTGGACAGGAGCCACGTGGACGAGGCAAACGCTTGCCTGCTCCAGCACAGTGCGGCCGTCGCTGCCGGACGGGAGTCCGATGTCGAGGGAGAAGGCGCGGTGGGTTGCGCTCGGAAGCGAACGACAGCATCCTATCTTGCCGATTCAGGACCGTGACGAATGTTCGGAGACTCTTGGTGACGATGTTGACAAGTCTCGACTTCCAAGACCTCGCTGAGGGGTGCGATCTTGAGGTGAAGCGGGCCACGGGGCGAGATGGGCGCGGAGAACTGCCGCGCAGCTTTTTCGAGTCCTATGTGGCGATGGCCAACACTGAAGGGGGCGTCATCCTTCTTGGGGTGGAGGAAGAGCCGCGCGGCGTCTTCACGGTTGTGGGTATCGCTGAACCTGATCGCGTTCTCACGTCATTATGGAACGGCCTGAACGACCGTCAGCAAGTGAGCGTCAACCTACTGACCGATCGCATGGTAACCACGGTCGAACTCGCAGGGCATCGGGTCATCCGAGTTCAGGTTCCCCGAGCGCGTCGTCCCCAGCGCCCGGCTTTCGTTGGCAAGAATCCGCTCGAGGGCACGTTTCGGCGTAACTACGATGGTGATTATCGGTGCGATCACGAGACGGTGAAGCGGAAGCTCGCCGAACAAGTTGAGGACGAGCGGGACGGTCGCATCCTCGAGGGGTTTACGTTCGACGACCTCGATGAATCTACGTTTCGCGCCTACCGAAACCAGTTCCGGGCGGCGCGGCGAGAGCATCCTTGGCACGATGAAGACGATCTCGAACTGCTCAGGCTTCTGGGTGGCTGGCGGCGTGATCGTCAATCAGGACAAGAAGGATTGACGCTCGCCGGCTTGTTGATGTTCGGCAGGTTGCCCTCCATCCTCGAGGCCGTGCCTCACTATGTCGTCGACTATCAGGAGAGACTGCCCGGCACACTAGAGATTCGATGGGTAGATCGCATCACGACCGATGGGACCTGGTCTGGCAACCTGTACGACTTTTATCGCCGAACGATTCAGCGGTTGTTCGACGGACTCAAGGTTCCCTTCCGGCTTGTTGGGGATACTCGAGTTGACGAAACGCCTGTGCATGTTGCGTTGCGGGAAGCACTTGTCAATGCGCTCATCCACGCTGACTACTCTGGTCGTCCGTCGATCCTGGTCGTCAAGCAGCCTGGGCTGTTTGGGTTCCGCAACCCCGGCACGATGCGGCTGCCCTTGGAAGATGCAATTGACGGCGGGATGAGCGATTGCAGGAATCGCAACTTGCAGAAGATGTTCCAGTTGGCAGGGCTTGGTGAACAAGCCGGCTCAGGCATTCCGCGAATCTTCAGTGGATGGCGGCAACAGCATTGGCGGTCCCCGGAGCTGTTCGAGATGATGCAGCCGGAGCAGACGATCCTCACCTTGTTGCCGATCAGTCTGCTTCCAGATGACACCGTTGAGGCTTTAGATCGACGGTTTGGACCCTCGTTTGAATCCTTCTCGGAGACTCAGCGATTGGCGCTCGCGACAGTAATGATCGAAGGGCAAGTCACGCACGCTCGTCTCCGCAGTATGACCTCGGAACACTCGCATGACCTCACGAAGGCCCTCTCTGCCTTGGTGCGTGCAGGTCATCTTGAATCGACAGGGGCCTCGCGTGGCACCGTCTATTTCTTCCCTGGAGATCGTGCCCGCGTGGAACGCAACCTTGGTCGTGGCGCATTTGCCTTTCCGGAAGTTGGTGAACAACTGGGCCTCTTCAAGGTGGGGAACACCCAAGAGGCAATCGGGAGCCTGCAACGCGACCTGGATAGCTCTCAACACGAGAGCGGTAGCCTTCAACAAGAGACCGAGAGCTCTCAACAGGACGCGGACAGCTCCCAACAAGACGTGTTGCTCGAAATGGCCAGGCCTATCCGCGAGCGACAGACCGCCCCACGAGAGCTTGTCGAAACCATCATCCTGCGCCTCTGCAGAGGTCGCTTCCTCACCCCACGGCAACTTGCCAACTTGCTCAACCGCGACCCCGCCACATTGCGCAACCACTATCTGAAACCGTCTTGTTCGGACCCAGCAACTACTGCTCGAAGTATCCGGAAAAGCCAGTCGATCCGCCTGTCGGCGCATGCCACCAGCACGGAACCTGAGTAACTCTCGACTTCCCCTAAAACAAGATGCGGCGATTGTTGCCGTCGATGTCATGCCAATGATATTGCTGCGATCGGATAATACTGCGGCGGATGAAGTCTCGGCAGCATGCAGTGAACAGTCGCACGGATCATCGAAAGCGAAGATGCCGGCGGACATTGGAACCCGACCTGCTGACGCCGGGATTGCTCGTGAACGCTCTGAGATCGACGCCTCCCAGCGGATGATTGGCTGCAGTCCAGCGTCACCCCGCTGCGCGTGGATCAGCCGCAGGACCGCTTCAGGGTCAGTGGCGTGGCGGCGGCGGACCGCGCCGAGGCGCAGGCGTCGCTGACGGCGTTCGCCGAGCAGCCGAGGGCTTTGGCGCCGCCCTCACCGACCCCCTTGATGCCCAACGGGGTGAACGGCGACGGCGTCGCAGAGCGAGATGACCTCGATCGGCGGGATAGCAGCCGCGCTGGCGGGCGTACTCCAGCGGCGCGTTCGGTCAGTAGTTGGCCGTAGGCGTCGTGGAGCAGGTACTCCCAGAGCGCGCCGCCGATCCCCTGCACCGTCCCCCCCACGATCCAGGCATGGACGATCGTTGGGTTGATGACAAAGCCGCCGCAGTCGTCGATCACGACGTAGCGTAGCGCTGGATGGCGATCTCCCAGGTAGCCGGATCGACCTCGACCACCGCGGCGTGGAGCCCGTTGCTGAAGGTGCTGGTCCCCGGCGGATTCATCGAAGACGGTGGCCTCCAGCCCGGGGCCGACCTCCAGGAATCGAAGAAACCGGCGCGAAAGTGGGCAATGCGGGCACACTCGCGGATGGTCACCGCGCTGGTGGGCGCCCCGCACGTGAAACGCGCCGTCGGCGCGTTCGAGGTCGTCCGGCGCACACTCCAGCGAGGTCGCGGCGATGCTCGAGCTGCCGCGGACGGTGCGCGCCGCGCCGAGCACGGCGCCGCCGCCGAAGACGGCGCCACGACTGGCGAAGGTGCCCATCCCGTAGGGGCTGACCTGGGCCACATCGCCGTAGACGATCTGGATGTCGTAGATGCCGATGTCGAGTTCGTCGGCGATCTGGGCGAGGGTGGTCTCGAGGCCTTGCCCGTGGGAATGGACGCCGACCGCGATTGAGACCGTGCCTGAGGGTCCATGCGCAGCGTCGCGCTGTCGAAGCCGAGGGTGATGTGGCTGCCGCCGGGCGTACTCGGGCAGCCCGTGCGCGGTCTGCTCGGTGTAGTTGGCGATCCCGATGCCGACCAGGCGGCCCTCACGGCGGGCTGCGGCTTGCTCGGCGCGCAGCGCGTCGTAGTCAGCACCTCCCGCACCCGGTGGAGCGCGGGGAGGAGACTGCCGAGTCGATCTCGAGGCCGGTGACCGTGGTGTAGGGGTAGGTGTCGATCAGATTCCGCTCGCGCACCGCCAGCGGATCGAGACCAATCTCGCGAGCCAGATCGTCGATCGCGCGCTCGATGCTGAAGCAGGCGGCGGGGCGGGCGACGCCGCGGTGGCCGATCGGCATCTTGTTGGTGCAGACGCTGAGCGCCTCGAACGCGTAGGTCTGGATCCGATATGGCCCGGGGAGGTTGCCGGCAGCGTGCCGATCTCCATCGCGGCGGTCGAGGGCGGGGGCGAATGGCCGGCATCGACGACGATGCGCGCCTCGAGCGCGAGGATCGTGCCGTCGCGGCGGGCGGCGAGCGCGAGGGTGTAGCGGTGTTCGCGGGCGTGGATGCTGGCGGGGAAATCCTCGCTGCGGTCGGCGATCCAGCGCACCGGCCGCTCGAAGCTTGCCGCGCGGGGAACGGCGACAACGCTTCCTCGGGATAGAGCGAGGCCTTGACGCCGAACCCGCCCCCACGTCGGGCGAGACCACCCCGCAGCCGGTTCTCGGGGAACCCGGCCTTCAGCGACGCCGGAGCGGATCAGGTGCGAATCTGGGTAGTGGTCCACAGCGTCAGCGTGTCCGTGCCCGCGTCGTACTGGGCGAGGCAGGCGCGCGGCCCATCGGGACCCCGGTGTAGCGCTGGCTGCGATAGGCTCTGCCGCAGCACCACGTCGGCCGCGGCGAGGGCGCGCGGCGTCGCCGACGACGCCTCGCGCCGGAGGAAGAGGTTGTCTACGCAGGATGGATCAGCAGGGCCTCGGCGGCGAGCGCCTTCGGTATCGACGCGACGACGGGCAGCGGCTCGTAGGCGACGTCGACTAAAGCGGCCGCGTCCGCGGCGAGGTAGGGTGAGGCCGCCACCACCGCCGCGATCAGTTCGCCCTGATAGCGGACAACATCGCCGGCGAGGATCGGCCAGGCGGCGGAGTGAAAGTTGGGAAAGCGCGCGTCGGCCCGGATCGGATCGACCTGCCCGGCGAGATCGGCGGCGGTGACCACGGCGGCCACCCCCGGAGAGCGTCCGCGCCGCGGCGGTATCGATCCCCATGATCCGGGCGTGGGCGAAATGGCTGCGCACGAAGGCGACGTGGAGGATGTGCGGGAGGGCGATGTCGGCCACGAAGCGGCCGCGTCCCGTCAACAGGCGGCGGTCTTCCTTCCGCCGCGGGGACGCCCCAAGTACGAGCCGGTATCGCTCGTCACGTTCGTGCTTCCTCGTTCCATGCGCCATCAGTATGCATCACGCGCGCTCGGCGAACCCTGCTGAGCCGGCCTTGCTGCGGCGTCCGCCGATATCCGTTCTCCGGGTCGCACGACATGGTGGCACAGACGCTGGCCGCGCTGGCCTCGCCGCAACAGCCGTTCACGAGTACCGAGGTGGGCGCGTGCCCCCCAGACGGTGTGCCCGGATCGAGGCGGATGTCGAAGCCGCAGCTTGCCCGCGCAGTGATTCCGCGCCGCACCGAGCGCTGCGCGCTTCGTCTGTCCGGCTCAACGCCGCGCGGAGGGTGAGCGCGATCTACTGGCGAAGATCGCCGAGCACCCGGAGACCGGACCGGGCCATGGCGGAGCGGCTGCACGCTGTCGCCATCGCCAGCGCGCCGGATCTCGTCCCCAAGACCTGGTGCTGGATACCCGCCTGTGCCCGCTATGCCACCTTCAGCTTCAACAACACCGCCAACCTCGACGAGGGCAACATGTGACCGACCGCCTGCGCCCCTCACTGCCTTGGCCCCCGAGAACGAGCAACGGATAGCGGCCCTGGTGAGAAGGCGCTGGGCTGTGGATTCGCCCCGCTCCCGCAATCCGTTGCGGTGCGCCGGGACAGGAATCTCAGGTCTCCGGCCAACTGGGCGCCGTTTGGGACGCGGACGCGTTGCGGCGGGGAGAGACCCGCGGTCGATCCCGTGTATGGATGGAGCAGGGACGCTGCCAATTCCCGCGCGGAGCAGCGTCGTCTCATTCTCGGCGCCGTAGCGATGTCCGATCTGCCAAGGAATTGCTTCAAGACCAACCTGCCTGTCCCTCATTCATCTGTTCATCTGGTTGGTTTCAGACCGGAACGACGGCCGTGTGCGACGGGATGCGATTGCGGGGACGGGAGCAGGCTATGCTAGTCGCCTGCCGTCAGTTCGGCCGGGATATCTGCGATGGTTGTCGATGGCATCGCGACGTTGTACCGGGCGTTCCCCATTCCGCACCCGACTCGTCGGCCGGGAGAGGAAATCGCCGCGGCGCGAGCGCGCCTCCTGGCAGAGCGGGTCCCGCTGCTGACGTTGACCGGACCCGGTGGGGTTGGCAAGACGCGGTTGTCCCTCGCCGTCGCCGCTGATGTGGCCGGCCGGTTTCCGGATGGAGCGGCCTGGAGTTGAACTTGGCACCCGTGTCCGCGATCCAGGCGATGGTTCCCGTTGCCGTCGCCGCCGCTTTGGGACTGCCCGGACGCCGAATGACCCGGACGGCGAGCGCCTCGCGCTGAGCGCGCAACCGCCGGCTCCTGCTGTTGCTTGACAACTGCGAGCATCTGCATGGCGTAGCCGACCTCGTCGCCATGCTGTTGCCGCGGTGTCCCGGATTGCAGATCCTGGCCACAAGCCGCTCTCCCCTGCGCTTGCAGGAGGAATACCGGCTTCCGGTCAAGCCCCTGCCGCTGCCAGCGGAGCGCGGCGCATTGGTGGAGGTGGAACGGAGTCCGGCGGTGCGGCTCTTTGCCGAACGTGTTCGGGCAGTTCGCCCCGACTTTGCTCTTACGGCGGCCAACGCGGCACAGGTCTCCGCCCTTTGCCGCCACCTCGATGGGTTGCCGCTGGCGCTCGAGCTCGCCTCGGCGCGAAGCGCCTTGCTCTCTCCCGAGGGGATGCTGGCGCAGATGAGCGACCGCTTCCCTCTGCTCTCTCAGGGCGCGCGCAACCTCCCCCCGCGCCTACAGACAATGCGTGCTGCCATCGCCTGGAGCTTCGATCTCCTGGGGCCGGCAGAGCAGGATGTCTTTCGGCGTCTTGCCGTTTTCGCCGGCGGTTTCACGCTGGCGGCGGCGGGGATGATTGCCGTGCCGCATCCAGGCGGAGCATCGCCTCTTGACGCCATGACCGTGCTCGGAGATGCGGCTTTGGTCCGTCGCCTGGATCCGCCCGCGACTCACGGCGTGCACGCCGGGGTGATCGAGCCGCGGTTCGTCCTGCTGGAGACGATCCGGGCCTTCGCGCGGGAGGAGTTGGCCGCGGCGGGTGACGAAGCGCTGGTGCGGGCGCGCCACGCCGCGTTCTATCGCGAATTGGCCTCCAATCCCACGGCCGCGACTGGCGAACTGGAAGCGGACCTCCCCAACCTCCGCGACGCGTTTGCCTGGTTGTGCGAGAACGGCGCTGCGGCCTTGGCTCTCGAAATGGCGGTGCACCTGGATTCGTTCTGGTTGCGGCACGGCGAGCCGCGCGAAGGCCGCGACTGGCTCGAGCGCGCGCTGGCCCTTTCGCCAGAGGTGGATCAGGCGCAACGCGCCGCCGCTCTGGGCGTGCTCGGCATGTTGCGGCGCGAACTTGGCGAACCAGTTGCGGCGAAGAAGGCCTTGCGGGAGAGTCTCGAACTTGCCCGTGCTGTCGGAGATCCATCGGCGGAGGCGGCGGCGCTGGCTGGATTGGGGGCGCTGGCTGACGATGTGGGCGACCACGCCACGACCAGGGCGATGAGTCAGGCCAGTGCGAGCATCTGCCGCGAAATCGGCGATGCGAGCGGGCTGGTGCGGGCGCTGCACAACTGGGGTTGGGCCGAAGCGGGCCTGGGACGCGTTGAGGTGGCGGTGGCCCTCTTTCATGAGGCGCTCGACTCCGCGCGCGCCGCTGGCGACATGCGCAGCACGGCCCGCGTGCAGAGCAGCCTCGGCGAAGTCCTCGCCGCACAAGGCGATCTCCGCATGGCGCGATCCTCGGTGCAACACGCGCTTGCCGTGGCGCAAGCGGCCGGAGATCGGGCGTCTGCCGCCGAGTACGCGGGCGATCTCGGGTGGCTGGCGCTCGATCTGGGGGATTTCGAGGCGGCGCGCGTTTCCTTCGCGGCGTGCCTTGCCGAAGTCGGCGTCGCCGGGCGCTGGCGGCATACCGTGATGGCAATAGAAGGGTGCGCCGTGCAAGCCACAATGATGGGCGAGCCGGAGCGGGCGCACGCGCTTGTCGCCGCTTCGGCGGCGTGGCGCGTCGCGATCGGCCTTCCCACGGACAACGACCCCCGAATCACCGCCTCGGACGCGCGCCGCTCGTTCGCGGTCCTCCACCAACTCCTGGCTGCCCCCGGTTCTCTCGACGTGATGTCCATTCACGATGCATTGCGGGACGCCCAGGCGTTTGTTGCCGAATCGCTCATTGCCCTGCCGGCTCTCACGCCACGCGAGCGGGATGTGCTGCGGCTGGTTGCGGCGGGCCAATCGGACCGCGCGATCGGCGACGCCCTCTTCATCAGCCGCCGCACGGCCTCCAAGCATGTGGCGGCAATCCTGGCCAAACTGGGGGTGAATACGCGGGCCGAAGCCGCCGCCCGCGCCGTGCGCGATGGACTCGCCTGACGCCAGGAATTCCCCTCTCCCCAGCGGCGGCCGCGCCGGGCGAAATGCGTATAGGGAATGGGTACATCTCCCGGTGTGGGCCGTAGCGGGCGCCGCCACAATCGGTGAGCAGTGACGGGGACGACCCGTCGCCCGTTTCGGGCATCGATGCCGGAGGTGTGGAATGCGTGTCCGTTCGGTGGCGCCGCGATGCGTGGCAGCGGTGATGGCGATGATGGTACTCGTGGGTGGGACGGCCAGCGCGCAAGACGGGACGCCGGCGGCGGCCATCCCGCTCTTTGCGCCGGATGCGCTGGTGGAAGGACTCGATCTCGCCGCCTGGAGCGCCCGCGCCTGGCAATGGAGTTTCAGCCTGCCGGTGTCGATCAATCCGTACCAGGACTCGACGGGAGCGTGGTGCGGCTACGGGCAATCCGGACCGGTCTTCTTTCTCTCCGGGGCCGAGGAGAGCGTCGAGCGGTCGTGCGCTATCCCCGAGGGGGTGGCGCTATTCGTCCCGCTCGTCCAATCCGGATGCTCGACAGTGGAGGAGCCGCCCTTCTTCGGCCGCGACGAGGCGGACTTGCGCCGCTGCGCCGCGGCGGCGATAGACGCGGCGGAGGGGGCGTTGGACATGGACGCGATGGCGGTGACCGTCGATGGCCGCCGCTTCGACGAATTGGCGGCCTACCGCGCGAGCACGCCGCAGTTTGCGTTGTGGCTCCCGGCCGAAAACGAACTGGGATCGGACCGCCCCGTGGCGGATGCGGCCGCCGATGGCTACCAAGTCATGCTGCGCCCGCTGGCTGCCGGCGAACACGAGGTTGTGCTGGACGTGCCGGGACCAGGACCAGGTCAGTTCGCCACGGTGACCTATCACCTCAGTGTTGTTTCCGGCGCCTATGCGCCGCCGGCCGGAACGCCCCCGGCCTCGTCATAGGTTCCATTGAAACGACGGCCGTCGCTGCAGGGCTGGAGCGACCGTTTACGGGTGATGTCCGCCGCGTCCTCAGGGCTTCGAACTTCTGCCATCCACATTACAGCACGAGGACGCGGCAGTTTCTACCAGCCCTGTTCTGGCCTCACCGCCGCTCGCGTCGCGGATCGAGTAAATCCCTAAACCCGTCGCCGGTGAGGTTGAGGGCGAGGACGAGGAAGAAGATGGCGAGGCCGGGGAAGATGCTCAGCCAGGGGGCGTCGCGGATGTAGCGGCGGGCGGCGGAGAGATCGGCGCCCCAGGAGGGGGTCGGCGGTTGCGCGCCGAGGCCGAGAAAGGAAAGCGCGGTCTCGTTGAGGATGGCGAAGGCGAATCCCAAGGAGATCAGCACCACGATCGGGCCGAGGGTGTTGGGCACGATCTGGCGGAAGACGATGCGCGGAATCGAGGCGCCGACCGCCCGCGCCGCGAGGACGTACTCGTTCTCTTTTTCCGAGACCATCGCCGCGCGCGCCACCCGCGCGAATTCCGGGATGGCGATCAACCCGATGGCGATGATCGCCCCGCGCAGCCCGATCCCGGTGATGGCGACGATGGCGATGGCCATCAGCAGCACCGGAAAGGCGAAGAGGGCATCGATGACGCGGCCGATCACCGCGTCCGGCCAGCCGCCGAAATAGCCGGCGAAGAGTCCCAAAGGAACTCCGACCACGGTGGCGATGCCGACCGCGACCAGGGCGATGGTGAAGGAGATGCGGGTGCCGTAGATGACCCGGCTGAAGATATCGCGCCCTTTGTCGTCGGTGCCAAAGAGATGCTCCCCGGTCGGGGTATGCAACAGCGCCTGGTAGTTCGGCTTCGCCGGGTCGTACGGCGCCACCACCGGGGCGAAGAGCGCCGCCAGGATGTAAAGCAGTAAGATCGCGATGCCGATGGAGAAGGTCTTCCAGCGCAGCGGCAGGGTCAGCCACTTCGCTGCGCTCCCGCCGCGCTGGGCGGAACGCGGCGCGGCGAGGGCGTGACCGCCGGTGGGCGCGGCGACGCTCCCCATCAGCCCGCGCCGCCGGTGATGCGGATGCGCGGGTCGAGCAGGGCGTACAGGATATCGACCACCATGCTGATGAGGACGATTCCCGCCGCAACCACCAGCACCACCCCCTGAATGACCGGGTAGTCGCGGTTGCCGATGGCGCTGACCACCAGATCGCCCATCCCCGGCAAGGCGAAGACATTCTCGACGATCACCGCGCCACCGATCAGGTAGCCGAATTGCACCCCGAGCACGGTGATGAAGGGGATCAGCGAGTTGCGCAGGATGTGGCCGGAGACGACGCGCCGCTCGGAGAGGCCCTTGGCGCGGGAGACGAGCACGAACTCCTGTGCCAGCGTCTGCAAAATGCTGGAGCGCAGGTAGCGGGTCAGCGGGCCGGAAAGGAGCAGACCGAGGGTCAGCGCCGGCAGGATCATGGTCTTGAGACTCTCGCCCAGATCCTCGCGGGGGCTGATGTAGCCGAGCAGCGGCACCCAGCCGAGGACCACGCCGAAGACGTAGACGAGGACGATGGCGAGCCAGAACCCGGGGATGGAGACGCCGAGAAAGGCCCAGGTGGTGAAGAGCACGTCGAGCCAGGAATTCCGGCGCAGTCCGGCGATGGTCCCGGCGGGAACGGCGATCAGCAGCGCAATCAGCAGTCCGAAGAGACTCAGGTAGAGGGTGATCGGCAAGGCGCGGCCGATGAGGGTCAGCACCGGTTGCCGGCTGAGAATCGATATCCCGAGATCGCCGCGCAGTACCTGACCGAGCCACGAGGCGTAGCCGAGGGGCAGCGGCTTGTCCAGGCCCATCTGATGGCGCAGGGCGGCGACATTCTCCGGCGTCGCCGCGTGCCCGAGCACGATCGCCGCCGGATCACCGGGGATGAAGGCCACCACCGCGAAGACGATCGCGGTGATGAGCAACAGCACCGGAATCCCCTGCAGCAGTCTGCGCGCGATGTACGACGTCACGGCGTTCCGTTAGATGAGACGGCAAGTCGGCAAGTCGGCAAGTGGGCAAGAACGAAGACGGCGAGTCGGCGAGTCGGCAAGAACGAAGTCGGCGAGACGGTGAGACAGCCAGATGGCTAGTAGCAAGACGGCAGGACGGGTAGCAAGCAGTTAGCCTGACGTCCGACTTCTGACTCCCAACCCATTTCTTGCCGTCTCTCCGTCTTACCGACTCGCCGACTTGCCGACTTGCCGACTTGCCGGCTACCGATCCAGCCATACCTCGCGGAAGTCCTGGAACATCAGGGGGTCGGTGGCGAAGCCCATCACGTCCGCGGCGGTGACGTGGAAGAGGGCGTACTCGCCGACCACCAACCCCGGCTGGAGTTCGTTCCAGCGCTCCTGGAACTGGTAGTAGATCGCCTTGCGCTTCTCCTGATCGAGCTCCTCGCCACCCTGGTCGATCAGCGAGGCGAGTTGGTCGTCCTGATAGCGGCTGATGTTCTGCGGTCCCGGTGGGTAGAAGAAGGCGAGGGCCAGGGTGTAGGCGGGATCGGCCGAGCGCGACTGGTGGAAGTCCCACGACATGTCGTATTCGTCGGTAGTGACGATGCGCTGGATCCAGGTCGCCAGTTCGAGTTGCTCGACCTTGATATCGACACCCAGTTCGGCCATCGCCGCCTGGAACATCTCCGAGCCCTGCTGCCACTCCGGGTAGCCCTTGGGGTAGACGACGTTGATCGAGAGTTGGGTGCCGTCCGCCGCCTTGCCGTCGGTGTAGCCCGCCGCTTCCAGGTAACTGCGCGACTTGTCGAGGTCGTACTCGAAGGCGGTGTCGTTGATCGGGTTGTAGGCCCAGTGCGCGGTGGTCCAGGGGCTGGTGTTCTTCTCGCCGTAGTTGCCGAGGAAGGCGGCGTGGAAGGTGCGCCGGTCGAGCGCGTAGGAGGCGGCCAGGCGCAGATTCTGGTCGCTCATCGGGGCGCGGCTGTTGTTGATGTAGAGCACGTGCCCTTCGTCGGGGAGGAGTGAGGCGACCAGTTTCAGCGCCGAGTTCCCCTCGATCGTCGCCTTCTCCTTCACCTCCGGGGTGAAGAAGACATCGGCGTCGCCCGCCTCCATCACCGCGAGACTGGTCGCCTTCTCCTTGATCGGGCGGAAGACGATCTCGTCGAGATAGGGCCGGTCCGGGATGAAGTAGTCGGGGTTTTTGGTCAGGGTGATGTGATCGCCCGGCACCCACTCCGTCCATTTGAATGGTCCGGTGCCGTTCGGGGCGGTCTGGATCGAGTCCTTGGTCGATTCTTTAGTGTAGATCTGGATCGTCGAGAGATCGGCGGGCATCGCGGCCCACGGCCGGGTGAGATTGAAGCGGATGACGTACGGCTCCAGCACCTCGACCGATTCGACCTGACCGAGGAAGGTCGCGTTCGGGGACTTCGTGTCCGGGTTGAGCACGTAGTCGATCGTCCACTTGACGTCCTCGGCGGTGAAATCCTGCCCGCCGTGGAACTTCACGCCTTCGTGGAGGGTCATGTCGAATTTGGTCGGTTCGGTGAAGGTCCACTCCTTCGCCAACCGGCCCTTGATCGGAAAGGTGGGATCGGCCGCGTCGAGGTAGGTCAGCGTGTCGTAGACGCTGGTCATCGTCTGGCGGACCTGGGCCAGTTGCGTCACCAGCGGGTCGAGGAAGTTCGGATCGTCGACGATGATCGCCCGCAGCGAGCCGCCCGCTTTCGGCGTGGCGTCCTGCCGCCGTATTACCGCCCGCGGCGCGGCGGCGATATCCGGCGCGGCGCGGCTGAGGAGCACGCCCGGTACGCCGATGCCGAGCACCGCGGCGCGCGCCAGCAGTTCGCGCCGGTTGATCTTTCCGCTGAGCACATCGTCAACGAGACGATCGATCGCTCGCCGCCGCTCCCGATCGGTCATGGAGACGCTCCCTTCTTTGTCCCGTGGCATTGCCTGATCCACCACGGGTCATCGTGCCAACGACGCGGCCGCAAGGCCGGGTCTACGGCCGTGTGCCCGCGCCGCCAGGGAGCGACCGCCACGGCTGACGAACGGATGAGACGCGCCATCCCCGCCAGAGCGGATCGGGGAGGGAGGGTGAGAGTTCACGCTACGAACTGGAGGGGTTAAATTGTCCTCACTTCGGTTGCCGGCCACTATATGGACGGCCCGGAGGGTTGTCAAGCAGTCTGGCGCACAGGAAAACTCCCCTTGCGGCAAGAGGTTCAGCGCATCTGCGGCGCCTCAGGTGGTGGACGTTGAGGCCAACCCATGAATACAAACGGGTCGCGGCACGGCATCGCCGGCTCGGTCTCAGAGCGCCTTCCAAAACCGGGATTGGGGCCTGGTAGACCCGCGGCATGAGACAACCGTGAGTCAGCGACGAGGTGTGGATCATTGTTGCCCGCTGCTGCCACTCGCGCCCCCCCAAGCCCAAGGGGGGCCGACGCCGCGTGCCGGATCGTGCCGCACTGGGGAGCATCAGCTGCGTCCTGAAATCCGGCATCCCGGGGGAAGATGCTGTTGCCTACGGCAAGGTGCGGAAACAAGCGAGGAACATGGTGTCGTCCCGACCGCGGAAGGGACCTCGGCGATCGCGCAATTCACCGGGACCGACGAGATTCCTCGCTGCGGCTCGGAATGAAACCGTTTTCGCACGGCGCAGTAGGCACCCGAGAGCACGCTTGACTCCGCAGCTTCAACCTTGCCGCCGCGGATACTTGACGTGGGCGATGGACTCCTGCTTTCGATACGGCTGCACGGTCCTTGCACTGCGATCCTGTGGGGAACCCTGGCATCTCAGCGAACTCCGGAGATTGCATCAGATCTCCTTGACCGAGCGTTCCAGTTGCCTCACGCTCCAGGATGCGGGATTTGCGTTTCAGCAAGTTGGCTCATCTCGCGATGCTGATCGCCGGGGTATCCTGAGCGAATGACAAGATTCCTGCGCACCCTCCCCCAACACCTCTGGTGGGTGACCGTCTTCTTCGCGGTACTGGCGTTGATGACCCAGACGGCGATCGCGTTTGCTCGCAGCGGGGCGGTGGCGTGGCAGATGCTCCTCATCGAGTTCATCCTCACCATCGCCTTGCTGATGATCCCGGTCGGCATCGCCTGGCGCGGCCGGCAGCAGAATTCCCTCTGGTACGCCGCGGGCGGGCTCTTCCTGCTGGCGACGATGGCGAGAGTCTTTTTCTTTTGAGGGGGTGCCGCTGCGCTCAGGGGGTGTCGGCTTCGCCTCGGG
>JAXLWU010000011.1:0-159601 GCA_046328335.1 Thermomicrobiales bacterium
TCCTCGCTGACGCGACCAGGGCAACGCGCCGCCGTCGTGTCGTCCCGACGCAGGAGGGACCTCGGCGTTGGCCGTGAGTGCGACCGACGCCGAGATTCCTCGCTGCGGCTCGGAACGACACCATCGTCGCGCCGCGAGCCGCAGCCAAGGCGGCCATCTCCGCCCTCCGCCCTCCTATTTCCGTCTCCCGCCCCCTGACTCCTGACTCCCGCCTCCCGCCTCCCGTCTCATGCGAAGATGCGCACGGATCTTCGATTGGGGGCAAGGCAGGGAGCACGCAGCGTGGCCTGGACATGGGAGCAACTGGCGGGACCGGCGACGATCACCGAGGGTCCCCTGTGGGACGGCGAAGGGCTCTTCTACACCGCGATCGAAGCGAACGAAATCCGCCGCTTCGATCCCGCCCGCCACGAGATAGTGACGGTCTATCGCGACACCGGCGGCGCGAACGGCCTCGCCTTCGACGCCGCTGGTCGCTTGCTCGCCTGCGCTGGCACGGCTCGCGCCATAGTTCGCTACGGTCTCGACGGCCGGAAAGAGGTGCTGGTCGACCGCTTCGCGGGCCGACGGCTCAACAGCCCGAACGATCTGGTGGTTGATCGCGCCGGCCGCATCTGGTTCACCGATCCGCGCTATGGCGAGTTCCACGCCGATCGGGAACTCGATCACGACTCGGTCTACCGCATCTCCCCGCCTGGCGCAGGTCTGCCCTGGTCGATCGAGCGGCTCACCTTCGATACCACCCGGCCGAACGGCCTCCTGCTCTCCTGGGACGAGCAGACGCTCTACGTGGCGCAAAGTGACTACGCGCCCGGATCCGTTCGCCAGTTGCGCGCCTATCCGGTGCTCGCCGACGGCTCGCTGGGGAACTACCGCGTCTTGCACGACTTCGGCGACGCCCGCGGCATCGACGGCATGTGCTGGGACAGCGACGGCGCTATCGTTGCCACCTGTGGTTGGGAGTTGAGCGGTCCGGGTTCGCGCATCGCAATCGTTGCGGTCGACGGTACGGTGCTGGAGGAGCACCGTCTGCCCGCGGGACGCCCCACCAACTGCGCGTTTGGCGGGGCCGATCTGGCGACCCTCTACGTCACCACGCTGGATGGGCGGCTCTATCGCGTGCCTGATACGGGGCACCGGGGTTATCTCCAGGCGCCGGATACCACTCCCTGGCGGGGAGACGCCTGAGCACGCGCTAAGAAGATGTACGTGGGATTCTGGAGTCTTGACTGATGGTGATGCGGGCGACGGCAGCGTCGCACCCCGGAAGCCGCGTCGTAGGGTGTGACGCTTGCGTCGCCCACACCCCTCGTCGCGAGGACGATCATCCTGTCTGCCCACTTAGCGCCAACTGATAGCCACATCCTGGCGTGCATCTGATCGATGTCGAGCGGATCGCGGTGTAGATCGGGTAGAAGTAGATGAACGTCGCCGCCACGGCGACCACGTACATCACTGCCGCGCCGCGGCGGACCCCGCCTCGCTCGCCAGGCGTCGTTGACGATCACCGCCAGCGCCAGGGCAACCGAGCGGCACGGCCGGCATGAAGTGGTAGACGAACGTTCCGCGCGGCGAGAGCGCCCAGGGAAGCCATTGGCCGGTGAAGCCGATCAGCAGCACCACCAGCGCGGCCGCGCGGCGACCCCACCACCTCACCGACGGCGACCCAGGCAACGGCAACAACCATCGGCCAGTACAGGACATTCCCGTTGCCAAAGACGGATGCGCCCTCGTGGCGACGCTCGGCGAAGAAAGCGTACCAGACGCCGCAGGCCGCCAGCGGCCACTGCCACCAGGGGGACGAGTCGCGATGCACGACGCCAAGGTCCTGGTGATAACGAAGCATGTCGAGGTGAAGTTGGACGAAATCGTTCCAATCATGCCCGGTCAGGAAAGAGATAGGGAAAGAGCGTAGATCCCGGCTGGCAGGACCACCAGTCCGATCGGAGCCAGGCGCCTGAAGGTCGCCAACCTGTCGCGCGCGTGCTCGTCGAGCTGGCCCCAGGGTCTTCGTGCTTCGCCAGAAGGAGCGTTCTGGCACAGACCACCAGCGAAATGAGCTCGAGTAGCGAAACGGCGCTCCATTTGGTTGCCAGCGCCAGTCCCAGGCAGAGACCGGTGAGCAGTAGTGGCGGCCCCGCTTGCCTGGCGGGGACGGTCGCGCATGCGGGAAAGGCCGAGGAGCGCGCGCTGAGGCTGAACACCACCAGGAAGAGATTGGACATCCCGACTCGGGACTCGACAAGATAGAGACCGTCGAGCAGCAGGAGAAGTGAGGCGGCAAGCATGCTCACCGCGCGGTTGCCCGTCAGTGCGAGCGCCAACAGGTAGGCCATGACCGCGCCCAGCGCCCCGAAACCGACACCGACGATTCGCCAGCCAAGTGGGTTGTCCGGCCACCAGCATCCCGCCCGCAATCAGCACTTCGGCCGCGAGGATGCGTCCATTCCAGCGCCGGGTCGTCTCGCGGCGGAATGGCGGTGCTGTACGCCTCCTCTCCAGGACGTACTTACCAGCGGTGTAGGCGTAATAGAGTTCGTCGAAACGTAGCGGCCCGGAATGGTCAACCGTGGAACCGATAGCGTCAATGCCAGGATCACCAGGGCGAGCGGCGCCAGGAGCGCGGCATGCCATCTGGCGCCGGCGATTCTCCCGGCCATTCAAACCTGCAGCCTCCAGCGAGCGCGTGTGACGCGCGCTCGCTGGAGGCTACGGGAAGGCTTCGTGATGTCCTGCTCGTCACGAAGCGAAGGCCGCTAGTCGTCGTCGCCCGACCCGCCGGATCCGCCCGACCCAGGTGAGCCGCCGCCGGACCCACCAGATCCACCCGAACCACCGGACCCACCGTTGCCGTCATGACGCCGGCGGCGCCGGCGGCGCTTGCGACGATCGTCGCCACCCCCGCCGCTTCCACCACCAGCCACAAGCCGCGGCCAGCCGCGCCAGCCTGCTCACTGTCAGGCAGCAGGCTGTTGCCGTGCAGCGCGGCAACAGCCAAACCGCTCACCGCCACGCCGCGGCGGCTGCCTTGGCAACCGGCGACGCGAGCGATCGGGTACGCTCTGCTCCGGCTCTTCATGCCCCTGATCGTTCAATCTCACGTGATCCATGATCGCCTCCTCTTCGATTTACTCCGCGGTCCACTGGCGTGCGCGTCGGGCGTCGGCTAGTCGTCAGTCCAGTCGATTCCACCGGAACCGCCGGAAACACCAGATCCGCCGCTGCCGCCGGAGTTGAACACCCAGTCGTCATCGCCGCTGCTGTCATCATCCCTGAACGGCCAACCCGAGCCGCCGGAGCCGCCACTGGCGATGCCGGGCATGTCGTCATCCCAGACATCGTCGTCGCTGGCAAGCGCCGCTGAAGCCGACCGCGGCGAAGCCAACAACGCCCAAAGTGACCACGGCGGCCTTCACTAGATTCCGCGACATGGCGCTACGGTTGATGCCATCGAAACCGCGCATCGTCATGGAATTCGTCTCTTCATCGCGGGTTTCGCATTCAGCACGATTGATGAACGGCGAAACCTCGATCTGCTTCCACTATGCCTTCATGCGAAGGGTTGTCCAACCGGCGGAGGTCCGCATTCCTGCCAGCCCCTTGGTCCCGGTCGACATCCGACTTTGGTCCCATGGGTTTCGCCATGCGCTTATGCCATAATCGGTCGAGTGAGGGAGGAGAAAGCGACACATCCGGTATGACTACCGGCCTACGGCAATGGTTCGAGCGCCTCAGCGTAGCGCAGCGGTTTCTCCTCGGGAGTCTGGTCATCCTGGCGCTCGGCATGGCCGGTAGACGGCGCCTGGGTCAGCCGTCAGATCGCCGATGGGGTCATTCATCGCACCGCCACTGCCACCGCACTTTACGTCGACAGCCTGATCGCCCCTTCGCTCCAGACCCTACAAACGCCGACACCTCTCCGCCGAGGCCACCGATCGTCTCGGACTGGCTCTTCGCGGCCACACCGCTCAGCAGGAGGTCGCGGTCTTTCAGGTCTGGAACCGGGGCCGAACCATCATCTACAGCACGGTGCCCGGTCTGGTCGGCGCCACCTCCCGGTCGATGAAGAACTGGGCGAATGCTCTTGGCGGTGAAGTCACGGCGGATATCGGACGCGCGGAAGGCGGCCCCGCGCTCCCTCCGATATCTCCAGCCGCGACCTGATCGAAATCTATTCACCCGTCCGCGACCGCGACACCGGCAAGGTCATTGCCGCCGCCGAGTTCTACTACCCTGCCGAAGAACTGATGCGCGATCTGGCGACGGCCCAGCAACGGAGTTGGCTGGTCGTCGCCGGCGCCACCCTGGCTATCTATCTGCTCCTGGCAACCTTCATTCACCGTGTCAGCGAGACGATCCGTCGCCAGCAACAGGCGCTGGCGGAGCAGGTAACCCGCCTCACTGAGGTCCTGCGCCAGAACCAGCAACTGCATCAGCGCGTGCGGGGCGCGGCGGAACGGACCGCCGCCCTCAACGAGAGGTTCCTGCGCCGCTTCAGTGCCGAGTTGCACGACGGGCCGGCGCAAGAGATCAGTCTCGCGCTGCTGCGACTCGATCACCTTGCGGCAATGTGCGCCGGAATCGCAGGCGACGACCCGCGGCGGGAAGAGATGGAGCGGGAGCTGGAGGTCATCCAGGGGAGCCTGCGCCGCTCACTCCAGGAAGTCCGTGCCACGTCCAGCGGGCTGTTGCTGCCGCATCTGGGCGAACTGACCGTTGCCCAAACCATCGACCACGTGGTTCGCGGCCATCAACGCCGCACCGCGACAACGGCTGATGTGACATTGGGCGACGTACCCGAGCAGGTGCCGCTGGCAACAAAGATCGCGCTCTATCGCATTGTCCAGGAAGCGCTCAACAATGTCTCACGTCACGCCAACGGCACCAGACCGACGGTCTCGATCGCCGGAGAGAATGGGCATCTCCGGGTCGAGGTGGCGGACAATGGACCGGGTTTCGCGCTGCTGGACGTGGCAGGATCGGAAGCGCATCTTGGGCTAGTCGGCATGCGGGAGCGCGCGGAGAGTCTTGGCGGCCAGTTCCAGGTCGAAAGTGCGCCAGGACAGGGGACGCGCGTGATCGCGATGCTACCGCTGGACTCCGCGGAGGCACATGATGGTTGACACCTTGCAGATTGCGATCATCGACGACCACCCGCTGTTCCGGGAGGGCGTCGCCCACACCCTCAATGCCCAGCCCGACTTCGACGTCATCGCGGAGGGAGGTTCAGCCGCGGAAGCGCTGCGGATCGCCGCCGAGCGGCTGCCGGACGTCATGCTTCTGGACGTCTCGATGCCAGGCGGCGGCGTCCGCGCGGTACGCGAGATCACCTCCGCGTTCCCGGTGATCAAGGTGGTGATGCTGACAGTCTCTGAGGAAGAGGATGATGTCACGGCGGCGCTGCGCTCCGGCGCCCGCGCCTATGTCCTCAAAGGCGTCGCCGCGCGCGAACTGGTGCGGATCATTCGTGGGGTGGCGGAGGGCGAGGTCTATGTGACGCCGACCCTGGCCGCCAGCCTCCTCTTCGAGCTGACGGGATCGGCCGGCCGGTCACAGGCAGCCAGCCCGCTCGATGTGCTGACCGAACGCGAACGCGAGATCCTCGAGCGGGTGGCGGCGGGCGACAGCAACAAGGAGATCGGTGCCCTGCTCCACGTCACCGAAAAGACGGTCAAGCACCACATGACCAACATCCTGCAGAAGTTGCAGGTGCGAAACCGCGTCGAGGCCGCGCTCCTCGCCCGTTCCGGCGATCTCCCGGAGCGATAACGACCAGACATCCGCGAGGCATCGGGTCCCTTACAGCGTCGTGCCGAAGGTCCGTCATCCTGGTGGGGAGCATGGAGTCGTCCTGACCGCAGGTGGGACCGCGGCCGTGGTCGTGATCGTCCCGGACGACGAGATTCCTCGCCGCGGCTTGGAACGACACCATTTCTGCACGGCGCTGTAGCAAGGCAGTAGCCCGCTCCGAAATTCCTCCGTGTGCCAGAGGAGACCATGACGCCCGATTGCGCCATGACACAGATAACCCCACGTCCGCGGGACACGGACGTGGGGTTTTGTTGGGGTGGAGAACTACGCCACTGGGGCGTAAACGCGAATTCCTAGCCGCGCCCGCGCCGGCGGCGATTGCGCCGTCTGCGGCCACCGCGATCATCGGCTGTCGAGCTGTCCGTGCCAGTACCGCCGTTGTCATCACCGGCCGGATCGTCGTTGCCATTGCCGCCGTTGTCATCGCCCGGCGGGTCGTCGTTGCCATTTCCGCCGTGATCGTCACCCGGTGGATCGTCGTTGCCGTTTCCCCCATGATCGTCGCCGGGCGGGTCATCCGCGCCGTGACCACCGTGATCGTCCCCGGCGGGATCGTCGTGGCCATGGCCGCCGTGATTGCCGCCAGACTCCGCCTCGCGCGCGGCGACGGAACCCGTCGCCAACCGTCCAGCGCCGAACGCCAGGAGCGCGGCCGCACTCAGCATCGCGAACCCTCGCCGGGTCAGCCGTTGTGCCTCGTCCGCCGCACCGAATCGCAAGTCTTCCATCCCGTTCTGCCTCCGCTGCCTTGCGCCGTTCCAGCGCGGCCCGATTGGTTTGCGCCTCCCGCGAACCGGCCGGGGAAACGTCTGCCGCGCTCCACTATGCGGAATCGGAATGGAGAAGGAAACGGACCAACGTCGCCGCGTCCAATGTGCTCTTGGTCCCAGACGGTATGGGACCATGGTCGCATCGACGATCCACAATGGGCTTCTGGCGCAATCGCTGAGGCTGTTGAATCCGGAAAAACCGGGACCGGGACAGCGCGGTCACCGGTGGGGCGTCCAGAAAAAAAGAGACAGCGCGGAAATCTCTCGATCTCCACGCCGTCGATTGTTTCAGATGTCGACGCACCCAGGGTCTCGGGGGGATGACCCCGGCGGCGACGACCGGCGACCCGGTTGGTTCCTAACTCACGAACGCCAGGTTGTAGCTGCCACCCGACGCGTCGGCGATCGACGTGCCGCCGTTCGAGCTGACATCGAGCGCGGTGGTGTTGGTCATGTCGCCGCCATCCGCCGCAACGCCACCGTTGTAGGTGTCGCCGATCCCGATCGCGCTGCCGGCGTTGCCGCCACTGTTGATATCGCCGATGCCAACCGCGCCGCCGTTCGACGACGCGGTCGCCACCCCACCGTTACCCGCCGAGGCGGTATCGGTTGGACCGGAATCACTTGGGAAGAACTTGTCCTGCAGTCTCGTCTGCATCGCGTTCCCTCACTCCTTGCCCAGTCGTCGCGGCGCCGGGAACGAGGCTTCCCATTACTCGCGACAGCCAACAATCAACGATCGGGCGACCCGCCCGATCCTCTCCCGGAACGCACAAGGGGGGGCGATCGGTTTCTCGCTCAACGCTCTCAATGACAAAGACCGGACCTCTGGGTACGTCCCGCGGCAGGCCGTAAGGAGGATCGTTTTGAGGTGACTCACCAGAGCGATCGGACCATTCTGGCGACGTTGGTCTGGAGCGCCAAGGTTGCGCTCAGGCGATCAGATCGGCCAGTGTAGAACTCATCCCCGCGGAAACAAAACTGATCACTGGCAACTGGACGCCCACCTCGCGCCGTTTGCGAAGAGCGTCCAGCACGTCGTTCGCTGTCCCGACGCAGGTCAACCGATCGACAATGGCATCGCTGACGAGGGGCGCGGAAGCCGATACTCCACCGGCCCGATGCGCGGCGGCAATGCCCTCCAGAAACTCACCGGGAAGACCGGCCTCGCGCGCCACGTTGGGAAACTCCGCGAGGTAGATCGCCACTATTTGCCGCGCCGCGTCGCGGGCCTCTTGCCCATCACGATCGATGGAGACGACGGTCGAGGCGGCAATGTCGATGGCGTCGGGGTCGCGGCCCGCTCGCGTCGCCGCCTCGCGGATGATTTGGACGGCCCGCTCCAGATACGACACCGACACAAAGCCATTCAGCAGGACCCCATCGCCGATCGCTCCGGCGAGGGCCAGCGCTTTGGGCCCAGTAACACCGAGGTAGATCGGAATCTCCGAGCGAATGGGCACGAAATCGAGCTGCACGCCATCAACCGTCAGGGTCTCGCCGGAGAACTCAACGCGTTCGCCACGGAGCAGCCTTCGCACGACCTCAACCGTCTCCCGTAGCCGGGTCAGCGGGCGATCGAAGGGAATACCTTGGCGCGCCAGGACGGTTGGCGATCCGGCGCCAATGCCGAGAATGAACCGCCCGCCGCACAATTCATCGAGGGTGGCCGCGGTCACCGCGGTCAACACCGCGCCCCGCGTGTAGGGATTGATCACCGCGGTCGCCACCCGCGCCGAGCGCGTCGCGGCCGCCACGGCGGCGCTGGTGCTCACCGCGTCGCGGGTAAATCGCGTTTCCGTCAGCCAGATCGACTCGTAGCCAAGCGCCTCGGCCTGCCGCGCGAAATCGGCCATCGCGGGGACCGCGGGCTCACCGGGGAGTTCCAGACCAAGGCGCATCGCGGCGTCAGTAGGCAAGACGATGGAGTGCCGCGGCCAGCACGGAGATTCCCGCCGTGGCGTCCTCGACACTGGTGAATTCGGCGGGAGTGTGGCTGCGCCCGTCCTTGCTGCGGACAAAGAGCATCGCGATGTTCGCCACGCGCGCCATCTGCTGGGCGTCATGCGCGGCCCCACTTGGAATCCGCATGAAGGGGATGTTCTCCTGCCGCGCCGCCTGCTCCAGCGTCGCAATCAGTTCAGGATCGCACGGCGCCGGTTCCTGATCGCCCGTGATCGTCCAACGGATCTCGAGATCGCGCCGCGCGGCGACTTCGCGCATCAGGCGCTCGTGTCGTTCGTAGAGCAACGCGCGCTGACCAGGATCGGGATGACGGGCATCGACGGTAAAGGTGACCTTGTCGGCCACGGCGGGAACGAGATTCGGCTCTGCGCCGATGCGCCCGATGGTGGTCACGGCGGGACGACCCATGCGGAGCGCGGTGTTGATCACCCCGGTGATGATCTCCGCCGCCCCTGCCATGGGATCGCGCCGCAAGTCCATCGGCCGCGCCCCGGCGTGATCGGAACGCCCAATCAACTCGACCCAGTACTCGCGGGGGCCGGTAATGCCGGTGACGATGCCGACCGGCAACCCGGCCATCTCCAGCAACGGTCCCTGCTCGATATGCAGTTCGATGAAGCAGTCGATATCGTTTCGCACGGCGTCACCGACACGATCGGGGTCGAGACCGATAGCCCGCATGCCCTGGGCGATGGTGGTGCCGTCGTAGCCGGTGATTTCGTCCACCGCACCTGGCGGGATACGGCTGGTCAAGGCGCGCGATCCCCAGAAATCGGCGGCGGGGTAGCGGCTTCCCTCCTCCTCACAGAACGAGACGAGTTCCAGGGTACGCCGCGGTTGGCCATATCGCTCGACCAGGGTGCGCATCGCAATGTAGGCGGCGATCACGCCGAGCGCGCCATCGTAGCGGCCACCGGGCGCCTGCGAGTCGATGTGCGAGCCCGATACGATCGATTTGCCGCCCTCGGTCCCCTCGATCCGACCCCAGAGGGTGCCCACAGCGTCCTGGCGGACCTGCATCCCAGCATCGCGACACCAGCCCGCGACCATCTCCTGCGCGGCGACCCACGCTGGTGAGTAGACCAAGCGCCAAACACCGGTTTCGCCGTGAGCGCCGTGCTGGGCCAACGCCATGATGCACCGCTCGACAAACACCGGATCGATCGCAATCACGTCGCCCACATGAAACTCCCTGTGTGGCTATCGGCTACCGGCAGAGACGGTCAGACGGCAAGTCGGCAAGTCGGCGAGACGGCAAGTCGGCGAGTCGAGAAGGCGAGGAGTCGAGCAGTCGAGGAGGTGACGCCGCGGTGCGATGCCTGCCATCCGCCGCGTCAGCCGCGTCCTTCCGACCTCCGATTCCCGACACCTGACTCCTGACTCCTGACTCCTGACTTCCGACACCTGACTCGTTCTTGCCGTCTGGTCGTCTCTTCTTCTCGACTCCTCGCCTTCTCGCCTTCTCATCCTACGTTCGCCGCCAGGAACTCCCCGAATCCGGCGGGAACTGTTACCCGCTCCGGGTGCGCGTCGTCGTAGATCGTCTGCCCGCGCAGCATCGTCCGCACCACCCGCCCCGTGAGTTCTCTCCCGGCAAAGGGTGTCCACTGGTGGGTATGCAGGAGATCGTCGTTGGTCACGGTCCAGGATGCATCGGAGTCGATGAAGGCAAAATCGGCATCGGCGCCGACCTGGATGCTCCCCTTGCGCGGGGCAAGGTGCCAGAGCCGCGCCGGCGCGGTCGCGGTCAACTCGGCGATGCGCGGCCAGGAATAACCGCGCGCTCTCGCTTCGCTGATCACCACCGGCAGCAACGTTTGCACCCCGGAGAGACCGTTTGGGGCCTGCCAGATGTCGATCTTGCCGCGCGTCTTCGCTTCGATGGTGTAGCCGCAGTGGTCGGAGGTAATGCAGTCGAGGGTGCCGTCCGCCAGATAGTCCCAGAGCCGCTCGACCAGCGCACGGTCGCGAATAGCAGGCGCACACTTGGCGAATCCGGCCAGCCGCACCAGATCGGAGTGATCGAGCGCCAGATATTGCGGGCAGGTCTCGGCGGTGACGTGAACGCCGCGCGCTTTCGCCTGCTTGACCAGTTCCGCGGCTTCGGGGGTGCTGAGATGGACGATGTGCACCCAGCCACCCGTCGCCTCCGCGAAGAAGATCGCGCGATGGACGGCCTCGACCTCGACGATGGGAGGGCGCGATTCATGGTGCGCCATAGGATCGATGCGCCCTGCCTGCTGCATTGCGGCCAGACCCGCCTGCAGCAGGGCGTCGCTTTCCGCGTGCAAGCCAAAGAGATACGGCGTGCCCTTGAGATGCTCGAGGGTGGCGAGGAGCTGGGCATCGTTGACGCCGGGAAACATCGGGTCGGAATCGCACATGAACGCCTTGAACCCGACCGCGCCCTCGGCCATCTGTTCATCGAGAGCCTGAGGTGATTGCCCGGCGCACACGCCACCCCAGAGCGCAAAATCGACAATGGCCTCCGCGCTCGCCAGTTCCCGGCGGCGGCGAAAGGTGGCGCCATCGGTGGTTGGCGGATACGCCTGCGGCATCTCGACCACGGACGTCACCCCGCCCGCCGCCGCGGCGCGCCCGCCGTTGCAGAACCCCTCCGACTCCTCGGTATGCTGCGGCGCGACCGCCGGATCATCCTGGATGAAGTGCGTGTGGGCATCGATGGCGCCGGGAAGAATCACCAACCCGGAGGCGTCGATCGTTTCCTCCGCCGCGACCTCGATCTCCGGATCGAGCAATCCCACGATGCGCGCCCCCTCGACCACGATCGTGGCGTCGATTTCGGCGCCCGGAATGACGACGTGCCCGCCGCGAATGACCGTTCGCATGATTCCCCCTGTGGCGTTTTCCACCCGAACTGTCGATCCCCGAAGATTCCGTTCGTTCATCTCGCCACGCCGCGAGGTGTGCCTGCGTCAGGATTGTAAACCCGCGACAATGCGACCACTCGCCTGGTGATCGATGAATCGTTGGTATGGCAGGCTTGTGAATGACGATCCAGCTTCGGCCGAATTGGTCACCGCGGCGATTGACCTTTTGGAATCAGAAGGCCCAACGCTTGGTCGCCCGCTCGTTGACCGCATTTCACGTTCGTCCGTCCACGGTATGAAGGAACTGCGCCCGGGCTCACGCGGTCAGAGCGAGTTTCGCATCCTCTTCGTGTTTGATCCCGAACGACAGGCCATCCTCCTTGCAGCAGGTGACAAATCTGGCAATTGGTCAGACTGGTACGCGGAGAATGTGCCTGTCGCCGAGCACCGCTATTCCCGCTGGCTCGCTGGCGATTACAACGAGGAACGAGGTAGTTGATGGCACAGAATTGGAAGAACGCGCGGGCAGATGCGCTCGCGACTGGGCGACTCGATGAGGCCACAATTGCAAAGCATCAACACGCGATACTGGCGGAGGTGCACGCGCAAAAATTGGCGGCCACTTCGAGAGAGGCTGGGCCTCAACCAGTCTTTCGTGGCCGAGCGGATTGGCGTTTCGCAGTCGCGTATTTCGCAACTGGAACGAGGCGATCTGGACCGCTCGGAGTTGTCGACGATCCGAGCGTATCTCGCCGCCGAGCGCGGCGAGATCGAGGTGGTTGCCAGATTTGGTGACGAGCGAATCAGGATCATCTGAAGAGGCATACTGTTGAAACTTGCCCGGGGGCGATGAGTCTCTCATCGACGCTTGGCACCGTCTGATACGGACTCCGGATGAAGACGCGAGGAATACCCACCACAGACCATGCCGAACGCCCCTCTCCCGGCTCGACGGGGGACTCCTCCCTCCGGCGGAGGGAGGCTCGGGAGGGAGCCAGGGGTTGGGGTGAGGGTTCGCTTCACGAAGAGCCGGCAGTAATCATCCGGATTCCGTATGATGTGACGCCGGTTGTGAGTCATGGTGAGATCGCGCCTGGCGTCACCTGGAGCAGGTGTCGCCCATCACGGTTTTGCGGTGCCGCCCTCATCGCCCTCATCCCGACGCCCACGGCGGCGAAAATCCTCGCGCACCTGCAAGTACTTGCGCAAATGCGACCGCTGCGCGGAACCGGCCGGCGCCGCCATCATCGGCATCACCATCGAATCGTGCCGCATGAGATCCTCGCTGATCCGCGTTGTGAGGGGAGCGGTCCGCAGCACGTCACGTGCTTGCGCCAGCCGCTGGTGCGCTTCCGCGATGTTGCCCTGGCGGTCCAATTCCAGCCCGGCACGACGCTCGATCGCGGCACGCTGGAGCGCCTTCTCCTCGACAACCATGTCGTTCACCGGCACCGTCGCGACCTCCTCGGTCGCGACATACCGGAGCGGCGCGATGGCGATCTCGGCCTCCTCGGTCCGGTCGGTGACCATGTCCGTCCACGCGGCTCGGAGCGATGCCTCCAGGTTCTTGCCAAGACCAGCGGGCGCCGCGCGCAGAACAAACAGGAGCGCAATCTCGTCTCCAGCGTGAAGATCGCCCACTGCGATCTCGAGGGACGAGCCGCGCGGCTCCACCGGAAAGACCGAGAGCAACTCGGCTGTCGCTCCGTACGGAAGGGTCAACGTCACGGTCAGATGCGAGACCGCGACCTCGGTCATCTGTCGCAACTCCTGGGCGAAGAAGGTCCGCAGCGCCTCGGCATCGGCGGCATACTGAAAATGCCCGCCACCGGCCTCGGCCATCGCACTGAGCAGCCCTTCGTCGAAGTCCTGGCCCACCCCGATGGTCGTGGTCGCGATGCCGCGTCGCCGCAATTCGCCCGCGTGTCGTGCCAGTTCGCGCGGATCGACGATGCCGACATTCGCCAACCCATCCGTGAGCAGGATCACTCGCCGCACCCGCGTCCCACCCTCGCCGGCTGGCGCCTCCGCCAGCAACGTGCATCCGGTGGTCCAACCGCCCGAAAGAAAGGTCGAACCGCGCGCGTCGACGCCGTGCAGCGCGAGCCGGAGCGTCGCCTTGGCGCGCGAGGTCGCGGCGCCCAACGCCATCACGGTCTCGACCTCGTTGTCGTAGACCACCGCTCCCACCCGGTCGCCATCGCGCAGATGCGCCACCCCGTGATCGACGCCGATTTTCGCCAGTTCCAGTTTGCCGCCGCTCATCGATCCCGAGCGGTCGAGCACGAACGCGGCATCGACGGGCGCGCGCCGTCCGGCAGCCGCGAGCGCCGGCGCCACGATCCGCACCAGCAGTGCCACTTCGCCGCCACTGCCTGGCAGCACCGGCCGCTCCCACATGGCCTCCATGGCGGGCCGGACTCCCTCGTTGGCGCCGTTGGCGGATGCATCAGTTGGATTGGTCATGACCTCGATCCTTTCCTGGGTATCCAGACGCAAGCATGTGAAACGCGCGTTGTGAGGGAGGCGGTCCAGCCTGTCTGCTCTGTGTCCTTTCGCGCTTCGCCGGGGCTCTGACGCGTTGCAGGCAAAGCAATACCGGCCAGTGGCGTACATCACGTCACCGCGTTCGATCATGCATCCTTGTGCTCGTTCGACGGATCTACACTGCTTTCAGACAGACATGACAGGGATGAACCATCAGGTCCTTGTTTACCCGAAGACCTTGCGCGCCCACCGCACCAGCCATTCCACCCGCTCCCGATACCGGTCATAGACCCGGTCCGAAATGACCAGTTCCGCCTCGTCGCCGAGTGGGATGCGACGCCACAACGGCGGCGAAGGATTCGCCACCGGCGGCGCGGGGTGAGGGGCGGAACGTGAGGCGGCCGCACCAAGCGACGGCTTGCCCGGATTCTCCGCGAGCGCCAAAACCGGTCCCTGATCCGCGACTGGCGGCGCGGGCGATTGGAAGTGCAGTGGCAGGCGCGTAGCCTGGTATGGCTGCCCCGCTTCCATCAGCGCCAGGTAATCTCGCGCCGCGGCCATGTGCCGGTCCCAGGCGGGCGCCGCCTCCTCCGTCGCGACCTGTGCCAGTTGCTCCCTCACGGCGGTATCGTCCAACCCCGCCAGACGGCGCCGAATCTCGCGCAGGGGCAAATAGTCTGCTTTCATCCGCTGGATGAGGCGCAACCGGTCGAAATGTCCCTGGCTGTAGGTCGTTCCCGGTCCTGCCCCTGCCGGCGGCGGCAGGAGCCCTTCCCCGATGTAGTAGCGAACGGTGCGGACGGACACGCCCGCCGCCTCGGTCAACTCGGCCAGACTGAGCCCCTCGCGTGCTTCGATCGCAACAGCATCGTCAGTACCCATACGGGAATCGTAACAGTGAAACGTATCACTGTCAATATTCATCCGCTGGTAGAATCCGGATTCGCGGCGGCAAGCGGAGAAACGCGGACGGAGAGCAGATGATGGCGCGTGGGCGGGATGCGGCGGAGCGGCCTGGCGGACAGAAGCAACCAAAGCAACCAGGGTTGCCGCTGGCTGGGGTGAAAGTCGTCGATCTCACCCGCGTCATGGTCGGTCCCTACTGCACGATGATGCTTGGCGATCTCGGCGCCGACGTGATCAAGGTCGAATTGCCTGGCCGTGGCGACGATACCCGTCACTGGGGACCGCCCTTCGTCGCCACGGAATCGGTCTATTACCTCTCGGTCAACCGCAACAAACGCTCGATCGCGCTCGATCTCAAGCAGGACGCCGCCAGAGACGCGCTCTGGCGGCTGGTCGAAGAAGCGGATGTCTTTGTCGAGAACTTTTCGCCCGGTACGGCAACCCGCCTTGGCTTCGGCTACGAGGCGGTCAAGGCGCGGCGCCCGGACATCATCTACGCCGCCATCTCCGGCTTCGGGCAATCAGGTCCCGATTTCGAGCGCACCGCCTACGATCTCATCGTCCAGGGCACCAGCGGCATGATGAGCATCACCGGGCATCCCGGTGGTCCGCCGACCCGCCTCGGCGTGCCGATCGCCGACATCGGCGGCGGGATGTTCGCGGCGTACGCCATCGTCGCCGCGCTCTTTGCCCGCGAGCGCAGTGGCGAGGGGAGTTACGTCGATATCTCCATGCTCGGCGGACAGGTGGCGCTCCTTACCTACCAGGCCGGGCTGTACCTCTCTACCGGACAGGTGCCCGGTCAGCTCGGCAACGCCCACCCGATGATCGCGCCGTACGACACCTTTCGCACCGCCGATGGGTACGTCAACATCGCCGTCGGCAACGATTCGCTCTGGCAACGCTTCTGCGCCGCCCTCGATCTCCATCACTGTCTGGACGACGAGCGCTTCGCGACCAACTCCGGCCGCTCGACCAACCGTGAAGCGCTGTACGAGGCGCTGGAACCGCTGTTCGCCAATCTCGCGACCGACGACGTGGTGCGCCGCCTCGACGCGGCGGGCGTACCCTGTGGCCCGATCCGGGACGTGGCTCACGCGGTCGACGACAGTCAGACCCGCGCCCAGGACCTGATCATGGAGGTCGCGCACCCGACCATCGGCGCTCTGCAGGTGGCCGGCGCGCCCTACCACTTCGACGGCGAAGCGATCCGTGCTCGTCTGCCCCCCCCTCTCCTCGGACAGCAGACCGCCGACATCCTCTGCGAAGCCGGATACTCCGTCGAGGAGATCGCCGCGCTGCTCGCGAGCGGCGCGGCACAGGGTCAACCGGGCTGAGGCGTTCACCCGCGCGAGACGAATGCTGAGTGCCTCTTGCGGCTCAGGTGAGTCCTTCGCAACCCATGTCAGGGAGCGTCATGCAAAGCGATGCCGAAACAGTCGATGCCTATCTCGCCGCGGCGCCTCCCGAGCGGCGCGAGGTCCTGACTGCCATCCGCAATCTCTGCCTCGCCAATCTCCCCGGCTGCGAGGAGACGATGGCCTACGGAATGCCGACCTACCAGCGAGACAAGACGATGATCGCGGCGTTTGCCAGCCAGCGGCGCTACATCTCACTCTATGTCGATCCCACGGTTCTCGCGAACCATCGCGCCGCACTCGCTGGCGCCAGTTGCGGCAAATCGTGCGCGCGCTTCACCCGCCCCGAGGCGATCGATCTCGGTCTGGTCACTACGCTCATCCGGGAATCCGGCCTGTCAGATCTCGCTCGATAAACGCGGTGCCTGGCACGGCTCGACCACGAGCTGAAGCGCCGCCCGCGGGTGGTGCGCATCTTCCCGCACCGCTCGGCGCGGCTCCGGTTGGTCACCGCGTCGCCCAGGGACCACTCCCACGCGTGGTCAGCGGGCGGCGCGACCTGGACATGGAGTCAGGAGAGGAGGCACCGGCTCCGGCCACTACCATTGCCCAGGCCGCCTCCAGCGCCGTGCCGAAATGGTGTCGTTCCGAGCCGCGGCGAGGAATCTCGTCGTCCGGGACGATCACGGCCACGGCCGCGGTCCCTCCTGCGGTCAGGACGACACCATGCTCCCCACCAGGAAGACGCACCTTCGGCGCTGTAGCGCAACGACCGTGGAGGTCAATGCACAGCAACTCCAGGACTTGACTGCCGTCTGGCTGGGCGTAGTCACCGCTGGCGGCGGCGAGACCAGGTTGCTTCGGGATGTTCGCCCCTGACCGCTGGCTGAGGTTCAAGGGTGCGCTGGCTGGGGCGACTCGTTGACCGTCGCGACATCGGCTGCGACGAAGGGTGTTCGGGGCCAGGTCCAGGCTTCCCGGAGGATGAGTGCCAGGATGGCGACTTCGAGTCCGATGGAGAGGCCGTAGAAGAAGGTCCAGGACTCGCCCATCGCGTTGAACAACGAGACGGGGATGTAGAGCGATGCCACGACGAGATTCGCGGCTCGGTTCACCCGGGCGGGCAACGTCGTGGAGAGCACGATCATGACCGTCGGGATCGCGATGAGCGCGAGCGTACCGGTCAAGAAGGTTTGGTTGATGTCGAACTCCCAGACGACGCCGCCGAGGATGTCGTCGATGAAGCCGGGCTTGTACAGGGCGAGGTAGTCGACGTAGAGGTAGAGGAACATGAAACTGGTCCAGGCTGCCGCGAGCTTCGCCTGCACCGGGAGCCGCGGGTCTTGCAACGTGCTGGCGGTGTTCGTCTTCGTGCTCATCGTCTTGCTCCTTCGCTCATTGGTGAAGCCGGTGTTCAGCCACGGCGGCTGAACCCAGGTTGGGTGCGATGCGGGTGCGGTTGCGTCGTATCCCGGCGCTCAGACGGTGACGACGACCTTCCCTCGGGTGTGGCCGGCCCCGACGTAGCGGAGGGCCTCGGCCGCCTCGCGCAGCGGGTAGGTGCGGTCGATGACCGGCGTGAGGTGCCCCGCCGCGAGAAGGTCGGCCAGATCGAGCAGGTCTTGGCGCTTCTCGACGGAGAAGAACGGCCGCAGGGTCTGACGGGTGAACAGCGACCACGCCCGCGCCTTGACGATCCGGGCGAGAGGTCCGATCACGCGGCCGCCGCGCCCGCTGTTGGGAATGAGGACGCCGGTCGGGGTCAGCGCGCGTCGCACCGCCGCAAGGGGCTGCACTTCCACGTTGTCGAGGATGGCGTCGTAGCGCAGCCCGGCGCGGGTGAAGTCGGTTCGGGTGTAGTCGATGACGTGGTCGGCGCCCAGCGACCGGACCCGATCCATATTCCGGGTGCTGCACACCCCGGTCACCTCTGCGCCCAGCGCCTTGGCGATCTGGACCGCGAATGTCCCCACACCGCCAGAGGCGCCCGTGATGAGCACGGCCTGCCCGGGCTGGACGTGCGCGACGTCTCGCAGCGCCTGCAGCGCGGTGAGGCCGGAGGTGGGCACCGCCGCGGCCTGGGCCATGGAGAGGTTGGCGGGTGTGCGCACCAGTTGGCCCGCCGGGACGCAGGCGTACTGGGCGAGCGTGCCAGTGGTGCTCCAGCCGAACACCTCATCGCCCCGTTGCACGTCAGCGACGTCCTTGCCGACCGCTGCCACTACGCCGGCCAGGTCCCTGCTGGGGATGGCGTGGCGCGGCCGACGGAGACCGAACGCCAGCCGCACGACATACGGCTCGCCGGTCATGAGGAAGTAGTCGCCGGGGTGAACGGACGCGGCGCTCACCCGGACGAGCACGTCGTCATCACCGACCATCGGCAGGTCCACATCGGCGCCCTCGAGCACCTCCGGTGGCCCGTAGCGGTGCTGGACGATCGCCCTCATCCTGGCCTCCGTGGTCGTGTCAGCCGCGCGGACCACGCTCGCACCCTTACGCTTCGATCGTTGCCGCGGTAATCCCACCGGAACCTCCTCGTCAGGGGCCACGCCCCACCATTTCGTACACCGTACGATGCACGCCGTACTATCTTCGTACGGTGTACTATCTGTCAAGGGCTTTGCCAGGAACGGAGCACGCATGACCGCGAGAAGTGTTCGAGCTGCTGCTGAGGTCTCGTTGAGCAAGCAGCGCGTGGTGACCGAGGCCATCCGACTTGCCGACAACGAGGAGTTCGACAAGCTCAGCATGCGCAGACTGGCCACCGAACTCGGCGCCGGCGCGATGTCGCTCTACTACTACGTGGCGAACAAGGACGAGCTGCTCGACGCCATGATTGACGTCGTGTTTGCCGAGATCGAGCTACCAACCGACTCGGCGGGTTGGCAGGCGGCCATGCGGCAGCGTGCGGTGTCCGCCCGGCAGGTCCTCGCCCGCCACCCTTGGGCGATCACCCTGATGGAATCGCGGACCACCCCAGGACCGGCGAACCTGCGCCACCGCGAAGCGGTGTTCGCCTGCCTTCGCAAGGCCGGCTTCTCCGTGGAGATGGCCACCCACGCCAACTGGCTGCTCGACAGCTATGTCTACGGCTACGCGCTCCAAGAAGCCAACCTCCCCTTCGACACGGCCGAGGAGTTCGCCGCGATTGGCGAGGAGGTGTTCATGCCGCAGCTACCCCCCGACCAGTACCCCTACCTGAACGAAGCCGCCGCAACGCTCCTCGCCGCCGAATACGACCCCGCCGACGAGTTCACGTTCGGACTCGACCTGATCCTCGGCGCCCTCGAGGCGCTGGCAGCCGCGCCGTAGCAGGCGTCAGAAGGCAGCTCCCGGCGGCGGTCCTGCCAACAAGCGTGCCAATCTTTGGGTAGCAGCTGATCCATAGCGGCAGTCACGGTGAGCCCGCCATGTATTGCACCCCCCGGATAGCTCACTGATCCGCCGAGCATGGCGCTGCTCGCCAGCGGCGTGGCTATGGGTCAACCCGATTGAGTCGTTCACCCGGGCAACGGACGCGCAGCGCCCTGCGCCCCCTCAGGTACGTCGTGCGCGTCGTGCCACGCGTTTGGAAACAGTCACCCTGCCATCCCCGCATAGCACGCCAGAAACGGCGCGATGACGGCCAGATACGATGCAAACTGGTCACGGCGGATGCTGTGTCCCGCGTCGGGAACGTGCGCGATCTCCAGATGCGGCACGAGCGCCTTGAGCGCCGCGGCGTCCGACTCGCTCACGATGCCGCCGAGTTCGGTGTCGGCGATGATCAGCAGCGCGGGACAGGTGATCCGCGAGAGGGTGGCGCCCCAATCGACCGCGCGCGAATTGTCGTCGCCATACACGGTCAGCACGTTCGGGCTGAAGCGAAATTTCGAGTCGGCCCACGGTTCGAACTCGCCATCTGGCCACTGCGGGTGACGCTCGCGAGTCTCCGCCAGCAAATGCTCCCGGCTCATCTCACGGATTTCGAGCGCCCGCGCCCGGCCCTCGGCCCGGCGGCTTTCCAGAGCCGGGGTCGGTTCCGCGACGACCCACCACGGCGGAGGATCCTCGAGCAGGATCGCGCCCGGCAGGTCGGGATACGTTCCGGCCAGAACGAGCGCCGTGGCGGCGCCCATCGAGTGGCCAAGCACGGCTGGCCGTCGCAATCCCAGGCCCCCGATCAGCCCAGCCAGGTCCGCGGCCTGGGTCGCCGGGTCGTAGCCCTGCTCCGTCGCCTCGGAGAGACCATGTCCCCGGGCATCGACCATGATCGCGTCGTAGGTCTTCGCGAGGCGCTCCACCACCGGCGTCCAGCAGAGACCGTCATCGGTCACCCCGTGCGCCAGCACCAGCGGGGGTTTCTCGCCGCCCGTTCGCGTGAAATGCAGCGACACCCCGTTCGCGGAGACGTACCCTGAGGTCCAATCGGTCACGACGCTCGCTTCCCTTCCGTCATTCATTCCCTACCCGGTCAGATACCAGTCCGCGGCGTTCCAGAGCAGCGGTGTCCAGGCGCTCGGCCAGATTCCCCCCACGTTCGATCGGACTGCCGGGAAGGCCTCCTCCCAGTAGAGGAAGAGGACCGGCGCTTCGCGGCTGAGCAAGGCCTGAATCTCGCCGTACAGGTCCCTGCGCCGGTTGAAATCGAGCGTCGAGGCCGCTTCGACCGTCAATCGATCGATATCCTCCTGAAAACTGTAGGGGTAGAAGAAGGCCGGCAAATTGCCGCCCGAACCGCCGGGACTGGCCGGAATCTGCGACGAATGCCAGTAGAAAAGATCGTCGGGATCGTTGGCGTTGGTCCAGGTGTAGATGCACCCGGTCATGCGGTCGGAAAACTGGTAGCCCAGCGGCCCCCACAGTTCCGCTGGTGAGGCGTACTGCGGCAGCGTGGAGACGCCGATCGCGTTCCACGCGGCGGCCACGATCTCGATCATGGCCCGCGCCTGCTCGTCTCCCGCCACCGCCCAGAGATCGATCTCGAATCGCTTGCCATCTCGCGCGCGCACGCCGTCATCACCGGCGACCAGCCCGGCTGCATCGAGCATGCTGGCCGCCCGCTCCGGATTGAACGGTCTCGGTTGCAAGTCTGCCGCGAACGCCCACGACTCCGGGGACTGATCGGCAAACGCTGCAATCGCCCGTCCTCCCAGCACGCGATCGATCAACTCCTGGCGTGGTGTGGCGAAATCGAGCGCCTGGCGGACCGGCGTCTCACGCAGGAAGGCCATTTGCTTCAGGTCGATATGCTGCCAGTTCATGGTGCCGTGGCGGAAGAGCGCGAGATCGGCGGCGTCCGGCATGTCCCCGATGCGCCAGGGGGGAATCGCGCCCGCTCCCGCGGCGGCGTCGCAACTCCCATCCGCCAGCGCCGCCAGCAACGCGTCGAGATCGGGATAGGTCCGGTAGTCGATCGCCTCCAGCTTCGCGGGCTGGCCCCAATAGCCCTCCCACCGGTGCAAGGTGACGCCCTGGTCCGGCTCCCAGGAAGCGATCTGGAACGGTCCGGTTCCAACTGGTGCGGTGGCAAAAATGTCGATAAATCCATCGACCCCTTCCGCCAGGGCGGCGGCGGGACAGAGATAAGTGGTGGCGACGGTCGAGAGAAAGGGCGCGTACGGTTCCGTCGTGGTCACGACCAACGTCGTCGGGTCGGGGAGTTGGACATCGCGCACCTTCAGCCAGCCGAGCGTGTTCAAGGCGCTGAACTGGCGGTCCCGGGAGAGTTTCCAGGCCGCGATGAAGTCCTCGCCCGAGAACGGCTCCCCATTGTGGTAGCGGACATTCTGGCGCAGTTTGAAGGTGTAGGTCAGACCGTCGTCGCTGATCGCGAAGCCTTCCGCCAGTGCCGGGCGCAACTTCCCCTCCGCGCTGTAGCGCAGAAGGCCGTCCATCACGCCATCGAGGACATCGAACGCGGCGACCGTGCCCGCCAGCCACGGATGCAGCGAGTCCGGCGCGCGCGCGGCGCCAAGCACCACCTGCCCATCTTCTCGCGGTGTCCCTTCCGGCGCGGTCGGTCCGCTGATTGCTTGGGGACTGCCTTCCTGCCGGGCGAAGACGTGTGCGCCTGCGCCGACGGCGCCCCCGGACAAGGCCAGTCCCACCGCGCCGGAAAGCAGCCGCCGGCGGTCGCAGCGCGGGTCTTGCCTGGATATCGCCCTTGACCTCGGAGTGATGAACGGCATTACCTGGAACCCGGCGCTTGCAACCTGGACATTCTGGTAGTCAGTCTACTCCCGTCCTGGTCCGTTCCATGCGACACTCTTGGCACGTTCGCGCCGCCCGGAGCGGTCCGGAAGCGGGTTGATCAACGGGGAGGAAACGATGGCAACGCAAGCAGCGGCGGCTACCGCCAAGCCGACCGTGCGTATCGAGTACTGCACCTCTTGAGGGTATCTGCCGAGAGCCGCCGGTCTGGCGGAGAATCTGCTCCACGATTACTACGAAAACATTCGCGGCGTGACCATCGCCCCGGGTGAATCGGGTTCGTTCGAGGTTTTCCTCAACCGCAAGAAAGTCTTCTCCAAGAAAGCGCTCGATCGTTTTCCCGAGGCAAACGAGGTCGAGGACAAGATCGCTACGCTGCTCAAACCATAGCGTGGCATCGGAAAAGCCCCGCTCCCCGCGCACGCTGACAGTGGGAGCAATCGCGGACTCGCCACGCTGGCCCTCACCCCAACCTCTCTCCCATCGCGATGGGCGAGGGGTTGCCGTGGGGAGTGTATCTTCAGGGATCGAAGCGTCTCTTCCCGCGAAGCGACGTGCCGCTCGTGCCACCGCGCCACCCACACGAGCCCCTCTCCCGGCTCGACGGGAGAGGGGTTGGGGTGAGGGCCAGCGTGGCGAGTCCGCGATTGCTCCCACTGTCAGCGTGCGCACAGGTGACCCTCCCTCCAGGGAGGGAGGCCGGGGTTGAGGTGAGGGCACGCGCCGCGAGTCCGCGCTTATGCCTGTGCCTCAGCCCTCCCGCCCGGGAGACGCTCCCCGGTCCCGGGCGGCGCGCCACTCGCTCGCGAGCAGATCGAACATCTGGGCGCTCTCGAACCCATCTGGTCCGAAGCCAACCCAGTTGAACCGCCCCGCATCGCGGTAGCCCTGCTTCCGCAGCGCCGCCTGGGACCGCGGGTTCAGTGTCTTCACCCACGACCAGACGGAGTGCAACCCGATTCGATCGAACGCGTACTCCAGGAGGAGATGCTTGGCCTCGGTGCCGTATCCCGCATTGCGATATTCCGGACGGTAGATCCACGATCCGGTTTCCGCGGTCCTCGCCATCCAATCGATCGCATAGAGCCCGTTCTCGCCGATCAACTCCCCCGTTTCGCGCAAGACCACCCCGAGCTCGAGATTTTCCGGGATGTCATCGGTACCGATTTCGCCAAACCAATCGCCGAGCATGATGGCGCTATAGGGGAAACGGCTATGCCCGAACGAGTTCTGGGGTTCGGCTCGAATCCAGCGCGCGATTCGTTCGGCGTCATCGACCTCTTGCGGCCGCAAGGCGAGGCGCTCGCTTCCGATCACCGCGTTGTTGGGCAAAGGAAGCGCTGCATGTGAGTCGCGGCGCGGCGCTGGCGACCGGACTGGCGTCGGTGCTTCCCTCTCGTCATCGATTCCCGCGCCAGGATCGCCGACACGGTCAAGCCAGCGCGGGTTGAACGCTTCCAGAAACAACCGATCGTGAAACGCCCCGTTCCGCCAGGAGCCGTCCCGAAGTCTGGCGGAGAGACGCATGCCGAGGCCTTCACCCGCGGCCAGAACCGGCGCCATTCCGGCGTCGGTCGTGACCCGAACCAGTGGCCGATGCCGTTCGTCGATGAGCCAGGGAACGAGCAGGCCAAGCATTTCCGCCTGGATCTCGGCACCCGCGTTCTGCAGCGCGGGATCGGCATGGAGCAACACCACGGACTCAGTGTTCCCAAAGTCATCCAGGTGCGCCGATCCGACAATGCGGTCATCGTTCCGGCGGCAGGCGACTACCGTGGTGAGCCGTCGATCGCTACTCTTCGGAACGGTCTTCTTGAGTCTTTCTTCGAGTGATTGCGCCGCGAGGGGGAATGGGGAGAACCTCCAGGCCGAACCCCATTTGGCGTCCCCGATCTCCAGACCGCGCAAATAGATCGATTCCCCAATGAGATACGTTAGCCCCGCGTCCATCCCTGTTCCTGGCGAAGAGCTTGTCGATCCGGTCGTTACGGTCATGGTGTGAGTGCCTCCGTGGGAAGTGGGAGCGTCATCAAGCGGCCATACCCGGGAACGGCGTCATCGATGCCAATGCGCCGCAGGGCGGCCCACCCTCCGGCCAGATTGCTGGTGATCACCGGCTTGCCGAGCCGCTGTTCGAGCGACTCCACCACCGGCAGGCAGTCGAAATTCGTGCATGAGATGAAGAGCGCGTCGGCATCCGGGGTATCGACCTGCTGCGCGAGCGCCAGGGCATCGGCTGGTTCGAGTCGCGCAATGTCGGCGTCGGTCGGGCATTGCAGCCCGACGATGTTGGCCACCCGATAACCACTCGCCTCCAGGAAAATCCGTTCCCGGTCGTTCAACTCCTCGACGTATGGTGTGGCAATTGCCAGCGTCGTCGCCCCCAGGGCCCGCAATCCATCGAGCACCGCGGTCGTCGTCGTGGTGGCGCGGCGGCCACTGGCCCGTTCCATGCGGTCGACCAGAGTCTTGTCCCAACCTGGACCGTGGACCAGGCTGCCGGTCGTGCAGGCAAACACGATGGCATCGACATCGACCCAGGTCAGCATTTCCGCCGCCCGTTCGAGGCGGTCATCGCCAAGCATTTCCGTCAGCGCGGCGGCGCTCGCCTCACCCCGAGGGAGCCCAATCATCGTCTGGTAGACAGTCACGCCCTCCGGCATCAGCCGTGAATAGTCGGGAAGGGCACAGGTATCGGTTGCCAGCGCGATCAAACCAATGCGGCCACGCTTGCCGTACATCTCGCTCTCCTTCTCACCTGCATGCGCGACATCGGTCGCCGCGGTCCCGGGGACGACGACACACTGTACCCGACCCACCACCGGACCCGAGATGCCCCGCGCGCCGCCGGATGACGGAGTGAATTGTTAAGGGCGCTGCGCTACACTCGCGCCTCACGGCCACGCTCGATCCCTCCGGCGCGCCTCTCACGCCGCGAGCGACCGCGGGAGGACACCAGCGGCGGTGTCCTGGAGTGGCAAAGGAGGAAATACGGATGCGTCAGCACGATCTCGGCCGGTGGCAGCAAGCATCGTTCACCCGTCGCCGGCTCATGGCCTTGACCAGCGCGGCCGGCCTCGGCGCGGTCCTCGGCGGCCGGTCTATCGCACTCGCGCAGGACAAGACGAAGCTCGTCTGGTCGACGTGGGGCTCACCGGAAGAGCTGACCCGGTACAACGAGTTTGACGCCAAATTCGTCGCCGCGCACCCCGACCTCGATTTGGAGCTGATTGCTGTCCCGAGCTACGAGGAGTATCACCCCAAGATGCTCACCCAGCTCGCGGCGGGTTCGGGGCCGGACGCCCTCTACATCGGCGACGACAATATCGGCAAGTTCGTCGTCAGCGGCGCGCTGCTGGATCTGACCGAGATGCTCAACGGCGAGAGCAGTCAGAGCAAGCCAGAGGATTTCTTCTCCGGACTATGGGGCGCCGCGCTCACCCCCGAGGGACGCTACTTCGGGGTCACCAACGACTGCAATCCGCAGGTGCTCTGGTACAACAAGACGACCCTTAACGACGCCGGCGTCACCGACGACCCGGCATCGATGCAGGCGGCCGGCAAATGGACCTGGGAGGCATTCAGCGGCATCTGCGCCAAACTCGCCGCGGCCGGCAAGCATGGCGCGGTGTTGGAGAACTGGTTTGCCGACACCTACAGCCTCATCAGCAGCAATGGCGGCGCCATCTACGCCGACGGCAAGTACATGGCGACCGAGGATCCGAAATCGGTCGCGGCGCTGCGCCTGATTTACGACAATGTCGCCGCCAAGTCGTTCACCGCCTCGAACTTCTTGCCCGAGGGGCAGGGCGCCGGCGCCCTCTTTATTTCCGGTCTCGCCGGGTTCCGCTCAGCGGGGCGCTGGTTCTTGCCGACGGTCAAGGACGCGCTAAAGCCGGAGGAGTACGACGTCGTCTCCTGGCCGACCAATACCGGCAACCCGATCGAGCCGAGCGGCATCGCCACGTCGTTCATGGGGATTAACGCCAAGAGCGCGCATCCGGAGCAGGCGTTTACCTTCCTCACCAACTTCGTCTCCAAGGAAGGCCAGATCTTCCGCTTGCAGGGGGGCGGCAACGCCGTGCCCTCGATCAAGGGCGCGGACGAGGTCGTCTCCGAGGACGGCATCCCCGCCAACAATGCCATCTTCCTCCAGACGAGGGAGAGCGGGTTCGTCGAGCCAGCGGAGGAGACACGCGTCGCCGGTTTGCCGCAGGACATCCTGAAAGGTCTCGAGCCACTCTGGCTGGCCCAGGGCGACTTCGATGCCACGGTCAAGGCCCTTGGCGAGATGGTCAACGCCAAGCTGGCGGACGCCGCCAGCTAACGCGGCACCGAGGATGGGTGCTTGCCCGACCGGCCGGCACCCTCACCCGAAACTGGTTCTGGATGATGTATGTCGCGTCTGCGATCCCCCGGATTTTGCTAGAGCGGCGCCACCGATGAGCGCCCCGACCCGAGCTGCCGTCGCCGCGGTTGGCGGCGCGCCGCTGGTGAGCGCGCGGCGGGGCCGGATGCATGCGCGGCGCCGTTCCGATCTCCTCTGGGCAGCGGTGTTCATCGCGCCGCAGTTGATCGGGCTGCTCGTCTTCGCCCTCTTTCCGCTCATCTTCGGCTTCGCGCTCAGCTTCATGGAGTGGGACGCCCTCGGCACACGCAGCTGGATCGGGTTGGAGAATTACCGTCAGCAGCTCTCCTCGCCCGAATTTCGCAAAGCGCTGGTCAACACGATCTGGTTCACCGTGCTCACCGTCCCGACGGGACTGGGGCTGGCGCTGTTGGTCGCGCTGGCGCTGAACCGGGTGCGTGGCAGTGCGGTCTACCGCGCGGTCTATTTCGCCCCGGTCGTGACCTCATCCGTCGCCGTCGCCGTGGTCTGGCAGTACCTGCTCAGCGGTCAGTTCGGGGTGCTCAATGCGGCGCTGCGCGGCATCGGTATCGCCAATCCGCCCGACTGGCTGATCGACACCCGCTTCGTGCTGCCCGCCATTGCCCTGATGACCATCTGGTGGTCGCTCGGACTGAACATGGTCATCTTCCTCGCCGGGTTGCAAAACATCCCGCGTACCGTGCAGGAGGCGGCGATGGTCGACGGCGCCTCGAAGGCGCGTGTCTTCTGGGATGTCACGCTGCCGCTCCTCTCGCCGACGATCTTCTTCTCTATGGTGATCGCGGTGATCTCCTCGTTCCAGACGTTCGACCAGGTCTTCGTGCTCACCAACGGTGGCCCCCTCGATGCCTCGCGCACGATGGTCTTCCACATTTACGATCTCGGCTTCCGCGACTTCACCTTCGGCGCCAGCAGCGCCGCCGCGGTCCTCCTCTTCATCATGATCCTGGCGGTCACGCTCGTGCAGTTCGGCGCGCAACGGCGCTGGGTCCACTATGAGGCGTAGGGTGAATCCCCAGCAGGGGGTTCGGCGCCGCGAGCCGAAGAAGGCGCCGTCTTCCTGGTTCACGCCAATGAATGGGCGCCATGCTGACGAAGGAAGCATCGCGGCAGAACGGGAGGGAGCGGGTCCGGTCAGCACGATGCTTCGCCGGCGGGCTCAGCGTGGCACGCGCTAAGTTGATACACCTGCCGATGATGATCTTGGGTGCCGGGCCTCACGAACGACGTGTCATCCCGAGGAACGAGGGATCTCGTCCGTCGCAATCGGGGGAGCCAACGCCGAGGTCTCTCCTGCGTCGGGACGACACTCTGTTCTCCGCGGCAACGGTGAATGCGCGCAGCCTGCCAAGTGGGATGACACCATGAACCCGCCCGCCGATTCGTCCCAGATCGCCGCGGATGAGAGCAGCGGATTCTCCGCCAGCCGGTTGCTGCTCCACGTCGCGCTGATCGTCGGCGGACTGCTGATGATCTTCCCGTTCGTATGGATGGTGCTGACCGCCTTCAAGGACATGAAGCAGACCCTGGCGGTACCGCCGGTGTTTCTCCCCCACCCGTGGGTCTGGGAGAACATCCCGCAGGCGTTGACTGCCCTCCCCTTCGGTCGCGCCTACGCCAATAGCCTCATCGTCGGCGTGCTGGTGGTGGTGATCACCCTCCTCACCGCGGCGATGGCCGCCTACGCCTTCGCGCGCATCGACTTCCCGGGGAGCCGCGCCCTGTTCATGCTCTTCCTGGCGACGATGATGGTGCCGCGCCAGGTGACCATCATTCCCCTCTACCTGCTCATGGCCCGCATCGGCTGGATCGACAATCTGTTGGCGATCATCGTGCCCCCGGCGCTGCTCAACGCGTTCGCCGTCTTCATGATCCGTCAGTTCGTGCGCGCCATCCCGATCGAACTGGAAGAAGCGGCGATCCTGGACGGCGCCAGCCGCTGGACGATCTTCCGTACCATCGTGCTGCCCCTGTTGCGTCCCGGACTGGCGGCGCTGGCAATCCTCACCTTTCTCGATTCGTGGAACAATTTCTTTACCCCGCTGATCTTCCTCAACTCGCCGCAGAACTTCACGGTGCCGTTGCTGGTCAACCAGTTCCGCGGGCAGTTCTCGATTGACTACGCCCACCTGATGGCCGGCTCCGCGATCGCCATCATCCCGGTGCTGGTCGTCTATATCATCGGTCAGCGCTCGATCATCGAGAGCGTAGCCACGTCCGGCCTCTCCGGGCGATGACCCCGGCCGACCGCCTGGAAGCGCTGCGCGGGCGGATCGATCTGCGCCGCGTGCCCTTCACCGACCACCTCTCCCGTTTGCTCCTGTATGCCGGCGATGATGGCCTCTGGCTCGGCCGCGCGGTGTACGAAACCCCAGTGACCGAAACGGCCGTGCTGCGCCGTCTCCGCTTCGTTGCCGGTGACGCGGAGCTGCCAGTGGCAACGAGCGCGCGTCCAGACCGGGTCGAGGTCGTCACCGCCGCCGGCCCGTTTGCGATCGGCTTCGTCGATCCGGAGACCTTGCTCCTCACGTTGCCCGCCGGCGGCGGGATCGCCTTTGACGTCGCGGCCGATCAGATCGAGGTCTCCGTCGGCGCTGGCGCGGCGCGCACGAGCGGCGCGGCGCCGGTCTGGCTTGGCTGGTCCGGCGGTACACCGGAGCTGGCGCGATCCCAACCCGCAGGCACGGTCGGCGTGCGTGTCGTCGGCGACGATGCCGTGCCGACGACTGTCGTCCTGCAGGTCACCGAGACCCGCCAACCATCCCCGCCGGTTCCGGAGCCGGACGCCGTCTTCGCCGCCGCGACTCACGCATGGAGCGCGTGGCTGGCGCGGGCGCCAACCGTCGCGCCGTCACTGCAGACCATGGCCGATCACGCCTGGTGGATCCTGCGCGCCAATCAGATCCTACCCGCCGCCGATCCCCGCCGGGCGGGAGTGGCCCCCTCCAAGCAGGGGTACGTCGCGGTCTGGAACTGGGATTCGTGCTTCCACGCGCTCGGGTTGCGCCACGGCGATCCCGAGGCGGCGAAGGATCAACTGCGCATCATCCTCGCCCATCAGCAAGCCGACGGGATGCTCCCGGACGCCATCCACGACCATGGCGTGATCGCCTCCACCACCGATTTGCCCCCATATGAACGCGGATTTGGGTTGCCAGCAGGCTGGGACCCGGATGTGCCAATCCCGATTACCAAACCGCCGCTGATCGCGTGGGCGGCACGAGCGATCTGGCAGATCGATCGTGACGACGAATTCCTGGACGAGGTCTACGAACCGATCGCGCACGCCCTCGAGTGGTGGTTCCAGAACGCCGATCCCGACGGCAACGGCATCTACGAATTCAGCCACTCCTTCTCCTCCGGGCTCGACGACAGCCCGCTCTGGGACCTCGGTCCCCCGGTCGAGTCGCCGGAGCTGAGCGGGTACCTGGCGATGCAATGCGACGAAATGGCGCTGATCGCCGCCACCATCGGCCGCGCTGCCGATGTCGAGCGGTGGCGCGCCCGCGCCGCGACGATCGCGGAGCGGCTGGTCGCACAGCGGTGGGACGACGCCCGTGGGCTCTTCGCCAGCACCCACGCCGGTCTCGCCGTTCCCGCCGACACCCCGTTTGGGCTGCTGCCGTTGCTCACCGGCCGTCTGCCGGCGGGCATGGCGCGGCGGCTCGTGGCGACGCTGACCGATCCAGACCGCTTCTGGCCAACCTTTCCGGTACCGACCGTCGCCGTAGATGACCGCGCCTTCGCTCCCGATCAGATGTGGCGCGGACCGGTCTGGCTCAACGTCAACCGCCTCCTGATCGAGGGCTTGCGGCGCTCTGGGTTCGCCTCGGAGGCCGCGGCGCTGCGGGAGCGCACCCTGTCGCTGGCGCTCGAGCAACCCGACTTTTCGGAGTATTACAACCCGCTGACTGGCTCGTTTCCCCGCCGCGCCGCGCCAACGTTCGGATGGGCGGCGGCTTCATTCCTCGATCTGGCGAGCGAAGCCCCGTCCTCCACGTGACGCGACACCTGAACATCATCCGGAATCAGGGCGGGCTGATGGCGATCGTCGTGGAACCCTGGCGGCTTCCACGGCGCCTCGAGCCGTCGCCGCCAGTCCTATCCCCCCTGCAACCACGCCTCGTAGATGCGGCGCGTTGCCGGGGCGGCGTAGCTGACCCCTTCGCCCGCGCTCTCAAAGATGACGGCGGACGCAATCTCCGCCGGTGAACCGTACGGGCCAAACGCGGCAAACCACGAATGGGGCTTGGCCCCAGCGGTTTCGGTGTGCTGCGCCGTGCCGGTCTTGCCCGCGATCGGCCAGGCCATGTCGCCGAAGACCCGGTACGATCCCGCCCCGTTGGGATCGCTCGTTTGTGCCCGCAGCGCCGCCTGCAGCGCCGTCAGCGTATCGCCGGCAATGGGGAGCCGGCTGCGAACGGTCCGATCGCCAACCTCCACGACCGCAGCGTCCGGCGACACGATCTTGCTGACGATGTACGGCTGCATCAGGTACCCGCCGTTGGCAATCGCGGCATAGGCGTTTGCCAATTGCAATGGCGTCACCTGGAGAAATCCCTGACCGATCGAAAGGTTGACGGCATCGCCGGTCGCCCAATAATCGCCGTAGGTCTCCAGTTTCCATGCCGGATCGGGGACGACGCCGCCCGCCTCCGGCAGATAAGGGATCCCGGTAGGTGAACCGAGTCCGAACGCTTTCGCCATCTGCGGCAACAGTTCGGGATCCTTCAGATCGAGATCGCGGCCAATGCCGTAAAAGACCGTATTGCAGGAGTTCACCAGGGCCTGATGCAGTGTCAACGGCCCCTGTGCTGGCAGACCATAGGCGACCGTCCAGTCCTCCCAGACCTGATTCGCGCCGTCCAGGCGAAAGGTCGAGGGGCAATCGAGGACGGTATCTGGCGTGTACCCGAGATCTTCCATCGCCGCGGCGAAGGTGATCGGCTTGAAGGCGGAGCCGGTCGGATAGGTGCCCTCCGCCGCCCGCGAAAGCAGGGGGCGCTGGGCCTCGGAGCGCAGCATCGCCTGATCGCGCGGGGCGAAGCCGAGGACGAATCCGTTGGGATCGTACGACGGGATGCTGGCCAGCGCCATCACCGCGCCAGTCTGCGGATCGATGATTGCGGCCGCCCCCGGAGCCACCCCCTGGGCCTTCAATTCGTTGAAGACGGTCGCCTGAAATCCGCGGTCGATCGTCAGCACTACGTCCCGTGGTGGAGTGGGCTGGCGTGAGGCAATCTCCGCCCGCTCGACCCGAGAATCGCACTGCACCACGATGAGGCGGCCGCCAGGAACCCCCGCCAGAATCTCGTCGGCCCCGGCTTCGATCCCCGCCTGCCCGATCATCTGGCCCGGGATCAGGGTCGGATCGGCCGCGAGTTGCTCGGCCGTGGGAACGGAAACGTAACCGGTGATGTGCGCCGCTTGCTCGCCCAGCGGATAGAGCCTGGCCGTCGTCGCCTTGACGGAGACGCCCGGCAAACGCGAAATGACATCGAGCAGATGCTCGCGTTCCTCGTGCGGGAAATCCTTGATCGGAATGAACCAGCTCGGATCGGCACCCGCGTACAGCCCCTTGATCGTCGTCTTGTTCATGCCCGTGAGCGCGCTCAACTCATCGAGCACGCGCGATTCCTCTTCGGCCGGAATCTGCTCCGGCACCAACCCGACGCGCTCGACCTGACCGTCGTAGGCGAGCGGTTCTCCGCTACGGTCGAGAATCTTGCCGCGGCCGGCGGGCAGGAGATCGACATCGACGCAGCCATCGGTGCCAAGTTCACGGAAGATGACCGAGGGCGTCCAGGCGACATGCCAGCCATCCGCCTCGCGCACCAGCGGGAGCGTGTTCTCCTCGCGGAACGAGCCGACGATGCCGGAGTCAAAGGTGACCCGCAGCGAGGCCTGCCGTGATTCCGGCGAGACAGCGAGGAGTTCAGCGGCAACGGAGCGCAACATCGCCCGTTCCGCGATCCCTTGATAGCGTCCCACGAAGTCGCCGCGCGAAATCGCGCGGCGCACCGTGCCGGAGGTCAACTCGTACATCCCCGCGAAATCGGCGGCGCTCCAGCGCGCGGCCCACGCCGCCGCAACATCTGCCGCGGACATGCCCTCGTCGGGGGTCGCCTCGTTCGTGACGGCCGGAGCCTCGTTCGCCGGTTCCTCCGAGGGCGCGGGGGCTGGCGTCGCCACGACTGCCGCGCTCTCCGGGGTGTAAGGACCAGCAAATGGCAGGGAGACGGGCAAGTTCGCGGTCAACCGCCCGATGGGGACGATGTCGGGCCGCACCATGCCAGCGACGCCGATGACCGCGACGATCAGCACCAGCGCGAGCAGCCATGGCCAGCGCGCGGGCGACGGTTCATAAAAGACTGGAGACTGGCGGTAGCGCCGCGCCACGAGACGTGTCCTGTTCCTGTTCGATGAACGGGGGTGACGTCCGTGAAACAGGATCACGGCAACGGTGATGGAAAGTTCTCACCGTCTCAGGGACGCCGGTTCAGATTCATCTTGAGCGCGGGCCGTTGCGGGAATGCTGTCATCCCTGACCCGCGCGCGTCAAGCGCGAAACGACCCCTTACCGTTCTCAACGCGCCTACGACCCAAGAGGTTACACGACCCCGCGGCCGAGCTCCGCCGATGTTTCAGTAGAGCCATTGGCAAAACGAGACCCGGCTTTGACACAAGATCGCGGCGCCAGGGAGTCGAGAGCCGCATCGCCTCGAACGTGAGTCGCACTGATGGAAAACTCGCGACACCAGACCAAACCCGCTTCCTGTCATTGGTCAACGGTCGTCTCCAGGAGACGGGGAAAGACGTCAACGGCGCGTAGATGGCGGCTGTGGGGACGAGGCCGGAAGGTCCCGTCCAGCGCTGAGCGAAAGGAAGAGGAGTGCATCAGTTCGAGATGCGCCGACGCAGCGAGCTTGCTCTCGAAGCGAATTCCGTCCCGCCAAATGCCGTTTGAAGCAAACGACGAGGTCGATGCTGGCCCGCACATGCTCGGCAAAGTGATCTGTCGTGCATTCCTGGACGAAAGCCAAGTCGATCTTCGTCTCGAAATGGCGTCGGACATTGTCGCGAGGAAGGAAATCATCGACCGCGACGGTGAGAGCGCTGCGTCGCACGTCCCGGTTCTCCTTGCCACACTTTCACGGTTGAGCCGTCTACCTAAGAGAACAAATGGTCAGCAGCGAGGACAACGGTGGCCAACGTGCTCCGCTTCCGCAAATCCGCCTCAGAGACCACCACCAGCGATGCCGCGCTTGTGGCTCAGGCGCAACAGGATCGGGCCGCGTTCGGGCTGCTCTATGACCGCTATGTCGACCTCGTCTTTCACTATTGTCTGGTTCGCTTGCGCAATCAGGAGGAGGCCGAAGACGCCACCAGTCTCGTCTTTGCCCGCGTCCTGGGGGCACTGCCGACGCATCGAGGCGACTCGTTCCGTTCATGGCTGTTCACGATCGCCCACAACGTCGTGATCGATCGCCAGCGTGCTGCCACTTCCACAGCCCCGCTGAGTCTCCTCCTGGAAACGCCGGCCCCCGGGCCCTCCCTCGAGGACCAGGCGGCAACGAATGACCGACGTCGGGCCGTGGCGGAAGCCGTGCAGCAATTGCCGGACGAACAACGGGCCGTGGTGGAGCTGCGGCTGGCCGGTTTGACCGGCCCGGAGGTGGCGGCAGCCTTGGGGCGTAGTCATGACTCGGTGCGCACCACGCAGCGGCGCGCTCTTGCCCAAGTGCGGGTGCTGCTCGGGCTAGGCGCCAAACACGAGGACGTTCGCGATGTCTCCTGAGGATGAACGGTACGACCAGGCGCTGGACCGCCTTTGGGATGCGATTGTCCTGGGTCAGACCAGGGCGGAGGAGGATGTCGATCCAATGGACACCATGTCGCTCCAGATGCTTCAGCAGCACGGCCAGCTGCCTGATCTCGATCCGGAGTTCCGTCGCCGATTGCGGCGGGCGTTACTCGGCGCCCGCTCGCTCCCCGTCTCCACGAGCCCCTCGACGTTCGCACCCAGTGAGCGCGAGAGCCGCCTGCCCGGCCCTCTCCCGTTTGCCCGGGTGCCACACGACTCGATTCATGGGCCGCGGCGATGGACGTGGGGACATCTGGCTACGATGGCGCTGGTGGCACTCACGCTCCTTGCGGGATACATCGCGTTTGGCCCCCGCCCCCGGCGAGAGTTCGCGGCGCTGGTCAGCATCCCGGCCCTCGACGGCACGCCAGCGGCCAGTCCAGTATCGGACCTCACGGACGAGACCATCTTTCTCCAAAAGTTCGATGAGATTCCCCCACGCGCCTACTGGACGGGAGTCGAGCGTTATGTCTTCATTCCAGGCGAGATCTGGGACCAGGGGGATCAGCCCGGATCAGGGTTTGGACCCATGCTCTATCGCCTCGAGAGCGGCACGATGACGGTCCTGGCGGCGGCGCCCTTCCAGGTAACCCGCGCCGGAACAGATGTTGCGGCCGCGGCACCAGCGGGGACGGAGATAACGCTTGCACCCGGCGATGTGGTTTTCATGCCATTCGGGGTCACTTCCGAGTGGCGCAATTCCGGGGCCGCGCCCGCTCACCTCATGGACGCCGGGATCGCCTTCATCAGTGATGTGTCTCCGAAGGACACCGATGCCAACTACCACTATGACGCCTTCCCCATATTGCCTCCTGCCGCTCCGGCACGCTTTTCGCTCCGTCGTCTGGTCCTCGCACCCGGGGCCACGGCGCCGGCGCCAACGGTGGAGGACCTGGCCTTTCTCGGCGTGGAATCGGGAGAACTGACGATCGTCTGGGACGACATGGGCACGCCCTCTCCCGCGCCAAGGGCGGAGCGATTTGGCCCCTCGGCCATGACCGGCGCTCGCAATTTCGTGCAGATGTACGCTCGGGGGACCTTTCACATTGCCCGAGAACTGCGCAACGACGGCACCATCCCCGTCTCCGTCCTGGAGTTGACGATCCATTCGATCCATGATGCAGACGTGGCGAAGGCAACGCCTATGCCATGAGCGCCGGGACCGCGGGTTGCACCATGTCATCCCGATCGATGGGTTCAAGATTCCGCGAGCTCGTCGCGTACGTCGGGTCTCCAACCGCGTGACCAGATGAAGGGAGAGTTTGCGATGCCGATGTCTACGATTGGTCGCGTTGCTACAGTCGCGCTTGGCTTTGGACTCGTGATGCTCCTCGCGGGCTCGAGTCGGGCCCAGGAGGCCACTCCACCAGCGCCGATCACCGTCTCCGTCCTTGGCAAGGGGATGCCGGCCGCCGCGCCGGGCCAGTATCTCGAACTCGATCGCGTCGCCTTCGCGCCGGGCGCCAGCATCCCGACCCACATCCATCCCGGCGCCTACCTCCTCTATGTCGAGTCTGGCGACTTCGGCTTCACCGTGCTCCAGGGACAGGCGCAACTGTCCCACGCCGGGGCGACCACGGCTCAGCCGATCGACCCCGGCCCCGAGGTGGTGGCGCATGCCGGAGACGTGATCTATGAGGATGCGGGGGTGGTGCATGCGGCGCGCAACGCGGGCGACGGGCCTCTGGTGCTGCTGACCGCTGGCTTGCTAGCCGACACCATGCCCAGTCTGATCCCCACCAACGCCGAGGGTACGCCAACCTCATGAGGCGGTCATAGTCCCGGCCGCGCGGATTCCTGGCCGCGCCACGGTCGCTCGCGCCCGGGGCGCGGCCAGGGGGGCAAGAGCAGCGCGCGTCCATCATGCCATGCCGGGACCCAGTGGGGCATCTCTTCATGCGGGGTCATGCGCACAGAGGCCGAGATCCCTCCGGCGGTCGGGACAATACCATGTCGACACGGCGCTCTCAGTACGTCGAAACGTTGATCTCTTCGAGCTCGCCGGTGACGGCAAAGACGACCCGCTCGCAGATATTCGTCGCCCGGTCCGCGATCCGCTCCAGATTGTGCGCCACCCAGAGGAGATGCGTCGCCCGGTTGATGGTGCGGGGATCGGCCAACATGAAGACGAGCAGTTCCCGGTAGACCTGCTCGTAGAGCTCGTCGACTTCATCGTCCCGTTCGGCAATTTCGCGGGCGGCGGTGGCATCGCTGTCGATGTACGCGGTGACACTGTCGCGCAGCATCTGGCGCGCGATCTCGGCCATGCGGGGAAGGTCCACCAGCGGCTTCAACAATGGCTCATCCGCGATGATGAGGACGATCTTGCCGATGCCAGCGGCGTGATCCGCCATCCGCTCCAGTTCGGTGGCGATCATCATGGCCGCGGCAATGCTGCGCAGATCACGGGCCATGGGTCCCTGGGTGGCGATGATCTCCAACGCCCGGTCTTCGATCACCCACCGCTTCTGGTTGATCGTGCCATCAGACGCGATCACCTCCTGGGCGGCGGCCACATCTTGCCGCTGCAGGGCGTCCACTGCGCGCGCGATCGCCTTGTCGACCATGCTCGCCATGGTCACCACATCATTGCGAAGCGCTTCCAATTGATGCGCATATTCAACCCTGGTCATTCCATCGCCTCCATCCGCTCGCGGCACTAGCCGAAACGGCCCGTGATGTAGTCCTCGGTCCGCTGATCACGTGGATTCGTGAACAGCTCCTTGGTGGGCGACGCTTCGACCAGAATCCCCATCCGATGCTCACCGAGCGAAAAGAAGACGGTTTGGTCGGAGACCCGGGCGGCCTGCTGCATGTTGTGGGTGACGATCACGATCGTGTACTGCCGTTCCAGTTCCCGCATCAGATCCTCGATCCGCAGCGTCGAAATCGGATCGAGCGCACTGCACGGTTCGTCCATCAGGATCACGTCCGGGTTGATCGCCAGGGTCCGCGCGATGCAGAGACGCTGCTGCTGTCCGCCCGAGAGGGCCAGACCGCTTTCGTGCAGTTTGTCCTTGACTTCGTCCCAGAGAGCGGCCTGCCGCAGGCAACGCTCGACCAACTCGTCAGTGTTGCCTTTGAACCCGTTGATTTTGGCGCCCCAGGTGATATTCTCGGCGATCGATTTCGGGAAGGGGTTCGGCTTCTGAAAGACCATCCCGATGTGCCGGCGAACTTCCACCGGATCGACCGTTGGCGCGTTGATGTCCACGCCGTGATACCCGATGCGGCCTTCGATCCGCGCCCCAGGCACCAGATCGTTCATGCGGTTGATGCAGCGGAGGACCGTGCTCTTGCCGCATCCGGAAGGTCCGATCAGCGCCGTGATCCGGTTTCGCGGCACATCGAACGCGACATCGCCAACGGCGTGAAACGAACCGTAATAGACCTGCAGATCGCGAATACTGATAATGTTGTTGCCCGCGGGCGCGGGCCGGTCAATCCCGGGCGCCGTCAGTGTTGCCGCCATCCGTATCTCCGTATGTTCTGTATCTTCGCCACTGACTGAACGTTGCTCTCTACCATTTCACGTTTCGACTGAAGCGCTGCCGGAGCACAATGGCGGTCGCGTTGAGCAGGAACAGCACCACCAGCAGGACGATGATGGCCGCGGCCGCCAAATCCTGAAAATCCTGTTGCGGCCGGCGCGCCCACTCGTAAATCTGCATCGGCAGCACCGTGTACTTGCTGAGCAGGCCATTCGGATTGAAGGTGACATAGGCCGCCGCGCCAACCACGAGAAGCGGCGCGGTCTCCCCGACGGCGCGGGAAATGGAGAGGATGATCCCGGTCAGGATACCCGGCGCCGCCGCTGGAATCACATGGTCGCGCGAGACCTGCCAGCGCGTGGCGCCGAGAGCGAACGCCGCCTGCCGCAGCGACGGCGGCACGGCGCGAATCGCTTCCTGGCTGGCGATGATGATAACCGGCAGGATCAGGAGCGCCATGGTCAGCGCGCCCGAGATCACCGAGCGGCCCAGTCCGAGCAGGTCCACGAAGATGCCAAGTCCCAACAGCCCGTAGACGACCGAGGGCACCCCGGCGAGATTCGCCAGATTGGTCTTCAGGATCCGGGTCCACCGGTTATTGGGAGCGTATTCCTCGAGATAGAGCGCCGCCCCGACCCCGACCGGAAAGGCGAGAAGCGCGGTCAAGCCGATGATCCAGAAGGTGCCGAGAATCGCGGGCTTCAGGCCGGCGATCTCCGGTTTGCGGGATGGCGGATTGACGATGAGTTCACGCGAGAGCCACGGCGCTCCTGCCGAGACGATATCCCAGATAAGCAATCCCAAAATCACGATCGCCGAGGCCGTCGCCAGGAAGAGCAACTGCTGGACGATCTTCGCCCGGGTCTTGCGCCCGGCGAGATTCGAGGGGGCATCGGCGTCCGAAGTGGGCATCGTCATTGGTCGAACCGCCGTGTCGGTACTCATTCATAAACCTCCCGGAACTTGCCGACCACCCAGTTGCTGGTCAGGTTGAGGACGAAGGTGATGAAAAAGAGGAGCAGCCCCACCGCGAACAGCGACAGGTACGACGGCGTGCCGACCACCACATCGCCGGAGAAGGCCTGTACGATGAACCCGGTCATCGTTTGCATCGGTTCGAGCGGGTTGGCCGACAGTTGCGCTTTGGACCCCGCCGCCAGCGCGACGATCATCGTCTCGCCGACCGCCCGCGACATTGCCAGGATGAAAGAGGCGATGATGCCCGACAGCGCCGCCGGCACCACGATCTGCCAGGAGACTTCCAGTTTCGTCGCGCCGAGCGCGAATCCGCCCTCCCGCAAGGAGCGCGGGACCGCTCGCATCGCATCCTCGCTCAGCGACGCAACCAGTGGAATGATCAGAATGCCGACCGCGATGCCCGCGGCGAGCGCGCTGAATGGGCCGATACTGGGGAAGATCACCTTCAGCACGTCGGGACGAATGAACGTCACGGCGAAGAAGCCGTAGACGATAGTGGGGATGCCCGCCAGCAGTTCGAGCACCGGCTTGAGGATGTCGCGCACCCGTGTCGGCGCGTACTCCGCGAGATAGATGGCGCTCATCAATCCGAGGGGTACGGCCACGAGCATGGCGATCAGGGTGATCATCAATGTGCCGCCAACGAGAGGCAGCACGCCGAACTGCGGCGTCTTGAACAGCGCCGTCCAGGTAGTCCCGAACAGGAACGATGTCAGCGGAACGCTGCGGAAGAACTTGATCGCTTCTTCGAACAGAACGACGACGATACCAACCGTGGTGACAATCGAGAGGGCCGCGCAGGCCCAGAGAATCATGCCGATGATCTGCTCTGATATCGCGCGCGAGCGCTTGCCGGCGAGAGCGGCGGCGATCTGCTCGGCCGGCATGGCCATCGCTAGCGCGTCACCGCTGAAGGCATGAGACGACAGCGATTCAACCACGCCGGAACTATTGCCATCGATTTGGCGCGCAATTCCTGATGTGTGCTCAGATCGGTTCTTATCCATGAAACGTCATCCGCCCTTGCCGCTGGGTCCACCAATCATCGAGTGGCCGCTGCATCAGCACCGAACGCTCACGTTCACGCGCGACTCCCGGGAACCTGGAAAGTTCCCGGGAGTCCTCGCGCAAGGCGTTTGATCACGATATCCGTGCGATCAGGCCTCCGGGGTCGCCATCTTGGCGCTATCCGGCGTGCCGGTACCCGCGATATCCTCTTCCAGACTCTTCTTGTCCGCCGCGTAGGTCTCGTCCGGGGAGGCAACGTAGCCAACCTCGGGCGCAAGGGCCGCGGCGTTATCGACATAGAAGCGCATGAATTCCTGCACTTCCGGCCGCTTCAGCGAGTCCGCCTTGATGTAGACGTAGAGCGGGCGGGAAAGGGGCGCGTACGACCCGTCACGCACGGTGTCGGCAGTCGGGGCAACGCAATTGCCGTCGCCGTTGTCAATCGCGACCGCATTGAGACTGTCCTGGTTTGCTTCGTAATAGGCGAGGCCGAAGTAGCCGAGCGCGTTCACATCGCCGGCCACGCCTTCGACCAGGACGTTATCGTCCTCGCTCGGGGTGAAATCTTCGCGGATGTCGTCTTCGCCGAGGATCTTCTCCACGAAGAAGTCAAAGGTGCCGGAGTCGGTGCCCGGACCGTAGAGCGCGACGGAATCGCCTGGCCAGTCGCTGTTCAACTCCGCCCAGGTGGTGGCCGGCGCGTCTTTTTTCCAGAGTTGCTTGAGCTGATCGGTAGTCAGGCAGCTGGCCCAGGTGTTTTCTTTGTTGACGACCACCGTGATGCCGTCGTACGCGATTTCGAACTCGTACCAGTCGACGTTGTTGTCCGCGCACGTCTTGGCTTCTTCGTCCTTGATCGCGCGCGAGGCGTTCTGGACGTCGGTCTCACCGGCGCAGAACCGCTTGAATCCGCCGCCCGTGCCGGAGATATCGACGCTGGTCTGAACCTGTGGCGCGAGCACCGCGAATTCTTCCGCCGCCGCCTGAGTCAGTGGCCCGACAGTCGATGAGCCGTCGGAAACGATTTCCCCGCTCAACTGGCTGAGATCGGTCTCCTGGGCCAGCGCCGGCATCGCGCTGATGCCGATGGCGAGCGCCAGTACGACCGCCGCGGCTCCTCGCCGCATCTTCGTCCTCCACGATACCCCGGTCATCCGTACCTCCTTCACTTCCCTGAACTGCGAGACGAACCTACCGGACACGCGCCGGTTCTGGCCCGAGCCGAACCGGCCCGACTCGGATACGTCCTGAATGCGACCGGCCATTACGGCGATCGACCCGATTCCCCACCGGAACCAGGCGAGTTCGGCGTGACAAAGCGATAGCCCGCACCGTAGACGGTGCGGATTGCCGCCGGATCGAGTCCGGCCTGCTCCAGTTTTCCGCGCAACCAGGAGATATGCACATCGACCGTCCGCTCGTCGACGATGATCTCTTCGCCCCAGATCATGTCGAGCAACTCCTGACGGCTGAAGACACGTTCGGGAGCCATCGCCAGCGTCGTCAACAGTCCGTATTCCTTGGGACGCAACGCGATCTCGGTATCCCCCACCAGCACCCGCCGCCGCTCGAACTCGATGCGCAGCGGCCCGCGGCTCAGGACGGCGGGTGGCTGCGCGGCCGGGACGGCGCGGCGCCGCACTCCGGCGCGCACCCGCGCCAGCAATTCGCGCAGGGCAAACGGCTTGACGACATAGTCGTCCGCGCCGAGTTCGAGACCATCGACCCGGTCTTGCTCTTCGCCGCGGGCGGAAAGAATGAGAATGGGAATATCGGTTTCCGCGCGAAGATGGCGCAGCACCTGAAAGCCGCTCATTTTCGGCAACATCAGGTCGAGAATGACCAGGTCGAGATGCGGCAATTCCGCCCGCGCCAGCGCGAGACCCGTTTCGCCGTCCGGCGCGGTCAGGACCCGATACCCTTCACGCTTCAGGTTGTACGCCAGGGTACTCAGCAGCGTTGGATCGTCTTCGACGACCAAAACCGTAACCTGTTCCGGTGAAACGAGTTTGGCGGGTGGCATCGACTGGAGCGAGACCAGCGCGGTCATGGGCGAAAACCCGGGGCATAGCAGTTCATGGTCCGAGCATACGCCGTCGCCGGCCGCCGCGTGTCAGAGAATTGTTAACGTTTCCAGCCGCCTGGAAACCGGTCCGTGCATGACGGTTATGTCCCCCTCGGCGTTCGTCGAATTCGACTGAACCGTTCCTATACTCCCGCCCATGCCCACATCAACGCACTCGGTCCAGCAAGTGGAAACTCCCGGTGCAGGCCCACGCGACCCGGCTTCGTTCCGCCTGATCGACCTCTATGCACGTGGTCCGCGGACGCTTCGTGGTCGGCTTACCTTGACCCTGATCGGGTTGGTCATCGGGGTTCTCGCGATCCTCGGGATGTATCTGGGCGTTGCCGGCCGGCAACTCTATGTCGACCGATTGTCCAACCAGTTGGCAGCGCAAGCCTCGATGGCGGCCGCGGCAATCGCGCCAGCCCTCGCTGATGGCGGCACGATCGCCACCATCGACCCCGTCGTCAAGCGGCTCGGCGCGGGTCTCGATGCGCGAATCACGATCATCGCCGCCGATGGCACGGTACTCGGGGACTCGATCGCCGATCCGAGAACAATGGACAACCATGGCCGCCGACCCGAGGTACTTGCCGCCCATGCCGCGGGCCAAGGATCGGCCGAGCGGCACAGCATGACGCTCGACGAAGACTTTCTCTATGTCGCCCTGATCATTCCCAATTCGGACGGGGCCGTGGCCCGCGTCGCTTTACCGCTCGATGAAGTCAATTCGGCAGTCGCCCGCATCCGCCGTGACATCGCCACGGCGATGCTGGTCGCCGGCCTCCTCGCCACCGCCGTCGGGATCTTCATCGCGGATCGCATCACCGGCCCCCTGCAGCAGTTGCGGCAGCAGGCGCGCGCGGTCGCCGTGGGACGCCTGGACGCGACCGTGCAGCCAGCGGTGGAGGAAGAACTCGGCGATCTCGGCCGGGCCTTCAACTCGATGACGGCTCATCTTCGTTCGCTCGTTGCCGAGCAGGAGCAGACGCGTACCCGGCTGGAAGCGACGCTCGCGAACCTGAACGATGGCGTCGTGCTCAGCGACGCGGCGGACAACGTCGTCTCGATGAACGTCGCCGCGTCGCGCATGCTCGGGGTCGCCAGCGACCGCGCGGTGGGACGGCCATTTCTGGTGGTCTGCCGAGATCACGATCTCGCCGGATTGCTGCGGGAGGCGCAGGAGTCGGGGGGGGCGGTCTCCGCGGCGGTCGACCACATCCGTGGCGGCCGCATCCTCGATGCCTTCGCGCGCCCCTTCTCCAGCGGTGGCGAACAACTCGGTCTGCTCGTGCTACGCGATGTCACCGACCTGCGGCGGCTGGAGCGGGTGCGCCGTGAATTCGTCGCCAACGTTTCCCATGAACTGCGTACTCCCCTGGCATCCATCCGCGCGGTGGTCGAAACGCTGGAGGCGGGCGCGATCGACGATGCAGACGTTGCCAACGAGTTTCTCGGCCGCATCATCGGCGAGGTCGATCACCTCGCGGGTCTGGTCAATGAACTGCTCGATCTGGCGCGTCTGGAATCGGGCCGCGCCTCGCTCAAACTGGATCGCCATGACCCCACGGACGTGATCCGCGCCACGGTGGAACGATTGCGGCCTCAGGCCGAACGCGCCGGGCTCACCTTGCACGTGGAGACTCCGGCGGACCTGGCGCCGGTCACGATCGACCGCAGCCGCATCGAGCAGGTCCTGATCAACCTCGTCCACAACGCGATCAAATTCACGCCGGAGGGTGGGGCCATCGTCGCGGGCGCTGCGGAAGCGGATGGATTGCTGCGCGTCACGGTACGCGACACGGGGATCGGCATCGCGCCGGACGAGTTGCCCCGCGTCTTCGAGCGCTTCTACAAGACCGATCCCGCCCGGCGCTCGCCGGGCACCGGTCTCGGCTTGGCGATCGCCAAACACATCGTCCAGGCGCATCACGGCGCGATCTGGGCCGAGAGCACTCCGGGCCAGGGAACGACGATCACCTTTACCGTGCCGATCGAGGAGCCGAAATGATTCCGAGGGGCGCCAAGCCTCAACTTCCCGCACAGAACAGCACGGCGACCGGTGAGGGCGTGTCCACCACCGAACCCGATGCGGTCAGGAGACCGGTTTCTGGGTCGCGGCGGAAGGTGACGAGCGAGTCAGATTCCTGGTTGGCGACGAGGAGCCAGGTTCCCGTGGGATCGAGGGCGAAACCACGTGGCGTGCGGCCGCGCGTCGGTTCGTGCCCGAGGGCGGTAACCGCGCCGGATTCACCAGCGCTCCAGATCGCGATGCTGTCGTGGCCGCGATTCGAGCCGTAGACGAAGCGGCCATCCGGTGAAACGACCACGTGCGCGCAGGAGTTGGCGCCGTCGAATCCGCCCGGGAGGGTCGGCACGGTCTGGACGGATGCGATGGTTCCCGCGTTGGCGTCATAGCGATAGACGGAGAGGGTGGAATCGAGTTCGTTGATGACGTAGAGGGTCTCGCCATCCGGCGCGAAGGCAAAATGGCGCGGCCCGGCGCCGGCGGCCGCGGCGATGCGGTCGGTACCACTTGCATCGCTGACCAGTGTCCCACGCTCCGCGACGAGGCGATAGACCACCAGGCGGTCGGCGCCAAGATCCGAGACGAGGACGCGCTGCCCGTCCGGCGTCGGCGCGATCATGTGCGGGTGCGCGCCCTCCTGCTCGGGCCGCGGGCCTGACCCATCGTGATGAATCACGCACGAGGCGGGTTCCAGCGCGCCGTCCGCGGCAATCGGGAGAACGGCGATTGTGCCCCCGGTGTAGTTTGCGACGAGAACGAACCGGCCCGACGGATCGAGACTGACGTAGCAGGGATCCGCGCCATGCGCGAGTTGACTATTGAGCGGGTGGAGTTCACCACGCTCACGATCGCGCGCGAAGGCGCTGACCCGGCCCTCGGGAAGTTCGTTCACGGCATAGAGTCGGGTGCGGTCGGCGTTCAGCGCCAGAAACGAGGGATTCGGCACGCCCGCCATCGTGCGGAGATGACGCAATTCGCCCGTGGCCGGGTCGAAATCGAACAGATCGATTCCCGCCGCATGGCCGTAGGCTGGTTCGGTGTAGGCCCCGACATAGACGAGCATCGCTGGCTGGTCTCCTTCACGAGTTGCTCCCGCGCAAGTGTCAGCGGGATGCCGCTCCTGCCGCGGTGATTTCCGCCACCGCCGCTGGATTCTCGAGCGCCGTCACATCACCTGCTGGCAGGCCGAGGTACGCCGCGCGGATGATCCGGCGCATGATCTTGGCGTTGCGCGTGCGCGGCAGGTCACGCACCCAATGGACCCGCTCCGGGCGCAGCGCCGTGCCGAGGTTCGCCGCAATCGCCTGACGCACCGCTTCCGCCAATTCGGGACTCGAGTCGATGCCGGGCCGGGGCAGGAGGAAGACGACGATGCATTCCCCTTTTACCGCATGCGGCATCCCGATCGCCGCCGCCTCCTGAACCGCGGGATGGGAGGTCGCCGCCGATTCCACCTCTGCCGGTCCCACCCGCTTGCCGGCGACCTTCAACGTATCGTCGGAGCGGCCTCGAATGAACCACTGTCCCCGGTCGTCGATTTCCGCCCAGTCGCCATGCACCCAGATCCCCGGGACCCGGCTCCAGTACGTATCGAGATAGCGGTCGGGGTCCCGCCAGAAGCCGCGCGTCATCCCGACCCACGGTTGCCGCACGGCGAGTTCACCGACCGCGCCCCGCACCGGATTGCCGGCATCATCGACCACATCGGCATCCATCCCCGGCACGGCGGTGTTGAACCCGCAGGGAGCGATCGGGCGCAACGTGACCGATCCGACGATACCGCCGCTCGTCTCGGTGCCCCCGGAATAGTTGATGATCGGGCAGCGTCCCTCGCCGACCTCATCGAAATACCACCGCCACGGCGCGGGATTCCACGTCTCGCCAGTTCCGCCGAGAATGCGCAGCGATGAGCGGTCACGCGCTCGCACCCACTCCGCCCCCTTCCCCATCAGGGCGCGAATTGCGGTCGGCGCGACGCCGAGCACCGTGATCCGGTGGTCTTCGGCAAGCCGCCAGAGGCGGCCGGGGTCCGGATAGTCCGGCGTGCCCTCGAAGAGCATGATGGTGGCGCCGATCATGAGTCCGCCGCAGATCAGCCAGGGTCCCATCATCCAGCCGAGATCGGTCATCCAGAAGATGATGTCGTCCCGTTGCAGGTCGAAGATGGAGGCCAGGTCGTGCGCCGCCTTGATCGGGAACCCGGCGTGCACGTGGACGGCTCCCTTCGGCCTCCCGGTAGTACCGGAGGTGTAGATGACCATGTACGGCTCGTTGGCGTCCGTCGGAACGGTGGCACATTCCTCCGACGCGGTGGAAACGGCCTCGTGCCACCAGACATCGCGTCCCGGTGTCCACGCCGTCTGCTCGCCGGTATGCCGGAGCACGAGGCACGTCGTCACCGACGGCGCGGCGGCGAGCGCCTCGTCGGCGACCGCTTTCATGGGAATGGTCTTGCCGCGCCGGTGGGCGCCATCGGCGGTAATGAGCAGCGTCGCTTCGCCATCGCGCAGGCGGGAGGCCAACGCCTCGGCGCCGAAACCGGAAAACATCGGCAGAAAGACCGCGCCGAGTTTGCCCAGCGCCAGCACCGCCATCGCCGTCTCGGGCACCATCGGCAGGAAGACGCCGACGCGATCACCACGCTTGACCCCGAGTTCGCGCAGCGCGTTGGCGAGCCGGTTCGTCTCCCGCTGCAACTCACGGAAGGTGAACCGGCGCACCGTGCCGTTATCGCCCTCCCAGATCAGCGCAATGCGGTCGGCATCGAGACCTTCGACGTGACGATCGAGCGCGCTGGTGACGTAGTTGAAGCCTCCCCCCGTGAACCATTCCGCCCACGGTTTCCCGCGAGAGAGATCGAGCACCTGCTCGTATGGCCGGTGCCAGACCAGATCGAGTTCCTTGACGACCGCGTCCCAGTACCAGGCTGGATCGGCAGCGGCTCGTGCCAGCAGATCGTCGTAATTGGCGATCCGATGGTTTTCCATAAAGCGGCGCAGCCGGGAGCGCTCGCGATAGGTCTCGTCTGGAGTCCAGACGATCTGGTACTCGTCGCCAGCCTCCGGTTCGGTCATGTGATCGGTGTCGCGCTCCGCCATCGCGATCTTGTGCTCCCTTGCCTGCTCGTTCGCTGTCCGGCGCGATTGTTGCGTTCCTCTGGTTGGCGGTCAAGCAGGTGGCCCAGTCCCGCCGATTCGGTCGCCTCCGCCCGACACGTCCACCCGCGGTGTGTCACTATGGGGACCGGTGCGCAAGCGGAGCAGCGAGATGGTCTGGAAGCGGCTCTTCGGCAAGGACAAACCAGCACCGCCCGTTCCCGGAGTGGAAGATTCCGGTCCCGTGGCGCGGCAACGGCCAGTTGCCGCCGATCCCGCGATGCAAACGCGGCTCGATCAACTGCTGCGACGGAGGGAGATGGCGCTTTACGATCTGGAACGCGCAGAAACCGCGAACCACCCCGAAAATCCCTGGCGGGAGCGAATGGCGTTGCTCGATCGCTCGCTCGCCTCGATCGAAGACGATCTGCGCGCGATCGATGCAGCGCCCGCGGTTCCGGGGTTGCCCCTTCCCGCCACGCCAATTACCGACCTGACGATCGACCTCGCCGAGCCGGCCAGCCTCTCCTTCGCGATCGGACCGGAGCGGTTCGAGTTCGCCGAGGAACCGGACTGGGACGAACGCGGCGGCCCCGTGGTGCGCGGCGATCTCCGTCAAAGATCTGGAGATGTGCGGGCGCTGGCGCGAGACAGCGTTCCGGCCGACCGGCGGGCCGCGCTCATCCGGCATCTCGAGGGAAGCATCACCGCCTTTGCCATCGACATGCGGGACCGCGCGCTGGAAGGAGAGCCTCTCCCCGTCGCCGCGACGCTCGCCGATTTAGCCCAACCCTGTCCGGAATGCGGTGATTGGCGCGATTGGCGCGGCCATTGCGCGACGTGTGCCGCCCGCGCCTGGCAGCGCCAGAATCTGCGAGCGGAGGCGGTCCGCCTCGCCCAAGAGCGGGACGACGAAGAGAGCGACCGCGCGAAATGGGCCGAGCGCCTTCCAGTCGCCCGCCGCCGCCTCGCCGACATCGACGCGGAAATTCAGCAATTGCGCCGGCCCAGTTAGGAGTCGTTCGCTCCTGCCACCTACCGCGACCGCAGTTCGTCCGCTGTTCGCGCGATCAGTTCGACCTGCGCGGCGGCGATGCCGACCGGAGGTTGCAGCACCGCCTCGGTAATCCCAATTTCGCGCAGGCGGCCGGCGAAATCGCGGAATGCTTCCGCCGAGTCCCAGGGATGTTCATCCGGCAGGATCGCCGGCACGTAGAGGTGCGACCGCAGCACCGCTCCCGGATCGCGCCCGATTTCCAGGCACGCTTCATCGAGAATCGTGTTCCGCTCCGCCATCTCGGCGAGCGATCCCGTGGAGTTCCAGCGGTCGGCATAGCGCGCGACGATCCGCATCATCTTCGGCCGGTGCGCACCGAGGGTGAAGGGGAGCCGCGCCTGAAGCGGCGCGGGCCGGAACGGCGCCTCGCGTACCTGATAGTACTCGCCGTCGTAATTGGTGATGTCCTGGGTGAAGAGAAGGTTGCAGATTTCGACCGCCTCGCGAAATCGCCCGATCAGTTCCGCATTCGAGGGAAACTGGATGCCGAACATGGCATGTTCCGGTTCGAACCAACCGGCGCCGAGGCCGAACTCCAGCCGCCCGCCGGAGATGTGATCGACCGTGACCGCTTCCTTGGCCACCAGCGGCGGATGGCGAAAGGTGTTGCAGGAGACGAGAACACCCAGCCGGACCCGTTCCGTGACCAGCGCCAACCCGGCCAGCAACGTCCACGGCTCGAAAATCGGGCCGTCCAGCCGGAACGGGGGAACATAGTGATCGGCCAGCCAGAGACTGTCGAAGCCGAGGTCCTCCAGCCACGTCCATTGCGCCGCCAGTTCGGGCCACGGCTTCTGCGTCGGTGTCTGGATTCCGAAGAGCATCCCTTGCGTCACGGGTGTTTGTTCCCCCTCTCCCCGTCTCGTCTCATTCCGCGAGGAACCATCATGCTCGAACCGAAAACAAGCCGATTGTATGAAACCCGCGCTGCCCGCGGAAACAGGTTGGCGGCAGGGTCAGACCGGACGCAGCCAGCGACGTTCGTGCGATCTGGAACACGCGGTTTCTCACGATGTTCGGGCAGGATACCAGCCGTACGCTCGATGGTCGCGCGCCGTTGACAGGTGACTGATAAGTCACCTAATATCACGATCGCCCTGCTGTTGCACAAGAAGGAGCGCAACCGTGAGTGACAAGCCGGCCCACGTGCATGAGATCGTCATTCGCGCCACGCCCTGGCGCGTCTGGGAAGCCCTCACCGACCCCGAGCAGACCCGACGCTACTACATGGGCTGCCGCATCGAATCCGACTTTCAGCCTGGGTCCCGCTACGCCTACGTCCAACCCAACGGCGAGACGATGCTCGATGGCGATATCCTCGAAATCGACCCACCCCACCGCATGGTGATGACCTTTCGTCCACTCTGGACAGATGACGATAACAAGCGGATCTATTCCCGGGTGACCTTTACCCTCGTTGCGGAAGGCAACCAGACCCGGCTGACGATGGTCCATGACCAACTCGATCCCGAGAGCGGGATCGGCGGTGGTTGGCTGCGCATCTTTGCCGCCCTGAACCGGTACTTCGAGGAGGCTCCGGTCCCAGCGTAGCGAAATCAATCAATCCCCCGGGTTCGATGCTGAGTGTCTGACAATTGGCGCATTACCGGCCTGGAAACAGGGGGGGGCACGGCGTGCGGTGCCCCTACCGATCCGTATGCGCCGACATGGGATTTGGTCTGGCACCGGGGTCGGATTCCACCATACTTCTCCCGTGGCCCTGCGGGAAAGGATGGATCATGCCGGGGTTTACCGGGTTCCCCATCGAGGCCCTCACGTTTTACGACGGACTGCGGCGGGATAACAGCAAATCGTACTGGGAGGCCAACAAGGCGCTCTGGGAACGCAGCGCCCGCGATCCGATGCGGGCGCTGCTCGCCGAGATGGATGAAACCTACGGACCCTTTCACCTCTTCCGGCCGTACCGCGATGTCCGCTTTGCCAGGGACAAATCGCCGTACAAGACGCAAATCGCCGCGTTCGGCGAGAGCGAAGGCGGTGCTTCGTACTACGTTGCGCTCGATGCGGACGGTCTGATGGTCCTCTCCGGCTACTACGTCCTGGCGCCTGATCAGATCGCCCGCTTTCGCGAAGCGGTCGCCGCCGAGTCGACTGGTGCGATGCTGCCGGAACTGATCGCCACGGTCCAGGCGAAGGGGCTCTCCGTTGGGCCTGGCCGCGAAGAGCCGCTGAAGCGGGTGCCGCGCCCCTATCCCGCCGACCATCCACGCGCCGATGTACTCCGCTGGAAGGGTGTAGTCGCCGGCAGGCAATTGCGCGCGGCGCCATGGCTGCAGACCGCGGAGGCGAAGACCCGCATCACCGACGTCTGGGAGGCAGCCGCGCCCCTGTCCGCGTGGCTCGATCGCCACGTCGGCGCCAGTCGCGAGATGCCAGTGGAATTGCGAGCGCGCCTATCGAGATAGCACCGCGAGCCAGCGGTTCCCCGGGACTTGACGAGACCGCGTTCTCCCGGCAAAGTCGTGCGGAGGCACGTTGGCTCCACGTCGATTGCGGCATCAGACCACCGGGGGTTGCGATGAATCCCGATTTCATCGAAGCGCTCGCCAACTGGGGGCCGTTTCTGGCGGCGGTCGCGGGAGTGGCAGCGACCCTCGTCGGTCTGCTCTTTGTGGCGCTCGGACTCAATCCGCGCATCATGGGTGACAATGGCCCGGCGGGGCTGCGCGTCTGGGCCGGTCAGACATTTCACAGTTTCTTCTCGTTGCTGCTCATCAGTCTGGCCGGGTTGGTGCCCTCATCCGGCGGTGAGGCGATCACGATCACTCTCGGCATCGTCGGCGTGCAGGGCATCATTCGCATTGCGGCTGACGTTTGGCGGGTGCGGAACGATCCTGATCCCCACTGGCGGGGCGGACACGCACTCTATCGGTTCATCTCACCGGTCATTGCCTACATCACGATTCTCTGGATGACCTACGGCACATGGCGACGCGATCCCGATGTGCTCGGTTGGTTCATCATGGTCGTCTTTCTGCTGATGATCAGCGCGCTTGCCAGTTGCTGGGAATTGCTCAAGGCGGTCGGCGAACAGGCCAAGGGCGATTCTGGGGCCTGAATTCAGCAGGTCCGCGCGGTTCCCATTCCCCGGCTCCTCGTCCGCGATCCTCACGATCTGACGCGATGCTTCCTTCGTCAGCATGACACCTGGGCATGTATGGCGTTAACGATAATCCGCTTCACCCTGTCAGAGAAGGTACACCGACGTGCAGAAGGTGTGTCGTCCCGAGGAACGAGGGACCTCGGCGTTCGTGCCCGACATGGCGACGAACGAGATTCCTCGCCGCGGCTCGGAACGACACGATGGACGCTCGCCGCGCTAGTCGCGCTGGATGATGTGCCGTGGGGTTTCCGGCAGGCGAGGCAGAGCCGAAGGCAGGAACGCGGGCAGGACGCGAACTGTCGCCAGTTCATCGAGCGCGACCCAGCGAAAGCGGAGCGGGATGTCACCCTCGTAACCGGTGAACGACGATACGCCGTCCCGCACGGTCAGGCCCGAGGGCGGACTCATCGCGAAATAGAAGCCGATTTCGTGGAACGCCTCTCCTTCCAATTCGAACAGGTTCTCGACCACCCAGAGGAGGGGGCCGACCTCGATATCGACCGCGAGTTCCTCCCGCATCTCGCGGCGCAGGGCATCGGCGGCGGTTTCTCCCAGCAGCGGCCGGCCGCCGGGGAGCACCCAGAAATCGATCTGGTCCTCGCTGTGCAGCAGCACGCGGCCACCATTGATGCAGACGCCCGCGACCCTCAGATTGAAGCGGCCCGAATTGGTGGCGAAGTCAGGCATCGATCGGAGCCCTCACGGCAGTTCGCTCCCTCCCGGATCATCCGTCACAATGCGCCAGCATGACCGACCGGCAGCCCCACCCAGATACGATCCGAAAACGGAGGACTGGCAGGTTGCAGGTTCTACCGGGATTGGCCCGACTGTCATCCCCGGCGCCGTTCCGGCGGATTTCCTCATGTCCGCGTCTAGAGTTTGCCCGCCTGCTCGCCCAGCATCGAGAACGCCGCACCTCTCGTCCCGATCGCAGATGGAGACCGCCGCTCCCTTGCAGCGCTTGCCCTCATCCCAACCCTGGTTCCCTGCCGAGCCTCCCTCCGCCTGAACGAAGAATCTCGCATCGGGATGGGCAAGGGGCAATTGCGGGCTTCGTCGCCGCCTCAGGCCGAGGGAACGACCCGGGGTGGGAAGGGAACCTTGTCCGAATTCCGCATCTCCTCTTCTGCGTAGGGCGCGACGCCTGCGTCGCCCGATCACACGGCCTCGAGACTTCAGTGCGATGAATTAGGATCGGCTGGATCATGTTCCGTCAGACCCGCAGAGCGGTTTGCACCGAGCCGAGAAACAGCCCATCCCCGCCGGACATTCGGAGGAGTCGAAACACAACTGGCTGCTGGTGCCGATCGCGCAATAGAAGTTCAACGGCCGCGAGGGCGCCTCACTGGAGCAGAAGCACCGAAACGGGCAATCCTGCAATCCCGGATCGCAGGGGTCGGCGCAACTGCCGTTGTCCAGTTCCTCCTGTCCGGCGGGACAACCGCCGCAACCGCCATTGGCGCACGCCTGCCCATCCGGACAGACGTGGCCGCACTCGCCACAGTTGTTCGGATCGGTATTCGTATCGACGCAGGTTCCATCGCAGGAGGTCAACCCGTTCCGGCAATCGCATATCCCATCGCGGCAGACCGCGCCGTCACAGCAGATCGAACCTGGTGCGGCACAACTCCCGCCCGGCGGGACGTTGCAGGTCGGACAGCAATTCGTGGCCGAGCCGCACCCGGAGTTGTTGAGGGAACCATCGGGCATGGTGGTTCGGCAGTAGATCGCTCCCTTGACATTGGCCCCCGAGACGTTCGCGCCGGTCAGATCGGCGCCGACGAGGCAGGTCTTGCCGAGATTGGCCCCCTTGAGATTCGCGCCACGGGCATTGACGCGGGAGAGATTGGCATCCGCGAGGTTGCACCCCGCGCAATTGGCGCCACTGAGCGCGGCCGAGCCGGAGAGATCACACTTGGCGAGATTCGCCCGCGGCCCCACCTGGCAGGTGGTTCCGGAATAGCAGATCGCCTGCGACCGCACCTTCCCTTTCTGGCCATGACTCCGTTGCTGGCCGCGCCGGCCGCGAGCCGCCGCGTCTTCCGGGGAGTGACGAAGCGCAAGCGCCGCCACAACGGCGCTGACAAGAACGCCGCGCCGGGACGATCCTTCCTGCAGCGCCAGCGTCAGGCGGTCGAAGGTCTTCGCATCCATCGCATTCGCCTCCAGCCAGAGGAGCCATCGTTCGCTTGCGTCGAATGGCGCGACACTCTCGGGTCCAGCCGCGGCATCCGCGCCATGATGAATACGATACGGCTGCGCGAAGCAAAATGCCCCAGCACAACGTACCGGTTTGGCGGATAGCCGCGGACAGGTGTCCGCGAGGGGGACTACAGCCGTGTTCCAGAGGTGGCTCGTTCCGAGCCGCGGCGAGGAATCCCGTCGTTCGGCGACATTGCCTGCCGCGCCGAGGTCCCTCCTTCGTCGGGACGACACACGCGGCTCGCGTTTGTGCAACACGACGTATCGCCAAGCGGGCCTTTGCCCCTCAATGCCGAACGCAACAGACCTCCGGCCGTCTCTCCGAAAGCCCCGTTGGAGAGGCTACCGCGCCGTGCCGACGTGGTGTCGTCCCGAGGAACGAGGGACCGCGTCGTTCGGCCCGTGGCAAGGCGGACGAGATTCCTCCCGCGTCGGAATCACACGTCTTCTGCCCGCCGCTCCAAGTTGCACCCGATGTCGACCAGTCCTGGTCGTTTTCGTGGCTCGTCCTCGCTGAATCGGTCGCCGACGTTGACAACCCGGCACCATGCCTCGTAGGATCGGCCCGTTCCCCCCGCATTGATGACGAATGCCCCGCTGTGTCGCGTCTGGAGAGAACCAGACGTTCAGCATGTACGTACACCTCGGTGAAACGTTCAGGCAACATGGTGTGGCTGGGTATGACCGAATCAGAGGGTGGGCGCGGCGGTGGTCCGCGACTGGCACGGCGCACCGTGCTGCGCGCGGGCGCTGGTACAGCCGCGGGGTTGCTGCTCGGGCGGAGCGACCCAGTTTCGGCGGCGCCAGCGCGACAGGACGGCCCTTCGATCCGGGGTGGCCGCTGGAGTGAAATCGACCAGATCGGGCTCGCCCAGCGCGTCGATCCGGCGGAATTCACCTCCTTCGCCACCGAGTTTCCGTTCAACGCCGTCGCCCCGAGTTGGAGCGGCGAGGGCGATCCGGGCGCGATGGTCGAACTCCTCTGGAGCGCCGACGGCGTCACCTGGTCCGATCCGGTCTGGATCGGCCTGGCGGGGCACCGCGGACCCGATCGCGACGGGCGCAATATCGGCAGTCTGGTCGCCACGCCGGGCGCCTCGTTCCTGCAATACCGCACCTACGATTCTGCGGGAAACCTGACCACGTTACCCGGGTTCGAACTCGACTACATCGATGCCTCGGCCGGATCATCGCTGGCGCAGGTCGCGGCGCCAGCCACGACGCCCCTCTTCGGGCAGCCGCCGGTCATCAGCCGGCCGGGCTGGGGGGCCGATGAATCGCTCCGCTACGACGACAAGGGGAAGGAGATTTTCCCGGTCGAGTACCAGCAGGTCGAGCACGTCATCATCCACCACGCCGATACCGCCAACTTCAACGACCCGGTGCTGGAGATGCGCTCCATCTTCTACTTCCACGCCATCACCCGCGGCTGGGGCGATATTGCCTACAACTACCTCGTCGATTTCATGGGGAACGTCTACGAGGGCCGCGTCGGCGGCGAGAATGCCGTGGGCAGCCACGCCGAGGGGTACAACTACGGCAGTTGCGGCATCTGCCTGATGGGGCGCTTCTTCGAGGACGACATCACCCCGGAGATGCACAACGGCATCGTCTGGGCCACCTCCTGGGCCGCGCGCGATCTCGATCCCGACGCCAGCAGCGCCTTCCACGACATCCCCGAACTGCCGACGATCTGCGGTCACCGCGACGTCAACAACACCACCTGCCCCGGCGATGACTTCTATCGGACCCTCGGCACCATCCGCGGCGAAGTCCGCCGCGTGGTGAAGGGCCGCGACGATCCCGAACCGCCCCCGCCGGAATGGCTCCCCGGCATGCACGTCATCACCAACGAGGAAGACGCCAACCTGCGCAGCGGGCCCGGTCTCGATTTCGACATCGTCACCGATGTCGCCTCCGGCGAACCGCTGACGGTGCTGGAAGGCCCGACGACGAACAACCGGATCATCTGGTACAAGGTGCAAGGATCATCGCTCGATGGCTGGATCGCCGGGAGACTCCTCCGCCGCGACCCCAACGCCCCTGCGGCCACGCCGCCCGAGGCGACCGCCGAGCCTCCCGCGGAGAGCCCTCCCCCCGCGGAGACGGCCACTCCGGTCGAAGACCCGCCGGTCGCGGAGACACCCGCCGACGACGGCGCCGTGGGCGGTGGCGAGGAGCCGGCAGACGACTCCGGCAAGGGCAAGGATGGCAACCGCGACCGCGACGGCGGCCGTGACCGCGGCAAGGATGAACGCCAGGAGGCGTGGCCGGTCTTCTCCCCCGGCACGACCGCGATCGTCATCGACGGCCCGCTCAACCTGCGCGGCGCGCCAGCGCTCTGGGCGGAAATCGTCACCGAAATGCCGGACGGCTACCCGGTGACCATCACCGACGGCCCCGCCCCAGCGGACGGCATCGCCTGGTACCAGATCGTCACCCCCGACGGCGGCATCGGTTGGTGCGACGGGACGTACTTGCAGCCGTATTGAGGCATGCGGTCATCCTCATTCCCCTCCCGCTCGGGTGGACAGGAGCAGCAGACTCCTGTCCACTGCAGGGATCCCTCAAACCAGCTGTTCATGACCCGCGCCTGTTCTCCAATTGACCCCGCGCTCGTTCCCTCCGTGACCATCGTTCTCGCGCTACGCCCATACAGTGATATCACCGTTCCGATGCGGGCGGCTGAGAAAAAGGAGGGCACCATGAATGCTCCACGTTTGACCCGGCGATTCTTCCTTAGCGCCTTGGCCGCGACCTTTGCTACTCACAGCCGGGTCGCCGCGGAAGGTCAGGATTTTGCCGACGACATCGCCTCGGGCGCCCAGATGAAGGGCATCTGCGAGGAGAACGGCGGCAACTTCACCGACACCGAAGACGGCAACCTCTGGTGTCAGTGGGGCGACGGCAGCCAGACCGTCTGCGATACCGATGGCAAGGATTGCTACGATATTCTCGCTCGTCGCTTCCCAACGGGAGAGGACTCCTGGAATCTGCCCCTGGTACCGATAACCACGGTCAATGGGACAAGTCCAGCGGAGGATCAGTCATCTGCAACTCCATCCAGCGGCAATGAGCACCAGGATCGACAGACGCACAATGGGCATGGGAAAGGCAAGAGCGCGAAGGGCAAGAAAGGCGGGCGCCGCGGCAACGGCCGCAGGTGATGGAACCTCCCGAGCGCGAGAGTCTTGAACTGCAATTCCGTCACATCCGCGGATTCCGTGATTGCCGCGTCGCGCTTGTTGCACCCACCCCCCACCTATGCTTAGATGACCACCCTCGTCAGGGAATCGTTTGGTGCCAGGGATGCTGTGAGATAGATCTTCACGCTCCCGGCGCAGGAGCGTGAGGTAGCGGATGGTCGGGGCCGCGACGGAGCGGGCACGGGGTGAGGCAACCCACGCTTGGGGTGATGACCAGCCGGTCCTGGAGATGGTCGGCGTCTCCAAGGCGTTCGGCGCCACCCAGGCGCTCGCCGATGTCTCGCTGGCCCTCTATCGCGGCGAGATTCACGCCCTCCTCGGCGAGAACGGCGCCGGCAAGAGCACCCTGATCAAGATCATGACCGGCGTCTGGCAGCCGGACGCGGGCGAGGTCCGCATCGATGGCCAGCCGGTGAAGGTCGCCTCGGCCCAGGATGCGCAGCGCCTCGGCGTCGCCGCCATCTACCAGGAGCCGATGATCTTCCCCGATCTCTCCGTGGCGGAAAACATCTTCATCGGCCACCGCGACCGCGGCCGTCTCGTCGATCGCCGCAAGATGGAGCGCGAGGCAAACGAGGTCCTGAATCGGCTCGATGTCCACCTCGATGTCGGCGAACCAGCGCGCGGGCTGACCCTCGCCGAGCAGCAGACGGTCGAGATCGCCAAGGCGATTTCGCTCGATGTCCGCGTCCTGATCATGGATGAACCAACCGCCTCCCTTTCCGCGCACGAGGTCAACCGCCTCTTCCGCATCGTCGCCACCCTTCGCCAGCAGGGCGTCGCCATCCTCTTCATCTCTCACCGCATGGAAGAGGTCTTCGAGATCGCCGATCGGGTCACCATCCTGCGCGATGGGCAGTGGATCTCGACCACGCCGCGCCGCGAGTTGACCCCGACCGAGGCGATCCGCCAGATGGTCGGGCGCGAGGTGCAGGAACTCTTCCGGCGCGAGCGGCGCGCCCCCGGTCCGGTCCGGCTCTCCGTCAACGGTCTCTCCCGCGAAGGCGCCTTCCAGAACGTCTCGTTCGATCTGCACGCCGGCGAGGTGCTCGGCTTCGCCGGGCTGGTCGGCGCGCGGCGCACCGATGTCGGGCTGGCCCTCTTCGGCATCGCCCCGGCGGATGGCGGCGAAATCCGGCTCGACGACCGCCCGGTGACCATCGCCGATCCGCAGCAGGCGATGAAACTCGGCATCGCCTACAGCACCGAGGATCGTCGCCAACTCGGGCTGGTGATGCCCCTCTCGATCGCCGCCAACATCTCCCTGCCGTCGCTGCCGCGCTTCCTCTCGCCCGCGGGACTTCTCCGCAGACATGAGGAACGCAGCACGGCGGAATCGTTCCGCCAGCGGCTGAGCATCCGCGCCCCATCGGTGGAGAGCCCCGCCGGGTCGCTCTCCGGCGGCAATCAGCAGAAGGTGGTCATTTCCAAGTGGTTGGAAACGGCGCCGCGGGTGCTGATCCTCGATGAACCGACCCGCGGCATCGACGTCGGCGCCAAGGTCGAAGTCCACCACCTGATCGACGACCTCGCCGCCCAGGGGATGGCGATCATCCTCATCTCCTCCGATCTGCCGGAGGTGCTGGCGATGAGCGACCGCATTCTGGTAATGCGCGAAGGACGGCAGATGACGATTCTCGAACAGCGCGAGGCGACCCAGGAACGGGTTCTCTCCGCGGCGATGGGCCAGACGAGCGAACTCTTCCCCGGCGGCAGCGGACTCGATCCGGCCGCGGCTTTAGCGGCGATGGCGGCGGTCGATCGCCTCGTCGCGGGCGACGCCGCGGCGGAAGGAGCGGGCCAGTGAGCGATGCCGTGCTGCGCCGGGTCCGCCCGGAGCAGTTCCGCGAGATCATCCTGCTGGTGGTGACGATCGGGCTCCTCCTCTTCTTCGCCACCCAGATTCCCGACTACTTCGGCTCGCGCAGCGTCAACCGGCTCACTACCGGTCTGGCGATCACGCTGGTGGTCGCCGTGGGCCAGGTGCTGGTGGTGCTCACCCGCAATATCGATCTCTCCGTCTCCTCGGTGGTGGGGCTCAGCGCCTACGTCACCGGTACGATGCTCACCCGTCAAACGGAGATGCCCCCCATCGTCGCGCTCCTGCTGGCGATGGTGTTGGGGCTGATTCTGGGGATGATCAACGGGCTGATCGTGGCCTACGGCGGGGTGCCGGCGATCATCACCACCCTCGGCACCCTCGCCCTCTATCGCGTGGTGCTGGTCGAGTTCTCCGGGGCGAAAACGGTCACTACCGCCGATCTCCCCGACTGGCTCAACGACGTCCCCAGCGCGACTCTTTTTTCCGTCGGTGGGTACGACCTGCGGCTGATGGTCGGCATCGCCCTGGTGGTGGTCATCCTCGGCCAGTTGACGCTGCGCTATCTCCCCTTCGGGCGGCGGCTCTACGCCATCGGGTCGAACCCGGACGCGGCGCGCATTGCCGGGCTGCCGGTCAAGCGCGATATCTTCACCGCCTATGCGATCTGCGGCGCTTTAGCCGGGCTGGCCGGGTTCATGTTCCTGGTCCGCTTCGGCAACATCACCGTCACCGCGGCGCAGGGACTGGAGTTGCAGGTCGTCGCCGCGGTGGTGGTGGGCGGGGTGAACATCTTCGGCGGGTCCGGTTCGATGTTCGGCGCGCTGCTCGGCGTCTTCCTGATCGAGGTCCTGCAACAGAGCCTGCTCCGCTGGGCCGGCGTCAGCGAGTTCGCCAAGGATGCCATCCTCGGGCTGCTGATCCTGATCGCGGTCACCGCCGATACCATCATCCTCGGCCGCCTGCGCGAGATGTGGGTCCGCGTCCGCCGCCGCGACCGCGCGAAGTTGCAAGCGCAAGCCCAGGCGCAGGTGACAGGATGACAGAGCCGGAAATGGGAAATTTCAGAATCCAACCGTCTCAGAGTGCCCGCTTGTTCTGCCAAGAGAACCCTCACCCCAACCCCTCTCCCTGTGCGCAGGGAGAGGGGCTACGGCAGGAGAGACCGCGGCACCGATCGTCGCCAGCGCGTGGTGAGCCCGAGGGTCGAGCATTTTCGCGGCACTCCCCACATGAGCCCCTCTCCCTGCGCACAGGGAGACTCCTCCCTCCCTGGAGGGAGGCTTGGGAGGGAGCCGGGGTTGGGGTGAGGGTTCTTTCCCATGGCGCGTGATCTGCTGCGTCGCCTGCGCGGATGGGAGGGGCTGCTGCTCGTCCTCCTGCTGATCGTGCTCGGGTACAACATCACCCGCGTGCCGAACTTCCTCACCATTCCGAACCAGGTCAACCTCTTTCAACTCGGCATCGAGAAGGCGATCGTCATCCTGATCATGACCTTCGTCATCATCTCGGGCGAGATCGATCTCTCCGTGGCCTCGATGATGGGGCTCTCCGCGGCAATCGTCGCCTACCTCTTCGAATCGGGCGTCCCGCTGCCGGTGGCGATTCTCGCCGCGCTCGCGGTCGGTCTCGGGTTCGGGTTGATCAACGGCTACTTCGTCGCCGTCGTCGGGCTCAGTTCACTCGCCGTCACCCTTGCCGGCTATGTCGGATTTCGCGGCCTGGCGCGGCTCCTCGTCCAGGACCGCTCGGTCGGCGGTTTTCCGGACTGGTTCACCAATCTCGGTCAGCACGGATTCCTGGGGCCGATCACGTTTTCGATTCTTGTCTTCGCCGTCGGCGCGGTGATCGCCACCGTCGTTCTCCATTTCAGCGGTTTCGGCCGGCTCACCTATGTCATCGGCAACAGCGCGCAGGTGGCGCGGTTCTCCGGTGTCTCGGTGCGGCGCACAAAGATGACGATCTTCGCCGTCAGCGGTCTGGTGGCCGCGCTGGCGGGAATCCTGATGACCGCCCGCCTCGGCGCGGTGCGCGCCAGCACCGCGGAAGGGTTCGAACTGGACATCATCACCGTGGTGCTGCTCGGCGGGGTGAGCATCTTCGGCGGCGTCGGCTCGATGATCGGCGTGCTGCTCTCTACCTACCTCGTGCTCAATCTGCGGAACGGGCTGATCATCGCCGGGATCACCGGCAACACCCAGACCGGGATCATCGGTCTGTTGCTGATCCTCTCCGTGCTGCTGCCCAACCTGGCCGGCAAGGCGCGAGCCCGGTTGCGCCGGGAAGCGGAAGTCGGAAGTCGGAAGTCGGAGGTATTGCCCGCATCGCCTCCCTCAGCGATGGCAATGGGCGAGGCGGCCGAGTGACGGAAGCCGGCCAGTCGAGTCGATAAGGCGAGAAGGCGAGGAGTCGAGAAGAAAAGACGGCGAGTCGGCCAGTCGGCCAGTCGGCCAGTCGGCCAGTCGGCCAGTCGGCAAGGAAGAGGATCGTCGTTCGCCTGACTCCTGACTCCCGACTCCCAACTCATTTCTTGCCGACTTGCCGACTTGCCGTCTCGTCGTCTCGCGTTATGATGGTATTTGGCGAATCTTCGCAGCGGAAGAGGAGGGACACGTGAGAACACGTCGTTCGTTGGCCGGCATCGTGTGCGCCGGCTTGCTCATGATGAACCTGGGGGTGTCCGCGCTGGCGCAGACACCGGTCGCGGGGACACCGATGGCCGGCGGCGAGGCGGCCACCGCCACGCCAGGGCAGGACGTCAAGATGATGCTCCTGCCCAAGTTCCTCGGCATCCTGCCGTTCGATCAGGCGAACCAGGGCGCGCAGGAAGCCTCCGCCGAGTTGAAGAACCCGACCGCGTTCGATTTCGTCGGCCCCACCGCCGAGAACAGCGTCGCCGGGCAGATCGAGTTCATGACCAACGCGCCGGCAGGCGGCTACAAGGTGGTCATGCTCTCCAACAACTCCGGTGATCAGATTGTGCCGTCCGCGGTCGCGGCGCAGGCCGCGGGAACCAAGGTCGTCACCTGGGACTCGCCGATTCCGACCGGCGAGGGCGAGAGCCTCTTCGTCGCCCAGGTCGATTTCACCGAGACCGGCAAGGTCATGGCCGACATGGCCCTCAGCATCCTCGGTGAGGACGGCGGCAAGTTCGCCATTCTCTCCGCCTCCCCGGACGCCGCCAACCAGAATGCCTGGATCGCGGCGATGAACGAGGCGCTGAAGGATCCCAAGTACGCCAAGCTCGAACTGCTCGATACCGTCTATGGCGATGACCAGTCGGAGAAGAGCTACGAGCAGGCCCAGGCGTTGCTCGACAAGTACCCGGACATGAAACTGATCATGGCCCCGACCTCGGTCGGCATCGTCGCCGCGGCGAAGGCGCTGCAGGACGAAGGCCTCTGCGATCAGGTGAAGGTCTCCGGCCTGGGCGTGCCGGCCGAGATGGTCGAGTACACCATGAACGGCTGCGCGCCAGAATTCGCCCTCTGGAGCTTCGTCGATCTCGGCTATCTCACCTACTACGTCTCCTACATGCTCGCCACCGGCGACATCCAGGGCGTCGCGGGTGAGAAGTTCGTGGCCGGCCGCATGGGCGAGTACGAGATCACCAAGGATCCGACCCGCCCGGACGTTGACGCGCTGCGCGTGCTGATGGGCCCGTTCACCGTCTACAACAAGGACAACGTCGAGGCCGCCGCCAAGTAGGCTCGGTCTTCGCGTTCATCACGGCATCAGCAACAGGTCCCGGACCAGACGGTCCGGGACCTGTTCGTTTTGCACCTTCATCCAGTGCGCCGCGCAACCCTTGCGCCGTCCCGACGACCCCCATCAGTGTCGTCCCGACGCAGGAGGGACCTCGGCGTTGGCGGTGATGGCATCCGTCATCGCGGTTCCTCGCGGCGGCTCGGCATGACAGGTCGTTCGCCCGCCGAAGTGCGCCGCGAAACACTCGTGTCGTTCCGAGCCAGGGCGAGGAACATCGTCGTCCGTTGCGCCGCACAACCACGCCGAGGTCCCTCCTGCGTCGGGACGACACCGTTGCTACGCGGCAACATCGTCGCATAGCCGGGATGCCACTGAGGCAACCAAAACGTGCCAAAGTGGGGTCCGCCGAGTATTGCCATCGTGATCGCCGGGACAATCTCCGCCGTAGACGTGGCCGTCCGCGTTCGTTACGATGCCGCCGCGACACAACCGAAGATTTCGACGTTTTCGCGACGGGAGGAACAATGTCCGATCCGATCCGCAAGGCGTTCGTGCTCCGGCTGAAGCCGGGCGCCCTCGACGAATACATCTTCTGGCATGACCGCATCTGGCCGGAACTGCGGGCCGAGATCGCCCGGCAGGGAATCGCCGAGATCACCCTGTTCCAACTCGACGACATGATCTTCCTCTACTCGGAGATCGACGACCCGGAGGCCTGGACCCGGTTGTGGGACTCCGAAATCCACCATCGCTGGGCGCGGGAGCAGATGGCGCCGCTGATGCACTACCGCGACGATGGCATTGTCGACAACCGCGAACTGCGTGAAATCTGGCACCTCGTCCCCGGCGCCGCGGAAGCAGGAGGCGACTGATGGCCGCGGCATCGTATGACGTCGTCGTCGTCGGAGCGGGATCGGCCGGCTGTCCCCTCGCCTACCGCCTCTCCTCCGATCCGTCCATCTCGGTCGCGCTGCTCGAAGCCGGTGGCGCGGACGACCGCGAGGCCATCCGCGTCCCGCGCCAGTACTTCTCGCTCTGGGGAACCGATGTCGATTGGGGCTACGTCTCCACGCCCCAAGCGGGCACGATGGGGCGCATTCACCCGATGCCCCGCGGCCGGGTGCTGGGGGGCACCAGCAGCCTCAATGGCATGGTCTATTTGCGCGGCGCCGCCTCCGATTACGATGGCTGGGCGGCGGCGGGCTGTCCCGGCTGGGAGTGGAGCGAGGTCTCGCGCGCGTTCGACGCGATGGAACAGGTTCTCCGCCCCGCCGTGCTCGAACCGCACAACACCCTGACCGAGGTCATGATCGCCGCCGCGGAGGAGAATGGCTTCGCGCCACGGGCGACGTTCGATGCCGGGGTTCTCGAGGGCGTCGGATTCAACAAGTCGACGATCGTCGCCGGCCATCGCCACAGCGCGCACCGCGCGTTCATCACCCCGGTACGGGACCGATCGAACCTGCACGTGTTGCCCGAGACGCGGGTGCTGCGCTTGGCAATGGACGGGACTCGCGTCACTGGTGTCGTCGTCCAGCGTGACAGCGGAGAAGAGACGATTGCCGCGGGCGAGGTGATCCTCGCCGGTGGAGCGTTCGATTCGCCCCGAGTGCTGATGCTGAGCGGCATCGGCCCTGGGGAACACCTGACGCGGCATGGCATCGCGTGTATTACCGATCTGCCGGTGGGCGAAAACTTGATCGATCACCTGCTGATCGGGATTGTCTACAACTCGAAGCGGCCCATCTCCGATATCAATGCCTACTGCACGGAGGGCTGCGCCTTCACCCGTTCCACCCCGGAGCGTGCCGACTGCGATCTGGAGATTTCGTTCGCCAAGGAGCCGCATTTCGCGCCGGAGACGAACGACGGCGTGCCGCGCTTCACCATCATTCCCGGCATCACCCGGCCCAAGAGCCGGGGCAGCGTGCGCCTGACCTCCGCCGATCCCGTCGCGCCGCTCGCGATCGATCCCAACTACTTCGACGATCCGTACGACATGACCGCGATGATCGCGGCGGTGCGCCGCAGCCGGGAGATCGGCGCGCAACCGGCGCTAGCCGAGTGGAACGACGGCGAACATTTTCCGGGCGTGGCGGTCGAGAGCGACGATGCGATCGCCAACTACGTTCGCAAAGACGTGAGCACCTGGTTCCATCCGGTCGGCACCTGCCGCATGGGATCCGGGGCGGATAGCGTCGTCGATCCCGAGTTGCGGGTACGCGGCATCTCCGGCCTCCGCGTGGCGGATGCCTCGATCATGCCGGATATCGTCTCGGTGAACACGCAGGCGGCGGCCATGGTGATCGGCTGGATGGCAGGCGATCTCGTCCAGCAGTGAGGAAATCCGGTCGGCGATGGAAACGACGAGGTCCCTCCTTCGGCGGGACGACACGAACGCCGTCCGCTGCACTCGCCCAGACATGCAGCAAGAGCCCCTCTCCCGGCTCGACGGGAGAGGGGCTCTTGGCTGGCCATCGGCGCCTGTTCCTCACGTCTTCATCCGGATTTCGTATGAGACGAAAGCCCCTCGCCCTGTGCGCAGGGCGAGGGGTTGGGGTGAGGGTTCTTGTTGGAGTAAAGGCCGGTGCGGGCGAGACCGCGGTCCTCACCAACCGGGCTTACACCCCTTCAATCGCCGCCGCAAATCCCGGCAAGGACCGCTCGCACATCTCCTCGGTCGCGGTCAGGCAGATGCGGAAGAAGCCCGGTGTTTCGAAGACCGTCCCCGGCATCACCAGGATGTTCTCCTCGGCGAGGCGCCGCGTGAAGGCTTCGTCGTCGGCGATCGGCGAACGCGGAAAGAGGTAGAAGGTCCCTTCCGGGCGATTGACCCGGTAGCCCATCGCGGTCAGGGCATCCACCATCATGTCCCGCCGCCGCTCGAGTCGCGGGATGTCGATCGACTGCTGCTCCAGGTCCGGCAATGCATGTTGCAGGAGCGCATTGGGAAAAGCGAACCCGATGGCGATCTGCATGTTCCGGATCGCCTCACGCAACGCCTCCCGCTCCGGCAGCGCGGGTGGCAACGCGAGGTAACCGATGCGCTGTCCCGGTGACAGCAGTGTCTTGCCGTAACTGTAGGCAATGAGGGTGTAGGGATAGAACTCGGCCGGAGTGTGGAAGGTCGATCCCTGGAAGACGATCCGGTTGTACGGCTCGTCGGAGAGGATGAAGATGCGCCGCCCGATCCGGGCCGATGCCGCTTCCAATATCGCCGCCAACCGCGTCAGCAAGTCGGGCGAGTAGATGCGGCCGGTCGGATTGTTCGGGGAGTTGACGATGACAATCCGTGTCCGCGGCGTGATCGCCGCCGCGATCGCGTCCAGATCGAGATCGAGCGTCTCCGGATCGATGCCGACCTTGACCGGAACCAGTCCGGCCTCGACCGCCAACCCCTCATAGAAGAACCACGGCGGCAGGCTGTAGATGATTTCGTCACCCGGATCGGCGACCACCTTCATCCCCACCGCCAACGCCGCGAAGCCGCCGGTGGTGAGGCAGATATCGTCCGGGGTGAACGGCAACCCGCTCAGGCACGAAAGCGAGGCGGCCGCCGCGTCTTGCGCCGCGCGCTCGTAGAAGGTGTAGGCAAACCACCCTTCGTTGCGCGGCAGCGCCGCCTCCCGTAGGGTTGCCACGTAGCGCTCGGACGGCATTTCCCGTGGATCACCGAAGGTGAAATCGAGTACGTCCGGATTGTCCCGGCGCGTGAAGTAGTCGATGGCCTCCATCTGCCGCATCAGGAGATGGAATGGCTTGACCGCGGCGACCGTTGTGGCGCGGCGAGAGACGAGTGAGTCGGTCACGGTAAACCTCCGGAGCTACATCGCATTAGGAATTGGAGATTGAGTTGGCGCGGCGTTCTGCCCAGGCAAAACGCCGCGCCAATCTAACGCCCGTGATTCTCAGGCGCTGACAGGTTCTCTCCCTGCTACTGCTGAATCCAGACGTAGGAGAGATCGACGCCCCAGGAACTGGGTTTGTAATTCTGCAAGCGGCTGCTGTACCCGGCGATGGCCTTCCGGAAATGCATGACGGCGACCGGAAGATCCTCATTGACGAGATTCGTCGCTTCGATGATCAGATTGCGCCGCTCTTCCTCATCGAAGGTCCGCTTCGCCTTGAAGTTCAACGCATCCACGTCCTCATTGCAGTATTTGACCATGTTGAAGCCGCCCTCGTATTGGGAGCAGCCAAACATTGCGTCCTGGATGAACGACGCATCCCAACTGAATCCGAGCAGCGCGATCTCGAAATCATGGTTGCCCGTGATCACCTCGACGAGCGCGGAGAACTCCAGCGCACGAGGCGTAGCCGCGATGCCGATGGCCTTCCAGGCATCCTGGAGGTACGCAATCATTTGGTCGGTTGTCGGGTTGCCGGAGGGATAGATGAACTCGAACGCGAATGGCTTGCCATCTTTGTCGACGACGCCATCGCCGTCGGTATCGGTCCAACCGGCTCCAGCGAGGAGCGATTTGGCTTTTTCGGGATCGTAGGTGTACTTGGTCGTAATCTTGTCCGGCGCGTAAGCGTAGGAAATGACCGGCTGGGTGCCTTGCGCCACCTCGCCATAGCCCAACATGATGTCATTCACGATCGAATCTCGATCGAGCGCATGGAATAGCGCTTGGCGCACGGCCGTGTCCTGGAAGAGGGTCGTTTTCTCCGGATCGAGATTCGTCATGTAGTAGGTAAAGCCGCGCGTGGGATAGACATCGATCTTGAGGCCGTCCGTATTCTCGACCGTTGCCGCATCCGCGGGGTCCACGCCCGCAACGTCGATCTCGCCGTTCAGCAACGAATTGGTGACCGAGGTACTGTCGGGCATGATCCGGATGACGTACTCATCCAGATAGGGAGCCTTCTGGTAGTAGTCGTCATTGCGCACGAGAGAGATGCTCTCCCCCTGGCGCCACTCCTTGAACTTGAAAATCCCGGAGCCGACCACGCGCGACGGATCCTGACCGGTTGCGCCGCCATCGGTTCGCCAGTCCTTGATGGGCACGCTCTCCCAGATGTGCTTGGGCACGATCAGCCCGAACAATTCGTAAAGGAAGGTGTAGAGCGGCTCCTTGGCGACAAGTTCGAATGTGTGTTCGTCAATTGCCCGCCACGACTCCGTCGCTTCAAGGAAACTTTGCGAATACGAGGATCCGAGATCCGGATTTGCCAAAGCATCGAACGAGAACTGAACGTCGGCGGAGGTAATGTCCACGCCATCGTGCCATCTCGCGTTCTGATTGAGATAGAAGGTGTACGTCCGGCCATCCGGGGCAATTTCCCAATAATCGGCGAGGCCGTTTGGCGCAGGCTGACCGGTCCGAACATCACTTCCAAACAGACCGTCATAGATGAGACCAACGGTGCCGAGTGATGGTCCGTCATCAGCGATCAAGGGATGAATCGTCTGGATGTCATTGACGTTCGAATCAATGAAGATCCCTCCGGTCGAGGTCGGCTCCGTATACCCAAGGTCCTCGACAACCTGGGCCACGAATTCCTCTCGCGTCATGGTCCGGATTGGCTCACCCGCCGCCGCCGGAGTCGCGTCCTGAGCGCGAAGCAGGCGAGGCGTGGCAAACACGCCAGCGGCGGCGAGAGAGGCGCCAACGAATCCACGCCGGGTCAGCGAGCATCGCGAGGCGCAAACAGACCTACTCATTGGTTCCTCCATAGGCAACATCGCCTGATCGAATGGATTGCTGCGGACGGGCTACCCGCTATTGTGACACACCGTGACTCATCCTGAGGGTATACGTACAAGGTGAATCATTCAGATCGCACGAAACCGACAGCGGGCCGCCACCCGTCATGGCAAACCTCGTTCATCCGGCTGAAGCAGGGCGCCGACATTCTGACCGCAGGAACGTCGCTCCTTCCAGTTCAATTGGTTGCCTCGTCGTCAGGGCCCGGCCGCATGGTCGTCTGATCTGGTTTCCGATGGCGCATGTTAGAGCGGCGTGGGAAAGATGTGTGATGCCGAGCCGCAGCGAGGACGCTTGGCCTTTCGCGGCGGCGGACCACGCCGACGAAGTCCCTCGTTCCTCGGGACGACACCTTGTGGCTCCGTCCTGACGTCACACCTTCCCGACGACGCTCTAATCAGCCGCGGTCGTCCGTGGGGCCGGCACCGGTTTCCGTCCGCGCGGACGGCTTCCGGTCACCAGCAGCACGCCCGCCAGGATCAACCCCATCCCCGCGAACGTCGCGCCGCTGACCGGTTCCTGGAGGAGAACGACACCCCAGGCGGTGCCGAAGAGCGGAATCAGGTAGGCAACGGTGGCGGTGTCGGTTGGACCGACCGACGAAATGAGCCGGAAAAAGAGCATGTAGGCGATGACGGTGCCGAAGATCGCCAGGATCAGCAAGGCGCCGATCGAACGCGCGGAGGGCAATGCGTCTGGCCACGTCGCCGCGGCGAACGGCAGCAGCAGGCCAAAGGTTGCCAGCTGTTGCCCGATGCTCGACTCCACCGGCGAGACGCCGGTGAACCGCCGCGCGGCGTAGATGCCGGCAATGGCATAGCAGAATGCCGCCGCCAGCAATGCGCAGACGGCAGTGAGAAACGCGGACGTAACCTCCATCGGCCCGAGCCCGACCAGCAGGGCGACGCCGGCAAACCCAACGCAGAGACCCGCGATCTGTCGCGGCGTCGGCGGCTTGCGCAATCGGATCGCCGCCAGCGGAGCGGTAAAGAGCGGGATCGTCGCCATCACGATCGCCGCCAGCGAAGCGGGGACGGTCAGCACCGCCCACGCTGCCAGGCAAAACGGGATGGCGACGTTCAGCGCGCCGAGGACCGCGTATTCGCGCCAGCGGCGCCAGAATGACGGGATGTCCCGCCGCACCGCGGACCAGGCCAGCAGCAGCGCACCGGCAATGAGCACTCGCAAATCGACGAGCGCGAATGGCCCGAATTCCGGTACCGCGATGCGCACAAAGAGGAATCCACCGCCCCACAATGCGCCGAGGACGACCAGCGCCAGGCGATCAGCGAGGGACATCGGCGCGGCATCCCGGCAAGCGTGAGGGGCATCGCATCACGGCGGTCACGGTAGCATGAATAGTCGCGGGGGGAATACACGACCGGGATGACCGCCAGCGGTGCGGACGCACTTTTGACCACATCCCTGGAATCCTCTATACTTCGCCGGTTCCGTCGTGCGGTTCATTACGGATCGCGGCGCCGGAACATTGTTGTGTCGGCGTCCGTTACGCATCCATGGACACCTGGTGTTGTGAAACGGCGGCGCCGCGCAATGCCGCGGTTCGCGAGACCGCCGATGCCGTGTCACTGCTCGAACCTGAACGTGAACTGGAAAGGGTGATCGTCGATGACGAAGCGAACCTATCAGCCAAAGCGGATCAAGCGCATCCGCAAGTTTGGCTTCCTGGCCCGGATGTCCGACCGCGGAGGCCGCAATGTGCTGGCTCGCCGCCGGCGCAAAGGGCGGCATGCGCTGACCGTCGCCGACGAGAACAAGTTCACCCAGAACCGCTAAGCGCCCTTGCGCGGCGGGTTCCGCCGGTCGTGAGCGCCGTGGCCAAGCGCCTTTCGTGGAACGTCAGCTCCGCCTGCGCGAGGATGCTGCCATCCGTGCTGCCCGATCGCGCGGGCGCGCGGTGGCGGATGGTCCCTTCGTGATTCGCTATCTACAGAATGTCTCGAATCCGCCCACGAACCGCTATGCGGTGATTGCCGGACGTAAGAGCGGCGGCGCTGTGCAGCGGAATCGTCTGAAGCGGGTCACGCGCGAGGCATTGCGCCATCTCCACCCCTCCCTGCGCGCCGGATTCGACGTGGTGATCATCATTCGCGGTACCGTCGAGGAACTCCCCGGCTCGCGAGAGGCGGAAGAGCGGCTGGCGCGCATGTTCGCCAAAGCGGGACTGGGGCCGGCACCCGCCGCTGCGTCAGCCGGAGTGATTTGACGATGGCGCCTGCCTCTGACCCCACCAATTCCGCCCACAGTCGCGGCGAGAGCCAGTTTCCTCCCCTGATTCCCGCGGCCGCGCCAAGTCCGCTGGCCTGGATCGCGCTAGGGCTGATCGGTCTCTATCGCCGCGGCGTTTCCCCTTTGCTGCCGCAAGCATGCCGATTCATCCCGACATGTTCCGAATATGGATACGAGGCCATCGCGCGGTACGGTATTCTTGCCGGTGGCCGGCTCGCAGTCTGGCGAATCGTGCGCTGCAACCCGTTTGGCGGCAGTGGGTACGATCCTGTTCCGTAGATGTCACGCTGTATGGAGGCCCGCTCGGCGGGAGTGAATCGCTGAGGCGCGTTGCCACCGCCCACCGCTCCGCGTGATGCGGGAGGAGACTCGGTCTTTACGATGGGTATCAATATCCCGATCTGGTCGCAGTACGTTAATTTCATCGTCGTTGTGCTCAACAGCCTGGCCTCCTTCTTTCACAGTGGCGGCCTGGCGATCATCGCGTTCACGATTATTGTCAAAACCCTGATGTTGCCGCTGACGGTGCAATCGATCCGCTCGTCCAAGGCGATGCAGGATCTGCAACCGAAGATTCGTGATCTTCAGAAAAAGCACGGCAACGACCGGCAGCGGCTATCGCAGGAGACGATGGCGCTCTACCAGCAGCACCGGGTCAACCCGATGGCCGGCTGTCTGCCGATGATCGTGCAGATTCCCATTTTCCTCGGGCTCTCCAACGCCATCATCCACCTTCCCTCGACCGGCGGCAGTTACTGGAGCGAGCCTTTCCTCTGGATTCCGAGCCTGGCGCATCCTGATCCATGGCACCTCCTGCCAATCCTGGCCGGGTTGTTCCAGTTCGCCCAGACGCAGATGATGCGGCCGGCCAATCAGCCGAAGAGCACCGATCCGCAGCAGGCGATGATGAACTCGGTCATGAACATCATGCCGCTGAGCGTCGTCCTGTTCGGCTGGAGTTTCGCTGCCGGTCCCGTGCTCTACTGGGCGACGCAGAGCATCTACAGCGTCATCCAGCAGTGGTTCATCACCGGTTGGGGCAGCCTCCTGAAGTGGGCGCCATTCCTACCGGAACTGCCTGAGCATCGCCGCCTCGGCTACCGGCCGCCCCGCAGTCTCGATGATGTGGTTGTCGTCAGTGGCGACGGAAAACCGGTCTACGCGCCGGGCCCGATGGGCTGGATGCAGCGCAAGATGGACGATGCCCAGCGGCAGGCGATGGAACGCTCCGGCGGCGCGCCACCTGCGCCGGCAGCCGAGGCGGCCGCGGTCGAAGCGGTGGCGCGGCCAGCGGCGAAGTCGGGTTCCAGCAGCGGCAGCAAGAGCAAAAAGGGGAACGGCGCCAAGCCGGCCACGGAGCCGGCCGCCAGCGCGGGCGGCAACGGCGCGGTCATCGTGCATCGGAAAGCAAAACCGGCCCCCAAGGGGGATTGACCTCAGCGGCTTCTGGCAACAGCGAGCGGCCGCCGTTCGGTCGAACCCACACGCGTGGGATCCCGAATGGATGCGCGGACGCTCTGGACGGGGACAGAATATGGACCAGCGGAGGATGACGAGCGTCGAGATTCAGGCCTATTCCGTGGAGGAGGCGGTCCGGCTTGCGCTCGAGCAACTCGGGCTCAACGACTCGCAGGTTGATATCGAGATCCTCTCGGACGCCGGTCCGGACGAAGGGGATGAGGCGCTGGTCCGCGTCACCGCCAAGGGGATGGCCTCCCAGCCGGTCCCGCGTGGCAACCGCGCGCCAAGTGCCCAGTCGCAGAACCGGGGCGAGCGCCGGCAAGCCCCCAGCCGCCGGGTCCCCGGCGATCGGCCCTCGTCACGGGGGGCGCCCCCGCGCGAACGCCCCCGTCCCGCCGCCCCGGAACGAACGCGCGACCAAGACCGCGTCGACGAGGCGGAAGAGCAGGTCGCCAAGGAAATCGTGCGCGAGTTGCTCACCCATATGGGGATCGCCGCCGACGTTGTCGCCGTCGACAATCCTTCGACCATGCCGCTCGACGCGGAAGACCCGCCGACGATCTTCATCGACATTCTCGGGCATGACCTCGGAATGCTGATAGGGCGCCGTGGCGATCATCTCTCTCAGTTGCAGTACTTGGTCAACTTGATCGCCAATCGTCGGCTCGATGGCTGGACGCGGATCGTGATCGATGTCGAGGGGTATCGCACCCGGCGCGAGGAGTCGCTGATCGGACTCGCCGAGCGGGTCGCGCGGCAGGTGATGCGTTCCCGCCGGCCGATCGTGCTCGAGCCCATGCCGCCGAACGAGCGCCGCATCGTCCACCTGACGCTGCGCGAAAGCCCCGATGTCACGACCGAGAGCAGCGGCGAGGGGAACATGCGCCGGGTGACGGTCATGCCTCGTGTCTAGAGAGCGATCGAGCGACGACGCCGGGTCCTCCGGCGACAATCGGATGCGGCGGGCAACCAGCACCAGCGGAACTCGCATCGGTAGCGTCCGGCTGCTCCATCATTCCGCTCGAGACCCCGGCGCGCCGTCGTTCTCCAGCTCCGATGGCAAACCGAAGAAACCACGAGATCCGTCCCTCCCCCCGCGCATCACGCGCGGCGGCGACAAGCGCGGGCGCAAGCGGCAGCCGCTCAGTTCCGATCGCGTCTTCAGCGGGATGCAGGCCCAGCGCGCGCCGGATTATCTCGTCATCGGGCAGATCGTCTGCGACATCCAGGCGGACGGATCGGGCGTGCTCGGAGGCACCGCCCTCTATTCCGCGCTAACCGCGGCGCGCCTCGGCTGGCGCGTCGGTGTGCTGACCCGCGGCCGCTATGGCGAGCGCATCGACGGCGTCGAGGTGCCATCGCTCGATGCCTTTTCCAACGAATTGACGATCATCACCCAGGACGCGGAGTCGCCGACCTTTTTCGTCAACGAGTATCACGGCGGACGGCGCACCCAGACCATCCGCAAGTGGGCGGGCGAAATCGACCTCCGCGGCTTGCCGCCACACTGGGCGAATGTCAAGGTCATTCACCTCGGACCGGTGGCGCGCGAGATCGACGCCCATCAGGCGCTGGCGTTGAACCCCGGCTTTCTCGGCATCACGCCACAGGGTTGGATGCGCGAATGGCCGCTGGAGCGAGGCGGCCGCGTGCATCACGTGCCCCTCCGGCTCCCCCCAGAACTCCTCGCGCGCACCGACACCATCGTCGTCTCCGACGAAGAGATCGCTCAGGCACGTGCGGTGGTCGAGTGGGTCGGCGCGCGGCGCATCGGGGTGGTGACACTCGGTGAGAACGGCTGCAACCTGATCTACGGCGGCCATCGCGCCGAACTTCCGGGCTACCCGGTAAAGACGGTCGATCTCACCGGCGCCGGCGATGTCTTTGCCGCCGCGTTCTTTACCAAGGCATCGGACCAGACCGTCTCCCCGGTGACCGCTGGCGCGTATGCCAATCTGGTTGCCGCGCTCAGCCTGCGTGGAGTCGGAGCGGGGTCGGTGCCGGCGATCGCGGAAATCGAGGAGCGCTTCGCGGCCTGGGAACCGAAGATCGTCCAGCGGCGCTGACCCCACCCACCGACACACGACAGCGTCGTACACACGATGTGTCGTCCCGAGGAACGAGGAACCGCGTCGTGGTGGTCCGACGTGGCGAAAGGCCGAGATTCCTCGCTGCGGCTCGGCATGACACAGATCGTGCACGGCGTGGGAACCACTGGGACCGTCACCGACTCACCCTTTTTGGTCCCCGCGTGTCGCTCTATCACTCTCTTTTCGTCTGACCAACCGTGGGCCGCAGTCCCGACCGGCGCCGGTGACAGGTGAGATAGGCGAACCGCTCAGTGATGCCCTGGGTCTTGCGCCGCGCTCCCCGTGGGATGAGCAACGCCTGCTGCGCGCGAAGAACCCGCGGGATTCCCTCCACGGAGATGATGCCGTCCCCCTGGATGCCGACGACCAGGACATCGACCTCGGCGTTGACGTGTTCCGCGACCCCTTCTCCAGCAGAAAAGACGAGCAGGTTGACGTTGAGATCGTCGCTCGTCATCGACCACGCTGCACCGGCGTTGGTGGCGTCATTCACGCGTGAGACGAGATCGATGACGTCGCTCGCCTCCTCCTCCGCGAGTGGAAAGAGGTGCGCCCAGCAGGCGGGGTCGCCGCCCTCTGATTCGTATTCCTTTGAGGTTCCGCTGATTTCGTCCATACCATCCCTCTCGGGCAACAATCGGGTCGCTTGTCTCGACCGCTGAACGCGACATCAGGCGACCGGCCCCATTGCCCCTGAACGGTCTTCCCGCGATTTCCCGCAGATCGTGGGCCACGATTGCCGGACATGAACCGGGGACAGCAGTTCGTCACCGAGGCGAGGGTCGCTATCAGCGACGCGATGCAGTGACTATGATCCCGTTCATAGGCGCAGCGTGGTATAGCCAAAGCGAAGGAATTGCGATGACGGCAACGTATGAGGCGATTGTGGTCGGCCTGGGCGCGATGGGCAGCGCCGCCACGTATCAGATGGCGACGCGAGGACGCCGCGTGCTCGGGATCGAGATGTTCCAGCCGGGACACGATCAGGGGTCGTCACACGGCTACCACCGCATGATCCGCAAATCCTCCCTCAGCCTGGACGGGTATGTCCCACTCGCCGACCGCTCCTTCGCGCTCTGGCATCAAGTCGAGGCAGAATCGGGGAAGACACTGCTGGAGGTCACGGGCGAAGTCTGGCTCGTCGATCTGGTCCTAAATCCCGGTTTGCGCCCCGGCATCGACCGTTCGATCGCGCACGGTTTTCGGGAAGAACTGGATGAGCGGCAACTGGGCGAGCGGTTTCCGGGGTTTCGCCTCGCGGCAGGGCTGACCGCACTCTACGAAGCGGACGCGGGGTTCCTCCACTGTGAAGAAGGCATCCTCACCCATCTCGCGCTCGCCGAGCGCAATGGAGCCACCATCCACACGGGCGAGGAAGTCACCTCCTGGCAGTCGGCCGGTACGGGCGTCCGGGTCGAGACCTCCGCCGGTTCCTATCTGACGGACCGCCTGATCATCACCACCGGACCCTGGGCAGCCGAGTTACTGGGCGATCTTGCCCTCCCCTTCCAGGTACAACGCCGCGTCAATGGCTACTTCCGCCCCAGCCGCCCCGATCGCTGGTCGCGGGAACATGGCGCGCCCGATTTCATGCTCGATGTCGCGGAGGGAAGTTTCTATGGCATGCCGGACGTCGCCGACATCGGGCTCAAGATCGGATTGAGCGCGGGCGAGGGGACGACCGCCCGCTCCATCCGGCGAACGATCGAGGACGAAGAGATCGACGATCTCCGCCGGGTGCTCGACCGCTACATGCCGGGCGCGAGCGGTTCTGAATTGCGCCGGATCACCTGCATGTGCACCTACACGGTCGACATGCATTTCATCATCGACCGTCACCCTCGTCACGACGCGGTCATCTTCGGCTGCGGCTTCTCGGGTCGTGGCTACAAGTTTGCCCCGGTCGTCGGCGAAATCCTGGCTGACCTCGCGGTCGATGGCGCCACAAGCCACGACGTGGCATTTCTTTCCGCCGCCCGCTTTGCCGCCTCGGTTGCCGCGGATTGACTCAAGCAACGATCCACTGATACGGAATCCGGGTGATGACTGGTGTTTGCTCGAGGACCACGCCTTCACCCCAACCCTGACTCCCTCCCAAGCCTCCCTCCGAGGAGGGAGGAGTCTCCCTGTGCGCAGGGCGAGGGACTTCCCGGCGCCGCCAATGATCGAGTGTTCATCCGGATTCCGTATGACATGCGGTCGCAGGAATCATGCGGAATCCCGCTGATGACGTTCGCATTGAACTCAGTTGCAGACGCACAACGCCCCTCTCCCCGCGCACGGGGAGACTCCTCCCTCCGGGGAGGGGGACCCCTCCCTCCGGCGGAGGGAGGCACGGGAGGGAGCAGCGGGAGGGAGGCCGGGGGTGGGGTGAGGGGACGCTCCAAGAGTCATCGGCAATCATCATCCGGAATCGGGATCAGTCCTCACTCCGCACCGACCCGGGAAGTGGTTCGCTTGGCAGCGGCAAGCGGACGCCGATCGTCGTCCCACCATCGGCGACCAGCAGTTCGCCGCTGACGTAGGAAGCGTCGTCCGAGGCGAGAAAGGCGACCACCGATGCCATTTCACTCGGCTCGGCGAAGCGCCCGAGCGGGACCCCCTTCAGGTATTCCGGACCCGCGATCGGATCTTCGGTGATGAAATTCGCCCGCGTCCGGATCATGCCCGGGGCAACCGCGTTGACCCGGATGCCATAGCCCCCGAGATCGTAGGCGGCCGATTTGACCAGCGCGACGATTCCCCCTTTCGAGGCGTTGTACGCGGCCAGGTTGCTTTCCACCCAGAAGGCATTTGTCGACGCGGTGGCCACCATGGCGCCGCCGCCGGCCGGAATCATGACCCGCGCCGCTTCCTGCAGGCAGTAGAAGGTGCCGGTCAGGTTGACGTCGATGATCCGCCGCCAACTCACATCCTCGATCTCTTCGAACCTGTGCGCGTCGGCGATTCCCGCATTGGCAGCGAGGATGTCGAGACGGCCGAACCGATCGACCGCCCGCGTCACCGCTCGCCGCACATCTTCACGCTGGGAGATGTCACCCTGGATCGCTTCCGCGATGCCGCCCGTAGCACGAAGATCGGCCGCGGCCTGCTCCGCGACATCGCCCTCGATATCGAGCAGGAGCACGTTCGCGCCCTCCCGCGCCAATCGCGCCGCGATCGCCTGCCCAATACCGTGCGCCGCGCCGGTTACCAGCGCGGTCTTGCCGGAAAATCTCCCTGCGGACACTCTCTATCCCTCTCCCTCGGTCATGGTCGCTGTGTCTCCTCTCGAAGCAGTGCCTTGCTCAGCCCTGTCGCGGCATTCCGCTTCTCCCGGCAATGCGATGCGCGTCGCATCGCCGGGAAACCACGTCCTTTTGCACGACACCGGGAGAAGCCAGTGACAGCGATGCCGCAATCCGACCCTGCCCGCAATCCGCTGACTCCGCCTTTGGTCCTGGCGGACGGCCACCCTCCCGGTGCTGTTACGACACCGCGTGTTCCGGCGCGGGCACGAGGATGACAGGCGATTCGTCCTCGCGGACGAGTTGTTCCGCCACGCTGCCGATCAACCAGCGCATCACCCCGGAGCGCTCGTGCGAGACGAGTACGGTCACGTCGCCGAATTTCGTCGTCTCTTCGATCGCCGCCGCGGGCGGCCCGCTGAGCACCCGTGTCGCCACGGAGAACCCTTCGCCGCGCAGCCGTTTGGCGGTCTCCTCCAGGTAGGAATCCGCCGCGTCTTCCATCTGTTTCTCGGTCTCGTCGTAGATCTCGTACGGGATCGCCTCCGCCATGCCGACCGCGGGCGGCATCAGGTCGGCGGGATTGACGGCACGCACCAGGAAGATCGGCGCACCTAATCGCCGCGCGATCGTTTCGGCGAATGTCAGCGCTCCTTCCGCCAGGGACGACCCGTCCAAGGGAACGACCAGCCGGCTAATGCCCACCGGTCCCTGCTCCTGCTGTTCGGCGCGGACAACCATGGTCGGCACCGGAGCATCCCGCGCGACCCGGTCGGCAACACTCCCGTAAATCAGCCGCCCCAGGGTGCCGCGGCCGCGGGACGCCATGACGATCATCGTCGCGCCGGAGGATGAGGCGATATCGACAATGCGCTGCGCGGGATCCCCGACGGCGACCTGGACGGACACCTGATGCCCGGCGTCGCGCAATCCCTTCGCAATCGGTTCGATCGCTTCTCGCGTATGGCTTTCTTCGATCACCGCCATCTGGTCGGCGGGGACCAGCATCTGCCCGGTCCCGGCAATGACTTCGTCGGCAACGGGCACAATCGAAAGCAGCACGATCTCCGTGCCGGGCGTGGCCAGGGCGCGCGCGTACGGCAGCGCCGCCAGCGCCTGCCGCGAGTCGTCGAGCGGTACGAGAAGGCGCACCGCCGGAGTTGTTCCCGATTCACCGCTGTTCATCGTCGCTCACCAATCTCCTCGAACGTCACCAGTCCACTACCTGCTATCTTCGCCGACCCGACGCAAACGCGCAGCACGGTAGGCGGCGCGAGCACTCTCATTCCAATTCGAGTATCCACCGCATGATGACGAACGCCGCATCCGCTGCCAGCGACATTCGCGGCGACAGCCTATCTCGGGGCATCCGGTCTCGAGTAGTGACGTCTCGGCAGAAAGGGGCAAAGGCGATCCCCTACAGCCTCGGGTAGAAGTCGTGGCAACCCGGCAAGATCTGTGTCCGTCGTCCCAACTGGAGAAGTGACCTCGACGTTGGCGATGCTCGCGCCCGAAGCCGGTGAGCCACGGCCATGTCATGCCGGTTGAGACGCGGGGTCTTGTCCTATGCGAAGCATCGAGATTGGACTACATTGCCTCGGCCACGGGCGGCTGGGCGTGCGCCTGCCGCCCGGCGTGGGGACGCATCGTCTCGGCGGCTTCCCGGTCGGGAACGCGCAGCGCGGCGACCGCGCCGACGCAGGCGAGGGCCGCGGATACGAAGAGCGCGGTGCGAAAACTCGCCATGTCTGGTTCACCGGAGTCCGCTGCGGCGGTCGCGATCAGGACGCTGCTCAGAGCGGCCACGCCGAGCGCGGCGCCGAGTTGGCGTTGCACGTTGGCGATCGTCGTCGCGCGCCCGGTCTGCGCGCGGGTGATCGTGGCCAGGCTGGCGGCCTGATTGGGGATGAAAACGTTAGCCATGCCGGCGCCGACCAGGAACATCAGCGCCCGCATCGTCCAGGCGTTTCCCTGCAGACCGATCTCCGCGATCAGTACCGCGCTCACCGCCACGACGACCAACCCGAACATCATCAATCGCCGCGGTCCCACGCGGGGGTAGAGCCTCGCGACAATTTGCGTCGATGTCACCACGCCGATGGCTTCGGGAAAGGTGGTGAGCCCGGCGTTCAATGGCGAGAAGCCGCGTAGGGTCTGCAAGAACAGGGGAATGAGAAAGAGGATACCGACGAATGCGGCGGCGCCAAAGAACGACACGAGTTGCGTACTTCGAAAGAGGTGATTCCCCAACAACCGCAAATCGACCATCGGGTCGGAGATGCGCAACTCGTGGAACACGAACACCACCAGGGTCACGATCCCGACCATCCCTGAGGCACGAATCGCCAGATCGTCCCAGCCGCGACCTGGCCCTTCGCTGAGCGCGAACATCGCCGTCGCCAGTCCGATGCCGCCGAGCGCGAATCCGGGCAGATCGAAGCCGCCAGGATCCGGTTCGCGATGCTCGTGCAGGAAAAAGAGTCCGATCAGGAAGGCAATCACGCCGACCGGGACGTTGACGTAGAACGCCCAGCGCCAGGAGAGGTGCTCGATCAGCAGACCGCCGACGATCGGTCCCGAGGCAGGGCCGATAATCGTCGCGAAGATCAGAATGCGGCTGACCGCGATCCGTTCCCGCGGCGGGAAGGTGCGGAAGAGCATCGCCATGCCGACCGGGGTGAGCATGCCGCCCCCGGCGCCTTGGAGCACCCGAAACGCCACCAACTGCTCAAGACTCTGGGCCAGACCGCAGAGCGCGGAGGCGATGACGAAGACCGCCAGCGCCGACAGGAAGACGCGCTTGGTGCCAAAGCGATCGCCAAGCCAGCCGGAGGCGGGAATGAACACCGCCAGGCTCACCAGGTAGCCGACCACCACCGCTTCGGTCGTCACCGGCGGGACATCGAACTCGCGCCCCAGGGTGGCAAGCGCGACGTTGACGATGGTCGAATCAAGTGTGTTCATCAACATGGCCGCCACATAGACCGCGGCGACGATGTAGCGTTGATCGGCGGTGTAGCGGGACACGCGGCTCCTTTATCGTCTGATGGTGGCACACCTGGCAGCCGGGATGCGGTGCTTCACACGGGCACAACGATCCCGCATCAGTATGCGATGCAACGCATTCCGCACTCGATACGATGCAGTGCATGGTTCGGACCAACGCGAGGTCCTCGCGCGTCAGGTACGATCGGGAATCGACAGGCGTCGTCCGGCACGGAACGACGAGGAGGCACACATGGGCGAAGTCGTCGCCATCCATATCGCCGATCGCGCCGGTGCCGCGATGCGCCGCCGCGGCGAGGTCGAGGCCGTTGCTGGTGAGGGCCTGGTGGGCGACCGCTACCGCGATGGCACCGGCTTCTATTCCACGACCCCGACCGATCCTGGCGCGCGGGAACTGACCCTCATTGCGGAGGAGGCCCTGGCAGCCATTCTGGCTGAAACCGGGATCGCGCTCGGACTCGACGAGCACCGGCGCAACGTCACCACACGCGGCGTCGCGTTGGCCCCGCTGATCGGCAAGCGCTTCCGGATCGGCATGGTGATGTGCGAAGGGCTGCGCGATTGTCCTCCCTGCGTTCATCTGGAGGAGATCACCGGCAAGCGGGTCATGCCGCCGCTCGTCCGCCGCGGTGGATTGCGGGCACGGATTGTGGAGAGTGGGTGGATCCGCGTCGGCGACCAGATCGAACCGATCGCGGAGTAATGACGAAGACCTGCCCAAACGACTGGTCCCACTCCTCCCCATCCCGGTAACCTGAGGTATCGACGCCGCGTTGCCCGCGCACGTACTATCCTCGCGGAGGCCCACGGAAACGATGGAACAGACTCAGACCGCGATCAGACCCGCCGTATTGACCGTCGATGACGACCCACAGGTGCTGCGAGCCATCGAGCGCGACCTGCGCCGGCACTATGGCCGCGAGTACCGCGTGATTGGCGCCGATTCCGGCGATTCCGCGCTGGAGGCGCTCGATGAACTGACCCGGCGCGATGAGCCGGTGGCGCTTCTCCTTGCCGACCAACGCATGCCGCATATGACCGGGGTCGAGTTTCTCGAGCAGGCCCGGCAAAAAGCGCCGGACGCGAAGCGGGTGCTGCTCACCGCCTATGCCGACACCGAGGCGGCAATCCGGGCCATCAACACCGTGCGCCTCGATTACTACCTGCTCAAGCCGTGGGATCCGCCAGAAGAGCAACTCTATCCAGTGCTCGACGACATGCTCGATGAGTGGCGGGCGGGATTCCGCCCGCCGTATCGCGGACTGCGCGTCCTCGGCAACCGGTGGTCGCCGGCATCGCACGAGATTCGCGATTTTCTCGCCCGGAATCTGATTCCCTATCGCTGGCTCGATGTCGAATCGGACCCGGAAGCGCACCGGGTCATCGCCGCCGAGGGCGCCGAGGGATCGCCGTTGCCGTTGCTGATTTTCGGCGATGGTTCCCGTCTGGAAGCGCCATCGATCCAGGAAGTGGCGGAGTGCGTCGGGTTGCAGACCCAAGCGACGCGCCCTTTCTACGATCTGGTGATTGTCGGCGGCGGACCCGCCGGACTGGCGGCGGCAGTCTATGGCGCGTCGGAAGGGCTGCACACCGTCCTTGTCGAGCGGGAGGCGCCCGGCGGCCAGGCGGGGATGAGTTCCCGCATCGAGAACTATCTCGGCTTCCCGGTCGGTCTGAGTGGGGCAGATCTTGCCCGTCGCGCCGTGGCGCAAGCCTCGCGATTCGGCGTCGAGATCGTTGCCCCGCAAGATGTCACCGGGTTGCGCGCCGAGGGACCGAGCCGTCTCATTTCCCTTGGCGATGGCTCCGAATTGGCAAGCCATGCGGTGATCATCGCGACCGGTGTCTCCTACCGCCGCCTGGATGCGCCCGGCATCGCCGAATTGACGGGAGCCGGGGTCTACTACGGCGCGGCGATGACCGAGGCGATCTCTTGCCGCGAGGAAGAGGTGGTCATCGTCGGTGGGGCCAATTCCGCCGGCCAGGCGGCGATGTATTTCGCGCGCTACGCCGCCCAGGTCACGATCGTCACCCGCAGTCCCCTTGCCAAGAGCATGTCCCATTACCTCATCGAGCAGATCGCGGCCACGCCGAACATCGTCGTACGCACGAACGCCAGGGTCGCCGCCGCGCATGGTGAGGACCACCTGACCGGGTTGACCATTGCCGATACTTCCAACGGCAAGGAAGAGACGATCCCGGCCACCTCCCTCTTCATCTTCATCGGGGCGGAACCGCGCACGGAGTGGCTCGCCGGGATGGTGGCGCGGGACGACCGCGGGTTCATCCTGACCGGCGGCGACCTCCCCCGCGACGACCACGGCAATGTCATCGATTGGCCCCTGGAGCGGCCGCCGATGATGCTGGAAACGAGCCTGCCGGGGGTCTTTGCCGCTGGCGATGTGCGCCACGCCTCGGTCAAACGCGTCGCTTCGGGCGTCGGCGAAGGCTCCATCGCGATCTCCTTCGTCCATCAGCACCTGGCGGAAGGGCATGTTTAGGTGGGTGGACAATGGGCCGTTGTCCCGCGACGTGGTGGTCACGATGGCGGGCGACGCAAGCGTCGCACCCTACGCGATCAGTCGTAGGGGCGAGGCAAGCCTCGCCCGCCTCCCCAGCAGGATCGACATGATGTCAGAGGCCTGGGCCCAGCCACGTAGCCCGGTGCCGTTTCCCATGTATGGCATCGTTCGCATCGCATGATCGGAAATCGACGATGGCATCCAATCCCTGGGCGGCAGCCGCCCGCAGTACCCCACACGAATTGCGCGACATTCCGCTGTTCGCGGCACTCGCCGACGGCGACCTGCGGCTGCTGGCGGCGCGCAGCAGCGAGTTGCGCCTGAACCAGGGCGACATCCTCTTTCGCGAGGGTGAAAAGGCCGACGCCTTCCACATTGTGCTGGAAGGGGAACTGCGCATCACCAAGATGGTCGAGGGCCGCGAAACCGAGATCGACCTCGTTGGGGAAGGAAATTTCACGGGCGATATCGGTCTCCTCGTCGGTCTGCCGCACGTGGCGACCGCGCGCGCCATCCGACCGACAAGGCTCCTCGTCTTCAGCGGTGACGCCTTCCGCGCCCTGATCACCGAACTGCCGGAAGTGGCGGGGGAGGTGCTTCCCCTGTTGAGTGCCCGGGTGGAGGGCGCGGCCACGCTGATCCGGGAACGGGAGAAACTGGCCGCGCTCGGCAAGATCTCCGCCGGGCTCGCCCACGAACTCAACAATCCCGCTGCCGCGGTCCGCCGCGCCGCCGACCAACTCGCGTCGACCCTCGCCGCACAGGAATCGCGTTCGCTCCGCCTCGGCGCGTTCGCGCTCACCACGGACCAGATCGCCGCGCTCGACTCCATTCAGCAATCACTGCCCACCGACGGCAAGACCCTCGATCCGGTGTCCCGCAGCGACCGGGAAGACGAGGTGGCGTTCTTTCTGGAGGATCAGGGGATTGTCGATGCCTGGGACCTTGCCCCCGGACTTGTCGACGCGGGGTTCGACCGTGCCGCGGTCGAACGCATCGCCGTGTCACTTCCCCCGGCTGCCATCGCCGATGCCATCGGCTGGGTCGCCTCCAATCTGACGCTACGAGAACTCGCCAGCGAAATCCGCCGCGGCGCGGAGCGCATCTCCGAACTGGTGCAGGCGGTCAAGAACTACTCGTTCATGGATCGCGGGCCAGTGCAGGAGGTCGATGTCCGCGAAGGACTCGACAGCACCCTGATCATCCTGAAGCACAAACTGGCCAACGTGAAGGTGAGCCGCGACTACGATCCCGACCTGCCAACGATCGCCGGTCATGGCTCGGAACTGAATCAGGTCTGGACCAACCTGATCGACAATGCGATCGACGCCATGGGCGGAGAAGGCACGTTGCACGTACGCGCCGCCGCTACCAGCGACGGCGTCGAGGTGGAGATCGCCGATACCGGTCCCGGTGTCCCGCTCGCGGTGCAGGAGCGGATTTTCCGCCCCTTTTTCACCACCAAGCGGCAGGGCGCCGGCACCGGCATGGGTCTCGATATCGTCTACCGCATCGTGGTCAACCGCCACGGCGGCACCATCCGCCTCGCCTCCGAGCCGGGCGATACCCGCTTTGTCGTGCGTCTCCCCAGCACGCCTCCGCTTGACCATGCGACCGCAGATGGGGGTGGTGGATAGACTCGTCTTCGAGCAATCGTTCAGCAGTGTCCCGGGCGCGGATACCCAGTGTCGCTCAGTGCAACGAATGTCGATTTGTTCGGTTTCTGCTCCGGTGCCCGGTGGCTTTCCTCGATGTTGCCTCACCGCTTTTCGCCGCGCTCGCCGGTCGGAATGCCTGGATGCGGTGGTTGTCTGTGGAGTTTGGACCGAAGTCGATCACGAACACGGTGCCGTCAGCTCCGACCGCGATGTCTTGTGGCAGGGAGAACTGGCCTTCGCCGTTGCCCCGTGATCCCCATGCGGTGAGAAACGTCCCGTTGGCACTGAACTTTTGCACGCGGTAGTTGCTGAAGTCGGCCACATAGACGTCGCCATCCTGATCGATCCCGATGCCGGTGGGAAACGAAAACTGACCGTTGCCGCTGCCGCGCGAACCCCACGCGGTCAGGAAGCGTCCGGTGTTGCTGAATCTCTGAATCCGATGGTTGAAGGAATCGGCGACGTAGACATTGCCCGAGCGGTCAACCGCGATGGCGCCGGGCAAGTTGAACTGGCCGTCGCCGCTGCCGGAGCTTCCCCACTTCGTCAAGAAGCCGCCGGAGGCATCGAACTTCTGGATGCGATGGTTGTTGTTGTCCACGACGAAGACGTTGCCCGCGCTATCGATGGCGGCGGCATATGGAAACTTGAACTCACCATCTCCCGTGCCGTTCGTGCCCCACTTGGCGAGAAACGTCCCGCTGCTGCTCAGTTTCTGGATGCGATGGTTGAAAGTATCGGCCACATAGATATTCCCGGAGGCATCAGCGGTGAGGCCAACGGGATGCCAGAATTGCCCGTCGCCGGTACCCCACCCGCCAATCGTCGCGCTGTGGACTCCAACACTGCTGAACTTCTGCAAGCGATTGTTGTCGGTGTCGGCGATGTAGACGTTGCCGTTGCCATCGGCCGCGATCCCCGATGGGTCGTCGAACTGACCGTTCTGATTGCCGGCCGAGCCCCACGTGGCCACGACCTCATAGACTTCCCGCGCGGCGCATCGTCCATCACCGCCGCAAACCTGGTCGCCACCACATGCGCCGCACGTCTTGCCGCAACCATCCGGGCCGCAGGTCTTGCCACGGCATTTCGGCTTGCACTTCGGTTTCTTCTTCTTGGCGCCGACGTCGTGCTGGCTCAACGCTGCCACCGCCGCAATGACCAGCGCGCCGACACTCCGGCGCGAAAGCGCAGCGCCCAAGCGGGCGGCCTGTCGATCGAATGAGCTGTCGTCCACCTCGTCCTCCGCCTATCGCCGGTGACGCCGTTTGCGGCAGCGCCTCGCCGGGTCGGCGGTCCTGGCTGATGAGGACCGTCGATCCGGCGATCAGCGCCACCCTGCTTCGCAGCGTAGAGAATGAGAACGACTTCCGCATGAGGGAAATCCGCCAGATTTCGGACGAATCTGACCGAGAAACGGTCAAGGTGTTAAAGAAATGGGCCAAACGATAAAGTCAGCGCTCGACCAGCCCCAGGGCAACGGCGCGGGCGACCGCCGCGGGGCGGCGATCGACATCGAGCGCGGCAAAGATCGAGGTGAGGTGCCGCTCCACGGTCCGCTCGCTGATCGCGAGATCTTCTCCTATCTCACGGTTGCTCATGCCAGCGGCGACGCGGCGCAAAATCTCGATCTGCCGGGCGGTCAGCGAGCCGCTACGATACGAGACCGTCGGCGGCGCGGTGCCTTTCAACAACTGGATGGGTGCACCATCCCGCATGCTTCCCGCGAGCGAGGCTTCGGCGACGGCCTGTTGCGGGCTGAGCGAACGGCCCTCGGCCCAGTACTCGGCCATCGCTGCTTCACCCAGCGCGGTCTGAACGGAGGCAATGGTGCCGTTCAGATCGAATAATGGGTAGTCCGCGACCTGATGTTGCTCGCGGAGCACCTCCAGGGCGCCGAGAAGCCGGGCTGCCAATGCGGGATCGCCATCCTCGGCAATCAGCCGGGCGATCGCCTCGATCGCATAGACGCTGTCAATCCAGTCATGATGCGCCTGCTCCAGCGCCAGCATCTCCTGGAACAGCGCCAGCGCCGCGCCACGCTTGCCGACCGCCGCCAGCGCCGCGGCCTGAATGTAGAGCGCGTCGGCGAGATGGGCGGGATGGTTGATTTCGCGGTAGCGAGCAACCGCTTCGGTCGCCAGGCGAACGGCATCGGCGGCATTGCCGAGGATGAGTTGAATCTCGGCCGTGTTGGTTCCGACCGCGGCCAGCCGATCGGGATCGCCCACCGTCTCCAGGAGGTGCAAGGTGCGCTGGTAGTAGTTCAGGGCGCGGGAGTATCTCCCGGTCCGCGCCGCGATCTCACCGAGATTGGAAAGGATCAGCGCCTCGCTGGCAACATCGCCCGTTCCCTGAATGAGCGACCAGGCGTCATGGTAGCCACGTTCGGCGGCCTTGTGGTCGCCACGCAGATTGGCCATGTTGCCAAGGTGGAGTCGGCTCAGTGCCGCCTGCGCACGGTCACCCACTGCCAGCGCCAGGGCCAGCGCTCGCTCGTGCGCGGCCGCCGCCGGCACCAGATTCCGTTGCGCCACCAGCACCAGGCCGAGGGTGTCCAGAGCGCGGGCTTCTCCCGACCGGTCGCCCAGTTGGCCAGCCAGTGCTACGGCGGTTTCCAGGGTCGTCAGCGCATCCGGGAAGGACCCGGCGTGGTACTGGAGCAGGCCCAGTTCATTCAGCGCATTGACGCGAGGAACGGTCGCCGCCCCTTCCCGTGCCAAAGCGCGAGAGAGCCAGGAAATGCCTTCGTCATAGAGGGAACGCAGCCGCCAATACGGCCCGAGGGACGCCGCCAGCGCAATGGTTGAGGCCGCATCGCCCGCGGTCAATTGCCATTCCAGCGCCGCGATGAGATTGTCATGCTCGTGCTCGAGACGCGAGAGGAACGCTGTCTGGCGCGGGCCGCGCAACCCCTCGCTCAACTTCCCTGCCAGCGCTCCGTAGTACGCGGCATGACGATCCGCGGTGGCGGCCAATTCCCCCAGGTCCTTGAGGAGATCGCGCGCGTAGGCGGCCAGACTTTCCAGCAGACGATAGCGCGCGGAGCGGGAGTATGAATCCTGCTCGACCACGATCATCGACTGCCGGGCCAGATGATCGAGGAGATCGAGCGCGTTGTCATTCGCGGCGACAGCCTCGACCGCTTCGAGATCGAACCAGCCGGCGAAGACTCCCAGGCGACGAAAGAGCATCGCCGCATCAGGAGTGAGCAAATCGCAACTCCAGGCGATCGCGGTATCGAGCGCCCGTTGCCGCGGCGCGGCGGTTCCGCCGGTACGCAGGAGCTCGAAGCGGCGGTCGAGCCGTCCCGCGATCTGTGCGACGGAAAGAATGTGGGCGCGGGCGGCGGCCAGTTCGATCGCGAGCGGCAGACCATCGAGGCGGCGGCAGATTTCCGCGATCGCCTCCCGCGATTCGTCGACATCGAGTTCCGGCTGATGCTCGCGCGCGCGCCGCACGAAGAGCGCCGCTGCGTCGTTTGGCGCCAAGGGACGGAGCGGATAGATGGCTTCGCCCGGGATGCCAAGCGGAATCCGGCTGGTGGCGAGCAGCCGACTCTCCCCGCCCGCCCCGATCAAATCGTTCGCAAGGTCGGCACTCGCGGCGACAAGATGCTCGCAGTTGTCGAGCACGAGCAGCCGCGAACGCTCCCGCACTTCTTCGACCAGACGTGCGATGAGCGATTTGCGGGCGGTCTCACGGATGCCGAGTACGCGCGCAACGGCATGCTGGACATCGCCGGGATCGCTCACCGCGGCCAGATCGACGAACCAGGCCCCATCGGGGTGCCGTCGCCCCTCGCGACGAGCGATCTCGACTGCCAATCGGGTCTTGCCCGCGCCGGCCGGCCCGGTGATGGTGACCAGTGGGCTGGCAACGAGCCTGGCGGCAACCAGGGCCACATCGGCCTCCCGGCCAACGATCAGTCCTGTCACTCGCGGCAGGTTGCCAGTTGGTAAGCGCTCACCGGGCAGAGCCACGCCGGGCGCGCTGGCTTCGAGGTGGAGCAACCGTTCGACCATCCCCGGCTGGGGAATAGCCCTGTCATTCTCCCACCGATTGACCGTCACATTGCTGATCCCCAGCAATGTGGCGAATTCGATCTGGGAGAGACCCATCACTTGGCGGATGCCGCGAATGCGCCAGCCAGAAATTGCGGTCGAGGTCGCGTCGGCCATTCCCGGCTTTCTCCACTTGCCGGTCGTCCGAAGATTCCCGTGTGGACACAGTATTACCCATTGCGGCTACAAGAAGGAGTTATGCGGGCCTTGTGGTGATACAGCACATGGACTCGCAAGGACCAGCGGCAACAGCGGCGCCGCAAGCGTGACCACCCTTGCTGCTACTATCCAAGCAAGAACCGAAGCGGCCCCAGGTCGCGACGTTGGCTGATCCGACGCTGCCCGTGTCCCTGGGAGCCGGGCCTGTCACGGTGGATGTCTCATCAACTCGGCGGGACATCTGAGACGAGATTGCCTTCCCGATTCGCGGCACTGTTCAGAACGCGCCCGGCGGACCGCGAACGCCGCAAGTCCGGCAGAGCGCGTCACGTTCGTCAATCGCGGCAAAGGATCATCGATGCGAGCAATGATGGTTGCCGGCCCCGCGCAGCCGCTACAGGCGACTGAATTTCCCACCCCGGAACCGGGTCCAGATCAGGTATTGGTCGCCGTCAGCGTCTGTGGCGTCTGCCGCACCGATCTCCACATCATCGATGGCGAACTGGCGCATCCGAAGCCGAACCTGATCCCGGGTCACCAGATCGTCGGACGGATTGTTGCCCGTGGCGACAACGCGCGGCGCTATGCGATCGGTGAGCGCGTCGGCGTGCCCTGGCTCGGCTGGACCGATGGCGTCTGTCACTACTGCCTGAGCGGTCGGGAGAATCTCTGCGATGCGGCGCTCTTCACCGGCTACGATCTGGACGGTGGCTATGCCGAGTACGTCGCCGTCGATGAGCGCTACTGCTTTCCCCTCCCCCAGCGCTACCCCGATCTGCAAGCGGCGCCCCTCCTTTGCGCCGGGCTGATCGGCTACCGCTCGCTGCGGATGACCGGAGACGCGGCGCGAATCGGCTTCTACGGCTTCGGCGCGGCGGCGCACATCATCGCCCAGGTCGCTCGCTTTCAGGGGCGCGAAGTCTATGCCTTCACGCGGCCGGATGATGCGGCCGGCCAGGAGCAAGCCCGGATGCTGGGAGCCGTCTGGGCCGGCGGCAGCAACGAACGGCCACCGGTTCCGCTCGAGGCGGCGATCATCTTTGCCCCCGCCGGCCCCCTGGTGCCCGCGGCGCTGGCCGCAGTGGCGAAGGGCGGCGTGGTGGTCTGCGCCGGAATCCACATGAGCGACATTCCCTCATTTCCCTACGAACTGCTCTGGGGGGAGCGGGTGGTGCGCTCAGTGGCGAATCTCACCCGCCAGGACGGCGAAGCGTTCCTGGCATTGGCGCCACAAATCCCGATCCAGACGGAGGTCCACCCCTATCCGCTCGCCGCCGCCAACGAGGCCATCGCCGCGGTGCGAACTGGCGAACTCGCGGGATCGGCCGTCCTGGTGATTGACGAGTCATACGGAATGCGGATGAAGACAATCGCATTGAACTCAGGTACTGCCGCACAAAGCTCCTCTCCCGGCTCGACGGGAGAGGAGTTGGGGTGAGGGGACTCGCCACGGACAAACAGCAGTGATGATCCGCAATCGGTATCAGATTCCTGAACGCTGCGTGCCGGATCGTTCAACGGTCGGGCCGCGGACCACGGACCGTCCCGCCAAGCGCCTCGACGTGGGCACGGCTTTCCGGTCCGGTCTCGATGCACATCATGGCGACGGCGTCTCCCGGGCGAATCCCCGCCAGCGCCTTGTCCAGCGCGTCCAGTTCATCGCTCGCGACCACATGCGCCGTGTCGCCACCGGCCTCGATGCCCCCCACGTAGAGGGCGGTCATCTCGTCGACATTGGCCCGTCCCCGCAGATAGCGATGGGTCTCCTTGACGACGACGCGGTCGCTCGCCACCGCGGCGAGCCGGCCAATTTCACGCAGCGCGGCATCGGTGCGATCTCCAGCGGTGCCAATGATCGTGGTCAGTCGCCCGTCAGGAGCAAGGTAGCTGCGGGCCAGGCTGAGCAGGTGCGTCAGTCCGGCCTCGTTATGGGCATAGTCGAGGACCACAGTCGCGCCGTGCAGATCGTACACGTGGAGCCGGCCGACATTGTCATCGGGGTTGGTTCCAAAACTGCGCAGTCCGGCCGCGATATGATCGCGTCCAACCTCCATCGCCAATGCCGCGCCGGTGGCATTCAGCACGTTCTCGACCATGTGCCGCGCCTGACCGCCAAAGGTGATCGGCGCCTCGGCCAGATGGAGAATGGGCTGCGATTCGTCGCCCCAGATCTCGGTCACCCACCCATCAGCCGTGATAACGGCGCGGCCCCCGGCCTGACAGTGAGCGACAACCGTCGGATTCGCGGGATGCTGACTGGTCCAGATGATCGAGGCGTGGACGCCCGCCGCCTGCCCGCGCACCAGCGGATCGTCGGCATTGAGCACCGTCCAGCCATCCGGCCGCGTCGTGCGCAGGACGACACTCTTGACCTCCGCCAACCCCTCGACGGTCAGCACCCCATGCAGACCAAGGTGATCGCCGGTGATATTGGTCATCACCGAGACGTCGTTGCTTTCACACGCCATGCCGCGCAGCAGAATGCCGCCTCGCGCCGTCTCGAGCACCGCGGCATCGAGGCCCGGTTCGCGCATCACGCGCCAGGCGCCCGCCGGCCCGGTGTAATCACCGGGGAGGACATTTTCACCCTCGATATAGACCCCGACGGTCGAGGTCCAGCCGACCTTCATTCCGATGCCACGGAGGATGTGGGCAATCAGCCGCGTGGTGGTGGTTTTGCCATTGGTGCCGGTCACCGCGATCACCGGCAGCGAGCGGTCCGCGTCCCGGATCATTCCCGGCCGATCGTGCGGGTCGTCACCCGCAAGCAACGGCCGCAGCGTCGTGGAGGCATCGCCGAGGTGATCGGACGCGCCAACGGCCGCTTCGGCGAGGAGCCGCGCCAGGGTCAGGGCGAAGCGGCGCCGCTCCCAGCCGAAGGCGAGGGTCCACTGCCGTGGCGCTTCCATCGGAATCCAGCGGATTTCCGGTGATTCCTCTCCGGCGCGCTCATGAAGTGCGGCGCAGGCGGCGATGAGCAGTTCGCCGAGCGCTTCCGGGCCCTCGGCCCGCTCGTCGTCCGTTGGCGCCAGCGGCTCCAGGCGGTCCGCCAGCGCGGCGATAGCGTCGGCGGTAACATCGTTGGCCTCGATCCCCAATTCGAGTTTGATCGCCGGTTGGAGGAGGAAGATGTTCGGGCCATCCAGATCCCGAATCTCCACAAGCCGCATCGCTGAATCCCCTCGCCCCGTATCGGGTTGCCGCGCCTACTTCCCCGCCCAGAGGGCAATGATCGGAATCGCGTTGTAGAGCGCGTGGGTGATCATCGCCGCCGTCGTGTTCGCGTATTTTCGCTCCAACCCGAGGATGATGCTGACGCCGAACAATCCGATCAGCGCGACATTGAAACCGTACTGCGGACCGTGGAGGAGCGTGAAGAGAATGGACGGAATAATCAGCCCATACCGGGGTTGCAACGCACCGCGGAAGATCGCCTCTTCCCCGATTCCCGCGCTCGCGCCGAGAATGAACGCGCCGAGCGGATTCTGCACCTGGGACGTAATCTGATCGACAATCTCGTTCAGCGATTCATTGAGACCAGGCTCCAGTTGCTGCGCCGCGGCGCTGGCGATCCCCATGACGACGAACGCCGCCACCACACCCATTCCGGCAAAGCCAAACGTGCGCCGCGTCGGCGTCTCGATGCCGAGCCTGGCGGTCGCCTCGCGCAGATTCCGCCAGTACGGCAGACCGACGGCGATGTAGGCGATAGCCAGGAATGACAGCGCCTGCAACAGGAGTTCGAGGAGGCCGAAGGCAGGAAGACTATCGGCCGTGGGCGGGCTCTCCGCCGACGGCACCAGACTGTTGCCGACAAAGAGGCCGATCAGCCCGAAGACGATGCAGAGACCGGCCATGTCGATGCTCGAATCGGGATCGAGGGGCGTGACCCTGGCCAACGCGGCCCGCACCGGGCGCAGTAACGGCAATCCCAGCCCCAGCCCGATCAGGAGCAGCAACGTGCCAAGCGTGCGATCGCCGCGGATGAGCACCACGGCTCCGGCGAGGATCAGCAAGGCACCAGGGATGCCAAAGATGAGATAGAGGCCGACGCGGGCGGAGCGGTCCGTCTGCGCGCGCCAGGTCCAGTACGCGATCCCGGAAAGGACCAGCAGGGCGATCCCCGCGGAAACAATCGCTGACCACCACTGCGGCACGGTAGCCCCCGCCTTTGCGCGGTGACCGGACACCGCGGCGCTGCGCGGCGCGCGCCGGCCGCGGCGAGAGGCGAGTATACGATGCGCCTCCGGCGCCAAAGGGACGATGTAGACTCCACGCGAGGATCAGGTGCATGCGAGACGTGGAGCGCGACGGCACGAGCATGGCGAATGGTAGTGCGCCGGGAAATCCAGCAACACCCGGAAACGAGCGGTCCGGCGGGTCGCGCCGTGGTGGTCTGGGCCGCGGTCTGGGCGCCCTGATCCCCACTCCGGACGATGTGCCCACGGCGGCCAACAGCGAAGTGGCGATCGACGCCATCGTGCCGAATCCGTATCAACCACGGCTGGATGTCGATCCCGCGGCGCTGGAGTCCCTCGCCGCCTCGATTCGCATCCATGGCGTCATCCAGCCCCTCGTTGTCACCCACGGCCGCGAATCCGGGCACTATGTGTTGATCGCCGGCGAGCGCCGCTGGCGGGCGGCGCGGCTGGCCGGTCTGGAGACCGTGCCGGTGGTCGTGAAGGATGCCGCGCCACGGGCGATGCTGGAGTTGGCGCTGGTGGAGAATGTGATCCGCGCCGACTTGTCCCCGCTGGAAGAGGCGGCCGCATATCGCCAGTTGATCGACGATTTCGGCCTGACCCAGGCCGCGGTCGCGGAACGGGTCGGCCGCTCCCGGGTGAGCGTCACCAATACGCTGCGGTTGCTGGCGCTGCCGGACAAGGTGCAGCGCGCCATCACGGTCGCGGAGATCAGCGAGGGGCATGCCCGGGCGCTGCTCGGGTTGCCGACCGCGGCGGAGCAGATCGCGGCGCTCGAGGACATCGTCGCTCGCGGGCTGAGCGTGCGGCAGACGGAAGAGCTGGTCCGGCGCTGGATATCGGACGGGACGCCTGGAGCACGACGGGCGCCTGCTGACGCTGATTCCGGCGGTGGCCGCGAATCGGCGCTTCAGCAGGCGTTCATCGATGGCCTGCAGCGCGCCATCGGAACGCGCGTCGGCTTCCGGCCAGAGCGGACCGGGGGCGGAACGGTGACGATCCACTTTGCATCGGATGAGGAATTGAACGCCTTCTACGCGAAGGTCGCCGGCGAGGATACCTGGTAGTTCGGGAAGGGGAGTTGACGATGATCGTGCTGATGGCGGACTACTACACGAAAGAGGGTCAGGACGACGCGGTAGCCGCAACCCTGCGCGAAATGGCGGCGTACTGCAATTCCGACGCGGAACCCGGCTGTGCGATGTACATCGTCAACCGGGCAGTCGACGATCCCCGGCATTTCCTCCTCTACGAGCAGTACGTCGATCAGGCCGCGCTCGAGGCGCACACGCAGACCGCGATGTTCCAGGAGAAAATTCTCGGTACGGCAGTGCCTATGCTGGAGAGCCGGCGGCGTTCCTTCTGGACCATTGTCGAATAACCCGGACCACGAAGGCATCGAGGAGGAGCCGCGGTGAGGCCGGCTGCTCGTACCCGAGACACAAGAAGACCGGACCTGGAATGCTCCCGGTCCGGTGCCTGTCAATGCTTGCATGCGCTGCCGCTGACTAGGCAGTTGCAGTGCGGCGGCGGCGGCGCTCGGCCTTGCGGCGCTTCGCGCGGTTCTCTTCCTGAACGCTGATGAAGCGCAGGCCGCGGCGATGCTCGCGTATCACGCCCGATCGCTCGATGCCCTTGTTGAAGCGGCGAAGGAGCTGATCGAAGCCTTCACCCTCACGGAGTTCAACCCGCATACGTCTGAAATCACCCCCCCTCAGGGAGACGCATGGCGGGAATCCCCGCCGGGACTGGGAACCGTTCACAGGGACAACCCTGACTGGCCGCCTGCATCTTGCCCGCGGCTCCGCAAGAGCATACCTGAACAGACGGCGACTAACCACCATGAATAGCAGGGCGCCTGCCCCGTGTTTACGCTCGGATGAGTGATATTGGCCGCGCAATCGGCCACAATGCATGAATTGGAAAGAGGGAAAAGTCCGGTACTGGTGAAAGGTCGACCGCGCCGGTGTCGGATGCAGCACAAAGGATCACTGACGATGACAACGAATCTGGCGACGGCCGTTCAGCCAGCCATCGCCATTACCCCGTTGCAGCGCGACAGCCTGCACCTGACGATGATCCCGCGTGGCGAACCGGGACCGGGCCAGGCGTTGGTGCGCATCCTCCAGGTCGGCGTGTGCGGCACCGATCGTGAATTGATCCGCGCTCATTTTGGAGCCGCGCCACCAGGTGAAGCAGTGCTCGTGCTCGGGCATGAAATGCTCGGTAAGGTGCTGGCTACTGGTCCCGGGGTGAGCGAACTGGCGCCGGGCGATCTGGTTTCAGCCACGGTGCGCCGCCCGGATGGTTGCCCCTCCTGTCAGGCAGGTCAGCCGGACATGTGCGAGTGGCATCAGTACACCGAGCGGGGCATCGCCGGTCTGCACGGCTTCATGACCGAAACAGTCGTCGAGGACGCGCGGTGGCTGGTGCGGGTGCCGCCGGAACTGGCCCACATCGGCATTCTGGTCGAACCGCTCTCGGTGGTGGAAAAGGCCCTGCGCCAGGCCAATCTCATCCAGCGCCGCATCCGGGCCTGGAATCCGCGGACCGCGCTGGTCTTCGGCACCGGACCAATCGGCCTGCTGGGGGTGATGCTGTTGCGCTCGCGCGGGATGGATGTCGTCTGCCTCGGCAATCGCCCGTCGCCACAACCCGCGGCGGCGATTCTCGCCGCGGTCGGGGCGCGATACGCGTCACTGCAGGAGACCGATCTCCGCAGCCTCGCCGCCGCCCTGCCCTCGATCGACCTGATCTTCGAGGCGTCCGGACGAGCGCAGCCGGTGTTCGCGGCGATGGAGGTGCTGGGCAACAATGGAGTCCTGGTTCTGCTCTCCGGCACCGGTGGCGACAGCGAACTGACGATCAACGCCGACCGCCTCAATCGCGCGCTGCTCGGCGGCAACAAGATCGTCGCCGGTTGCGTCAACTCCGTCCGGGAAGATTTCGAGCAGGGGGTTCAGGATCTGGCCCTGTTCGAGCGCCTCTGGCCGGGTGTCGCCGCGCAACTGATTACCCGCCGGTTGCACGGCTTGTCCGAGTTCGCCCAAATTCTGGACAAGCCCGAAAACGATGTGAAAACCGTCATCGAAATCGGAGGGTGGTGCGATTCCCCACGGCGATGTCAATCGCAATAAGGAATGCCTCGTCCCGAGGGCTTCCTCGCGTCCAACCGCTACAACACCGGGGCGGATTTTCGCTACAAGACCAGATCTGTCACTGTCAAGCATGCGGGGAGATCAGCCGGCGAGCGCGACTTCACGTTCCGGGGCCGAGGTTTCGCTGCCGGGTTCATCCGTCAGGACTCGCGTCGGGAGACCCGAATCCCCTGCCTCGGCGTGAACCACACGGCGTCTGGCCAGGATTGGTAAACGAAGGTTTCGGGCGGCGTGCCAGAGGTTCGCGCGCGAAGGCTCGGCCATGGCGGCAATTGCGGTCTCCACTCCAGGAACGAGCATGCCCCGCAGGTAGGCCTCGTGGAACAATTCGACGATCTGCGGATCGAACTGCGTGCCGATTCCCTTCCTTAACTCCGCCAGCGCGACCTGAGGCGGCAACGCGGCGCGATAGACCCGATCCGAGGTCATGGCATCGTAGGCATCGGCCACGCCAATGAGCCGCGCTCCGAGCGGAATGCGCTCGCCGGCCAGACCATCCGGATAGCCCTGCCCATCCCACCGCTCGTGATGGTGCCGGATGACATCGACGCTGGGCCGATAGGCCTCCAACCGGCTGACGATATCGGCGCCAATCGCCGCGTGCTGCCGGATCTCGTCGCGCTCCTGTGGCGTCAACGCGGAGGGTTTCTTCAGCGATCCGTCCCGGGAGCCGACCTTGCCGAGATCGTGAACGCGAGCGGCGGCGATGATGGCGTCCGCGGTCGGTTTCGGAATCTGCGGCATCAGCGAAAGCACGCTCTCGACATAGGCGCTGACCCGGCTCGAATGGCGGGCGGTGTACGGATCGCGCCGCTCCAGCGCATCCGCGAGACCCTCCATGACGACCCGCGTCTCCTGATGCGTCTGGCGAAGCGCCTTGAACGCGAGATGCGGTCCCAGCAGGAGGGGCACGACGAGGAGCACCACCGATAGAACATTTTCAGCGATGAGAACTGGGATCAGGCTGCCAAGGGTCGCGACCGTGATCAGTTCGAGGTGGAGCCCACCGAAGTTGGCGCGCCACATCTGGAAGGGGCCAATACCCATGACTGGCGCCACGATGAGCGCCAGGGAACCGGTATTGACCAGGGTGTAGGTGACCGCCGCCACAATGGCAGCGGCGAGATTCTGCAGGCTGCCCAGCGTGGAGTGGACCCCATCCGCGAGCAGCAGGTAGATGCTCCCGCTGACGACCGTCGAGAGCCCGAGACCGAAGGCGTTGACGGTGGTCTTGATCCATTCTCGGCGGACGTAGAGACCGTCAGCCACGTGGGCGAGCGCCACGACGATTCCGCCAAGCACTGGTCCGACGGTCAGTCCGGCCGCGAAACAGAACGCGGCGGAAATCGAGACGTGGAACGTGATGACCGAATGGGGAAAGGAGACATCGAGCACTTCGGCAAGAAGGATCATCACCAGCAGGATGCCGGCGGTAGTCAGGTGGGTGGAATCGACTGGTTGCGGAAAGGAATGCCACGCAAGCAGCGAAGCCGCCATGGTGATGACGACCAGCAACAGCGTGTAAATGCGGGTACGCAGCGGCAGATTGCTCAATGGCCGGTCCCCGTGCGCCACCGGTGCAGGAGTTCGAAAATTCTTGGTTGAAGTCTAACCTGTATGACGATCAGGTGGGAATCCGGCATTTGCGCGTGCGGAACGCTTGCGAAGCGATGGAAGCGAAGGTAAAGCCGCGCTGACGACACCGCATTGACTGAGAAATGAGATTTCCCATGTCGTGAGGGATGTGAATTGCACCCGAAGAGAGGACAAAGCTACATCAAGCGATAAGATTGACAAATCGCACCGTATTCGCTTCCTGCGAGTTCATCATTCTGAATATTCGGGCGAACATTCGATGAGCGCATTCACGCCCATTGAACCATATATCGCTGAGCCGATGGCGCGTTCCAACCATGGTTTGCAACCGGCGGATGGCTATTTCCAGGTCGCGCTGTCGGACTCGAAGGTAGCATTGTCCCAGGTCATGGATCGACTCCTGTCTCTTGCGCTTGCGTCGATCGGCTACTTCCAGGTGGCGCTGTCGGTCTGCGTGGTCACGGTGCTATCCCAGGTCATCATTGCTCTCCCTCGTTCGAGATCGGCGCGAGAATCGCGGCTATTTCCAGGTGGCGCTGTCGAATTCGGTGGTCGTCGCATCCCAGGTCATCGTGGTGCTCCTTGCTGTGATTGCTTGGATGCCGTGTGGTTACTTCCAGGTCGCGCTGTCGAATTCGGTCGTCGTGTTGTCCCAGGTCATCGTCTTGCTCCAATCTGCGTTCGGTCGAGGATCGCGTTCTCGGTTCGGTTCGGATTACTTCCAGGTCGCGCTGTCGAACATCGTCATGTTTCCTTTCATCTGCGCAACGGACCACAGGTTCGGTGACGGTTACTTCCAGGTCGCGCTATCGAATTCGGTGATCGTGCTGTCCCAGGTCATCGTTTCTCTCCTCTGCTCACTCGCTGCCGGTATGGCGATGGTTACTTCCAGGTGGCGCTGTCGAACTCGCTGATGGTGGCGTCCCACGTCATTGCTGCTCTCCTTCTCATTGCCGTTTCGGCTGTCTGGTGACTACTTCCAGGTCGCGCTGTCGAACTCGGAGATCGTGTTGTCCCACGTCATGGCGGCTCTCCACTTTGTAGCCTTCGCTACATCCACTTTCGGTTCAACGCTTTGGGGTTTCTTGTCGTGGCGAGCGGTCTAGTCCCAAGTCATGTCCGTGCTCCTCACTGCAACCTGCTTGTTGTTGCGTGTCTACGCAGCAGTTCGTGCCAGAATTTGTCGCTCCCCTCACATTCTCTGCAAAACCGCAGATAGTGAGGCGCTATCGGCATATAGATGCCGTTTCATTCTATTCTGTTGGCCCAATCGATTATTGCCATTGGCGAAGATCGATTGTTGCCTTACTTTATCCTAGGCTTTTCATGTTGTCAAGTGGCACTCCGCGGGCTCGCAAGGTCCTTTCAGCAATGGGCTGCTTCCCTCCGCACCACGGCCTGATCGATTGCCGGTACGATTGCGCCTCGCGGGCATGGTATCCGAGCGGGGAGCAAGAGGCGGCGGTATGACCGGTCCCAAGGCGTCTTTCACCTGGTGGTCATTTAAAGACCGTAGTGTAACTGACCATGAACTCTTGCGCGGCGCCGCGTCACTGGGGTACGACGGCGTCGAACTCGCCGACGAAGCCCTCTGGCCGGAGATAACCGACGCGGGTCTTTCGCTCGCCACGCTCCGCGGCCACGAGCCGCTGGAATTGGGTCTGAACCGTCTCGACCATCACGACCGCCTGGAACGCGAGATCCTCGCCAATCTCGAACTGGCGCAGTGCTGGCACATCCCCATCCTGATCTGTTTCAGCGGCAACCGGGACGGATTGAGTGAGGCAGAAGGTCGCGCGAATACCGTCACCGGGCTCGCTCGGGTGGCGCGGGCGGCGGAAGAGGCACAGGTCACCCTGGCGCTCGAATTGCTCAACAGTCGCGTCGATCACCCCGATTATCAGTGCGACCGTACGTCCTGGGGAATGCAGGTGATCGACCAGGTGAATTCACCCCGAGTCAAGTTGCTTTACGACGTCTATCACATGCAAATCATGGAAGGCGACATCATCCGTACCATCGATGCTCATCACGACGCCTTCGCCCACTATCACGTGGCGGGGAATCCGGGCCGGCACGAACCGGACGATACCCAGGAACTCAATCTCCCGCCGATCTACCGCGCGATCGCCGCAACCGGCTACAGCGGCTTTGTTGGCCAGGAGTTCATTCCCGCGTCCGGCGATCCTCTGGCGTCGTTGGGCACGGCGCTCGCTGCGTTCCGCGCCGCGGTGAGTGATTGAGCCCGGATTCAGGTTACCCATCATTGATTACGACCAGCGCACTTTACATTTTCCCGAATCGCATCTAGGATCACCGTACCCAACCGAATCCGTTTCACTCCAGCAAGGGCCGGAACCCCATGCGCGGCGACGATTTCGATCGACTGGCGGAAATCGTGGAGCCGGGTCTTTCCCGGCGTGTCATCGGGCGGGCGATCGGCGGGTTCCTTGCCGCGCTTGCTACCAGCGATTCCACCATTGCCGCGAAAAAGAAGAAAAAGAAGAAGAAACCGCCGGCGTGCGTTCCCAGTTGCAACGGCAAGGTCTGCGGCGGCGACGGCTGTGGCGGACAATGCAAACCGGGGTGCACCGGGAATACGACCTGTTCGAGTGACGGCCGCTCGTGCCAGTGCCGGTACGAGCAATGTGGCGACACCTGCTGCGACGAACGCGATGTCTGCCAGGCGGACAATCCCGGAATTTGCTGTACCCGCCAACTCGAGGAATGCCCCGCCGGCGCCTGTGGCGCGATTGGTGATGGCTGCGGGCGTACCCTCGCCTGTGGCGGGTGCAGCAACGGGTTCACCTGCACCCCGGAACATGACTGCGTCTGCTTGAATAGCGTGGTCTGCGGAAGCAACCCGCCGGTCTGCTGTCCCGTCGGCCAACAGTGCGTCGGTGCCACCTGCCAGCCTCCAGCCACCATCAATTACGTCTGGCAATGGACCCAGCCGCACGCGGTCGATCGCTTCCCGGAGGTGCACTCGATCGTCATCGATGCCGCCGCGTACACCATCGTCACCGATCGCGCCTTTCATCGCCTGCTCCGCTTCACCCCACAGGGAGACGCAAACGACGTGTGGGGCGAAGAAGGTCGATGCGGCCGCGCCGGAGATCCGCCGTGCAACGACCCAGCGACGGCCGGAAGATTCTTTGCCCCGCTCGGCATCGTGCGGACCGCCGACAACCATTTCCTCGTGGTCGACTCCGGCAACGCCCGCATTCAGGAACTGAGCGATACGGGCGCTCCCTTGACACAATGGGGGACGTCGGGATCGAATCCCGGCCAGTTCCAGGACCCGGCCGGTATTGCCATCGACAGCGCCGGAGCGGTCTTTGTTGCGGACCGCGGGAACAATCGGATTCAGAAGTTCACCCGTACCGGAACGCATCTCGCCAGTTTCGGCGCTGGCGGCGCACAGCCGCTGCAATCGCCAGCCGCCGTGGCGGTGGCCGCGGATGGCGCAGTCTACGCGGCGGAAGCAAGCGGGATCGTCAAGGTGTACCGTCCCTCCGCGGCCAATCCCAACAGTTACGGCCTCAACACCACGATTGGCGCGGCTGGCAGCGGCAACGGACAGTTCCGCGGTCCGGTGGCAATTGCTGTCGACAATGCCCATCTCTTCGTCGCCGACAGCGGCAACACGCGCATTCAAAAATTCCGGCTGGATACGAACCAGTTCGTGGTTGCCTGGGGAAGCGAAGGCGGGGGCTCCGACCAGTTCAACACGCTGTCCGGGATAACCCTCAATGGCGCCACGGTTTACACCGCGGACTCCGGCGCTGGCCGCATTCAGGGATTCCGGCCCGACGGGGCGAGTTACGTCCAGTCCAAAGTCTTCGACGCGTACCCCAGTCAACCGGCTCGCTTCTGGGAGCCGCACGGTCTTGCCGTGCATTCGGAAGGAACGGTTGTCGCCGACTCTCGCCGGCACCGAATCCAGATTCGCAACTTCTCTGGATCGTTCATCCGCGGGTACGGAATCTATGGCCCCGGCGCCGGTTCATTCAAATACCCGACTGGTGTCGTGTGCGATGCGAACGGGAATCTTTATGTTGTCGAGCGGGACAACCACCGTGTCCAGAAACTCTCCCCGCAGGGCGTGTCCCAGGCCCTCTGGGGTCAACGCGGCAGCGGAGCAAGCGCGTTTGACTCGCCGCTGGGGATCGCCATCGACGCCGCGGGCGAGTACCTCTATGTCGCCGATACCGGAAACAACCGCATCCAGAAGGTGGGCACGGACGGCGCCTTCACTGCTCGCTGGGGCAGCAGCGGCAGCGCCGCCGCGCAACTGACCGCACCAACCGGGGTAGCCGTCCACGGCAATCTGGTCTTTGTCACAGATACGGGCAACAACCGGGTTCAGGTCTACTCGGCAAACGGAGACCATATCCGAAGTTGGGGTGGCGCCGGGAACGGCCCGGGCGACATGAACCAACCCGCCGGGATCGCGGTCGACGTGGAGGGGCACGTCTTCGTCGTCGACGCCGGTCGCCAGCGAGTGCAGAAGTTCACGCCGGAGGGGCAACTCCTGGCGTACTTCGGAGCAGAGGGAGTCGCGGATGGTTTCTTCCGCCGCCCCTTTGGTATCGCGGTCGACGCCGATGGCAATGTCACGGTCGGCGATGTCGAACTGCACCGCCTCCAGCAGTGGTATCCCGAAGGCGGCCGCCGATCGCAAGCGCCCGAGCCAGCGCGCCCTCGCGACAAGACCCGACGCCAGCGACGCGGCCATCACGCCGTTCGGAGCAACAGGCGACAGCGTTCCAGCCACAGCAACCGTCGGCGCCACCGCGGTGCCACCGCTCGAACGTCCTAGAGAGACCTTGTTATCTGGAGAGCGTCAGCGAGTAGCGCCAACCACCTGGCAACACCGCCACGATGGGCGTTTCTCATATCGAACGCGACTTGGACTGGATCCAGAGTGAACCACGCACGGGGTCCCCCGGTCCGCTCAGGCCTTGTCGTCGAGTTGCGCCACCGGAGCCACTCGCTGCACGGAGCGAATCGCCCGAGCGCAGTTGGATCGGCTGGCATAACCCTCGCCGGAATCGGCGAAGATGCGGCCATTGGAGGCACGCAGCCGCCAGCGATGGCCACCACCAGCATCCTGGTAGACCTCGAACTCGCCGTCCTGGACGCGTACCAGTTCAATACCGTGGAGCGCGTCGTCTTTCCTCGAGTAGCCCTCGCCGCCATCGGCAATCGTGCGGTGATTTCCTGACCGGAGCCGCCAGCGATAGTTCTCACCCTTGTCGCGATAGAGTTCAAACGTTCCCATCTGCCGTCCCTCCTCGCTCGCGGAGACTCGACACCATCGAACTCTTGAGATGAAAGTCTGCCGATTGTACTGGATCGAATCGAAGAGAGCCGATCTGCATCGTCATCAATTGCCGACTGTCGGGAAATGCTTCCGGCCTCTGACCAGGTGGAACCCGGCGATGCCAAGCCATACACCTTCTTGGGCGCGGATTTCCGCGCGACCACGCGCTCAGGCAAGACGGGTATCGGTCTGAGTCTCATTCCGGGTCAACGTGGAGGAGTGAGAAGGTCGCACATAAACGCAAACCACCGCGGCAGAGCGGGTGATGCGCGACGTGTTGACGGAACCGAATGGTCTTTTTCACAATGCGTCCTTCATCACGACCCCGGCCTATAGGCCCAGGCCAACCGGCAGGAGCAGCAGCGATGGATCCGAACCAGTTCGACGCGCTCGTCAAGAACCTCGGGTCCGGGCATACCCGCCGGGTCGCCTTACGCTGGATCGCGGGGACATTGGTCGCCGCTGGCTTTCTCACCCCGGATACCGGGCGCGGCAAAGCGTCTCCTGAGCATGGTCGGTCCGGTCTCGTCGACGCCAGTTCAGCCACTGCTTCCCGCCGCCAGAAGCGCCCGGCTTGTGCCTTTGGCCTGACTCGCTGCCCGGCCGGAAAAACCAGGCGCGGCAAGCGCCGTCATGTCTGCGTCAACCTGCTGACCCATACCCGCCACTGCGGCACCTGCGGCCGCGTCTGTCCGCCCGGCGAACGTTGCCAATCCGGTGGCTGCACCAGGGGGGGCCATTGCACTGCCGACTGCGACAGCAAGAGCTGTGGTCCGGATGGCTGTGGCGGAAGTTGCGGGCGATGCGAACCATATGGAGCCGGAACGCGCTGTTGCGACGGTCATTGCGTGCAGGGCGATTGCTGCGAAGACGCGGATTGCGCGTCTGGGCAGACCTGCGGAGTTCCGGGCGCGCCGTATCTCTGTAGCGCATCCTGCGGACCGGCACAATGCTTCGGCTGCTGCAACGGGACGGCCTGCGTGAATGTGCCGGATCAGAACAACCAGACGTGCGGTGTCGGGGGCATTACCTGCATCGAGTGCGTAGCCGGGACATTCTGTCAGGACGGCCACTGTACCTGCCGCTCCCCCGGCGAACTCTGCAATCCCGCGGACAGTCCGGATCAGTGTTGCGCATTCCAGGGCGCCGTCTGTGTCGCGGGCGCGAACAATCCGAGCTTCGGGGTGTGTTGCCTTCCGGATGGGACGCCGTGCGATCCCAGTGGTGTCGGTGACTGTTTTCCGGGCACCGGTTGCTGCTGCAGTGGCAACTGCGGTTCGAGTGGCATTTGCGAGTCATCCGCCTGAATCATCCCCGCTGCGTCTTCATGCACGGCGGCGATTGGTTTCTGAAATCGCGTTCGCGAGACCATCGGGTCATCCCGTGATGATGCCCTGCCGATGATTCTCCCGGTCCCTGCCTTTTCACCGCGCTGCTCGCATGCGCGAAAACATGCAGAATGCACGCGACAGGCAACAGACGTTCGGCAGTTCAGGAGGCACGGTATGGCTCAGTCGGCGCGACCACCCCTCGGCATCGGGTTTCTTCTGATGCCGACCGAATTCTCGGCAGCCGGCAGACCGCCGACCTGGCGCGAGATGCTGGCCATGGTGCGCCGCGCGGAGGAACTGGGGTATGACTCCGTTTGGATTCCAGACCACCTGATCATCGATATTCCCCGCCCCGGCTCGATCCCCGAGGGGGCCTGGGAAGCCTGGTCGCTTGTCTCCGCCATTGCCGCGGTAACCGAGCGCATCGGTATTGGATTGCTCGTCTCCTGCACCGCCTTTCGCAACCCGGCGCTGCTCGCGAAGATGGCCGACACCGTGGACGAGATCAGCGGCGGCCGGCTCATCGTCGGTCTCGGAGCGGGGTGGTGCGAGGCGGAATTCCGCGCCTTCGGCTACCCCTTCGATCACCGGGTGGGGCGCTTCGCCGAGGCACTCGCGATCGTCAGCGGGCTCCTACGCCATGGCCACCTCGATTTCCAGGGTCAGTATTACCAGGTGCGCGATTGTGAACTGCGGCCGCGCGGACCGCGCCCCGGCGGGCCCCCGATCATGATTGGATCGTCCTCCAAAGGGGAGCGCATGCTCGGCCTCGTGGCCCGCTACGCCGACATCTGGAACCGCGATTTCGACGCCGTCTGCCCCGGCTACGATCCGTATTCGATCGCCGATCTCAACGCCTCACAGGCGAAACTGGACGCGGCCTGCGCCGAGATTGGGCGCGATCCCGCGAGCCTGGCCCGCACCGCGGGTGTCTGGGTCGACCTTCCCGAATTTCCCAATCGCGAGAGTTGGCACGCGCTCCGGGGATCGCCCGAGGAAATCGCCGCCGGCCTGCGCAAGTACGCCGATACCGGGTACCGCGAGGTCCAGGTCTGGCTGCAATACGCGACGCTCGAAGCGATCGAGGCGTTCGCGCCGGTGTTGGAACGGGCCAGGTGACCGGACCAGCCGGGAGAGTACCGGAAGCGGCTCTTCATATGAATATCGCGTGCGGTGACAACCCGTTCGCGGGTAGGCAGGACCATAGGCGATGCCAACACCGCCGGTCGCCGCCGAGCGCGACGATTCGCCACCGTACTGACCCTCTGCTTAGAGCGAGCACGGGACCGCACAGACATTCTGGCCGCTCATACCTGTGCAGCAAAAGTCCCCACCGGAGGCGCAAAACGCGCCAGCGCCAAGACTGGCGCAATCAGCATCATGATCGCACTCGGACCCGCAGCGAAGACCCGCGCAGATCGTCTCGCCATTGCTCGAACGGGAGAGACAGCGGCACCCGACTTGACTATTGCATTCTGATGTCGGGCCGACGCAGTGGTTCGCCTCGGCAGGGCAGATGAACGGCACGCACGCGCCGTCGACGCACTGATCGGACGTTGAGGGGCATCGATTGCCACAGCTGCCGCAGTTGAGACGGTCGTCTTGCAGGTCAGCGCACGACAGGCCACAGCACGTTTCCTCGGCAGCGCATGCCACGCCACAGAGTCCGCAATGGTCGTCATTGTCGCGGATAGACGTGCACGCCCCGCCACAACACCTCTCGAAACCGCCACACGCCTCCCCGCACGCGCCGCAATTGGCATCGTCGGCGTCGAGATCTTCGCATTTGCCGTCGCCGTCGCAGTCCTTCCAACCATTCTTGCAAGTACACTTGTGATTCTTGCACTTCGCCCCGTCGCAGCAGTCCTTGTCCTTGTCACATGACTTCTTGAGTTTCTTGCAGGCCAAGGCCGGTCCGGGCAGGAGCAGTCCGGCAATGACCGTGGCGGCGGTCACCAGCGAGAGGCGACGACGTCCCTGCCTCGTCGCGAGCAGCGTAGCCATGGCGTCCAGGGGGTGGGCGGTCATTGACTCTCTCCTCGTTGCGCGTCATTGGTCCAGCCGACAGTGATTGGCGGCGTATCGCCTGATGCCAGCAGGGCCGTGGCGCGACCATGTGAGCGCCGCGGTTCAGGGATCACGACGATGCGCATTGACGACCGATCGTGAAGTCTGCCAGCCATGTCAGGCGTCACCGGTCCGCGCCGCGTTCATCGCGTTCCGTCATTCCAGGAACCATGGCTGCTCCCCACAATCAAGAGCGGCGTGACGTCCGACAGCGCGGTTACATCTGGTTCCATCCAAGCAGCAGCAAACGACGCCGTCAGCCAACGATTTGACCGCGACAATGTCAATTCGCGAACAGAACGGCTTGCCTGCTGCCCGGCTGAAAACGAAACGCGGGTGATTGCCGCGAGGTTTCCCCGGGAACCCCCTGAGCAGTGCTGGAAGTGAGTCGGCGCCTGGCGCCGTACGGAAATGACCGCGATCCGCGGCAGCAGGTCTATAGCAGCGCGTTCAGCTCCTCCAGACCGGAGAAGGAGGGGGTGGGCGCCCCTCGGCCGGTTGGCACTCGGATCGCGCTGCCCGCGCTCGCTCAGGTCCAAACGCTAAGGGATGTGGGGGTGGCTCGATTGGCAGGGCTCCGTCCACGCGGCAAACCAGCCGTAAGCCGTCAGCGAACGCTGCGGCGGCTCCAGGCATCCGGATCCTCGGTGAGGGCGATGATCTCCGGAGGAAGCTGGCCAGTTACCAGATCTTCCAGGGTCACCTGCTCCAGCACGGCTCGCATATTCGCCCGCAGCGCGATCCAGATTTGCAGGAGAGAGGCGGCGGGTCCCATGTACTCGAGACTCTCCGGACGTAGTCCCCGCACGTTGGCCAGCGGACCGTCCACCACGCGGATGACGTCGGCCAGCGTGATCTCGCTAGCCGGCCTGCCGAGACGGTAGCCGCCTTCCGCGCCGCGTTGGGAAAGCACGATCCCGGCGTGGCGCAATTCCAGGAGAATGTTCTCCAGGAACTTCGGCGGGATCCCCTGGGCGCGCGCCATCGCCTCGGCCTTCATCGGGCCACCCTCGGCGACCGCCAGCTCCGCCAGCGCTCGCAACGCGTAGTCGACCTTGGCGTTGACTTGCACCCTGTCTCCCTATCAGTCCTATCGGATTCCGAGAATAGCATGGGATGTCCGCCGCCTCGACGCAAGCGCTGGCAGACCTATCAGTACTGACAGGATTCGTTCACACGGTCTATTCGCGACGCTACGGCGACGTGCGAAAGACGTGTCATTCCGAGCCGCAGCGAGGAACCTCGGCGTCGGTTATACGCATGGCCACCGCCGAGGTCCCTCCTGCGTCGGGACGACACGCTATGGCCCCGTCCTGACGATACAACCTCCGCACGCCGCACTGACGGCCAGCCTTCTTGTCATGAATCAAACATGTCTCGTTCGGCTCCGTCGTGAGGGGCCCGCCATGGCCGCCACCATGCCGGCCGGCATCGAGGTCTCTCCTGCGATCGGGACGACACGGCCGCTACACCATGCGCGGCTCATCGTTTCCCCGTACGGGAGCAAGGCCACGGCGAGGAAGGCCACCTCGGTTGCGATCCCTGAAATTTTTGATAGACTAATTCATGATTTGTGGTTCTCGATATCTGATTCGCCCAGAAAGAGTCTTGAAGGTTCACAGCATGCAATCCAACTCACGATCACGCGTCGATCGTCGTTCACTCCTCCAGATGGGGGCCGGTTCGGCTGGTGCGCTCGGCAGCATGGCGCTCGGCGCCGCGGTCCTGCCGCTGATTGGTGGAACGCACGGCCCCCATCCCGGCCAGGTTCACGCTCAGACGGCGGACAATCCGCTGCTGACCGATCACTCCGTCCACCCCGGAGCGATGACCGTCGGCGATGTCGACATCGAGCGCCTCGGGTTCGATCCCTCCGTCCTCGTCGGCGCATTCGACTATGGCGAGGCAACCCGGATGGCGGACGGCACCATCGTTCGCGAATGGGAGATCGTCGCCTATGACAAGGAGATCGAAATCGCCCCGGGCATCTTCTTCCCGGCCTGGACCTACAACGGGCAGGTGCCGGGCCCGACCCTCCGCGCCAACGAGGGCGAGCGGCTCCGCATTCACTTCACCAATGCCGGTTCCCATCCCCACACCATGCACTTTCACGGCATCCACAGTGCCGCGATGGACGGCGTGAGCGGAATCGGCCGGGGCGATATCCAGACCGGTGAGACATTCACCTACGAGTTCGAAGCCAAGCCCTTTGGCTGTCACCTCTATCACTGTCACTCCACGCCATTGAAACGGCACATCCACAAGGGCCTCTACGGCGCCTATATCGTCAATCCTGACCCCGCGAAGCATGGTGACGCGGCCAAAGTCCGGCACCCGGACTTCCCCGAATCGGCGGTGTGGCAGGAGTTCGTCATGGTGATGAACGCCTTCGACACCACCTTCGATGCCGCAAACGAGGTCTACGCCGTCAATACCGTTGCCTTCCATTACATGCGTCACCCTATTCCGATCGATCGCAGCCGTCCCGTGCGAATCTATCTGGTCAACATCACCGAGTTCGATCTCATCAACACGTTCCATCTCCATGCCAACTTCTTTGACTACTACGACCCCGGAACGCGACTCGAACCGACGCTGCGCGACGTCGACACCATCATGCAGGCGCAAGGGCAGCGCGGCATTCTGGAGTTTTCCTATCGAGACCACGAACCGGGCCTGTACATGTTCCACGCCCATGTCTCCGAATTCGCCGAACTGGGCTGGATGGGGGTGTTCGATGTCCGCTAACGCCGCCAGTGACCCAGGCGCGGCCATCGGCAACCGGGCGCAGCCGGAGCGGACAACCCTGACCCGGACCTCGCTCCTGTGGGCCCTCGTGCCACTCCTGCTGCTTGCGCTGGTGCTGGCGTTCATCCTCCGCACGAACGGCGGGTTCGGCAAGCGCGCGACGCCACCTATCGAGACGTTGAGCGTGCAGCGTGTGGTGCTGCCAGCGCCGGGTCTGATCGAACTGGAGGTCGTGAACGGGGGGCCGGATCCGATCACCATCGCCCAGGTGATGGTCGATGATGCTTACTGGCAGTTCACGCAGACGCCAGCGGGGCCGCTCGATCGGCTCAACGCGGCAACCGTGTCCATTCCGTATCCCTGGGTCAGCGGCGAGGGCCATGCCATCGGTCTGGTGAGTTCGACCGGCGTCCTGTTTACGGCCGACGTGCCGGTGGCGGTCCAAAGTCCGCAACCGGATCGCGAGAGCGTACTGCGCTTCGCGCTGGTCGGTCTCTATGTCGGAATCGTCCCGGTAGCGTTGGGCTTGCTCTGGTATCCGTTCCTGCGCCGCCTGGGCCGGAGCGGCATGAACTTTGTCCTCGCCCTTACCGTCGGGTTGCTTGGCTTTCTCGTCGTGGACATGTGGGACGCGGCGCAGGAGACCGCTGCCGCCACCGTTGGCGCCCTCGACGCGGTGGTCCTCGTGCCATTGGTGGCGCTCTTGACGATGGGGTTGCTGATGGTCATCGGTCACTCCCTGCGACAGCGTCACACGAGCGAGGAACGGAGTGCGGAACGCGGTGCGTTGACCCTCGCCTACGAGATCGCCCTTGGCATCGGTCTCCACAATCTGGGCGAGGGATTGGCAATCGGCGCCGCCTTCGCCCTGGGAGAGGCCGCGCTCGGCGTCTTTCTCGTGCTCGGCTTCACGCTGCACAACGTCACCGAAGGCGTGGGCATTGCCGCGCCGCTCGTCCGCCACCGGCCAGCACTGCGCCATTTCGTGGGGTTGGCCGTCGTCGCCGGCGCCCCGGCGATTGTCGGCACCTGGATCGGCGCCTTCGTCTACTCACCGTTCTGGACAACCGTCTTCCTGGCGATCGGCATCGGCGCGATTTTGCAGGTGATCGTCGAAGTGACCCGGTTGATCACCCGATCGCAGGCGCGCTCCGGCGAGCCAGCGCTGACCTGGGCGACTTTCGCGGGCGCTGCCACGGGAGTAGCATTGATGTATGCGACGGCGCTATTGGTAGCAGCCTGAGCCGGGAGCCAGGCATGAGCGATGAACCCCTCACGGCGAGCCAGATGGCCGCGGTAACGCCGGCCATGGAAGACTATCTGAAGGCGGTCTACCGGCTCGGTCACACCGGTCCCGTCGCGACGCAGCAATTGGCCGATGCCCTCGGGGTGGCCGCTTCCTCCGCCACCAACATGGCGAAACGCCTGCACGACCTCGGCCTGGTCAGCCATGCCCCGTATCACGGGGTGACGCTGACGCCGGAAGGAGAGCGGGTCGCCGTCGACGTGGTCCGCCGCCACCGGTTGCTCGAAACCTATCTTGCCGAAGCCGTCGGGCTCGGCTGGGACGAGATTCACGACGAGGCGGAACGGCTGGAGCATCATCTCTCCGGCCGCCTCGAAGCCCGCCTCGATTCGCTGCTCGGTTTCCCGAAGACCGATCCGCACGGCGACCCGATTCCGCGCGATGGCGCGGAACTTGCCCCCGATCCGACGCTGTTGCAAACCCCGGCGGGAGCGGAAGGACGGATCAGCCGGGTTTCCGACCACGATCCGGAGCAACTGCGCTATCTCGGCTCGCTCGGCATCGTCCCCGGCGTGCGCGTTGCCGTGCTCGAGCATCTGCCGTTCGAGGGCCCGGTACGGATCCGCGTCCTGACGGACGAAGGCGGAGCGGGTCCGGAGCATGTTCTTGGCCGCACCCTCGCCGAGTCGGTGCGGCTGGCAGGTTAGTCCCCGCGCGGAGGACCACCCACTCATAGCGCGCGATCGCGTTCCTGGATGCTGTCCGTCAGCGTGGCGAGCAGCGCATCGAGCCGCGCCTGCATCTCTCGCTGTTCGCTCCGGATGGCGACGATGTCGTCCTGATAGGTGCGCGAGAGCGCTTCGATCCGTTCCAGCATGGTGGTGATCTCCCGCTCCGCGCGCAGATTCACGAGGTGGTCCTGGCGTTCCGCCTCGCGGTCGCGCTCCTCCTGCCGGTTCTGACTCATCAGGATGACCGGCGCGGCGAAGGCGCCCTGAAACGAGAGCACCAGATTGAGAAAAATGAACGGATAGGGGTCCCAGTGCGCAATCCAGGCCACGGTATTGACGATCATCCAGAGCACGAGCGCCGCGAAGAGCGTGAGAATGAATCGCCACGAGCCGATGACGGCCGTCGCCCGATCCGCCACGCGATCGCCAAATCCGAGATCGTCCACTGGCAGCCTCATCTCGTCGTTGGTGATTCGCCCGTGCTTGCGCCGACCTGAATCCATGCTGTTGCTCCTTGCCGCACGGTCGAATCAGCGTCGGTGACACACTGTAGCGATCGGCTCGCCACGCCTGGAGCGACGGTCATGCGCGCCACCGTTCGCCGCATGACCAGCGTCGTCGCTTCGGGGAACGATCGAACGAAAATCGATGGAGAGGGACTGCACTGTGAGCGGCGCCACTCCCCCGGCAATCGGTCGCTCGGCCCAGAGGGTGGCGCAGCAGCGAACGCATCCCGCGCTGAGACGATCCATGCCTGCCGCGGCTCCCGAACTCAGGCGTCGGGTTCGGGGCTACCCCTCGCCATCGAGATCGATGCAGGTTCCGGCATCACATGTCAGATCAGAGCAGCAGTCCACTTCCCCGCACGGCTCCCCGACACTATGGCATTGGACGCATAGCCCGGAATCGCAGGTCATCGGATCACAACACTGACTATTGGCACTGCATCGGTCGCCGTCACCCAGGCAGCAGACCCGTTCGCTGCCAACACGTTCACAGAACAAGAAGGGCACGCTGCAACAGTTGGCGGTCTTCGCGCATGGTTCGCCGAGGCGCTTGCACCAGCACTTTTTCTTCTTGCCAAATTTCTGGCAGACGTCGGTACAGCAATTGGCGGGTTTCTTGCAGATCGCCCCCTGCTGCCTACACGCCGCCTCGGTTGCGCGCCAAGCCGCCAACATGCTGACGGCGGCGAGTCCAAGACCATTGTGGACAGTCGCGCGGCGGGTCGCATGGAGGTGGAGATGGCGTGCGAGAAGGTCGAAACGATTGCTGTCCACACCACCCTCCCGGGCTGTCTGATCGCGACGCTCGGTCGCAATGGCGCGGATCATAGCAGCGTGTCGTGTACCTCACATTTGGACTCACGCGCTGCAGCACGCACAACCCATCACGGCAGCCACAGATGCTGCCCACGATCGACGCCTCGTTGGCCGGCCAGCAAGTCCCCGGCGGGGTCAGGCCAATCCTCGATCCAACGTCGGCAAGGCAATGCTGTGGGCGCGCACGTCCTTCATTGCTTCCGCGACCCGCTCTAGCGGACACGGCGGACACGGCGGACAGCCTGTCTGCTCATGGTAGGCAGCAAACCCCGCATACATCCCAGCATCTTTTACCGGGGCGCACCGGCGCGCCTACCGCTAGATTCGCGGGTAGATCTGGCTTGTGGTCGCAAGGGCCGCCAAGGCGTGGGAGAGAAGATGACTGACGACGAGCGGCACGGTCTCGAAACGGACACGAACGCGGATACGACGCGGCGCCGGCTCCTCCGTGCGGCCACGGGCGGCTTCGCTCTGGCGATCTGTGAGCTGTTCCTGCCAGAGGGGACGGAGGAAACCAGGGCGCGCGGCGGCGTCCTCGACGGCACCATCGGTGGACGGCGGGGCAAGGACCACAAGGGCCGCCATCGTCACCGCATCCACGGCGACAGGAAGGACAAAGACAAGCACGGCGACGGTGCTCCCAGAGGCAGCGGGCCGTTCCGGTCCTCGGCGCTGACCGTCGTCAACATCGATGCGCGGCCGCTACCCCCGATCACGCTGCATTGCACCTTCTACTACCGGATCAAGACGGGCCTCGATACGTATGGTCCCCCGGTGGCCAGCATCGAGCGCACCCTCGCCACCGGCGAATCGTTCCGCTATGCCCCCGATCGCTTTCGGGTTGGCGTCTTGATCAGGCATGTCATCCTTTCGGAGGACATCTACGCCGACGTGCGCAATCTCCCCTTCTGGCTCCCTACGGGGAGCGTGAGCGGGGGCCAGAATCTCGATCCCGCGGCCGGCAAGACGGGCAGCATTCGCATCCGCGAGCAGGGCTACGATTTCGGCGAGACACATGTGCTGGTCGTGCCGCGACTCAGTCTGAAGCGCAAGAGCGATTCGGACACGCACATCGAGTGGGAACTGACGGTGACGCAGATCTAGTTCTGCCCGACGGGGCGAACGTCCCGCATTGTGCCGCCGGGGACGACGCACGGCGGAGCGCAGTCGCCCATTACCCCCGCGCCGCCGCCTGCATCTGGCCCCGCTTGCGGTCCTTGGCGCGCTCGTCAGCGGTGAGGTAGCGCTTGCGCAGCCTCCAGCCTTTGGGCGTGACCTCCAGCAGTTCGTCATCGGCGAGGAAGTCGAGCGCCTGCTCCAGGGAGAGAACAACCGGCGGGGTCAGTCCGACGGCGATGTCCTTGGTCGAGGCGCGCATGTTTGTCAGCTTCTTGGCGCGGCAGACGTTAACTGGCAGATCGCCCTGGCGTGGGTGCTGCCCGACGATCATGCCCTCGTAGACCTGCGTCTGCGGCTCGATGAACGTTGCGCCGCGCTCCTGCGCATTGGCCAGACCGTGACTCAGCGCCACGCCGGTCTCGGTCGCCACCAGCGCCCCGGAACGGCTGGTCTGGATCGGGCCCTGCCACGGTTCGTAGCCGATGAGGCGCGAGGCAAGCACGCCGTTGCCGCGGGTGGCGGTGAGGAACGCATTGCGCAGCCCAATCAGCCCGCGGGTGGGAATGTGGTACTGCATGCGCACCGCGCCGCGGCCATCGTTCACCATGTCCGTCAGCCGCGCCCGGCGGCCTCCGACAAGATCGCTCACCGTGCCGACGAACTCTTCGGTCGTGTCGATCACGAGTTCCTCGATCGGTTCGTGCCGCACCCCATCGATGTCGCGGGTGATGACTTCCGGCCGCGAGACCTGGAACTCGTACCCTTCCCGCCGCATCGTCTCGATCAGCACCGAGAGATGAAGTTCACCCCGCCCGGAGACGGCGAACACGTCTGGCTGGATCGTTGGTTCGACTCGGAGCGAGAGATTGGTCTCCAACTCGCGATCGAGCCGCTCCTTGAGTTGGCGCGAGGTCGAATACTGCCCTTCCTTTCCAGAGAAGGGGGAGGTGTTGACCCCGAACGTCAGGCGGAGCGTCGGTTCCTCGACATCGATGACCGGTAAAGCGTCCGGTGATTCCGGATCAGCCAGCGTGGCGCCGATGCGGGCATCGGCAAACCCGGCTAGCGCCACAATCTCCCCCGCATTGACCGCGGGCACTTCGACCCGCTTCAGACCGTCGAAGACGGAGAGCGCCGAGATCTTCTGCCGGGAGTCTTCCGCGTTCGGTGAAATCTGGACCAGGGTATCCCCGGCCCGGATCGTGCCGCGCTGCACGCGGCCGATGGCGATGCGTCCGCGGTGCGGGTCGTAATCGAGCGAGGCGATCAGCATCTGCGCCGGTCCCTCGGGATCGACCGCCGGCGGCGGAACTTCGCTCACGATCGTCTCGAAGAGGGGGCGCAAATCGGGCGCGAGATCGGCGACGTCGGGCGATAAACCGGCACGCCCCTCGCGGGCGATGGCATAGAGCACCGGAAATTCGAGTTGATCGGGGTCGGTCGCCAGTTCCAGAAAGAGATCGTGCAGCCGCTCGATCGCCTCGTCGATACGCGCCGCCGGGCGGTCGATCTTGTTGATGACCACGATCGGCCGCAGACCCCGCTCCAGCGCCCGCGCCAGCACCGTCCGCGTCTGCGGCATCGGTCCTTCGACCGCATCGACCAGCAGCAGGCAGCCGTCCGCCATGTTCAGGACGCGCTCGACTTCACCTCCGAAATCGGCGTGGCCGGGGGTATCGATGATGTTGATCTTGATCCCGGCGTAGGTGACGGCGGTGTTCTTGGCCAGGATGGTGATCCCCCGCTCCCGTTCCAGGTCGTTGGAATCGAGGATCAGACTCCCCGCCGCGGCGGGATCGCGGAAGACGTTCGACTGCTTCAGCAGGCCATCGACGAGCGTGGTCTTGCCGTGATCGACGTGAGCGATGATCGCCACGTTGCGCAGCAGCAACGGGTCGGAAGTCGGAAGTTGGACATCGGACATCGGGAGTGTGGTTACCATGGAACGTGCGTGGTCCTTGTCATTCATGAGCCAGATGCTCGATTCGTGGCGCGCAGGCAAACGTGGCGATCGTTCACCTGCACATGGAGCAGCCCGTGCACAAGCGGCACGGGCTGTCTTTGCTTTCGCAGTATAGCAGCGAATCGGTTATGTAGATAGTTGCCGCGGGACGCGGCGTTCTCCCGATTACTGTCCCATGGCGAAGACGACGATCACGATGACCATGATCGCGCCAAGCACCACCGCCGCCGTGAAGACACCGGTGGCGGTGGAGATCCAGCCGAACGCGGTCCGGTTCGGCCCGTCGCTATGTTTGAGGGGAGGCGCGCCAGAGAGATCGAGCGGATCGTTGCCGATCGGATCGACGCCGATCGGATCCTTGCTGATTGCCGTCGGGCGGCCGGGCGTTGGTTCGGTCATGATGTCAGCCTCTCCTCTAGCGCGGGACCATGAACAGGGCGATCAGCACCACGAGACCGATCACGACGACCACGATCGGCACGATCATCCGCGTCCCGACTCGCGAGTCGCGCACGGTTTCCGCCGGTTGAAAGGCCTGATTGGTGCGCTCGCTCTGCGCGGCGCGTTCGGGCTGATTGTCGGTTAGCACGGCATTGCTCCTGAACGAGTGTGCTCATCGGAACTCAATCGCAGGAACAATGCCAGTGCGGGTACGTCACACGGCGGCTCTGTCTGGCGGGGCGCAGGAGCGCGCGGGATCAGAGCGGATTCGCCACCAGGAAGGCGACGACGACAGCGGCAATGACCAACAGCACGAGCCATGGCACCCAGCGGTTGGCGCTCCCGGTTTCGGTCCCTCGGGTGGGATCGTTGCCATGGTCATCGACGTACGAGCCCCAGCGGCCCTTCTCCTCGAGGCGATCGCGGGTGACAGTCGTCGGATCGAGCATGACGAAGACCTCCTTCGCGGGCCGATGCAGCAGGCCCACACCCTCTCCAACGCACGTGGCGTGCCGTTGGTGCCGCTTTTGGTATACGAAAGTGCCGACGCAATAGTCGGAGCGGACGGGAACCGACGTTCAGCGGCTCGTTCTGGACGAGGTGAACCTACGGAATCAGCGGCGCCTGATAGGTGGCGCTGAATGGTGAAAAGCCATCGAGGTAGGCTTCGAAGTTGGCGCGGAGTTGTTTCGGCTGCCCGAGCAGACCGCGCAGCGTGAAGGGCGACGTGTTGTAGAACGGCTGCCTGGCGGCGTGGCGCAGCGCACCGTCCTGATTGGCGACGCCGATGTCGTCGCGCCGGCGCTTCATCGCGAGGACCTCGTCCTTGGTCGGCTCGAGGACAATATCGAGGCGCCGGATGACCGTCATCGGCAGGATCACGTCGCGGTACTTGCCACGCACGTGGACGTCGCGCAGGACGTCGTCGGCGATGCTCCAGATGAAATCGGCAATTCGATTTTGCTGCGTGGTGTCCATCATCGTCCCGGTGGCTCATTGGGGTGGCGACCCACCCATTGACCGCGGTGCGGCAACGGCGGATCGCGGCAACTGATAGCGACTCTCGTTCTCGCGTTGATGATATCGCGGGGACTCCACATCGACCCAAGCACCGATTTCCGGTACCGACCCCGACAGGCGATAGATGAGCAACAGCCTTGGCGGACCGCTGGCGTGCGACTCCTTGACGACCGCTAGCGGATCGCCACCGTCAGTTCCGCGCCGCCGGAAGTGCTGGCGTGCGTGGTGACCGCAGGGGGAAGCCCCCTCTCGTGCCCGTTCTGGTGGCGCGCGGGAGGCACGATCTCAACCACGATCTCCAGCCCCAGGCGTTCCGCGATGCGCACGAGAGTATCGAGGGATGGAAGGTGATCGGCGGCCTCCAAACGTGCAACCGCCGGTTGAGATAACCCGAGCCGTCGCCCGAGTGCCGCCTGACTCAGGTTCTGCTCCGCCCGATACAGAACGAGACGATTTGCCACGGCGCGGGCGGGGGCCAGCCGTTCCCATTCCGCGCGGAATTCCGGATTCCGGAGCTGTCGCTCCAATACCTGCTCGTAGGGAACCAGTTCAGTCATGTCCGCAAGTCACCCCCGGGCATCGGGATCGATCGTCGCCGGCAACGAGCCAAGTCGTGCGAGAGCAACTCCAACCGCTCGGCGAAATCGGGATGGATCAACCGCGGCTTCCGGGCATATCGCGGCGATCACAAACTGATCTCCGACTCGCCGGTACAGTGCGCGCCACCGGCTGCGACCGGACCGCGGACGGAGTTCGCGCAGGGTCTCGCTCGTGCCTCGAATCGCTGAGCTGTGCGGAGCGCCAAGTCGATCACCAAGCAGCATCAGCTTGTCAATGGCGTGACCGATGGCAACCTGCTCCGCTGCGGGCAGGGCCAGCAACTCCTCCTCCGCTGCCGAAAGGACTGTTACTCGCCACGGCATGATAACATCGTTGATATGGGCGATCCCAGTTCGACCTTGGCCGAAATGACTTACCCTCCGACCATCCCCTCATCCGCGACCGCGTCTTCCACGGCGGGTTCAGATTTGATCGTGTTGTCCGGACGGGTGCCAAGTTTTCCTTCCTCGACCAGGATGCCGAGGACGTTGTTGATCACCCGCACCCCGAGCAGGGAGGTGATATCGCCGACATCGTACTGCGGCGCCACCTCGACTACTTCCATCCCGACCAGTCCCTCGCGGGTGACAATATCGAGCATCCGGAAGACCTCGCGCGGGGTGAAGCCGCCCGCTTCCGGCGTGCCGGTGCCAGGCGCGAAACCGGGATCGACGCAGTCGATATCGAAGGAGAGGAAGACGGCCTTCGCGTTCTTCCAGGCGATCTCCAGCGCCATTTCGCAGATGCGCTCGATCCCCCACCGCTCGACATCGGTCATGGTGATCACCGTCGCGCGCCGGTCACGTGCCACCTTGACCCCCGCCCGGCTGCCGGTCCAGCCACCGATGCCGACTTGGACCAGGTTCGTGGCAGGAGCGTTCGGAATGTTGGTCGCATGGAAAAACGGCGTGCCATGCATCCGCTCGTCGAGGTTGTACTCGGAGAGGTCGGAGTGGCGGTCGAAGTGGATGATCCCGACATTGCCGTCGATCTGCGGCGCGATCCCGCGCACGTCTGGATAGCCGATGGAGTGATCGCCGCCCAGCACGATCGGGAAGACGCCGCGCTCGTGGATGTAGCCGATCGCCTTGTCGATCTGATCGAACGTCTTTTCGATGTTGGCGGGGATCACCGAGATATCCCCGACATCGACCATATCGAGCGATTCCCAGAGATCGACCCCGGTCTCGAAGTTGTAGCCGCTCCCCAGCCCGGAGATGGCGCGCATCGACTGCGGCCCGAAACGGGTACCGGAGCGAAAGGTGGTGCCGCCGTCGAACGGCGCGCCGACGATGGCCACGTCCTGATTGCCCAGTTCGCGCATATCAGCGAGAAACGGCCGCGAGGCGAAGGTGCCGGAGTGGCTGAAACGCCAGCCGGTGCGGTTGAAGAGGGGAATGGTGCGGTCCTGGATGCTGGCGGCCGATTCCAGTCCATGCTCCAGGTTGATCTGGAGCATCTCCTTCATCTTGGACGACGGCAACTGGGCTTCCCGCTCCAGCATCCGGGTGCCAACAAGCCCTTCGCGATCCATCGTGATCCTCCGCTATCGGGTATCGGGTGTCAGGTGTCGGGTATCGGGTGTCGGCTATCAGATTAGCCGTTTGTGCGCCGCGGCGCTGCGTTACGATCGCCTGACTCCCCGCCGTCTCGACATCTTGTCATCTTGCCGTCTCGCCGTCTCGCCTCTTCGACTCCTCGCCGTCTCACCTCCTCGCCTCCTCGACTTCTCGCCTCCTCGCCTCCATGACGAACCCTTTTCGCCCCAGGGTGCGTTGTATGATTGGTCGCGCCGCTCCCGCGTGAGCGGCGCTTGTCGCGGAATCGCAGAGACTGATGTCTTCATGCCCGCCCTGGAGGTCGATCGCGCACTATGAGAGGGGAACAACGGCTGACGGGGATCGCCCGGATCATCGGCCTGCTGGTGGCGCTCGCGCTCCTGTTGAGCCTGATCCTGCCGCTGGCGGGCGTCGCCGCACAGGAATCGGACCAACCCGACAGCAAGATCGCGCTTTCCGAGGTGCCGACCACCGGCGCCCGCCGTCCGGGTCCGGTCGTATTGGCCGGCACGCGCGTCCGCGTCGAAAAGCCCGCCGGCTTCGTGCCGGTTGAATTGCAGGTCGACAGCATCGGACTCGACGCGCCAATCGAAACCGGGTACATCGACAATGGCGTGATGCGTGACCCGAGCGGTCCCTGGGTCGTCTCCTGGTACGCCCCGCTCGGCAAGGTCGGTGAGGGCGGCAACGTGGTGATGGCCGGTCACGTCGATTACTGGGATGTCGGCCCAGCCATTTTCCAGGGCGTGCCGTCGCTGCAACCTGGCGACATCCTGCGCATCATCGGTGAGAACGGCGAGGTCATGGAATACGCCGTCGAGTGGTCCCGGTTGTTCGACGTAGCCAATGAACTGACGCCGGAAGTCATCCAGCGCGATATCGTCGGCGATACCGGGCAGGAAACTCTGACACTGATTACCTGTGGCGGTGATTTCAACGGCCAGGAGTACCTGCAGCGCTGGGTGCTGCGGGCGGACAAGATCTAGAACGGAGACGGTGAATCGGCTATCAGCCGAGACGGCAAGTCGGCAAGTCGGCAAGAGCCGACGAGACAGATCCGAGAGCTGATAGCCGATACCTTTATGCGCCTTCACCCCATTCTTCCCCTGAGCGCAGCGACACCTCCTGAGGAGGCGCAGCCGTCAGCGCATTCTGAGCGGAGCGATACCCTCTCCGTCGACGACCTCCTCTCACCCGCGCGCGTTGGCGCGCGGGACGGTGCAGGCAAGACCTGCGTCGTCGCGATGAGCGGCGGCGTCGACAGCGCCGTCACCGCACTGATCATGCGCGAGCGCGGCTACCGCGTGGTCGGCATCAATCTCCGACTTTTCTCGCCGGACGATCCCGACCACCGCGCCAATCCCTGCTGTGGCATCCCCGCGCTGGATGACGCGCGGATGACGTGCGCCCGCATCGGCATTCCCTTCTATGCCCTCAACATGGAGAGCGAGTTCCGCGAGGCGGTAGTCCAGCGGTTCGTCGATGAGTACGCCGCCGGGCGGACGCCGAACCCCTGCCTGGAATGCAACCGGCACGTCAAGTTCCGGCACCTGGTGGAACGGGCGCGAGCGATCGGCGCCGATTGCCTGGCGACCGGTCACTACGCCCGCATCGAACGTGGCGACCCGGCGACAGGCGCGCCGCACCGGCTGCGGCGCGCGGTCGATCCGCGCAAGGATCAGAGTTATGTCCTCTACACGCTGACGCAGGAGCAACTCGGGTTTCTCCACTTTCCGCTCGGCGGTTTGCACAAGACCGAAACCCGCGCGCTCGCCCGCGCCTTCGATCTCCCCGTGGCGGAGAAGGCGGAGAGCCAGGAAATCTGCTTCGTCGGGAATCGCTCGTATGCCGATTTCGTCGCCGCCCGCCGCCCGGATGTGACGGAACCGGGCGAGGTCGTCAATCAGGCCGGAGAGGTCCTGGGCGAGCATCGCGGACTGGTTCACCACACGGTCGGGCAGCGGCGCGGTCTCGGCATCGCCGCGGGCGAACCGCTGTACGTGATTCGGCTGGAACCGACCACCAACCGTGTGGTCGCCGGAACGCGCGCGGAAGCCTCGGCACGGGAAATCCAGGTGGAGCGAGTCAGTTTTACCAGTGGCAACTGGCCGGCGACGCCGTTCGCCGCCGATGCCATGGTGCGCTATCGCGGCGCGGCGGTCCCCAGCACGGTCGTCCCGGACGCTCGGGGCGGCGGCACGGTCACGGTTCGCTTCCCGACGGAAGGACCGGTAGCCTCTCCTGGTCAGGCGCTGGTCCTCTATCAGGGGGACGAAGTGCTGGGAGGTGGCACGATTCTTGCCGTGCGCACGAGCGAGAGCGGGCTGTAGGTCATGCTTTTTCCCAATCCTGAACTCACGTTCGTGTTCGCGACGTAACGCACGGCTTGCCAGCAACGAGTTGCGCGCACGGATGGTGAACCTTCCGTCCGCTCTCAATCCCTCCACTCATGCTAGGATGCCTGTCAACGATCCGAGTGGCACATCTCCCGGGGAGTCGCGCGCGGCAATGGAAGAGACCGGTCCCGATACGAGCCGTTGGAAATGGTGGGCGGCGCTCGCTATTCTGATTGTCGGGATCATCACCGTCGCGCTCTTCTGGGGACTCTATCAACTCGGTGGTGCGGACCAGGCGCCACTGGAGCGGATCCGGGACATCGCCGTCATCTTTCTCACGTTCCAGTTGGTGCTGGTGACGCTCATCCTCGCCGGCATTGCCGCCGCGTTGATTTTCCTGATCATGGTGCTCAAGGATCAGGTCATTCCCCTGCTCGCGGAAGTGACCCAAACGGCCAGGCGGATCAAAGGCACGACCGAGTTCGTCTCGGAAGAAGCGGTTCGGCCGATCATCACCACCGCGGGTCAGATTGCGAAACTGCGGGCCATGGCGCGCGTGGTGAGCGGAGCCACGAAGCGTGGCGATAACCGCTAGCCAGGGGCGAACGGCGCGCCCCCTCGAAGCCCTGATCCGTCGCGCGGTGGCCGCCTGTGTCGACGCGCATGTCTCTTACCAACTGTTCAACTGCTGAGCGACGAGTCAAGACCGAGGAGCGCGCACGATGTTCCTGGGCACCCCGAAGTGGTGGTGGATCCTGACCGGAGTGATGTTTCTGGTCGGGCTTGTCCTCTTCACCGTCGGCATCGGCGGAACACTCGGCAACGTTGTCGGCATTCTCCTCGTCATCGGCGCGATGGTCGCCTTCGCCGCCGCGCCGATGCGCTACGGCGACAAGGCCAGGAAGCGGGGCCCGGAACCAGCCGCGCCAGCCGCGCCAACCCGTCCGGCAGTCCCGCTGCCGCCCGCTGGTCCGCCGCCCCCCCGACCCAAGATCGACGCCCGGGACGCCACTGAGGTCTGATCCCAGGCGCTCGCTATCCGACTGCATCTGGGTCCCCATGCTGGCACCCAGCGACCTATTGCGGCCTCACCGCTGATGGCTCAACTTGGGGTGATCGCGCAGTGACTTGTTGATCACTTTCCAGCGGCGCCGCTGCTCGGCAGCAAGCACGGGATCGCGCCGCGCCTCCGCCGCGGCGATCTCCCGCTGCAACTTGCGGTAATTCGTCCACCGGTCATGGTCGATCTCGCCGGACACGAGCGCCTCCTCCACCGCGCAACCAGGTTCGCCCTCGTGCCGGCAGTCGCGGAAACGGCAGCCTTCCGCCGCCGCTTCGATATCGGCGAACGTCGCCGCCAGACCGCTGCCATCGTCCGTCAGCCCCAGTTCGCGCATCCCCGGGGTATCGAGCAACAGACCGCCACCGGGAAGCAGGCGCAGTTCCCGCCGCGTCGTCGTGTGGCGGCCGCGCGCGTCATCCTCGCGAATGGCGTTCACGACCTGCAATTCCTCACCGAGCAGGCGGTTGACGAGCGACGACTTGCCGACGCCGGACGAACCGACGAAGCCAACCGTCAGCCCCGGTCCAATCGCCTGTCGCAGTGACTCGAGGCCGGTCCCGAGCGCGGCGCTGACCGGCAGCACCGGAACCCCCAGCGCCACCCCTTCCAGAGCGGCGATCAGCGGCGCGGACTCGCTCACCAGATCGATCTTGTTCAAGATCACCACCGGGCGCGCGCCACTCTCCCAGACGGCGGTGAGATAGCGCTCGATCCGGCGCGGATTGAAATCGCGGTTGGCCGAGGTGACCACGAAGACCACATCGAGATTGGCGGCAATGACCTGGACGTCGGTATCGGAATCGGCGGCGCGGCGCTGCATCAGCGTCCGCCGGTCAAGAAGATGATGAATGACCGCGCGGTCGTGGCGGTCATCGACGGCGACCCAGTCGCCGACGGCCAACCGCGCGCGCTGCCGCAGGCGGCCGGACACCTCACCCAGGGTGGTCCGGCAACCGAGCAGGTGATAGATACCCGGTCCATCCGCGGCGATCCTCGCCGGAACGAGATCGGGGCGATCGAAGCGGTCGAACTGGTTGGCGAAAAACGGCTGGAACCCGAGTTCGGAAAGGTGAATCAAGACCATGCTCCTGAACGAGAAGGCGAATTTCGCTTCCTCCGACGGAGCGTTCGTGAGTCCGGGCAGGACCAACCCCGAACCGTCCGAGCCAGTGGCTCAGGACGCGACGTGGTCTGATTGCAGGACTGGTAGTGCTAGGGAATAGGCCCGTCGGAGGCAATCGACAATGGGTGCTGGCAGACAAGCTCACTCATCGCGGCCTCCTTCCCGGGAAAAGCGCCTCACGCAGACGAGGCGGCACATGCAAACGCTGCCAAGCGGTGTAATGACCGCATCAATCGGCGCGGTGCGAATGCTACGCTACCTGAACTGTCGTTGTCACGTGCAGCGGACCCATCATCACCGAATTCGTTCCGGCTCGTACGCCAGCCGATCACCAAGGACCGACCCATGGTTGCCACCCGCCAATTCACTGTCGAGGAGATCGAAGCCGCGCCGCCGGACGGCATGTGGGAGTTAGTTGATGGAGAGTTAGTTGAAGTGACCCCTGCCGCTGACGAATCCTCCAGCATTGGCGTGGCGGTCAGTTCGTTGCTCTACAACCACGTCCGGGCCGGCCGGCTCGGACGCGTCTATGGCGCGGAGGGCGGGTTTGTCATCTTCCCCGATCGGCAGACGGTGCTGGCGCCGGACGTGGCCTTCGTCACGGCCGCGCGCGCGCCACAGGGCGAAGCCCGCAAGCGCTTTCCGCGCCTCGCGCCCGATCTCGCCGTGGAGGTGCGGTCCCCGTCGGATCGCTACGGCGATCTGCTGGGGAAGGTGGCGCTCTATCTCCAGGCGGGGGTGCGCGTGGTGTGGGTCGTCGATCCAGATTCGAGAACGGTGACCATCTTCCGCCCCGACGCAAACGCGGTCACGCTCGACGACACCATGACCATCGATGGCGGCGAGGTCCTTCCCGATTTCTCCGCCCCGATCGCCGACTTCTTCGTCTGACCAGACATCCTGACCTAGAGATTCGGCAGGATATCGACCCACAGCCCGAACGCCGCGATCCCGATCATCACCGCGCCGGCGACCCGGCCTATCAGGAGCGAGTTCCCGGCCAGCCAGCGGGTGATTCCGCGTTGCATCGGCGTCGCGATCAGCGGCAGCACCACCAGCGGCCAGCCGAACCCGAGTCCGAACGCCAGGAAGTAGCCGAGGCTCTGACCGAGCGCCGCCGCGCTGCCAACCCCGAGGACGAACGCGCTGATGATCACCGGCCCGGTACAGGGGAGCGTCATCGGCGCCAGCAGTCCGCCGTAGACAAACGCGCCAGCGTAGGGGTTGCCCAGCACGGGGGCATGACCGGTCGCCATCCAGGCGAAGGGATTCCGGCCGAGCAGCATCGCCACGCCCAGAACCAGCACCACGCCGTAACTCAGCGGCAACAGCCAGGGCAGGATCCGACTGAACGATTGGCCAAGCGCGAACAGCACAAAGCCGAGTGCGACCATCGTGATCAGCACGCCCGCCAGAACGGCTGCGCCGAGGAGGGTTCCGCCAAGTCGCGGCCGTTCGGCTCGTGTGCTGCTGGCGAGAAAGGCGATCAGCCCGGGATAGAGGGGCAGCATGCAGACGTTGCCCAGGATGGCCGCGTTCCCGAGCAGAAACGCGCCAACATACGTGTTCACGAGGCGGTGTCCACCTCGAGCGCGGCAAATCGCGCCAGCAATGCCTCCGGCGATTCCTCTCCGGTGGCGATATCACTCACCGTGCCATCTGGCGCAATGGTGAAATGGGGCATCGCCGGAGGAACGGCAATTTCCTGGCCGAGATCGTCGACCATCGCCCGCAACATGTCCGCGGACATTACCGCGAAGATCATCGGGAATTCCGTTTCGGCGGCGTACGTCGCGAGGTCTTCACGCGGCAGCTCGACTTCGCTGCTCAGCGCCACCAACACGATATCGTCGCGCTCCGCTTCCGGTATCTGGGCCGAGGCTTCGCGGACCCGTCCCAGTTGGGCGCGACAGTTGGTGCACCACGTCGCCATCGGCTCGACGTAGATGGTCTTTCCGGCGAAGTCCGCCAGCGAAAATGTCGTGCCGGAACAGGCGTCGGTCAATTCCATCGCGAGCCAGGGCGGAGCGTCGTTCGGGGCGGCTTGCGACGCGCTATCGCTCGCTTTTTGCAGCGGCTCCAGCCAGGTCGCGCTCGCGCAGTCTCTTGTCGTCTCCTGGGCCAATACTCGTGGTGTGGCGAACGGCGCCGCGAGCGCGATCAGTGCCACGGCAGCCAGAGCAACGCGTCGCTTCATGCCAATACCTCCTCCTGGTCATCCCGCACCGAGTGGATCTCCGGCCCGACCGGCTGGCTACCCGAAAAACTGTACGGCGCTCCCCCCTGCATCGCTGTACGGGTGATTGCAGCGGGCGATACGCGAACACTCCCTGGTCGGCAGAGGCATCAACCGCGAGCGCTCTCGCTCAGCGCGAGGATGCCCGCGAGTCCGGTCTCGAGTCGCCGCCAGGTCTCACCGGCATCCGCCGTGAGCAGCACCGTGCCGTCCTTCATCCCGGCGATCAGCGCGTTCGGCTGACCACGCGGCGCCAGTAAAGCGTACGGCATCACCGGCGACGGCCGCTCCAACCCGGTTTCTTCGCCCCCCAGTGCCTGCCATGGAGCATCGCCGCGCTTGCGATAGATCATCGCCTGAGCATCACCCGGTTCGCGATGCGCCTCCCGCGCGCTGAAACTGGCCGAGACATACCAGAGAGCGGGATCAGCGGCATCGACCGCGAGACCCCATGCGTAATGCCGGTCCATGCCATCGTCCGTGGGGAACCAGGTCCGACCGGCGTCTTGCGACAGCGCCACTCCCCCCCCAGCCGCCTCGTAGACACGTTCCGGCGCCGCCGGATGCGTGGCGATGGCGTGGGCATCGAACTGGGAGCCAGGTTTGCGATCTTCCCAGGTCGCGCCGCCATCCCTCGTCACCATCACCCCACCCAGTTCGATCCCGACAGAGATCGTCCCCGGATCGGTGGGATGCAATGCGATCCAGCGCACGTGGTGCGTCCACGGCCGCGGCGGGAAGGACCAGGTCGCGGCGCTTGGCAGCGCGGTCAGGGCGGGAGAAGGATGCCAGGTCGCGCCATCGTCTTCGGAGCGAAGCAAGGCGCTCGGTTCCGTCCCCGCATAGACGACGGAACGGCCATCGACCTCGTGGCAGGGCGAAATCGCGAGAGAGAGCACTCGCGCGTCGGCCATCCCCGCGCCGACCGACTGCCAGGAATCGCCACCATCGCGGGATCGGTAGACGCCACGGTCGAACGTTCCGGCGAAAATCCGCTCGGGGTCCTGCGGATCGACCGCCACGCACATCACACCCCGCCCTTCGAGGTTGAGCGAGGCGACCACCCGCTCCCCATCGAGACTATCGATCTGGGCAACCGCGTCACCAGTGGCGGCAAAGAGGCGGAACGGGATCATGCGCGGACTCCTTTTCCGGAATGAACCAGATAGCCAGCCAGAGCCGCAAGAAGCAGAGGCGGAGGCGAAGAACTCCCGTTCAGGATAGCGTCGTGTTCAGATCATCGAAATGGATCGGCCCGATCTGACATGAAGAACCGGGCGCAAGTCGGCGCGTTGTGTCAATTCACCCAGAGCGCGAAGAGACCGAAACTGTTCCCGAACGCGGCGAGTACCTGGTTCCAATCGTCCGCACTCGTTTTCGGGCCGTCTTCGAGATAGGGCAGCACGCCGGGACCAGTCGTCAGCAACACCAGATCGAAGGTCTGGGGTTCGTCGAAGAACCGGCGCAGGTTGACCCCCTGCTCGAACCGCCAGTGGGGAACCAGTTTGTCGCCATCGAGGATCGCCTCGGCCTCGTCCAGCGCCTTGTACCAGGCCGCGATGCGTTCGGGTGTCACCTGAAGACTGGCGAAGGGGCTGGTCTGCGTTGCGCTCGGAATCCACTCGCGGTCGTCGTCGGTTTCCGCCTCGATCGCCTGCCAGCTCTGCCGGCTCATGGCGATCGTCTGCTCGAGATGGGCGCGCACCTCCGCCATCCGCTCCGGTTCGGTCACCGGCCACGGGATGTGCACGAACGAGACGAGGTCGGCAATCGGCCCGTATTGGTCGTTCTCGACATCGCCCGCCGGCGGGAGCGCGTCCCGTAGCGGCGAGTGCATCGCCGGGAAGAAATGGAAGAAACTGGCATCGAAACTCTGCTGCCAGTCATGGGCGAGAAAGAAATCATCGATCGCCATCAGGATATGCTCGTATCCGCGCAGCCAGTAGACATCCCCGATGTCGAATTCGAACGTCAGCGAGGCAGGCATCTCGCTGGCATCGAGACCGCTCAGATGCTGCACCACAGCCATGAGACGTTCATCGTCGCCGCTGGCGCCGTCGCCGTTGGCGTCATAGCGGACCTGTTTCAGGTCGAGCACCATCGCCACGTCGCTCGATTGGACCTTGGCCAGGGTCGCTTCCGCGCTGCTCAGGTCGTCGTAGAACGCGAGGAGCAAGCCGCGAAAATCCTGGTAGGTGATCGACTCCGGGTTCGGATTCTCGGGCACCGGCAGGCGGATCACCGGCGCCATGAACGCCTCCGGCGGCGTCAACCCATAGCGGTAGAGTCCCTGTGAGAGATGTTCCAGCGCGAGCATCGTGCGCATGACGCCCAATGCCAGCAGCGCGTCCTGATCCTCGGGATGGGCCGCGACGATCTTCGCGAGTTCGGACTCGCCATCCGCGAGCGTCCCCGCTTCCAGGTGCGACACCGCGATATCGGTTGCGGAGGAATCCGCCCGGGTTGAGCGTACCGGCGGCCCCACCAGCGCCAGGACAAGTCCAGCCGTGGCCCCGATCGCCATCAGCGATTTCCACCATTTCGCCCGCACTGCCCGCTCCTTTCCACTGATGTTGCGCTGTGCCGTGGTCAATCTCCTGCCCTGAATGCTGACAGGGGGAGGTACGGCGGTCTCGCCACCCCACCCTCACCCCAACCCCTCTCCCGTCGAGCCGGGAGAGGGGCTCGTGGCCGCCTCGCGGCCGTCCCGACGCCACGCGAACGCCTGACGGCTGTCGTACCTCCCCCTCTGAGGCCCCGAATGGGCAGGAACGATAGACGAATGGAGGATGTTCGTCCGACGCTGATCTGCCGCGCCACCCGGGGGTGGCGGAGAGCATCCCTTTCAGCGGCGTGGGATCGGGCCGCCTTCAGCCAATCCATCCGCGGCAGAGGCAAATGCAAACGTGCTTCGCGGAACAGGTCTCAGAAATGTCCCATATTGAGTAATCTGGATCGAGGCTGAGGGTGCTCCAATCTGCTTGGTCCCGGTAAAGGATTTCCCGCAGGGTGAGGGATGAACGACGGTGCGATAGGGGAACACTCGGTTGACGCGGGAAGCATCACGGCCGGTAATTCGAGGTGGGAGAGGCTGGTGGAGGAAGTGCGAGGGGTCAACTTCGCGGAATTCGAGCGAGACTTCGTACGCACATTCCATGCGCCATTCGACTGGCACGCCTTCGATGCCTTCTCACCCTACAACCCGCTCACGATGTCACTTAGCCGCGCGCGCGTCGGCTTCATCACCACCGCCGGGGTTCATCGCCACGACCAGCAGCCGTTTGCCGATTCGGACGACGGCGACTGCACCTGGCGAGCATTCCCCAGCGAGACTCCGTTCGAAGATCTGGTCCTGACCCATGGCGGCTATGACACCCGCCGCGCGAGCGTCGACAAGAATGTCGTCCTGCCGCTCGATCACCTGCGCGCCATGGTGGAGGAAGGCCATCTCGGTTCGCTCGCCAGCGAGATCTACTCGTTCATGGGCTACATCACCGACACCACACGGCTGATGCAGTACGAGGCGCCGGAAATCGTCGAACGGCTCCGCGCCGACCACGTCGATCTGGTGCTCCTCGCCCCGACCTGACCGGTCTGCCAGCAGTCGGTCGGGCTGCTGCAGCGGGTTCTGGACGACGCGGGGTTCTGCACGCTCTCCATCACGCAGGTGATGGAAATCACCGCGCTCGTCATGCCCTCGCGCGCGCTGTACGTTCCCTACCCGTTTGGTCTGACCTTTGGCAACATCGGCGATGCAGTAGCACAACGTCGCGTGTTGGAGACCATGGTCGATGCGGCGGCGACCATGCACCACCGCGGAATCCGAGACAGCGGTCTGGAATGGCCGGACGATCTCCGTCACCGACAACTGCGCAAGCTGGCGCGCTGAGCGGTCACCGCGCCTGGACATAGAGAATCGCATCGTCGTCCGCGTAGCTCTCTGTCCAGTCCGCATCCTCGTCGAGTCGATCAGCCAGACCGTCCCACGGTCGCACCAGCGCCACGGTGATGCCGTCTGCCGCGAACGCGTCCTCCCAGCCCGGCGCGCCATCGATCAGGTCCCAGTACCGGGCCATGAACGGTTCTCCGTACATCTCTTCGCGCCCGTCGATGAACACCAGCTGCTGACCGTCGAACCGGTGCAGCAGGTACCCCCCGAAATCGTAGGCGTTGAACAGGCGCGCCGTTGGATAGTCCTCAAGGATGATCTCCGCGGGCGCCACGGGAAAACCGAGCAAATCCGGCTCCCGCCGAAACTGCGACTCCTCCCGGAACGACGCGATCAGGATCACCACCGCCGCGGCGTTGAGCGCCAGCGCGCCGGTCCAGAACGATCGCGGGATGAGCGGCGTCCACTCCGTCACTGGTTTCATCCCGAATGCGCCGCGCCAGACCAACCACCCTGCAAAAACGAACGCGACCATCATGTAGAGGGGAATGAAACGCACCGCCGTCCACGCTTGATAGGCAAGCGCCAGGAGCGGCAGCGTGGGCCAGATCCGGCCACGCGCGATCTGGAAGACCGCCACCGGCGCCAGTGTCAGCGCCAGGAATAAGCCCCAATGCGTCGGGTCATCGCGCGCCGGCGGCATCCATTCGAAGATGCGCTCGTAGCGAGAGGCGTCTGGATCGGCGTACTTGATCACCGCCGTGACGAGACCGATGCCCTGCGGATTGACCAGCAGGGCCGCCACTGACAGGAGCGAGGCGATCAGAAGGGGCCGTTCGAGTTCCCGGCGCAGCAACCGATCCAGCGCGAACGCGCCGAGACAAGCGATACCGATCAGCGCGCTGAGATTGACATTGATCCAGATCGCGAAGACGAGCGGCAAGTACCACACCACGCGCCGTCGTCCGGTTTCATATTCACAAAGGCAGGCGAGCAGGATCGCAAACAGGGTAAACGCCCAGAGTTGCGGCCGCGGCGTCATCACGTTCTGGCGGATGAGCGGACAGCCGCAGAGAACCATCAGGGCGCAAAGCGCGCGACGGCTCATCCCGTAGGCGCGCACGCCGGTGAGCAACCGCCAGAATCCGGCGACGGCGACGATCCAGGTGAAGATGAGCGCGCCCGCGTATCCACCACTCGCCACGACCACCGCCAGGATCACCCCCGCCAGCCACTCGTGGGCCACCCACGGCTGACCGCCGTGGGTCCCCGAAAAGGGATCGACCGTCGGAATCGCGCGGTGATCGAGAATCCACTCGCCCGTGGCGAGATGCCACCAGTAATCGTTGTCGACGACCGGTGGCCGGCCGAGTCGCAGCCCCACCGTCAAGGCCAGACCGGACACCAGGATCGGAACAGCAACCAGCAGCGCTGCCCACAAACGTGACTCGGGCGCAAAAAGCCGCGACACGCTGGGGGGCGACGCGGACCGGACACGAGAGGCGCCCGGAGTCATGACGAGAGTCCGCTGCACGTGCTCTCGGCGCGACGCACATGCGCGAATTCAATCGAATCGATCCGCCGTCGTGGAATGGGACACCTCTTCGATCGCGATCCAGGCGAGTTCGCGCACGACACAATTTATCGCGGTTGATGCGGTGCTTCTCTAGAAACGGTGCGGACCTGCCGGCGCGAGGTGACGAAACCCAGCGGCGATGAATGCCTTCACCATGAGCGAATCACACCGGAGCGCTCTTCCGCCCATGATACGGCGCGCTCGGCAACACAACCGCGAAGAGTAGGTCATGAATGTCGTTGTTGATGATTTCACTCACCAATGCACAAAGGCGTCGACAGCACCTCGTGCGGATCCAGGAGACCTCGTGGGGAACGGGGCGCCTTGGGTAGGGGCGATGGCTTGCCTCACCCGTGGCTCAACGGGCCACCATCGGTCAGCCTTGCCGCTTGGGCGACGCAAGCGTCGCCCCTACGGAGTGGGTGAATCCCCAGAAGGCCTCCTGTTCTTGCAGTAGGCAAACCCGCATTACCATTCGCTCATTCAGGCACCGTCTCGGCCGGCGCATCCAGCGTGCCTGAGCCTCTGTTCCGACCGCAAGCTGCCCTGTCGATTACCCAGACGATCCAATAGCGGCCGCTAGATGGAACCACCCATCGACAACTCCCGGGATTCTCGCGCTCCATTGGCGCTTTGGTGTCCAGATCAATTTGCCCTTTCACCATAGTTCGTAATCTGCTAGAGCCCCAGTGGCACGAACATTGCGGTTGCGCCAATGTCTCTTCTCCACAACGGCGCGGGGAAGCGGAGTCCCTTAGCGGACCAAGTTGACCGGGAGGATCAGCCGGATGGAAGGCGGTCGCTTCGATCGTTTCTCGCAATCAGTTGCCAGCGCCATGTCACGACGTAGTGTCACGGGCGCCATCGCCGCACTTGCCGCCGGAGTGCTTTCTGCCGGCGCGGGATTAAACGCACCATCGCCGGCCGGAGCAAAGGCCAAGAAGAAGGAATGCTCCAGCGGCAAGCAATGTCCGGATCCGGCCAACGAATGCCTGCGCGCGGTCTGCCAGAAACACACGTGCAAGCGGAAGAAGCAGCCGAACGGTACCGAATGCGGCGACGGCGGACAATGCCGTGTCGGAAACTGCGTCTGCCCCCGCGGGGTCTGCACTGTGACCGTGCGGCCCTCCAGATTGCAGGGCTGGACGTTCTACAACGACCAGGCCGATCAGCCGATCGATCCTTCCTTCGAGATCGGACCGGAATCGCCACCTCTCGGCGTCGGCAGCGCCCAACTATTGGTCGAAGACAGCACTCAGGGGAAACTGCTCGCGGCGAACATCCTCACCGGAACGCCGCTCTCCGCCTTAGCGACCCTCGAATATAGCTTTTACGTTACGAATGCCACGTCGGACACCGGGCCGTCTCTCCAACTCGGTATCGACTTCGACCTGACGGATGACCAGGAAGGATTCCAGGGTCGCATGGTCTACGTACCCAGCGCGACGGCGGCGGTTCCCGAGGGCGAGTGGATCACCGTCGACGTCCTCGCGGACAACGACGGCGGGAACTGGTTCTTCACTCGCCAAGCCTCGTCCGGCGGGAAGTGCCCGCTGAGCGATCCGTGCAACTTCTCCGAGATCCTGGCGGATTTCCCGAATATTGGCATCCACCCGGTCGGTCCGCAAGGAACCGGGGCCGGATTCGGATTCATCGGCTTCAAGGTCGGCAGCGGCGAGGGCGCCGTCGACGCCAACGTCGACAGTCTCCGGCTCAAACTCGATGGCACGGGCCAGAACACCTTTGTCTACAACTTCGAACCCGACCTCCGGCGGTAGTCGTCCCCGCCAGGGAGCCCCAGCCAGTAGCCGTCATTCGATGTGACAGCGCGCCCGGAGCCTGCTCCGGGCGCGCTGTACGTCTCTGTCGACCATGCTCGATTTCCATTCCAGCGTTTGCACCGGCGTTCGCCGGCTGTTCGCCGAGAAACAGGCAAAGCGCGAGGGCGATGTCCTCGACGGCCCGACATTCGATCTGCTCGGGGACTCTCCAAATAGATCGAGCGACTCGCGGTCAGGTTCGACCCTCGGTATTCGCGGGGAAGGAGCCGGATGTCCCCGCGCAGGACCAGAAGCGCGATGCAACCACTCCGACCATCAGAAGATCACTACACCACCACGCTGACCAAACGGTCGGGCACGTAGATCACCTTCTGCGGTTCGCGGCCGGCCAACGCCTCGACGATCTTCGGTTGCGCCAGTGCCCGTGCGCGGGCCTCCGCTTCCGCTAGATCGGCGGGGAGCAGCAGCCGATCTCGCACCTTGCCGTTGACCTGGATCACGACTTCGACCGTCGCCTCGGCGGTCAGCGCCGCGTCGAATGTGGGCCAGCGCTGCTGGTGGACCGAATACGGCATTCCCAGCCGCTCCCACAACTCCTCGGCCAGGAACGGCGTGCTCGGCGCCATCAGCAGCACCAGGGTCTCCAGCGCCTCCCGCCATGCCGGCGTCTGCGCCACGGGTGTCTCCCGCAGCCGCATCAGTTCATTGACGTACTCGATCAGCGCCGCCACCATCGTGTTGAACTGGAAGCCATCCAGGTCTTCGGTAACGCGCTGCACCGTCTTTGCCCGCAGCCGCCGTAGCGCCGCGGTTTCCGCGTCACTCGCCGTCTTGCCGTCTTGTCGGCTTGCCGACTCGTCCATCACCAAGGAGAAGGCGCGCCGGATGAAGCGCTCCATTCCGGCGATGCCGCGCGAATTCCACGGTCCGCCCTGCTCCCACGGTCCCAGGTACATCAGGTGCAGCCGCAGCGCATCCGCGCCGTGGACGGCGACCAATTCATCCGGCGCGATCTGGGTGCCCCGGCTCTTGCTCATCTTGACCCCCTCCTCGGAGAGGATCATCCCCTGGTTGCGCAGGCGCAGGAACGGCTCGCCGTGATCGATCAGGCCCAGATCGCGAATCACCTTGGTGAAAAACCGCGCATACAACAGGTGCAGGATGGCGTGCTCGATCCCGCCGCAGTAGAGATCGACCGGGGTCCACCGCGCCGCCAGCTGCCGGTCGAAGGGCGCGCTGTCGTCGTGCGGCGAGGTGTAACGGAACCAGTACCAGGACGAATCGACGAACGTGTCCATCGTGTCCGTTTCGCGCCGCGCGGGACCGCCGCATTGGGGACAGGTGGTGTGCAGGAACGCCTCGTGGGTGACCAGGGGTGATTGCCCCGTCGGGGTGAACGCCGCATCGAGCGGCAGTTCGACCGGCAATTGCTCCTCGGGTACCGGCACCATGCCGCAGGCATCGCAATAGACGACCGGAATCGGCGTCCCCCAGTAGCGCTGGCGGGATATGAGCCAGTCGCGCAGGCGGTAGTTGACCTCGGCCTCGCCGCGGCCAGACTCCGCCAGCCAGGCGATGATCTCCGGCAACTGCTCCGGCACCCGCTTCCCGGTCATCGGCCCGGAGTTGACCAGGATGCCGCCGCCGGCATACGCCTCGGTCATCGTGTCCGACTGTAGGGGCACGGCATGCCGTGCCCCTACGTCTTCCGGCTGCACCACAACCCGGATCGGCAGATCGAAGGTCCGCGCGAACTCGAAGTCGCGCTGATCCCCAGAGGGGACGGCCATGATCGCGCCCGTGCCATAGCCCATCAGCACGTAGTCGGCGATCCAGACCGGGATGCGCTCATCGGTGAGAGGGTTGACCGCGTAGCCCCCGGTGAAGACGCCCGTACGCGCGCGGCCTTCCTCGGTCGACATCCGCTCGATTTCCGACTGCCGCCGCGCCTGATCGATATAGGCGTCGACTTCGGCGCGGCGATCGGACGTGGTGATCTTCTCGACCAGGGGATGCTCCGGGGCCAGCACCATGAAGGTCGCGCCCCAGACGGTATCCGGCCGGGTGGTGAAGACCTCGAGCACATCTCCCGTCTCTAATGTAAAGCGCAGCCGGGCGCCCTCGGAGCGGCCGATCCAGTTGCGCTGCATCGTCTTGACCCGCTCCGGCCAGTCGAGCGATTCGCCATCGCGCAGCAACTCTTCGGCGTAGTCGGTGATGCGGAAATACCACTGCTCCAGATCGCGCTTGATCACCTCGCTGCCGCAGCGCTCGCAGACATTCCCCTCGATCACCTGCTCGTTGGCGAGCACGGTCTGGTCCTTCGGGCACCACCAGACCGCGCCCTTGGCGCGGTAGGCGAGCCCCTTCTCCAGCATCTTCAGGAAGAACCACTGGTTCCAGCGGTAGTAATCGGGGGTACAGGTCGCCAGTTCCCGGCTCCAGTCGATCATCGCCCCCATCTGGCGGAACTGGTCCTCCATGATGGCGATGTTCTCGAAGGTCCAGGTGTCAGGGTGGATGTTGTTGCGGATGGCGGCGTTCTCGGCCGGGAGTCCGAAGGCATCGAACCCCATCGGGAAGAGGACGTTGTAGCCGCGCATCCGCTGCAGGCGAGCGTAGGTATCGGGGATGGCAAAGGAGTACCAGTGCCCGACGTGCAGCACGCCGGAGGGATAGGGGTACATCGTCAGCGAGTACCACGTCTCGCCCGGCGCGGTGTCGTCCGCCCGGTAGAGGTTGTCCGCCTCCCAGCGCTGCCGCCACTTGGCCTCCACCACCGGCGCATCGTAGCGCTCGGCGCGCGCCGGCTCGGCGCCCAGATCGATCGTGGTTGGTACGGCGGTCGCGGTCTCTGTCGTCATCTCTTTCTCCGAACGACGTCGCAGTTCCTGATTTCGGATTCCGTTGTCCGAATCGACATCGAGTTGCCGCGGGATGCGTCATCCCGCACGCGGCCCCTGGCCTCGCCACCGGAGGCTAAAGGCCTCCGGCTACCCCCACGGAAGCCGCGTAAACGGGGCTGATCCATGCGGCAGCGATGTGTTCAGCCCCGTTTACGGGACTTCCGTAAGAGCAGCGAGACTTCTTTAGGGTCTCGCGCCGCCTGACCCGGCGCCGGATAGCCGGAACAACACAACGGCCCTTCGTCCCTGGTCAGGGACGAAGGGCCGTCTGGCCTCCGCGGTACCACCCTGGTTGATCGCCAACGGTGGGGTCTGGTGGAGCTGAGGGGACTCGAACCCCTTACCTCAACACTGCCAGTGTTGCGCTCTCCCGGATGAGCTACAGCCCCGAGACGACCGGCCGTCAGGCCATCCACTCGGTACGCCCGCTAACGGGGGCAAGGCGGCGATGGCTAGCGAATTCCGTGTCCCGGTTCACCACCGCAGCTCACGGGCGAGTTCGACCCCTTCGTACCGCCTCGCACCAACCGGCGGCTCGCTGGAAGGCAGGGTCTACTACTCCCGGTCACAGCCATCCGAGCATAGTCGAGATTTGGCCAGGTTGTCAAACACGTTCGCTATTGCCGATTGGTTCGCGACCGTTCCTCTCGTATGCCGCGCCACAGTACAAATGACGTGCGTGGCAACGCCGAGGTCCCTCCCGCGGTCAGAGCGACACCGCGCGGGGGGCGGTCTTCAGGAGCCAAGCAATTCGACCGCGTGTCTCGACGCCGCGAGCCCTTCTCCCTGCGCACACTGACAGGGGGAGGGGTTGGCAACGAGGAGGCGATCAGGGGTCGCCGTGCCTCACATCACGATCCCAAAGCCCCTCGCCCATCGCAATGGGGGACTCCTCCCTCCGGGGAGGGAGGCTTGGGAGGGAGGCCGGGGTTGGCGTGAGGGTCCGAACGGCGAGACCGCCCTATCCGGCCCTGGTCAGTCAGGCCATCCAGAGCGTGCCATCAGCCCTGCCGCCGACGTGGCTCAGCTCAGCGGCAACACGCACAAGCCAGCCTCACAGACCGGATCGTCGGGATCGAAGTTGATGCAGTTCTCCGCGGTTGCACACGTTTCGCCGCAGAACGAGGCATTGTTGGTGAGGTTGACGCAGGCCTTCTTGCCCTGTTCCTCGAACGGGCAGCACGATCCCTTGCCGCAGCACTGGCTGCTTTTCCGGCAGAATTGGGTCGGGGTCGTGAACGCGGGGGTATTTGGAATGCAGCGCTTGTGCTTCTTCTTGGCACTGGCCTCCTGAAGCCCGGTTGTTTGCAGAGTCAGCAATCCCCCGAGGACGCTGCCCCCGAGGAGTCGCCCGGCGCGCCGGCGGGGCATCGCCAACGACATGGATCGGGCCAGGGCGTCGAACGTGTCGTGGTCCATCATGCTCTCTTCTCCCCTCTGGATGGCAGTGCGCGGACGATCCCTGATTCCTACCACACTTCTTCCCTCGGAAAAAGCGAAAGATCGCGGGGGAACCGAACAACGATCTGAACAATATCCAATCACCAGGGCGGCTGACCATCCCGAAGCGGAACCGGCCGCCCTCCCTCGGCCCCGCGCACCAGAGCGCTGTGGTTCTCACTTCATATCGTAGTACGATATAAATTGTGGCCGGAGCCATTGGCCACGGTTTCGCCGTTCGTCCGCGGGCCCACCCGTCTCGCCGCGCCACAAGGAGATGCCATTCGTGCGCGATCGTCCTGCCGCGTCACTCTCTGCGCTGGAACCGGCGCTCCATCATCTCGGCGATTTCACCGCCACCACGCGGCTGGTCGGCATCGGGGCGATCGCCGTCGTGCTGGGCGGCATCAGCACCTTGCTCGCGCTAGCCCTCCTGAAACTGATCGCGCTTTTCACCAATATCTTCTTCTACGGCCGGATCAGCACCGAACTCGTCTCGCCAGCGGGAACGCACCTCGGTCCGTTCATCGTCGCCATTCCGGTCATCGGCGGGCTGATCATCGGGGTCATGGCCCGCTTCGGCTCGGAGCGCATCCGCGGCCACGGCATCCCGGAGGCGATCGAGGCGATCCTTCTTGGCGGCAGCCGGATTCAACCCCGCCTCGCCCTGCTGAAACCGGTCTCCGCCGCGATCTCGATCGGATCGGGCGGCCCGTTCGGGGCGGAGGGGCCGATCATCATGACCGGCGGTGCGGTCGGCTCCCTCATCGCCCAGTTCATGCACCTCACCAGTGCGGAACGGAAGACACTGCTCGTGGCCGGCGCCGCGGCCGGCATGTCCGCAACCTTCGCCACGCCGGTCGCGGCGGTGCTCCTCGCGGTGGAGTTGCTCCTCTTCGAATGGAAGCCGCGCAGTCTCATCCCCGTGGCCCTCGCCAGCGCCACGGCGGGGCTGCTGCGCACCTACGTTCTCGGTGTGGGACCGCTCTTTCCGACCGCGGCGCATCCGGCATTCGTCGGCCCCGTCGGTCTCATCGCTTGCCTGGCGGCGGGTCTGCTGGCCGGTGGTCTCTCCGCTCTGCTGACGATGGGCGTCTACACGGCGGAAGACGCCTTTCTGCGCCTCCCTTTCCACTGGATGTGGTGGCCGGCCATCGGCGGGATCGCGGTCGGTATCGGCGGCCTCATCTTCCCCTCCGCCCTCGGCGTCGGCTACGACGTGATCGCCACCCTGCTCCGGGGCGACGCCACCACCGGTATCATCCTCGGCGTACTCCTCGTCAAATCGACGATCTGGGCGATCGCCCTCGGCTCGGGAACGTCAGGCGGCGTGCTGGCGCCGCTGCTGATGATCGGTGGCGCGCTCGGCGGGCTGGAGGCGCTGATCTTTCCCGATCTCGGTCCTGGCTTCTGGCCGGCAATCGGCATGGCGGCGATGCTCGGCGGCACCATGCGCGCCCCCTTGACGGCGATCGTCTTCACCCTCGAACTCACGCACGACATCGATCTGCTGCTGCCGCTGCTCTGCGCCACGGTCGTCGCCCACGGGTTCACGGTGCTGACCATGCGCCGCTCGATCCTGACCGAGAAGATCAGCCGTCGCGGGTTTCATCTCAGCCGCGAATACGCCATCGATCCGCTCGAAGTGATCTTCGCGCGCGAAGTGATGCGCACCGAGGTGGTGGCCCTCCCCGTCGATCTGCCGCTGACCGATCTGCCGACCCTCTCTCGGCATTACGGCGGGGCGACCGGGTTCAAACAGGGGCTCTTCCCGGTCGTCGACGGCGACCGCCGCCTGCTTGGCGTGGTCACCCGCACCGACCTCCACGATGCGATGAGCGATGGCATGCTCGATGGGAATGGCCGCACGCTGGCCGCGATCGTTCAGACCGACGCGCAGGTGGTCTACCCTGATGAGCCGCTGCGGGTGGTGATGGAGCGGATGGCGAGCACCGGGTTGACCCGCTTTCCGGTCGTCGCCCGCGACGAGCCAGCTCGCCTCGTCGGACTGATTTCGATCGCCGATTTCCTGCGGGCGCGACAGCGCAATCTCGAAGAAGAGCGCACCCGGGAACGAACGCTCACGCTCCGCTTCCCGATCCGCCCCCGCTCCCGCTTCGCCAGTTCGCGCCGATCCCTTCAGGGGAGCAATGGTTCGGAGGCCGCGGTATCGCCATCTCCGGCAGGTTCGCTGGCCGAGCGCTGAGCAAGGAGTCGCCTGAGTACGCGATCGAGGCGAACGTGCTCTCCGCGATGCACGTCGGTGAGCGAGCGCAGCACCTCGTTTCCGGCATCGGTGAGCATCACATGCACCACGCGCTGATCGGTCGGCGACGGTTCACGCCGCAGGTAGCCAGCCTGCGCCGTCCGGTTGATCAGCCCGACCATGGAGTGAGGTTTCACCTGCAAGGCGGCGGCGAGATCGCCGACGGTCGGCGGCCCATCGCTGGGGTGTCCCCGAATGGCGAGAAGGAGTTGGTGCTGCTGCGGGCTCATTCCCGCTGCCCGCGCCGCGTCCTCGCTGAAGCGGAGAAAGCGCCGCAGCTCGGCGCGAAACGCCGCCAGCGCCCGGTACTCTTCGTCGCTGATCGTCGATTCGGCCATCGCTCACTTCCCAATATCGCCGTGCGATGCAAGCGTAGCGTGGAGAAATGGGCCGGATTGTGGCCTGCGGCAATCGCCTTGTTTGACCGCTATCAGTTGGACACATGGCCGTGAAATCGTGACGCGATGGCTGGGAACGCGGGCGACGCAAGCGTCGCACCCTACGCCCGATGTGGTGCGCAGGCGAGAGCTCACTCGACCGCGGCCCCATCCACGATAGGTCTCCTCTACCTGTTCAATCAGGCCAGCGCGGGCGCGATGTTCTGGTTGGCGCGAAAGACGTTGTCCGGATCGACATCTCGTTTCAGCGCCGCCAGGCGCGCGAAGTGCTCAGGGCTGTACGCGGCGCGGACGCGCCCCGCATCGTCGCCGATGCCGAGATAGTTGACGTAGACGCCCCGTGCGTACGGCTGCATCGCCTCCCAGAACTCGCGCGCCCAGGCAATGTTCGCCTCGGATTCGGCGGGATCGGTCCAGGTGGCGATGATCGCCAGATTGTACTCCGCGTCCCGATGATCGAACGCCGTGGCGTCTTGCGGCACGCGCGCCACCGCGCCTCCCAGATGCTCCAGCATCACCTTGCTCAATGGAGACGGCGCCGCGTTGGCGTGGTGCACCATCGTCTCGATGACCTCGTCGCTGAGATCGACGAGAAAGTGCGACTTCCAGTACACCTGCTGTCCGGCCGGGAAGGTGTCGTCCATGATTCGTTGCAACGCGGTGTACGGCATCGCGCTCATCAGATCGGCGACCGGCTCCCCAAACGCGCGAAAACTGGCAATCGCCTCTTCACCCGCGGTGGCATCCCCAGCATAACTCAGGGCGTAGCCGACGATCGGTGCGCCATCCGGCGCCGAGAGGATGCCAAAGAACGCGGTCAGCTTGTCCGGTACCGACCGCGTCGCTTCCCGGTAGTGTTGCAGCGCCGCGGTCGCCAATGGCCGCGGATGGATCAACAGGCCAGCGTAGACGCCGTCCAGCGGATAGACGCGGAAGACGAACTCGGTCACGATGCCGAAGTTGCCGCCGCCGCCGCGCAACCCCCAGAACAGTTCCGGATACTCCGTCTCGCTGGTGCGCACCACCGAGCCGTCCGCCAGGACGACTTCCATTTCGACCAGGTTGTCGCAGGCCAGTCCCAGCCACCGCATCAGCCAGCCCAGGCCGCCGCCGAGGGTGAGGCCGCCGACGCCGGTGGAGGAAATGGCGCCGCCCGTGGTGGCCAGTCCGTGCGCCTGGGTGGCGGCGTCGAATCCACCCCACGTCGCGCCGCCCCCGGCGTAGGCCAGACGGCGCTCCGCGTCGACCCGCACCAAATCCATGTCGGTGAGGTCGATGACGAGGCCACCGTCGGCGATCGCCAGCCCGGCCGCGTTGTGGCCGCCGCCCCGGATGGCGACCGGCAGTCCCTGATCTCGGGCAAAGCCAAGCGCCGCGACCACATCCGCCGTGCTGCGGCAGCGGACGATCGCCGCCGGCCGCCGGTCGATCATGCCGTTCCAGACCTGCCGCGCTTCGTCGTACCGGGGATCGCCGGGGAGAATGACTCCGCCGCGCACCGCCTGCTTCAATCCGGACCAGTCCACACCGGCCACGGTCAGTTCCTGGACCACGTTCGCTCCTTCCATAAGACCGCCGTTTTCCTGCAATGATGCCCGGCCGGTAAGCACCGGCCCGGTCTCGCACGCTATCTTCTCACCACCTCCGGCGCGTCGTCGCGCCGTCCAGTTGGATCGCCTGGTATCGACTGGATCCCTTGATGAGATTGGATACGAATACGTCATGACTGACTCCCTGGATCACTGGGCGGAATGGCTCCTCCACCGCCGGCACGGCGGAGACGCGGAAGCATTGCGCCGCACCATGGAATATCTCGCGCCCGTGCGGGACCGCGTACTCGCAAACGCGAAGATCGCGCCCGGAGACAGGGTCCTCGATGTCGGTTGCGGCGACGGGCTGATCGCCTTCGGCGCCCTGGACCGGGTCGGGCCGAGCGGTTCGGTCATCTTCAGCGATGTCTCCCAGGACTTGCTCGACCGTTGCCAGGAGCTCGCCGCCGCGATGGACGTTCTCGACCGCTGCCAGTTCATCCGTTGTGCCGCTGAAGACCTGGCGCCGGTCACGGCAGCGTCCGTCGACGCGGTCACCACCCGGTCGGTGCTGATCTACGTCGCCGCCAAGGAGCATGCCTTCGCCGAATTCTTTCGCGTTCTCCGCCCGCGCGGCCGGCTCTCCATCTTCGAGCCGATCAACCGCTTCGGCGCCGATCAGCCGCGCCCCGATGCGGGCGATGCGCAGGACCTCGCCGATCGCGTTCGCGCGATTTTTCTCCGTCTGCAGCCGCCGGAAAGCGATCCGATGCTCGATTTCGACGAACGGGATCTTCTCGCTTTGGCCGAAGCCGCCGGTTTCCCGAGAATCTATCTCGATCTGCACGCCGAGATCGAACCGGCGACTCCGGAGCGATGGGAGACGACGCTGCACCGCGCCGGCAACCCGAATAGTCCAACCCTCGCCGAGGCAATGGCGGAGGCGCTGACACCGGAAGAACGGGTGCGCTATGAAGCGTGGCTGCGCCCACGGATCGAACAGGGATTGGGTCAATCACGGGGGGCTGTCGCTTACCTCTGGGCGGTCAAGGGCGACCCCGGATGAGGTCCGAACGGACGTAAATTACTTCCCCAACGAGTCGAGACAGGTTGATGCAAACCAAGTAGGATGAAGGCATGAGGAATCGTCGCATCGTAGAGCGGGATGAGGATGTCGAGCGTCTCGCCAGCTGGCGCCATTGCCGAAGGAATTGTCCGCCGCTTTGAGAGTCTGGCCGCCACCCGCGACCGGGCGCTGGGAGAGGGACGGCAGATTACCCGCCTCGCCGCCAACAGCGTCCGCGCCACGCACCGCGGGGAGATCGACGAGGCGGAACGCCTGCTCGCCGAGGCGCGCGGCCGCATGTCGGTCCTCAAGGGTGAGTTGCGGCAGTATCCGAGCGTCTATTGGGCCGGCTACGTCCAGGACGCCATGAAAGAAGCCGCCGAGGCGGCAATTGCCCTCGCCATCGTGGCGAACCGGCCACTCCCTGGACCGGCTGATCTCGGGGTGGAGGATGCCGCGTACCTCAATGCGCTGGCGGAGGCCGCCTCCGAACTCCGGCGTCAGGTGCTCGATCGTCTGCGCGAAAACGATCTGGAACGGGCCGAATTCCTCCTCGGGGTGATGGACGACATCTACTCCGCGCTGGTCACGGTCGATTTCCCCGACGCCATCACCGGCGGGCTGCGCCGCACGACCGACGCCCTGCGCCCGGTGCTGGAGCGGACCCGCGGCGACGTGACCATGGCCGCGACGCAGGGGCGCGTCGAGCGCGCCTTGCGTGAAGCACTCGGCCAGGACATTCCCCATTTCGCGGTGGCCATGTCACCCGATGACAGCGTGGGTGACGCGACGTCTGCCAGTGGGGTCTGACCGGCGCCCAATCACCGCCGTCTTGACCCTCGACGCCGCACGATTGGTCATCAGTCCTTTGCTCGTCGCGTTTCCAGATTTGCGCCGCGGAGATTATGGATGACGTACATTGAACGGAAGACCGTTCCCGCGCTGGCGCCGCCACCGGGGTACGCCCACGTTGCGATCGCCACCGGCGCGCGATTGATCGTTACCGCCGGCGCGGTACCGCTCGATCCCGCCGGCAACCTCGTTGGCGCTGGCGATGTTCGTCTCCAGGCACGGCAAACGCTCGACAACCTCATGCGGCAACTCGCGGCAGCCGGCGCGAGCGGCGACGACGTGCTCAAGACGACGATCTATGTCGTCGCGACCAACGGCGACGATCTGGTGGCCGTTTGGCAGGAAGTGCAGCAGTCCCCCCTCGCCGCCGCCGCGAGCACGTTGCTCGGCGTCGCCCTCCTTGGCTACCGCGGACAACTGGTCGAAATCGAGGCGATCGCCGCGCTTCCATAAGCCCTCCGACCCCGCGTTTCATCAACCGGGGACGACTACCATGATCGCCATCGCGGAACTGGTCGCGACAATCCGTTCAAGGCGCAATCCGGCATCCTGGCAGAGCGCGCGGTATTCGGCGGCGGTACGCTCTCGACCCGGGAGAATGCCCATCAGCACGACATCGACCAGTTTGCCCGGCGAGGGCGTGTCGCCATCGGGAAGCGCATCCTCGATGATGAGCAACGTGCCATCCGTGGACATCGCGGCGCGGCACTGACGAAGAATTGCCACGCTACGCGCGTCATCCCAGTCGTGGATGATCCGCTTCAGCAAGTAGAGATCACCGCCGGTGGGGACGGAGGCAAAGAAGTCTCCACTGACGAATTCGCACCGCCCGGTGAGGGAAGCGGCGGAATCCGCCACCCGCGCCGCATCGATGACCTTCGGTAGATCGAAAAGAACACCGCTGGCTTCCGGATTCGCCGCGAGAACGGCGGCGATGAGATCGCCGTGCCCGCCACCAACATCGACGATGCGCCGGGCGCGGGAGAAGTCGTAGGCCGCGACTACCGCCCCCGTTTCCGCTACGGCACCCAGCGCGGTCATCGCCGCGTTGAAGGTCTGACCAGCGGCCGGATTGGCCGCGAGGTAGGTGAAATAGTCCGCGCCGAAGATATCCGCGAAGACCGGTTCCCCGCTGCGGACGCTATCGAGAAGGCGGCTGAATACCTGATACAACTCTTCGCCGAGATAGATCGGCATCGCGCGGAACGATCCCGGCGCGTCGCGGCGCAGCAGGTCGGAGCGCGGCGTCTGTCCGAACCAGCCCGGACGAACCTCGGTAAACACGCCCACACTCGCCAGGGCGCGCAGGAGACGATGCAACGCAGAGGCATCGGTGCCCGTCGCCGTTGCCAGATCGCTGGCACCGCGAGGTCCCGCGTGGACCAGATCGGCGATCTCGAGTTTGGCGGCGACGTGCAGCATTTGCGCCATCAGCGCACCCATCGTCATCTGGAAGAGATCCTGCCGCGCTGCAGTCGTTGCCACGACGGGCTCCGCCATCGCTGTCGTTGTCATGCCTCGTTCTCCCTGTTTGGCCCGCTGCGAAACGTGATCCAGCGGACGCACTCATGCGTAGTGGCGGCAAGAGCAGCCGACGTCCGGTCCCGCTCGCCGCTCTCGCGCTGATTACGAGACTAGGGTCGGCGCCGGAGGGACTCCATCCCAGAAAACTGGGAATTCTCGCGGCGGAGAGAGGGATCATGGACGCCACGATCATCGCCAATCAGACCGAACGGGAGATCGTGCGGCTCTGCCAGCGTGGACTCGACGCCACCTCGCTCTTGCAGCGCACCGCGCGGCGACTCCACGACGCCGTCCCCTACGACGCCTATTGCTGGGGCACCATCGACCCGGCGACGCTGCTCGTCACGAGCAAGGTGGCAGAGCACTTTCCCGCGATCAGCCCCGCCCTCTTCGCCGAGCACGAGTACCTGATGGAGGACATCAACAAACTGAGCGCCCTGTCGCGCCGGTCCCGGCCGGTGGGCATCCTGGGTCAGATCACGGATGGCGAGCCGCAGCGAAGCGCCCGCTATCGAGGCATCCTCGCCCCGGCCGGACTGGAGCGCGAGATGCGGGCGGCGCTAGTCGGCGGCGGTTCCTGCTGGGGAGGCGCGAATCTCTTCCGGACCGCGGACAAACCCGATTTCACCATCGCCGAGGCCGCTCTCATGGCCCGGCTCAGTCCACATCTTGCCGAGGGCTTGCGGGTGGCGATGCTGCTCGGTAGCGCGATGCCTGGTTCGGAAGGCGAGTCTCCGGGCGTGGTGCTTTTCGACGATGGCGACGCGGTCGCCGCGGTCAGCCCGGAGGCCGCGCGCTGGCTGGCCGATCTACCGGGCGCCGAACCGGCGGGAGGAGTCGTGCCCGCGGCGGTCTACGAAGTGGCGGTGCGCGCCCGAGCCGTCGCCGAGGGGACGGCGGCGCAGGACCACGTCGGGTTGCCGGCCCGACTTCGGGTGCGCACCCGGTCGCAGCGCTGGCTCGTCCTGCACGGGGTCCAGTTGCCCTCCGGGGAGGACAGGTCACGCACCGCCGTCATCGTCGAGGTGGCGCGGGCGCCGGAACTCGCGCCGCTCCTGCTCCAGGCGTACGATCTCTCACCTCGGGAGCGAGAGGTGGTGCGTCTGGTGCTGGGCGGGCAGTCCACCGCCGAAATCGCGGCGCACCTCTTTGTCTCCCCGTTCACGGTTCAGGACCATCTCAAGGCGGTGTTCGCTAAAGTCGGGGTCAGATCCCGCCGAGAACTGGTGGCGCGCATCCTCGGCGAACAGGGCTTCTTCGCGGCGGGATCCACGGACGACCCCGCATCATCGACACGTTCGGCAATGGTTCCAGGTCTGGTCGCGGACTAAAGGGCCATACGCGTCTCACCCGCGGTCAAGGCATGCCCAGCGCCTCGCCCAGATCGGCGAGGAACTGCTGTTCTGCCCCGGAGACCCGGCTGCCGCCGAATCCGAAAAACCCGCTCCCCGCGGCCTCACAGGCCGCGCGGGCGATGCCAACGACCCAGGCGGCATACTCGGTCCCTTCCAGATCCGTCGATCGTTCGTCGAGAATCTCACGGGCACGTGCGGCGGTGTCATGGGATTGCTCCACCAACGCCGCGCCGCGCCATGCGCCCGCGTCCGCGCGCCAGGTCTCGTCTGCACCTGCGGCTGCCCCATTCGTTTCCGTCAACCCGACAATGATCGCCCGAATGAGTTGGTTGTCCGGGTAGTTCTGCTGCGCCGACATCCCCAGTTGCTGCATCGCGGCGAAGAGTTCACGGGTCGAAGCGATCGGATCGCCTTGGCCGACCGCGATCGCGGCAAACGCCGCCAATTGCGGCAGATCGCGCAGCGTCTTCCATTCACTATCGGTGTAGTCCTGGCGAGTGGTCACCCCTCTCCGCCTCCAGGTGACAATCAGGGACGGCCGGTTCTCTACCCCCAATCGGCAGACCACCAGGTGGCGTGCGGCATGCCGCGCTCGGTCATGGCGCGCACGGTCGCATCCTGGTCGTAGGCAACGCGGCGGAAATCGACGCTCGTCACGCCGTCGTGCCAAGCGAGGATGGCGAATTCCGCCCAGGGCGGTACCCGCACCGCGCCATCCGCCTTGAATTGGTACGCCAATCCGACACTCCCCGGATTGACGAGTTCCTTGTCGCGCCAGGAGCGAAGCATCCGGATGTGGGTGTGCCCACTCGCAACGATTTGGCCCCCAATGCCCACGAACATCGCCGCCAGATCATCGTCGGCGGTACCGGCCAGGATGGCATCGTTGAAGTTGCGCGGCGACCCATGGCAGCAGAGCAGGCGCGTCCCTGGTCCCAGATCGATCTCGACGCTAGGGCGAAACGACGCGATGAATCCCCGGTCCGCCGCATCGAGTTGGTCCGCCGCCCACCGCGAGATCTCCTTGATCTTGCGCTCATCCTCTGACTCGTCCGGCATCGCCCCCGGAGCGAGCAATTCGGCATCGGCGTTGCCCATTACGACTGGAAAAGTGAGATCGCGCAGGCGGTGGAGCACCTCGCGGGGGTACGGCCCGCTCGCCGCCACATCGCCGAGACAGATGATGGTGTCCAGCCGCTCCTGTTGCAGCGCCGCCAGCACCGCGTCGAGCGCGGAGAGGTTGCCATGGATGTCGGCGATCAGCGCCAGGCGCATGGCCGTGTCCGTTCCACGAGTTCGCGATGACCCGTCTCTCCGGTAGATAGCAACGCTGTCCTGCCCGATCAGGCTCGAGTTGCCAGAGCGTCTTGCCTAAATCGTGTCGTCCCGACCGCAGGAGGGACCTCGGCGTTGGCCTCGATCCTGACGGACGCCGAAATGCCTCGCCCTGGCTCGGCAGGACACTATTGCTCCGCGGCGCTGTAGGCACCGGGGGTGGGAATCGAGGGCACTCCGACTGGGGAGGCGGGCGAGGCAGGCCTCGCCCCTACGACCAATCCGACGCTTACGTCGCCCGCGCTCCCCACCGGGTAGTCGTTGATACGGATCACGCCGCCCACCCACCGAAACAATCGATCCGTCGCCCCCCTATTGACGGGATACCACGGTCAGTGTAGAAACTTGCGCGTCAGATACCATGCAATCACAGTTGCGCCGGTGTGCGCCGCGGCAGAGAGGAGTCCAGATCGCCATGAAACTCCGCATCATCACCCCCATTACCACCCACGGATTCGCCTCGATCGACAATTTCCTGCCTCTGATGCGCCCCGACACGGAATTGAGCCATGTCGAAATCGACCATGGGCCGGCCTCGATCGAATCCGATTACGATGCCATGCTCGCCACGCCTCACACCGTCGCCCGGATCATCGAGGCCGAGCGCGACGGCGTGGACGCGGTGATCATCAACTGCATGGACGATCCCGGCATGCAGGCCGGCCGTGAGGCGGTGCGCATCCCGGTGCTCGGTCCCTGCGAATCGACGATGCACCTCGCCGCGATGCTCGGCCACACCTTCAGCGTGATTACCGTCATGAAGCACCTGCGCCGCCAATTCGAGAACCATGCGCGACTCTACGGCGTCCAGGACAAACTCGCCTCGGTGCGCGCGGTCGAAATTCCGGTCCTCGCACTCGAGGATGACCGCGACCGACTGGTCCAGATGTTGGCCGATGAGGCCCAACTGGCGGTCGAGCAGGACGGCGCCCACGTGATGATCTTCGGCTGCACCGGAATGATCGGCACCGCGCAGGAGGTCGAAGCGGAACTGGCTCGGCGTGGCTATCCCGATGTGCCGGTGCTCGATTCGATGGTGATCGCGGTCAAACTGGCCGAGACCTTTGTCGATCTCGGGTTGCGCCACAGCAAGATGACCTGGCCGAATCCGCCGGCGAAGCGGATCGCCGGGTTCGAGTTCATGCCGGAGCGCGAGGCGGTGCTCGCCGGTTAGTTCGCCCTGGCGATCACGGCGCCGAGGCAGCGCGGCCCCGCTGTGATCGCATCGCCGGGCTGAGGAGAGACGATGGCGGAAACCGCCGCGCCACCGCTGCCACAGGTGGGGTCCATGCCCCGCTCTGTCGACCTGCGCGCCAATCGCTCCTTCCTGCTGATCCTGCCCGCGGCGCTGATTTTCATCATCTTCTTCGTCGCCCCGGTCATTTTCCTGCTGGCCATTGCCTTCAACCCGTCCGAGGTCGGCGTCGTCTCCTTCAGTTGGCACGATCTGACCCTGGAGACGTTCGGACGCTTCTTCGCGAAACCACTTTACTGGGGGGCGCTGGTCCGCTCGATCGTGATGGCCGCGATCGCGGCGGTGATCGCCCTGCTGCTCGGTTATCCCCTCGCCTATCTGGTGGCGAAGGAGCAGCGTCCCGGCCGCGCCAATTTCTACATGATCCTCATTCTCGCCTCGATGCAACTCGACCTGATCATCCGCATGTACGGCTTCATGATCCTCATGGGCGATCAAGGTCTCATCAACGATACGCTCATGCGCTGGGGGCTGATCGCCGATCCGCTCCCGCTGATGTACAACCCGTTCGGGGTCATGGTGGGGATGGTGCAACTCGCGCTGCCGTTCATGATCCTCTCCCTCATCGGCGTCATACAGGGAATCAATCCGTCACTGGAAGAAGCCGCCCGCAGTCTCGGCGCCGGGAGTTGGAAGACGTTCTTCACGATCACCTTTCCGATGTCGATGCCGGGTGTCCTCTCGGGATCGCTCCTCGTCTTCGCGATCGCCATCGGCTCCTACGCGGTGCCGGTGCTGATGGGCGGCTGGCGGGTGCTGCTCATGCCGCTCCACATCTACCAGCAAGTCTCCGAGGTGGGGAACTGGCGTTTCGGCGCCGCCATCGCCGCGATCCTCTTCGCCGTTTCGCTCTTCGTCGTCTTCATCTATCACCGCTACACCGAGAAGTACGTGGGAGGCCGGGCGTGAGCAGTGTGACGGCGGATGCCACGCCGCGGACCGCGCCGGTTGCCGTGCAGGCAAACGAGAATTCGCCGGTGCCGAGGATCTTCCGCGTCATCGCCGTGATCACCTTCATCTTTTTGTTGCTGCCGGTGGTGATCGTGGTGCTGGCCGGTCTCAACGCCGGCAACTACCTCACCTTCCCGCCGCAGGGGCTTTCCCTGAAGTGGGTGCAGGCGTTTCTGACCTCGGACATCTTCCTCCCCGCCTATCTCTACAGCATGCGGCTGGCCTTCGTGACGATGATCATCTCCACCGTGGTCGGTACGTTGACGGCGATCTTCCTGACTCGGGTCTCGTTTCCCGGCCGTACCTTTGTCCGCGCGTTCTTCCTCGCCCCCCTCCTGCTCCCTGGTCTGGTCATCGGCCTCGCGCTTTATGTCTATTATCTCAACATCGCCCAGAATCTCGGCATCCCCTATTTCTCCCGTACGTTCTGGGGAATGCTCGTCGGTCACATCCTGGTGACGATGCCGTTCGTGATCGGCACGGTCTCCGCCTCGCTCTACGGCTTCGATGTCTCGCTGGAGGAAGCGGCGCGCAGTCTCGGTTCCGGTCCGCTGCGGGCATTCATGACCGTGACCTTGCCGAACATCAAATCGGGGATCACGGCGGGGTCGCTCTTCGCCTTCATCGTCTCGTTCGGACAATTCGACCTGTCGCTCATGCTGAGCACCCCGAACAACACCCCGCTCCCCTTCGCCATGTACAGCTCGCTGCGGTACCAGTTCGAACCGACCTCGGCCGCGGCCGGCACCTTCGCCATCATTCTGGTCGTCCTCTCGATGATCCTCACCTCCCGGACGACCAACCTCTCGAAGTTCGGAGGCATCAAGTTCTCGTGATGACGCGCGCAGGACAAGGGAGGTGCGAGGCGGAACCGCCGATGACCCGGGATTGCGTGGTTTGGTCGAGCGTGCCTGTCCTGATGGCAACGCTGGGCGAATTGAAGAAACGGAGGAGACAGGCGTGAACGAACGACAGACAACCGAACTGATCACGAAGATTCGCACCATCCAGATCTCCCGGCGCGGCTTCGTCGCCAGCGCCGCCGCGGCCGCCCTTGCCGCGCGGCAGGGGCTCGACGCCGCGGCGCAGGACAGCCCGCAGGTCATCTACGACGGAGGCGTCTTCGATTCAGGCGGCGCGACGCTGCGCGTGGCGAGTTGGGGCGGCTTCTGGGAGGAGATGGAGCGCAAGTACCTCCTCGATCAACTCCAGAAAGACTTCAACTGCACCGTGCAGTACGACTCCGCCTGGCCCTGGTTCCCCAAGTTCGTCGCGGGTGGTGTGGACAACCCGCCGTATGACGTTACCAACTGGAACCTGCCGGAACTGTTCAAGACCGCCAAGGCCGGCGCCGCCAACGGCGGCTTCTTCGTGCCGATCGAGGAAGTCCAGGCCAACGTGCCAGCCAGCGCCGATCTCTGGGATTTCGCCTACAAGTTCGGCCATGGCATCACCTATCTCTTCAGTCAGTTCGGCTATGGCTACCGCACCGACCAGGGCGATGCGCCAACCAGTTTCGAATCCTTCTGGGAAGACCGCTACGCGGACAAGCGCGGCACCTACATCACTTCCAACACGCTGCAGATGGTCTTCTTCATCGTCGCCAATATCGTCTACGGCAGCGGCGAGGAGGACATCCCGGCCGGCATCGAAGCGATGAAAAAGGCGATGCCGATGAAGATCAGCGACTTCACCGGCAACATGCAAACGTTGCTGGAGCGCGGCGAAGTCAACATCTGCGTCCAGCACGATGGCGAGGTCTACTCGCAGATGGACCGCGATATTCCGGTCAACTGGCTCTACTGGGATGTCCGCAAGCCGATCCTGACGCAGACCAAGACGGTCAGCCGCGGTTCGAGCGAAGTCCAGAAGAAACTGGCCTACGCCTACATCAACCGCGCCTGCAGCCCTGAATTCCAGGAGGCGTGCGCCAAGGACGTCTATCTGCGCCCGACCAACAAGAATGCGACGATCCCGGAGAACCTGGCGAGCAAGGGAATCACCAACGACGCCAGCGCCATGGAAGGGCTGTGGAACCCGGACTGGGATTGGTACCTCGAGAACGAGGAGAACATCGTCGAGAGCGTGAACGAAATCTTCGGACAGTCCTAGACGAGACGGCAAGTCGGCAAGTCGCAAGTCGGCAAGTCGCAAGTCGGCAAGTCGGCAAGACGATCAGTATGCAAACGACGGTTCCATTGTTTATTCTCTTCTCGCCGTCTCGCCGTCTCGCCGACTTGCCGTCTCCTCTCCTCGTAAGGAGCACGCGTGGCCACCGTTGAACTCGTCGATGTCCGCAAGGTCTACAAGGACGTCGAGGCCGTCAAGCGGGTGAATCTGCGCATCGAGGAGGGAGAGTTCTTCTCCCTCCTCGGTCCCTCGGGTTGCGGCAAGACGACGACCCTGCGCATGATCGCCGGCTTCGTCTCGCCAACCGAGGGGCGCGTGTTCATCGGCGGGCAGGATTTCACGAACTTGCCGCCCGAGAAGCGCTCGATTGGCATCGTCTTCCAGAACTACGCGATCTTTCCCCATATGAATGTCTTCAACAACATCGCGTATGGGCTGAAAGTCCGCAAGGTCCCCGCCGGGGAGATCGAAACCCGCGTGCGCGGCGTCCTGGCCACCGTGGGACTTTCCGGATACGAAACCCGCTTCCAGCGTGAGTTGAGCGGCGGCGAGCAGCAGCGGGTGGCGCTAGCGCGGGTGCTCGTGATCGAGCCGCGCATCTTGCTCCTCGATGAACCCTTGAGCGCACTCGACAAGAAGTTGCGCGAGGAGATGAAATACTGGATCAAAGGTCTCCAGGAGCGGCTCGGCATCACTACCGTGTACGTGACTCACGACCAGAACGAAGCGCTGACCATGTCCGACCGCATCGCGGTCATGAACAAGGGGCTTGTCGAGCAGATCGGCACGCCGCAAGAAATCTACGAGCGGCCCAACTCCCGCTTCGTGACCGATTTCATCGGGCAATCGAATATCCTGGAGGGGGAAGTCACCAGCATCACGGATCAGGCAATCGCGCTTTCGCTGCAGGGCCAGACCGTTCATGCGCTCCGCTCCCAGAACGTGAGCATCGGGCAGCGCGTCCATTTCATGGTGCGGCCGGAAAACGTCCGCCTGGATGCGAATGGACGCACCGTCGGCGACAATGTGCTGCCGGGGCGGTTGCTCAGCCAGTCGTACCAGGGTTCGCTGATTCGGTGCGAGGTCGATATCGGGGGGCAAGTGATCGTGTCCGAGGTGCAGAACACCCCGGGCGCGAGGATTCCGGCCCTCGCCTCGCCGGTTCAGGTCGGCTGGCCGATCGCAAGCACCGCGGTCATTGCGGATTAGACGAGGGTGGCGATCGGGTTTCGGGTTTCGGGTGGCGGGTGACGGGTGGCGGGTGGCGGAGGTCGGGAGTCGGGAGTCAGGAGTCAGGAGTCAGGAGTCAGGAGAACGACGATCCTCGTCCTTGCCGTCTTGCCGTCTTGCCGTCTTGCCGTCTTGCCGTCTCTCCCGCCACCTGCCACCCGCCACCCACATAGGGGGAATCATGAGTTTGCGGATCGGGATCGACGTCGGGGGGACGAATACCGACGCCGTGCTGATGGCTGGCACGGAGGTCATCGCCAAGATCAAGACGCCGACGACGGAGGATGTCACCAGCGGCATCACCACCGCACTCCGCCATGTGCTGGAAACCTCCGGCACCGGCACCGAGCAGATCGCGGGGGTGATGATCGGCACCACCCATTTCACCAACGCCGTCGTCGAACGGCGCCGGCTGGAACCGACGGCCGCCGTCCGGTTGGGTCTGCCGGCCACCGCCGCGCTGCCCCCCTTCGTCGACTGGCCGGACGACCTCGCCGATACCCTCGGCCGGCACGCCTATCTGGTGCACGGCGGCCACGAGTTCGACGGCCGCGAAATCTCGCCGCTCGATCCGGAGGAGTTGCAGGAAGTCGCCACCGACATCAAGGCCAAGGGAATCACCGCGGTCGCGATCTCTTCGGTCTTCTCTCCCGTCAACACCTCGATGGAGGAGGAAGCGGCAAAGATCATCGCGGCCGAGGTGCCTGGGGCGTCCGTCACCATCTCCAGCGAGATCGGCCGCATCGGCCTGCTGGAGCGGGAGAATGCCGCCATCCTCAACGCCTGCCTGCGGCCGCTGGCGCGACAAACGGTCGCCGCCTTCCGTCGCGCCATCGGCGAACTCGGCATCACCGCGCCGCTCTACCTGACCCAGAACGACGGCACGCTGATGAGCGCCGATTTCGCCGAGCAGTACCCGGTATTGACTTTTGCCTCCGGTCCCACGAACTCGATGCGCGGCGCCGCATTTCTCTCCGGACTGAAGGACGCGATGGTGGTCGACATCGGTGGCACCACCAGTGACGTCGGCGCCCTGACCCACGGCTTTCCGCGCGAGGCGTCGGTCGCGGTCGATATCGGCGGCGTCCGCACCAACTTCCGTATGCCGGATGTCTACTCATTCGGTCTGGGGGGCGGTTCGCTGGTGCGGCAGGAACCGTTGCGGGTCGGTCCGCAGAGCGTCGGGTTCCGCATTACCGAGCAGGCCCTGGTCTTCGGCGGCGAAACGCTCACCACGACTGATGTCGCCGTAGCCTCCGGCGTGGCCGATATCGGTGATGCCTCACGGGTCAAGCGCCTCGATCCTGGTCTGGTCCAGGCGACGATGGACCGCATCCAGGAAATGACCGACGCGGCTGTCGACCGGATGAAGACGAGCGCAGAACCGATTCCGGTGATCGTGGTCGGCGGCGGCAGCATCCTGGTCGCCCGCAAGGTTTCCGGCGCGTCGGAAATGGTCAAGCCGCCCCACTATGAGGCGGCAAACGCCGTGGGCGCCGCGATCGGGCAGATTTCCGGCGAGGTCGACCGGGTCTACTCGCTCGAAAGCCGCTCCCGCACCGACGCCATCGACGACGCCAAGGCAGAAGCGACCGCCAAGGCCGTTGCCGCGGGTGCCGATCCGGCGACGGTCCAGATCGTCGACGTCGAGGATGTCCCGCTCACCTATCTCCCCGGCAATGCCACCCGCATCCGGGTCAAGGCGGTGGGAGACCTGACCCTGTAGCGCAGATCGCCGATCAGGAACACCGCGATCGGGAAGGTCCGGGCAACGCCCGTGTTGATCGCGGTTGCATTGCCTTCTGGCGGAGCTGCCGCAAGCCCCTCGCTCCGCGCCCGCTGTTTGAGGAGGTATGGCTGAACTCGAGCGTCTTCACCCGATTGGGACGGCACGAACTGAGCAAAACCCCTCTCCCATCGCCATGGCTGACAGGGGGAGGAATTGGCAACGAGGAGGCGATCAGGGATCGCCGCGCCTCATGAAACGAGCCCAGAGCCCCTCTCAGCCTGCGCACAGGGAGAGGGGTTGAGGTGAGGGCTCTCGGAGATCGGGGTCAGGGTTCGCGCCACGCGCAAGCGGGAATGACCATCCGGAATCAATAGATCAGGAGAGCAACCCATTGCCAACCCTGCCAAGTGCCATTCGCGCGGTGACCCTGGAACTGACCCAGGCCCGGCTCGACGTGTTCGACCCGCGGGCCACGGTCGAGTTCCTCGCCGCCCGGGGCGTCAACACCATCGTCTGCTTTGCGGTCGGCTACGGCCGCGGCGAGGCGTACTATCCCAGCGCGCTCGCGCCCGAACATCCCCTGCTGAATGGCCGCGATCTCTTCGGCGAAGTCTGCGCGTTGGCGGACTCGCATGGCATCGCCACTGTCGCCTACGTCAATTCCCTCTTCGGCGGGCCGGAATTCTTCGAGGCACACCCGGACTGGACCCAGCGCTGGGCGGATGGCCGGGAATCGACCCAGAGCGAAGCCAAAATGCTCTGTCCCAACTCGCCTTACGGTGAGCACATCGTCGCTGTTTCGGCGGAAGTCGCGTCACGCTATCCCATTGCCGGGTTCTATCTCGACGAGCCGAGCCTCCAGAGTTGGTGCGCCTGCCCCTTCTGTCAGGAGCGGTACCGGCGGGATACAGGACACGAACTCCCCCTGGCGATCGAGCGCGGCACGCCAGCGTTTGCCCGCTTCCTCTCTTGGCGGGAGGACGTGATCAGCGGCTTTGTCGCTGCCGTCGCGACCGCCGTGCGGAAGGCGCGTCCGGAGGCCGCCTTCTTCGCGCAGCACGCCTTTCCGATGGCCTCCACTGCCCAGCCGCATCTGCGCCGCCTTTTCTGGGGGCAATCCTCCGGACGGACTCCGCCGCAGTGGGAAGGCTGGTATCGCCCATCGTTCTATGGGCAGAACATCTCCACCGTCGCAAGATCACTCGACCTGGTCGGGATCGAGCCGTGGCGCCGCTTCGTCGGGCAACCCGCCTGGTGGCCGGGGGCGTGCGTCTCCTACGCCCGGTCGGCAGGAAACCGCAAACCGGTATTGCCGTTGATGGAATACCCCCACTTTCCGTGGGGGCTCGGCCGCCTGTCCGATTCCGAACTCGCCGTCAACTGCGCCGATGTGATCGCCAATGGCGGCGATCTCTGGTTTCCGATGTATGCCCCGGACGATGCGGATCGCGAAGGCTGGGACACGCTCAAGGAAATCTTCGCCTCTCTGGATGGCGTGCGGCCCGCAGGGGCGGAGCAGATCGCCCCGGTCGGCATTCTCTTTTCGCGCTTGACCGCGGAACGATTCGGCGCCAATGAAGCCGAGGAGCGATATCTCGACGAGGTCATCGGCTGGATGCACCTGATGCGCGAACTCGGCCTGCCATACCGGGTCCTGGCGGAAGACACGCTGACCGATGACGACCTGGCGGCAACCGTGCTGCTCATTACCCCGTCCGCCGCGGCGCTGCGGGAGACGACCGCGGCGCAAATCCGCCCATGGGTCGAGTCGGGTGGGGTGTTGCTGGCGACCGGTTGGACCGGCACGCACGACGAAACCGGCGCAACGCGTGCGGAACAGATCGCCCGCACCCTGCTCGGCGTCCGTCTCGGACCGGATACGCTGCACGCCGGCATGGGCTACCTCGTCGCACATGAGGCGACCGGGCTCGGTGCCGGGTTCAAACTCCCCGTGCGCGATGAACAGCCGGTGGTGAACCTGGCCGACGCATCGCCCCTTTTCGACATACTTCCTTCGTGGGAACTGTTTGCGCCGCCCGCGGACGGTCCCGTCAGCCCGTCGGTGACGATCAACCGCATCGGCGCGGGGTCTGTTCTCTACTGTGGCGTGCAACTCGGTCGCCTTCGCCGGCGGTTCGAACTCTTCGAAGCGCGGCGCATCGTGCGCGCCATGCTCGGCGCGGCCGCGGTCAGCGTGCCGGTCGCCGGACTGGCTACCGCGCCGGAAATGGGTATCCACGTCTGGCGTGACGGCGCCTCGCTCCACATCATCCTGGTCAATGGATCGTCGCTGGAAATGACGGGCGAAGCCGCGGCGGTCGGCCCGCAGACGGTGAGCATCGACCAGTCGCTCCTCCCCGCAAACCCAGCGTTCCGCTCCCACCGCGGGACCAGGATCACCGTAAAGGAGGATGCGGGCATGGTCGATGTGACGATCGACGGCATCCGGGAGTGGGACTGCCTGATCGTGTCGGGGTCAGCCAGCCCACATCCCGCCCCCACTCCCGTCGAATAGGACGATCGGGTGAAAAGTCACCCTGACGTTCTCTTCTCTTTGTCCGCGGACAGTCTTGCGATAGCGGTATGGAGCGGTCATGACCCACGGTGAGCCATTTCCACGACGCGTGTGGCCCCTGCCCAGGATCGAGACCGTCGCATTGCGCGACGTGCGTGAGTCGCGGCCCGTCGCGCTCTATACCAGTGGGCCGGCATGGGATGCGCTCCGCGGCGACCTCGACCTGCCTGTCGTCTGGCGCAACGAACCTGCCGATGCGAGCGAGAATCTGTTCAACTCCCTGGCAGAATCGATTCCCGCCGCGGCCGGTGTGATCTATGCCGTCGGCGGCGGGCTTCCGGTCGATGCGGCAAAGATCGCCATGGCGCGGCGGGGGTTGCCCCTCGTCGCCGTGCCGACCGCCCTCTCGGTCGACGCGCATCTGACCCCGGCCAGCGGCATCCGACGTGACGGATGCGTCTTCTACCTCGAGACCGGCGCCCCGGAGCGGCTACTGATCGACTGGGAGGTCCTCGCCGCGGCGCCGGCCTGGGTCCGCGCCGCCGGTCTGGGCGACGTCCTCTCGATCGCCACCGGTCTCTGGGACTGGCGGTACGCCGAGGATCAGGATCGCAACATTCCAGGTCAACGCTGGACTCCCTACGTCGCCGATTCCGCCCGGATTCTGCTCGATGAGGGCATCCGCATCGCCGCCAGCGCCGGTCGCGGCGAGCGGGAAGGCCTGGCCGGCCTCTTGCAGTTGCTGGCGTTGGAAGTGCAACTCTGCAGCCTGATCGGCCACTCCCGGCCGGAAGAAGGAAGCGAGCACGCCTTCGCCTACAGCGTCGAAAATCTCACCGGGCATGGTCTGCCCCATGGCGATCTGGTCGGCCCGGGCATCGTCGCGCTCGCCGCGGCGCAAGGGCAGGATGTCGGCCAACTCCGTGACGCGCTGGCCGCCGCCGGCGCTCGACTCGACCGGATTCCCCGCGAATTCGCGGAGACCACCCTGCGGGGGCTGCCCGCGTACGTCGCTCGCCATGGTCTCCCGTTCAGCCTGGCAAACACGCTCGACGAGCAGCAGATCGACCGCGCCCTGGGCAGTCTCTGGTAGCAGCCATGCATTTCCGAATGGCAGAGGAGTAGGTGGATGCTGGCGCGGTTGCGGATCGCAATCTGTCAAAACACTCAGGAAGCGGGCACGTCATCGCCCAGATATGGTAGAATGCACGTTCCAATTGGCGCATGATGACGCGATTTTCTCGCCTCGCACGGCCGCCGCATCATGTCAGCGTACCCCGCGTTCTTGCGGGTGGAGTTCTCGCCGTGAAACACCAGACCGCCCCTCATCCCGCCATGCGCATCGTCGCCGGCATCCTGCTGGTTCTCGGCGCGCTGGTCATCGTCGCTTCGGTTCTCGCCGATCCGCTGAACATCGGCGGCGGCGTTGGCTTCGGCTGGAAGCAGCTGATCGGAGTCGTCGTCGGTCTCGTGCTCGCCCTCCTCGGCGGCGCCTGGCTGGTGCAACCGCCCACGTCGCGTGGGATCGATCGCTCGCTGGAGTAATCCGCGGGTACCATCAAATCGGAGCGTAATGAATGAAGCCCCGGTCGGGGCTTCGTCGTTTCTGGCGCGGCGTGTCCCACATTGAACCGGGAGGGAAGATGGCTGAAGGTGGCAACGGGATCAGGGCGCAGGTAGTGCTCCCCGAGGGGTCGTCCTGGCCCGATCGCTGGCCGGGAGGCGAACAGCGCCTGCAACTCGGGGTCATGGTGCCGATCTCGGAAGATTCCGCCTTTGGCGGCACTCCCCGCTTCGCGGACATGCTGGAGATGACCCGGCTCGCCAACGATGTCGGCTTTCACACCGCCTGGTTCGCCGATCATTTCACGATCCGGCCGCAACCGGATGACCAGTTCCAGATGCCGACCGCGCTTGGCGAACGGGGCGTCTGGGAATGCTGGACGACCATGGCCGGCCTCGCCAGCGCCACCGAGCGCATCCAGATTGGCGCGCTGGTCGCCTGCACCGGGTTCCGCAATCCGGGGGTGACCGCCAAGATGGCGGAAGCGATCGACGAGATCAGCGGTGGCCGCTTCATTCTCGGACTGGGCGCCGGCTGGCACAAACCCGAATACGACATGTTCGGTCTCCCCTACGACCATCGGGTCAGCCGCTTCGAGGAAGCGATCACCATCATCCAG
>JAXLWU010000012.1:0-149394 GCA_046328335.1 Thermomicrobiales bacterium
ACCGATTCCCCAATCCGCCGCGCGGCGGCGACGACACCACTCGCCGCGCTGGAGGCCGTCGCCACGGGATCGCGGCACGCGGGCGGTGGAGTGCCTGCCGGATGTCCCGGTCCGAGCGGCACGCGTGGGTTCGCGGCGATGCGCCTTGGCCCGTTCGATCTTGGCATGGCCGTCGCTCCCGCCTCAGCGCCCGCCCCCCGGCGTCGGGCGGTCACTATACCGTGAGATGTACGAGCCGACGCCGTCAATGTCCTCGTTCCGCATCAGAGCGACGCGGAGGAACCCGGTGGGCTCGTCGCCGGTCCTTGCGGTTCTGGGTGCGCCGGAGCGGGTGAGCGCGGGTCTCGGTCTCCTTGACCAATCGGTCCGGCAGCAGTTCGCTGGTTGCCGGCGCCAATCCGTCCGCCGCGACGCCGAGCAAAAGGCCGCACTTGACTGGATCGGCGCCGATGGGAATCTGGTTAGTATCGCTCCTGGACCGGCCGTGACCGCATGGCATCGTTGCTTTCCTTTCTCATCGTGGCGCGGATCGTCCGTCGCAATCCACGGACCGACGCAACGCGGCGCTCGGGCCGGCCGAGGGTTGGCTGCCACCAGCGAGTGGGTCATTCGTATTACGATTTCCGCTGATACCGGAATCGACGTGGGGATCGCGCCCGGCGGGAGATGGACGATGAGCGATGCAATCACGATCTTGCAGGCAGCCCTGCAACAGGCGATGGCAATCCGGCCGCGGGTGAACGGGTTCCCATACCTGGCCGAGTCGTTGCGCCGGGCGGGCGTCCGGCACAACATCTTGAACTTACCCGCCTGTGAGAGCCTGTTCATCACCGACGCGGGCAATGTGGTCTCTCTCGGCACGCCCCTCGCCTCGGGCATGGTCGACGTGCCCCCCTTCAATCAGGAGGCCCTGATCGCCGCGTTGCGAACCGATCAGGCTGGCGAGAGCACATTCGAGGAGTTCGTGGCCGCGAGTTGGCGGGCCGGGGTCGTGCGCTTCGACGCTGATTTCACCGCGCGCACCGTCACCTATTTCGGGGCCGGAGGCGAAGCCTATATCGAGGCGTATCCCGCCGTTTCACTTCCAGAGAGCGCATGAGCAGGAGCCCCGGGGAATTCAGCGTAAGCCGCTCCCCCAGCCCTGATCGCCATCCCGGCTGATGGCTACGCGGCGGCCAGGTGTTCGGCCATCGTGGCACACTGGACGCGCAGATCGGGGACGGCGACGATCTCCCACAGTCTGCCCATGGTCAGCGGGCCGAGCGCGAAGAGATTCGGCCACGCCACACCATCTCGCGCGATAACCGCATTCGTCTCCGTGGTGTCCAGTCCCAGCTGCAAGGCATCACCGCGGGCGATGCCGGAGGCGACCAGCGATAGCAGCAATGGATCGGACGTGCGCTCGACATTGCGTTCCGGCCCGCTGCAGTTGATCACCCAATCGACATCGAGCGGAATGGCGCAGGACTGTTCTTTCGGCTGATGGATCACGCGCAGGTCCTGCCTGGATCCAGACTCGATCTGGCGGATGCGGCCGGCCACCACGTCCAACCGGCGCTCCTGCCGAATGCTGGCGATCTGCTGGTCGATCTGGGGCGCCATGCGGTGACGCACCACGCCCCAGTACGGGGCGAGGTGACGCAGAAAGCGCTGGCGGTCGACAAGGGAGCTCTCCAGCCAGAGTTGCTGAGTGTAGGGTCGCAGCCCATCGACGATCTGCCGCCAGTCGGTATCCGGGCCACACTGGCGGAACGCGGCGAGCATCGTCAGCACCGAACGCTTCCCGTATTGCGGCGAGAGAGTGACCGGTTCGCGGGGGGTGGCAACATGGGCGTTGGGAAGCAGACCGCGCCGGGAGATGGCGATCGAGCGCCCCGCGTGGCCGCGCGTTTCCCGCTCGAGCACCTGATCGACCATGGTCAGGCCCGTGCCGATCCAGAGCACGGTCTCCTCGCTGGCAATCTGGTTCATGCGGGGATCGCGCCAGGGATCGTCGATGAGCCGATCTGTGGCGCCGGGATCGACGGCATTGACCGGCACGGGTAGCCGGCTGGCCAGATTGCCGGTACAGAGCACGACCGTCCCGGCATCGAGTTGCGAATCGTCAGCGAGCGAAATGCGCCAGGAGTCACCGCGCGGCTGAAGTCCGCTGGCCCGCGCGGCAATCGGTATGATCGTGGGTCCACTGGTCGCGGTCACAGCCGCTCCAATCTGCTCACCGAGATAGTCGCCATACCACCGACGAGGGGCAAAAGCGAGGGACAAGGCGTCCAGATCCAGACCGAGGTCCTCGCGATGATGCCGCAGCAGCCAGTCCCGAAAATGGGTGGGCCGATCGGGGAAGAGACTCATGCGTCCCGCGACGACATTGAGCAGATGCGCGGGGTTGGTCGTACCGTAGGCGAGCCCACGCCCGAGCGCGGGCGCATCATCGACGAGAGCGATGGTCGTACCTGGGGGCGACAGGCGGTGCAGTTGTATCGCCAGGGCACTCCCGCTGAATCCGGCTCCGAGAATGGCGATCTCCACATCGACCATGTCGTCTTCCCTCTCAACATTGACAGTCCATGTTTTCGTTCACCCATCGCCGCGGGTCGTGATGACGCTGGGCCGTGACCAGTGACCTTGTTGTCGATCAATAGTACATCATGTTGGTAGACAAACCATATCTCAAGAGGTGCGGGATGCCCGATGGCCCCGGCGCTCGTCACACCGGGAGCGCAACGGCGGCCGGATCGCGCTGCGCGTGCCCTGACTCCTGGCGGGAAGTCGCCGCCACCATCGGGTGTCATGCCGAGTCCTCAGGCGAAGCATCTCGTGTCTCGCAGCCGGCATGCGTCGAGACACGAGAAGTTTCCTTCGTCAACCTGAGACATTTGGTGTGGCGGCGATCCGGTTCCAGAAGCCTGGAAACTGCCTTCCGGCGGTTTTGCCCTAGCGCGACGCCGCAAAGACCGGAATCATCTCCGCCGCCACCTGCTGCATCGGTGCGTGGTCATAGGCGAGACCGGGAATGTAGAAGATGACGTAGTCGATTCCGGCCGCGATCACCGGCTGCAACCAGGTCACGATCTCTTCCGAGGTACCGGCCCAGTAACGCCGCGCGAACTCGTCCTCGCTGCGATGGAGCCGCGCTGACGCCTCCGCGCTGAACCGCTCCCGATCGACACCCACCGGGGCGGCAAGAAGAACCGCGTCGATTTGATGATGGTGTCGTCGTCCCATCCGACGGCAGCACCATAGCGCGGCAGCACCTCCAACTTCTCGCAGCGCACCGTCGGCTTTCCCGCGCCGATGTTGCAGGCGTCGCCCCCAGGCCCCATCCAACAGGCCCCTCGCATGCCATACCCCGCCGCTCTGGTCAGCACGATGCATTTCCGCATACTCTCCCGCAGACGGGAGATCGTTGTCTCGGGCAGTGGGAGGGTGCAGTGAGTCAGGCTCGTTCGAATCCGGTGCGCAGTTTCCTCTATCTCCAGGCGAAACCAGGGATGCGCGACGATCTGGTCGATGTCTTCCGGCGCATCGACGTGCCCGGGCATGCCTTGCAGCAGGCCGGCTGTCTCAGCGTGGAAGTGCAGACACCGCCCGATCCGGATGCCCCGATGCTGGTCACCGCGCTCTGGACGCACCGCGAAGCGTACGACGGCTGGCTCGCCAATCCATGGCGGGAGTGGTCTGGCGAGCAACTGGCGCCGTTCATCGGCGACGAAATGCCGGGCGGAATCGTCTACGACGTGGTGCTCGCCGGGGGCGATGTCTCGGCAGTGGCCGCCGGCGCCCCGACGGTTCCCTCGCGCGAGGAGTGATCCGCCGAAGTCGAGTCAGCCTCGCCGTCCCGGTCGAGAGCGTGAACACCGCGAACCAGAGACGTTGACGATTCGATGTCGCCACCACACCGCGCGTGTGATGCTGACGAAGGAAGCATCTCGGCGGAACGAAGCCGGGTTAAATGAAGCGCGGCGATGCTTCGCCCGGGGGCTCAGCATGACACGCGAGAAGTGTTGACCGTTGTGAAGCGTCGATATCGCGATGCCACGATGTGCCTCACGATCCGCGGCCTCGACACTCCGCCAGGGCGAACCTCTCCTGCACGGAACAGACGCCACCCCGGTTATGATGCGGATCATCATGGGGGAGGGGCAGCATGAGCCGGATTCTGTACATCGTTCCGGTCGGGATCGACGGCGCGCTCACCGAACGCGGCGTGGCGGAGTGCATCCGCCCCGGCAACGAGATCGATGCGGTCGGGTTCGATCGCGGGCCGCGTCACGTCGAGTACCACTACTACGAAACGCTGATGCTGCCCCACGTCGTCCACACCATCGCCGCCGCGGAACGACAGGGCTATGACGCGGCGGTGATCGGCTGCTTCTACGACTTCGGTTTGCAGGAAGGCCGCGAAATTGCGACGCGCATGGTGGTGACCGCGCCCTGCGAGGCTTCCTGCCTCCTCGCCGCCTCACTTGGCGCAACCTTCTCGATCATCGTCGGCCGTCGCAAGTGGATTCCCCAGATGCGCGCCACCGTCGGCGCCTACGGGTTGACCTCCCGTCTCGCCTCGTTTCGGACCCTCGATTTCGGCGTGCTCGATTACCACGTCGACGAACGGGAGACGGAGCGCCGTTTCGTCGCCGCCGGCGAACAGGCAATTGAAGAAGACGGCGCCGAAGTGATCGTACTTGGTTGCACCGCGTCCGATGGGTTCTACCAGCGGCTGCAGGCGATCCTCGGCGTGCCGGTGATCGACTCCGCCATTGCCGCGGTCAAGCAGGCCGAACACCTCATCGAGGTCCGCGACGGATTCGGTTGGTCCCACGCCAAGATCGGCGGTTACGAATCGCCACCGGAAAACGAAATCACCGCCTGGCAACTACGGGAGGAGTTCGCGGCGGATACGGTGACGGAGCGCTGGGTGTGGGCGCGGCCGCTCGCGCTTGACGCCGCCGAACGCGGTTTGTAACGCTGCGGGCGAACGTCGTGTCATTCCGACAGAGGAGGGATCAGGAATCTCGTCAGCCGGTCTGTTTCTCCGTCGATCCCTGCAGGGCTTCCAGGATTGGAGCCGCGATGAAGATACGCCTCCAGGATCGTCCGGTGACTTCTTGAAGCATGCCGTTTTGCCGTAGGACATCGATCGCTTGGGTCGCCGTTGGCTTTGACACGCTGAGCCGCTCCGAGGCTCGCGCGACCGTGATGTATGGATTCACGAACAGCTCGTCCAGTAACGCTAGCGCCCTCGCTTTTTCACTGAGACGGGCACGATACGTCTCGCGGAGGTCCATCAGTTCACCCGCTTGCTGCACGCCCTCGCGGGCAACCTGCGCAACCCCCAAGAGGAAGAACATCAACCAGGATCTCCAATCACCATCGGTTCTGACGCATTGCAAGGTGTCGTAATACGCACCGCGGTGCTCCTCGAGGTACGAGGACAGGTACAACAGCGGTTGGGATAGCCTACCCCGCTCGATCAGGAACAGCGTGATCAGCAGACGGCCAAGACGGCCATTGCCATCAGCAAATGGATGAATTGCCTCGAATTGCTCGTGCAGGACCGCGCATTGGACGAGGTCCGGCATTGCATCCGTGACGTGGAGAAATCGCTCCCAGTCGGCCAGCAAGTCCATCAGTAATTCTGGCGGCGGCGGAACGTAGTCGGCGGAATCGACCGTCGAGAACCGGGAACCGATCCAGTTCTGATCGCGACGAAACTCACCGGGAGTGCCGCGATCACCCCGAACGCCGGTCAGCAGTATTCGGTGCATGTCTCGCACGAGATTCAGCGAAATTGGCCGTTCCTGCAATCGGTGCAGTCCATACTCCAGCGCACTCACATAGTTGCGAACTTCGCGACGATCCGCTTCTCCAGCAGGCGGGCCTGCCTCGACTTCGGCCATCAGCAGCTCGGAGAGACTTGTGCGTGTCCCTTCGATCCGCGACGACAGCACCGCTTCCCGGCGCATGTATGGTGAGATCAGCAGATGCGGATTGGGCAGATGACGACCCAGGCCGGAGAGCTCACTCAGCGCCGCGTCCGCCCGAGATAGAGCCAGGACCAACTCCGCGTCGTATTCCAACCTGGGCGGCAACTTTGCCGGGACAAAAGCATTGTGACCCGCGAAGGACCGGACGATTGCTCCCGCCGCCGGATTTCGATATTGGTCTAACCTCATCCCGCCTCCTTTGCAGGAGATCTTGCAAATCCGCGTTGCCTTTGAAAGAGCGACGTCATCTTCTTTCAAAGTGTACGCGGTTTCATCGAATCGCGCTCGCGCGGCGTCCCTTGGCTGGACGCATGAGGGCGATCCACCAGCCGCCACATGGGTAACCATCGCACAAGGGCCGTTTGTTCTCATGCTCAGGAACGCGGGCAATGTGAACGAGCGAGACTCGAGCAATCGGTGCTCCCCGAATGGCAATCGGTCCCACGCCAGGATCGGCGGCTACGAGTCGCCACCTGCGGCGAGGATCGCCTAGTGGTCGCGGGATGATTTCGCGGCGGATACGGTGACGGAGGTGCGGCCGCTCGCGCTTGACGCCTCGAAACGCCGTACCTAGGATGCTTCGCACACACGACCGGCAGTTGATCCGATCATCCGGCGCAGATTGACACTCGCGTTTCGCGCGGCCAGGTTGGTGGCCGCCCGCGGTAGGCAACGGGAGGACCGTCATGACCAGGTTCACGCATCATCCCAATCCGCAGCACGCCCTTTCCGCCCGCGCGCTCAGTCGGCGGCGGCTCCTGCAGGGCGCCGCGGCGAGCGGCGCCCTCGCCGGATTGGGCGGGCTCACTCTTCCCGCGGCGCCAGTTGCGGCGCGGCAGGAAGGCGCGATCGCGATCTTCACCTCCGCCGTCGATATCCCGAACATCGACCCCGCGATCGGGCACGACGGCGCGATCTCGGTCACCCAGAAGCACGTCTACGACACCCTCTACCGCCACCACGGCAATCCCCCGGAACTGGTGCCGTGGCTGGCCACCGAGCACACCGTCTCCGACGATGCGACGGAGTGGACGTTCAAACTCGATGAACGCGCCACATTCCAGGACGGCTCACCGGTCACCGCCGATGCGGTCGTCTATTCGACCCAGCGCATCCTCGAACTGAACCAGGGCGTCGCCTGGATGTTCGCCGACATCCTCACCGCCGACGGCGTCACCGCGCCCGATCCGCAGACCGTCGTCTTCAAACTCGCCAAGCCGTTCGCCCCGTTCCTGCACGCCACCGCCTGGATCTTCGTGCTCAACCCGGCGCAGGTTGCGGCGAACGAGCAGGATGGCGACAAGGGGCAGGCATGGCTGACCAGCAATGCCGCCGGTTCAGGTCCCTTCGCCATTTCCCGCTGGGAGCCGGGCAACCTCTACCAGTTCGATGCCCGGCCCGACTATTGGCGCGGTTGGGAAGGCGATCACGTCGCCGGCTACATCCACCAGGTCAGCGCCGAATCATCGACCAAGCGGCTGGCGCTCCAGAACGGCGATGTGCAGTTCGCGGACTGGCTCTCGCCGCAGGACAAGACGCTCCTCGCCAAGATGCCCGACATCGTCGTGCCGAAGGAGCAGAGTATCTCCACCTACACGGTCAAGTTGAACAACGCCTACGGGCCGACCGCCGATGCCAACGTCCGCCGCGCCATCTCCTACGCCTTCGACTATCAGGCGATGCTCGATGTGATGTCCGGCTTCGCGGCGCGGATCGCGGGACCGCTCTCGCCCTCCCTCAAGGGCGCCATGCAGACCCCGGTCTACGAGACCGATATCGAGAAGGCGAAAGCGGAACTGGCGAAGTCCGCGCAGTACGCGGACGGATTCGATATCGAGTTCGTCTACGTGACCGGACTCGAAGAAGAGCGGCAGACCGGGCAGATCATGCTCGATCAACTCAAGCAACTCAACATCAACGTCACCATCACCGCGATGGAGTGGGCCAACGCCGTCGCCCTCTTCGCCGATCCCGAGCAATCCCCGGCCATGTTCCCGATCTATTCCGGTTCGGACTACCCGGATCCGGATGCCTACCTCTGGCCGGCGTTCCATTCCTCGTCGGCGGGAACCTGGATGGGCGCCAGCCACTACAACAATCCGGACGTCGACACGATGCTGGAAGAGGCGCGCGGCACGACGGATGAGGCAAAGCGGCAGGAACGCTACGACGCGATCCAGAAGCAACTCGTGGATGAGGCGGTCGAGGTCTACCTCTGGTCGCCGCTCGAGGGCTTCCCGCATCGCGCCGAGGTGCAGGGGTACCAGTACACCCCGGTTATGGGCTCCGATCCCTGGTGGTACGCCATCTCGCTCGGAGCGTCCTGACGCCGCGATCGTGACCGGCCGCGGCGCTGCTGCTGACGTCGCGGCCAGTCCGGGAATCTCCTGATGAGCGCCGGTTCCTACCTGCTGCGCCGATTGGTCCTGCTCGTGCCGACGCTGTTCGGGCTCTCGCTGCTGACCTTCGTCATCTCGCACGTGGTGCCGGCCGATCCCGCCAAACTAGCGGCGGGACCACGCGCCAGTCACGACATGGTCGAGACGATCCGCAAGGAGTTCGGACTGGACCGGCCATTACTGGAGCAGTACCTGACCTATCTGGGCAATCTGCGCGAGGGCAACCTCGGCACCTCGATTCTCACCCGGCGCCCGGTGGTCGATGATCTCCGCGAACGCTTCCCGGCGACGTTCGAACTGGTGCTCTACGCCATGCTGCTGGCCGTTGCCGCGGGTGTCCCGCTCGGGATCATCGCCGCGGTCTATCAGAACCGCTGGCCGGACCAACTCTCCCGCCTCTTTGCGGTCTCCTCGGTCAGCATTCCCCAGTTCTGGTTCGGTCTCGTGCTGCAACTCTTCTTTGCCAGCCGGCTCGGCTGGCTCCCGCTCAGCCGCCGCCTGCCGACGCTGCTGGAGCCGCCGCCGCGGGTGACCGGGCTCTTCACGCTCGACGCCCTGCTCGCGGGCCAGGGGGAGACCTTCTGGGTGGCGGTCAGGCACCTGGCGCTGCCGGTCTTCGTCCTCTCGCTCGGCTCGATGGCGATCATCACCCGGACGGTACGGGGTGATCTGCTGGAGGTGCTCAACAAGGACTTCATCCGCACCGCCCGCGCCAAGGGCGTCTCGGAACGGGCCATCCTACTCCGGCACACCCTGCGCAACGCCTGCATCCCCAGCCTGACCATGATCGGACTCACCTTCGGCTGGACCCTCGGCGGCACGGTGCTGGTCGAGGCCGTTTTCGACTGGCCGGGCATCGGCAACTACGCGGTCGAAGCCGCGGGCCGGCTCGATTTCAACCCGATCATGGGGGTCACGCTGCTGGTCGGTGTGGTCTTCATCCTGATCAATTTGGTAGTGGATCTGCTCTACGGGGCGCTCGACCCGCGGATCACGTACCGGTGAGTCTGCTGGAACGGTCCTCACCGAGAGCCCCCTCACCCCAACCCCTCTCCTCGTGCGCGGGGCGAGGGGCTATCGGGGGGAGCGTGGAGGCAGGGTTCGCAGCGTCGATGTCCAAGAGGCGTCGTAACGATCTTGCTACCGTGCCACCCAGACGAGCCCCTCGCCCCGCGCACGGGGAGAGGGGTTGGGGTGAGGGGGCTTCGGGTTGGGGTAATGACGTTCCCACGACTCCAGTCATTTCCAGATCGAACCTGCCATGGTGACCGCCAACCCCGCCACCATCGCGGAACCGCTGACCACCATTGCGCCGCCGACGAGCAACGCCCGCAATCAGGTGCGCCGCTTCGCGCGCAACCGGATGGCCATCGCCGGGTTGCTGATTGTGGTGGTACTGGCGCTGACCGCCATCTTCGCCCCCCTGATCGCGCCCTATCCGGAGGATGCGGAAGGGGCGGTCAACACCGAACGTTCGCTCCTGCCGCCGTCGCGGGAGCACCTGTTCGGCACCGATGATCTCGGCGCCGATGTCTTCTCGCGGGTCGTCTTCGGCGCGCGCAACTCCCTCTCGATCGGGGTGGCGATCGTCGTTCTCGCCTTTCTGATCGGGGTGCCGCTGGGCGCCATCGCTGGCTTCTTCGGCGGGATCGTCAACGAACTCGTGATGCGCACCACCGATATCTTCCTGACCATCCCTGGCATCGTCCTCGCGTTGGCGATCGGCGCCGCGCTGGGCTCCGGTCTCGTCAATGCCGCCATCGCCCTCGCTCTCGTCTGGTGGCCAGGGTTCTGCCGGCTGACGCAAGGCCAGGTGCTGGCGCTGCGCGGTCAGACCTATGTCGAGGCGGCGCGCGTCGTCGGTGGTGGCGAGGGGCGGATCATCTTCCGCCACATCCTGCCGAACACCCTGACCCCGCTGATCGTCAAGGTCTCGATGGATGTCGGTTTCGCCATTCTGACCGCCGCCGGGCTGAGTTTCATCGGCATCGGCGCGCAGCCGCCGACCCCCGAATGGGGCGCGATGGTCAGTACCGGACGCCAGTTCATGCCCGACTGGTGGTGGTACGCCACCTTCCCCGGTCTGGCGATCTTCATCGCCGTCTTCGCCTTCAACATGCTCGGCGACGGCGTCCGGGATGCGCTGGATCCGCGGATTATCGGGTGACGAGCCGGAGGTCGGAAGTCGGAGGTCGGAGGTCGGAAGTGGGCACGATTCGGAGTTTTCGTGACCTGGTTGCCTGGCAGCGGGCGATGGATTTGGCTGCGGGTATCTACATCACGACGCGATCTTGGCCTCCCGAAGAAATCTCTGGCATAACGAGTCAGGTGCGACGATCGGCGGTGTCCGTTATGGCAAACATTGCCGAAGGACAAGGACGAACCGGTAGCCGCGAGTTCCTTCACCATCTTTCCATCGCTGATGGATCGCTCTCTGAAGTCGAAGCCCATGTGCTCTTCGCGCATCGTCTTCAGTTCCTGGATGACGCGACGCTCGAGCGCCTGCTGCATCAGGTCAACGACGTGCGTACGCCGTTACCTGGCCTGATTCAGCGCCTTCGATAGCCGGTCGTCCCTCCGACCTCCGACTTCCGACCTTCGATCCGTAGGAGCACACGAATGACGCGCAATCACGTCCACCGTCTTGCCATCGACATTGGCGGCACCTTCACCGATGTGGTGCTGCTCGATGCCGAGACGCACCAGTTGTCGTTCGTCAAGGCAACAACCACGCCTGCCGACCGCGCCGTCGGCTTCTTCGCCGGGATCGAGGCCGTGCTCGCCGCGGCGAGAGCGGCGCCGGAATCGGTGCAGACCATCACCCACGGCAGCACCGTCGCCACCAACGCGGTGCTGGAGGGGAAAGGAAGCCGGCTCGGGCTGATCACCACCCTCGGCTTCCGCGACATGCTGGAGATTGGCCGCGCCTATATCCCCGGCATCTTCACCAATTTCCTCCGCTGGCAAAAACCGGAGCGCCTGGTGCCGCTGGAGCGGGTCCGCGCCGTGCCGGAGCGGGTCGTCGCCGATGGGTCAGTGATCGCGCCGCTGGACGAAGCGGCCACGCGGCGCGCCATCCAGGAACTGCTCGATGACGGCATCGCCGCGCTGGCGATCTCGCTGCTCCACAGTTACGCCAACCCGGCGCACGAGCGGCGGATCGAGGCGATGGCGCGGGAGATGGCGCCGGGGCTCTTCGTCTCCCGCTCCTCCGCCGTGCTCCCCGAGTACCGCGAATACGAGCGGACGATGACCACGGTCCTCAATGCCTACGTGATGCCGACCGTCGCCAGCTACCTGGAACACATCCAGCAGGGATTGGCGGCCAAGCGGTTGCCGCGGGACATCGCCATCGTCCGTTCCGATGCCGGCGTGATGAGTCTGACCACGGCCCTGGAACGTCCGGTAAACACGGTCCTCTCCGGACCTGCCGGGGGCGTGCTCGGCGCCAGCGCCGTCGCCGCGGCTGCGGGGTATGCCGAGGTCGTCTCGCTCGATATGGGTGGCACCAGCACCGATGTCTGCCTCAGCAGCGCCGGCGAGCCGCGGCTTTCCACCGATACCTGGGTATCGCATTACCCGGTGAAAGTGCCGATCATCGACATCACCACCATCGGCGCGGGCGGCGGCTCCATCGCCACGGTCTCCGCCACCGGCGCCGTCCGCGTCGGGCCGCAGAGCGCCGGCTCCGATCCCGGTCCGGTCTGCTATGGCCGGGGCGGCACGCAACCGACGGTGACCGATGCCAATCTGGTGCTGGGTCGCTTGCCGGACGAATTGGCCGGAGGGGAAGTCCACCTCGATCGGGCGGGGGCACGACAGGCGATCGCGGAGCAGATCGCCAACCCGCTCGGGATCAGCGTCGAGGACGCGGCGCTCGGCATCATCCGCATCGTCGATGAAAATATGCTCGGCGCGTTGCGGGTGGTCAGCGTCCAGCGCGGGATCGATCCCCGTGAACTGGCGCTGGTTCCCTTTGGCGGAGCGGGGCCGATGCACGGCGCCGAATTGGCGCGTCTGGCCGGGATCAGCACCATGCTGGTGCCGCCTCACCCCGGGGTCCTTTCCGCACTCGGCTTCCTTCTCGCCGACGTGAAGCAGGTCTTCACCCTCACCCGGGTCGGACTGATCGGGCACCTGGACGTGGCGGCGTATGAGCGGGAGGTGGCAGGCCTGATCGACGCGGCAACGCGCTGGCTGGAACGGGAGGGCATTCCGGAAGGCGATCGCGCCATCGAGATCGCGGTCGATTTGCGTTACCGCGGCCAAGCCTACGAAATTCCGATTCGCGTCCGAGTGCCACTCGATGCCGCAACGTGGCAGGATGCGGCGGCGCGCTATCACGCCGAACACAAGCGGCGCTATGGCTACGACCAACCGCGTACCGGCGTGGAAGCGGTGACGTTGCGCGTCACCGCGATCGGGGCACTGCCGAAACCGGAGTTCCGTCGTCAGGAGATCGTTGATCCCGCACCGGCGCCGCCCCCCCTGGCGATGCAGCCGGTCGTGTTTGCCCAGGGGACGCTGGAGACGCCACTCTACGACCGCGACACACTCACCGCCGGGGTGAGACTGACTGGTCCGGCCGTGGTGGTGCAACCCGACTGCACGACATTGCTCCACCCCGGTCAGACGGCGCGCATCGATGGCTTCGGGAATCTGGTCGTGGCAACTGGGGGTTGAGCAGCTTCGGCGACGCACGAACCCATACAATGACCCGCGCGGTAAGCGGGAACCAGATGCCGCTCCTGCCTCGCGATCCACCGCGCGGCGGAGTCTTTGCCCAAAGGTGCGTGACGTTGGCCATCGACCGCTTTCCAGCGGGTTACGACGATTTTCTGGGAGAGGTGAAAGAACGCATTCGCGTCGCTCAGGTACGGGCGGCGGTCGCGGTCAATAGCGAGCTCGTTCTCCTCTACTGGCGGATTGGCCGGAGCATTCTGGAACGGCAGGAGCGCGAGGGCTGGGGCGCGAGAATCGTGGATCGTCTGTCAGTGGATTTGCGCCGCGAGTTTCCGGAGATGCGAGGATTCTCATCGCGGAACCTCAAGTACATGCGGGCGTTCGCTCAAGCCTGGCCGGATGAATCATTTGTGCAGCAGGTTGCTGCACAATTGCCCTGGTTCCACACCTGCATCCTGCTGGACAAGGTCAAGAACCCCGAGCTACGCATTTGGTATGCCCGGGCGGCGATCGAGCACGGATGGAGCCGGACGATTCTCGATCTTCAAATCGAGACGCGGCTGCACGAACGCCGAGGCAAGGCAGCCACCAATTTCGCGCGCACCCTTCCTGCGCCACATTCGGAACTCGCTCAGCAAATCCTCAAGGATCCCTACACGTTCGACTTTCTCACGCTCCACGATGAGGCGGTCGAGCGCGATCTCGAGCGCGGGCTACTGCACCACTTGAAGGACTTCATGCTGGAACTCGGCGTCGGGTTCGCCTTCCTCGGGAGCCAGTATCATCTCCAAGTCGGGGAAGAAGATTTCTACATCGATCTGCTCTTCTATCACGTCAAAGTGCACTGCTACGTGGTGATCGAGTTGAAGATGGGGAAATTCCGCCCAGAATACGCCGGTAAACTGAACTTCTATCTCTCCGCGATCGATGATCTCCTGCGTGGCCCCGGCGACGAACCAACGATCGGTTTGTTGCTCTGCCGCGGCAACGATGAGGTAGTGGTTGAGTACACCTTGCGCGACATCCAGAAGCCGATCGGAGTGTCGACCTTCCGCCTCAGCCAGGCCCTCCCCGCCGAACTTCGTGACAGCCTGCCCACGGTCGAACAACTCGCAGCCGCGCTTGACCATCCTCTGACCGGGAACGAGCTGGATCGGGAGTAGATAGGTGAAGGTGCCAGGCAATTCTGATATTCGCGGGCGTGATGGACGCGGTCCAGATCCGCGGGATGAGGGTCTCTTGCGATGACCACCGACTCGATCACCATCGATGTCATTGCCAATGCGCTCAAGGCGCTCATCTACGAGATGGACGCCGCCATCGAACGCACGGCGATGTCGATCATCATCCGCGAGCAGCACGATTTCGGGATGTCGCTCGTCGATCACCGCGGCTGGGTGATCGCTGGCACCGCCTTCGCCGGGCAATCGCTGGCGGCGTTCGCCGCGGCCAACCCGGTGGCGCCGGGAGACGTGATCGTGTTCAACGATCCCTATCTCTCCCACGGCGAGATTTCCCACCTCGGTGATACGATGATCGCGGTTCCCATCTTCTGGGCCGATCGCATCATCGCCTGGGGTATCGCCTGGGGCCACCATATGGACCTCGGCGCCGCGGCCCCGGCTTCAATGCCGACCCGCGCCACCGAAATCTTCCACGAGGGAATTCAGATTCCGCCGGTGAAACTCTTCGCGCGTGGCGAGGTGAATCAGGCGCTGCTCGATGTCATTGCCCGCAACTCACGCACGCCGGAGATGATGGTCGGCGATCTCCTCGCCCTCTCCGCCGCCGGCAAGATCGCCGAGAAGCGGTTGACCGAACTCTGCGACAAATTCGGCGGCGATGCGGTGCTGGAAACGTTCCGGGTGCTCTTCGACCGTGCCCGGGAGACGATGCGCCGCCTGATCGCCCTGCTCCCCGACCAAGCGGTCACCTTTGCCGACGTGGTCGACAACGACGGCCTCGTCGACCAACCGCTGACCATCCAGGCAACACTGACGAAGCAAGGCGAACGGGTCGTCCTCGACTTCACCGGCACCGCGCCTCAGTGCGCGGGGCCATTGAACTTCCCGCTCAATCCCAGTCTGGCCAAGGTCGATCTCTACAACGTACTCCGCCTTGCCGCCGGTGACCGCATCGCCATCGACCCTGAACTCGACGCCAACCAGGGGATCGAGGATCTCGTCGATGTGATCATCCCCGAGGGCTGCCTGCTGCGCCCCGTGCGTCCCGCCCCGGTCAGTCTGCGCCACCTGACCATGGGCCGCGTCGACGAGGTGATCCAGGGGCTGCTGGCCCAGATCTTCCCGGACGCCATTCCCGCCACCCACAACGGCAGCCTCAATTGCTTCAGCATGCTCGGCTACGGCACCCAGGAAGGCGACGACTGGCTCTGTTTCGAGGTGATGGCGGCGGGGAGCGGCGGGCGGCCGCACGGCGATGGCCTAGACGCCTTTTCCTGGAACACCCGGCTGAAGAACGCGCCGGCGGAGTTTGTCGAGACGGTCTATCCCGTGCGCGTCGACCAGTACTCGCTACGGCCGGGGAGTGCCGGCGCGGGACGTCACCGCGGCGGCTACGGCCTGATACGCGCCATTCGCACCCTGCGCCCGGCCCGCCTCTACTTCCTGGATGAGCGACAGCGGACCCAACCGTGGGGACTCTATGGCGGGTGCGCCGCCGCCGCCAACGATGCCTACATCGCGCGCGGCGATGGCACGATCGAGATGGTCCCCGCCAAGTTCGATGCGCTGCCGTTGGCACCCGGGGATGCCTTCGTGATGCGCACGGGGGGCGGCGGCGGCTGGGGCGACCCCTTCACCCGGGACCCGGCGCTCGTGCGGAGGGACGTGCGGGTCGGCCTGCTCTCACTGGCGCAGGCGCGCGATCGCTACGGGGTGGCGGTGACCGCCGATGGTCAGATCGACGAAGAAGAAACGGCCTTCCTCCGTGCCACGCCGCAGACACGGGCCTGGATCGATCGTGGCACACCGCAACCAGCGCCTGCGCCCGGTGAAATGCGACATCTCGACTCCCCGCCACGGCCGTGGCTCGACGTGGAGTACCGGAACGTGTCCTGAGTCGAGGCGGCGTCGTTACCGTGGACCAACGGTCGGTGTGGGTGCGTCGCGGTCGAACAGGCGCTCCATCTCCTCGACACGCAGCGGCGGCGAGAAATGATGCCCCTGAGCGCGGTCGCAACCCAGCGCGCGCAGAATCTCCAGTTGCTCGCCGTTCTCAACCGCTTCGGCGGTCACCGGCAGGCCGATCGCCTTGGCCATCCCGACCAGGGCGCGGACCACGTCGGCATTGTCATGTTCGCAGACCCGAGAGACGCACGACCCGTCGATCTTCAGATCGTCGATCGTGAACCGCGTGAGAGAACTCAGCGCGGACCAGCCAGATCCAAAGTCGTCGATCGTGACCCGCACGCCGAGCGCCTTGAGTTCTCGCAACGAGGCCGCCACCGCGGGCGATCTGCCCTGCACGTCAATTTCGGTCAACTCCAGCGCCAGACTGGCCGGATCGAGCCCGGAGCGATTGAGCGCGAGCGCCACATCCGCCGCGAGCGCGCCCTGGAACTGCCGGCCGGAGAGGTTGACGCTCAATTCCAGGCCGCGCGCGGCCGGGAAGCGCTCCTGCCATTCCCGTACCTGGCGGCAGGCTTCTTCGATCACCCATTTGCCAAGCGGCACGATCAGTCCGGTTTCGTCGGCAAGGCGGATGAATTCATCCGGCGAAAGCACGCCCCGCTCGGGGTGATGCCACCGCAGCAACGCCTCGACCGCCTGAATGGCACCGGAAGTGATTTCGACCACTGGCTGGTAAACGATCTGGAACTCGCGTGAGCCGAGCGCCCGGCGCAAATCGGCTTCGAGCGCGAGCCGTTCCAGTCCAGATCGATCGACGGCCGGATCGAAGAGGGCGAACGCGCTCCCGCCGTCCGCCTTTGCCCGGTAGAGAGCAACATCAGCCGCACGCAACAAATCGTCCGGATCGGTCAGGCCCTGACCGCTGAACGCCGCGCCCACCGTTCCTTCCACGATCAGTTCATACCCACGGACGAGGACCGGTTGCCGCAGGGCGCGAACCAGAGATTCGGCGATGGCGACAACCTGGTCCAGGGTTGGTTCCTCATCGAGAATGGCGACAAATTCATCGCCCCCAAACCGGGTGAGCGAACCATGCCCGGCAACGAGCGGCGTCAGGCGCCGCGCCACCGCGAGGAGCAACTCATCGCCGGCGGCATGGCCGATGCCATCGTTGATGACCTTGAAGCGATCGAGATCGAGATACAGCAGCGCGATCTGTGCCTGCCGCGGACCGGTCAGCAGCGTGGTCAGCCGCTCCAGGCACCAGCGCCGGTTCGGCAATCCCGTCAGCGCATCGGCATACGCGAGGTGATGCAGTTCCTCTTCTGCCGCCTTATCGGCCGTGATGTCCGTCTGCATCCCCTGCCACAACGCGCCGGCCCCAGCCGATGGAGATAAAGGTGCGGCCTGATCGCGCAGCCAGAGCGTTCTCCCGTCGCGCGTCAGCGCGCGATAGTCGATTCGCAGGGGAGTTGCGGTGGCGATCGCTGCCGCGACCGCGGCGTCGACACGCGCGCGATCGTCCGGGTGAATGAACGCGAACCAGCTATTCGCGCTGGCGACGCACTCGTCCCGTCGCCAGCCGAGTATCGTTTCCGCCCGGGGGCTGATATAGACGGTCTCGATGGCCGGATCGACGCGCTGCACGTAGACGATGGCGGGAAGGGTTTCCACCAACGTCCGGAAGTGATCCCAGCGGAGCGGCGCCGACGCGCGATCGGGGGCAACGACCTCGACGGTACGGGGGGCGACATCGGTGGGTTCCTCTCGCCGCCCATCAGACCGTTGTGCTCTGCTCGTCAATGCCACGGCGCCCTTCTCGAAGCAAGCACGCGGGCCACGCCGCCACCAGGAGACTGTGCGCAACCAGCCGATGATTTCACCATTGTCAAATATCCGCAGGCTCGGCGCAACGAATTTCAATCCGCTTGCGGTAGAAGTATTCACTCCAAATGGATCACTCGGCAACATCGAGCACCTCCATCTCTCCGTGGAGAGCACTATCAGCCTCCGTTGTGCCAGTTCCCGCTAGACTCGACGCATGGACGAATGCACGAACACGCCCCGTCAGATGTACGAACAGCGGCTCGCCGTCGCGGACGCGGATTTCGTGGCGATCGATTCGCGCTGGAACCAGATCGCCAACGCCCGGCTCGTGGCGTTCGCCGCCGCGGCTGTCGCGGCTGGCTGGGGATGGTGGGGGCAGGCGCGCTTCGGCTGGCCGCTCGCCGCGCTCCTGCTGCTGGTATTCGTGGCGCTCGCGGTCTACCACTCCCGGCTCGGGCGAGAACGTGCCCGCCGGGGCCTCTTGCGCACGATCCAGGTCGAGGCCCTGGCGCGGCTCGATCGACGGTGGGACGCGTTGCCATCGCCCTGGCTCGCGGCCGCTTCCATCAACCATCCCTATGCCGCCGATCTCGACATCGTCGGGCACGCCTCGCTCCTGCAATTGCTCGATACCGCGGCGACGCGTATGGGACACGAAACGCTGAGCGCCTGGTTGCTCGCGGGGGCGGAGCCCGCACGTGTGCGGACTCGACAAGGAGCGGTGCGCGATCTGGCGTCGCGGCTCGATGTGCGCCAGGAACTGGAACTGCGCGGGCGGCACGCGACCGGCGAGGCCAGCGATCCCGAGCCATTGCTCCATTGGGCTGAACAGGGAGATGACGCCGGCGTTCCGGGTTGGCTGCGCATCGTCGCCTGGGTGGGACCGTTGTCGTTCTGGGCGCTGCTGATCGCGCAACTCGCCGGCGCCATAGCCGCGCCGCTCTGGATCGCGCCGCTGGCGGCCAATCTCGTCATCGGCGCCACCGCCGGCCGCCGTGCCTATGCCACGATCGCCGCGGTGGCTGCCGAGCACCGCACCATCACCGCGTACGCCGGTCAACTCGATGTGCTTGCCGCCGCCGTCTTCGCTGATCCCGCCACCCAGGAATTGCAGGCCCAACTCGGCACGGGCAAGGAGTCCGCGCCGGATCTCCTCAGGCGGTTGGGCAGGCTCGCGGGGATGGCCATTCCTCCTTCGACGTCGCTCTACATTCCGTTGCAGGGGACGCTCTTCTGGGATCTCCACGTCCTGATGGCCATGGAGCGCTGGCGCGCCGCCGGCGGCGCCAATGCCCGCCGCTGGCTCGCCGTGCTGGGGGAAACCGAGGCGCTGGCAGCGCTCGCGGGGCTGCTTCACGACCACCCGGACTGGATCCTGCCCGCGGTGGGCGCCACGGACGAGACCTATCGCGCCACGGCCCTCGGCCATCCCCTTCTGCCGGACGATGTCCGGGTCCGCAACGACGTGACCGTCGGCCCGCCAGGGACCTTTCTCCTGGTGACCGGGTCGAATATGTCGGGCAAGAGCACCTTGCTTCGCTCGATCGGGGTCAATGCGGTCCTGGCGCAGGCGGGCGGACCGGTCTGCGCGACGGCGCTGGCAATGCCCGCGGTGACGCTCTGGACCAGCGTGCGGGTCCAGGACTCGCTGGAGCGGGGGGTTTCCTTCTTCATGGCCGAATTGCAGCGGCTGAAATTGATTGTCGATGCCGCCAACCGCGCCCACGATCAGGGCGGTCCCCGCGTCCTCTACCTGCTCGATGAAATCCTGCAGGGCACCAACACGGCCGAGCGGAGCATCGCCGCGCGGCGGATCATCGCCTGGCTCATCGATCAGGGCGCGATCGGCGCGGTCTCCACCCACGATCTCGCCCTCGCGGACGATCCCCGCTTGCTCCCGGCGGCAGTGGCGGTGCACTTTACCGATACCGTCGGCGACAGCCCGGATGCGCCGCCCATGTCGTTCGACTACATCCTGCGCCCGGGCGTGGCGACCACGACCAACGCGCTGCGTCTGATGCGACTGATCGGGCTGGACCTGGAGCATGCCGCCGACTAGGCGGTCTCCTCGTCGATTCCGGCGAACACCTCGGTCAACGAGAAAACGGCATCGCCGAGCACTGGCGAAGTCACGGCTTCCCCAGTGACGACGCTGAGCGCGGAGCGATAGCGACCGCCGTCCAACGTCAGGACCTCGACGGTCCGTGCTTGGGGATCGACGATCCAGTACTCCCGCACGCCGCCGCGCGCGTAGAGGCTTCGCTTTGTCACCAGATCATGCGTGCGGGTGGATGGACTGAGAACTTCGATCAGGAGATCAGGCGGTCCTTGCACACCGCGCCCGCCGCCAGCCGCACGGGAGCCTGGCAGCATCACCAGAATGTCCGGCTCGACCGGGTCGGCGCCGGGGAAAAAGACGTCAACCGGAGATGTAGCGATCGTGCCGCCGAGCGATCGAACGAGCGGACCTAGGAGCAGGATTAGATTCATGACGACAATCCCATGCTCCCAACTCGGTGCGGGCATCTCGTACAGCTCCCCGTCGATGATCTCGTAGCGCGTCCCGTCATCGGGGAGGGCGAGCAGATCGTTGTAGGTCCAGGCGCCGGGCGATTTGGTGAGGGCCATCGGGATGCTCCTTCGCGTGCGCCAAGTGTAGCGGCGGGGACTGCCTGGTCTGCATCTTTCGGCCATCAGGGACACGAAGACGCGGGACAGGTGAACCTGTCCCGCGAGATCACGCCGTGTTGGGGGAAGGGAACGACGCTACATGCCAGGATCGATCATCGGATTGCTGAAGACGCCCAGGAACGAGCCGAGCGCGATCAGGATCATCAACGCAAATATCAGGATGTAGACCGCTGTCATGAACTTGAACGCGCCCATCTCAGGTCCGCCTCCCACCGATTCATATCCTACTTGGCGCATACTGTACCGGATTCAGCGAGATTTCGGCCGGACCAGTCCGGCGACTTTGTGAAAGAGTCTGTAGCCATGAGCGCAGTCACCCAACCAGCCCCTGTTGCCAGCGCCGCCAACCTGAAGGAGATGGTCTGGCTCGCGGGGGGGACCTATCTGATGGGCTCTAACGATCACTACCCGGAAGAGGCCCCCGTCCATCCGGTGACGGTCTCCGGGTTCTGGATCGACCGCACCCAGGTCACCAACGCCGCCTTCCGCCGCTTCGTGAAAGAAACCGGCTACATCACCGTCGCCGAGCGCACGCCCGACCCGGCGATGTACCCGGGCGCGATTCCGGAACTGCTGGTCCCCGGGTCGGTGGTCTTCAAGCAGCCGCCGGGGCGAGTCTCCATGGCCAACCATTACGTCTGGTGGGACTGGCTGCCCGGCGCCAACTGGCAGCATCCGGAAGGCCCCGGGAGCACGCTCGCCGGCCGGGACCGCCATCCGGTGGTCCACGTCGCCTACGAGGACACCGCCGCGTTCGCCGTCTGGGCGGGGAAGGCGCTGCCGACCGAGGCGGAATGGGAGTATGCCTGCCGTGGCGGGCGGGAGGGACTTCCTTACGCCTGGGGAGATGAACTGGCGCCGCAGGGCAAGATGCTGGCCAACTACTGGCAAGGAGAATTCCCCTGGCAGAATCTGGCCCTGGACGGCTTCGAGCGGACCGCGCCGGTCAAGCGTTTCCCGCCGAACGATTTCGGGCTCTACGACATGATCGGCAACGTCTGGGAGTGGACCGCGGACTGGTACACCAACCAGCACGACGTGGGCTCTCCCTGCTGCGGCGGTGCCGTCGATCCTCGCGGCGGGACGCGGGAAGGGAGCGTCGATCCGCATGCGGCGGGGGCGGACATTCCGCGCAAGGTGCTCAAGGGGGGCTCTTTCGCCTGCGCCGACAACTACTGCCGCCGCTACCGCCCCGCGGCGCGCATGCACCACCCCGTCGATACCGGCACCAACCACATTGGCTTCCGCTGCATCGTCCGGCCCGACGGCGCGCAGTAACCGAGGCGGCGGGGCCGCGGGTAATGCCGCGGCCCTCAACCGGTCACCCTGCTTCGGCCATCATCTCCAGCGCCGTGGCGAACGAGGCGAGGGCGGCGAGCAGCGCCCGACTGGTTGGCCCCAGGCGGTGGACCAGTCGATCGATGCGCTCCGGATCGAGTTCGAACGCGTACAGGTGGCGCACCACGTGGCGAAACCGGAGAAATTCATCGACATCGGCGACAAGTTCCGGGGTCAAGACCGCCGGACGCAGCCCAGGGATCTCCACCGCCATCTGCTTTAGCAACTCGCGATGCCATTCCGGCCCCGCGGGCAGAGTCTGATCGAGTGTGGTTGCCACCCGGGTAAAGATGCGCTCGAGTCCGGTGTAAAAGTCATGCACATTGAGCGCGGCGGCGTCGACCAGGAGGTCGCGATCCTCGTCGCGTTCCTGATAGGCGCGCATGGCCTGCTCCGCGCGCGCGGCAACCCGCTCCAGTTCGCTGAGGTCCTGACGGATGCGGCCGGCGAGGACGGCGTAGCGGCCGATCATACGTCGACGCCTTCCCGCTCGATGCTCTCGAGCAGCGCGGAGGGGCACATCGTGACATCGACGAGATTGACCGCGAACTCCGCGCTGCAATCCATGGCGGTGCCGATTGCGCGGAAGGTTGCTTCCGGTTTCAGGCCCCAGGCCGCGATATCGATATCGGACCAGAGGGTGAAGTGCCCCGGACGCGCCAGCGACCCGAAGACCACCACCCGTTCGACGTCATACACCGCCCGTAATTCCCGCGCCGCCTGGCGCGCCGTATCCCACGCGCGCTGCTCTCGCGCGGCGAGGGCCCGCTGCTCGGTCTCGCGCCACAGCCGCGCGGCGGCGCGGTAGTGCGCGATCTGCGCGCTTGTCAATTCAGGGGCTCCCGTCAATGTATCGTCCTGCCCTGATCATCCTCGCCGCTCGGACGAGTCTAGCGCGCACGCTCGCCTGACTCCGCTCGATACGAGGCCTCGACCGCGATGTCACTGACGGCATTAGGGAGTGTGGATCGTGCCGCAGTCTTTACGGATTCGCACACCGCTGCACGCAGGCGACCCCCTTGCCATTTACCTGACAGCACCCCATATCGATGCATTCGTAGCCGGACAGGCACTCATCGCACGACTGGCGACAGGCGTACAGGAAGCCGACGCAGAGATTGCCGCACTTGCCACTCCCGGCGGCGGCGCGGCGGCAGTAGCACCCATTGTTGGCTCCGCACCGCCCTGGCGTGGTGAAGCACGACGCATTGGAATTGCTGCACGACCCGGCCTCGGGTGGCTTCGCGACGCAGGCGCCATCGCTACAGACCTGGCACTCGCCGCACGTCTTGGCCTGGCAGATATGGTTGACGCAGGTATGGCAGGCACCGCCGCAATCGCCATCGGTGCAGCATTGCCCTGAGGCCAGACAGTCCCCGTTGCAGTCCGTGGTGCCCGACGGACAAACACACATGCAGGTCTCGGGATCGGGGATCTTGGTGCCGGGGCAACTGACCGCACACGGGCATTCGCAACTGCCGGGAAGGGGCGCCTGACCCTCGGGGCAGCTCATCGGGCAGACACAGGCACACGTCTCGGCATCTTGCACCTCGTTGCCGGTGCAGGTGGCGGGAGGACAGGCGCACGCGCATTCGTCACCTTGCGGCGTCTGGTTGCCCGGGCAGGAGACCTGGCACTCGCACGCACAGGTTTCCGGATCCTGCACCTGCGCTCCGGAACAGGACTGGTTACAGCGACAGTCACACCCATCGGGGTCCTGGCTTTTCCCGTCCGCACAACTGATTGGCGCACACTCGCACTGACAGGTCTCGGGGTTCTGATCCTGACCGTCCGCGCAACTGATCGGCGCGCATTCGCACGCACAGGTCTCTGGATTCTGGTCCTTCCCTTCGGCGCAACTGACAGGCGCGCATTCGCAGCCACACGTCTCGGGATCGAGAATCTTGTCGCCACAACTGATGGGAATGCAGTCGCACTCGCAGGTTTCCGGATTCTGCTCTTTCCCATCGGCGCAACTGACCGGCGCACAGGCGCAGGCGCACGTCTCCGGATCCTGGACCTTGCCATCGGCGCAACCGTGCCGACACTCGCAGGAGCAGGTCTCGGGGTCTTGTGCTTGCCCGGCGGCGCAACTGATCGGGGCGCACTCACACTGGCACGTGTCCCGATTCTGGTCTTTGCCGTCCGCGCAGCTGACTGGGGCGCATTCGCACTGGCAGGTGTCTGGGTTGAGGACCTTGCTGCCACAGTCAGTTGACGTGCATTCGCATTGACAAGTGCGTGGGTCTTGCGCCATCCCGTCCGCGCAGCTGATCGGCGCGCACTCGCAGTCGCAGGTATCGGGATTCTGGTCCTTCCCCTGCTCGCAACTGACTGGCGGGCATTCGCAGGCGCAGGTGTCCGGGTTCAGCGCCTGGGCGCCGGGACAACCGGATCGCCGGCACCGGCATTGACACGTCTCCGCATCCTGCTCCTTGCCGTCGCCGCAACTGATCGGCGCGCACTCGCACCGGCAGCTGTCCGGGTTGCGCACCTTGTCACCGCACGGATCGAGGCACGAACCGCCACAGCACTCACGGCCGCCGGGACAGTTCGCTTCGCACCGACCATCCCGGCAGGTGGTGCATCCCTTGCAGGGCGGGTCGCATTCGCCCCGTTTTTCGCATTTCCCGGTGGAGACGTTGCACGACTGCCCTTTCGGGCAGGTGTCGCGGCCGGCGGGTGGGCCAGACTGATTGTGGAGAAAATCGGAGGCGTCGGTCACCGCCTTCTTGCGGTCGCGAAACTCCTGGCCGGTACCAATGTCGTCGTCGAAGTGGAGCGGGTCGAAACCCTGCTGCTTGCCGTAGCCGTTCCCGACCGGATTGCCCTTCTTGTCAAAGCGCGGTTTGAATCGGCCTCCCCAACGGAGTCCTCCCTGCTCCACGCATTGGATGAACGCCTGCACTCGCTGCGTCGCGCCCGGGTCTCCGGGAACGAGAACCCCATGGCCGTTGCCATCGCTCCAGTTCAGGGGATCGACGGCATAGTCGCGGTTCTTGGGCGTGGGGGGATTCTGCTTCGTCGGGGGGTCAGTCCCGAGGCAGCCGCTGTGACTCTTCTCCGTCCAGCCGCACACCTTCTTCGGGTTCGCTGGATCGTACTGGACGGAGAAGTCGATGGCGTGGCCGGCGGTATGCGGCGAGGTCTGCCCGCCGACGGAGCCGGTTCCCTTCTGGGTGTTGTCGTTGCGGTAGGCCGAGGTCACGCGCACCACGACGTTGATGTCGGGTCGGGCGGCGCAGGCATTGACGATGTCGAGCGCCGGGTAGAAATCGACGTCGACCATATCGGCGTCGGGGCGCTGCTTGCTGACTTTGCTGCGGGCATCGTCGAAGTTCAGGCGGGAATTGGTATAGCGCTGCAGCGCGCACGACTGGGCGGGAGCCGCCGCCGCGGGGGCAGCTCCGAGGGGACCGCCAGCGGTGGAGGACGTCGGATCCTGAACCGTCAGTCCCGACCAGACACCGGCGACGAGGCCGAGCAGGGTGCGCCGACGAGACGCTGGTCGCGCCAGGAGGCGGGTCAATCGGTCGAAACGATTGCTGTCCACGGCGGCGCCTTCCTTGTTCGTCGCACGGCACGAACCATCCACCGCGGCCGGCAACCCGATAATACCGGTCCGTGGTCGATTGCACATCCGTAGAAAATACGGTTGAGGAAGAGCCGGGAGGCACGGATGCTGATCAGTCCGCGCATTCGGCGCGATACGGCGCCTCGTCTTCGATATCGCCCACGAAATCGGGGAGGTCCGTATGACCCAGGCATTGCCGGATCGCGGCATTTTCCCCAATGTGGAACCAGTAGTGATAGAGCATCCGCAGCAACCGCGAGCCGATCGTGAATCCGGTCAGTTGGCCATCGCGGGTCGCCTCTGCGAGGAGCGTTTGCGTCGTGACCGCATCGAGCCAGGGATCGGCGGCGGCGGTGATCGTCTCCCAGGCGCGCCAGGCATCAGCCAGGGGCGGCGTGGAGGCCGGCGCGCCGTAGGCGAACTGACGATCGACCTCCGGCAGCAGGAGCAGCCCCTGGGGATAGCGCAACCAGTAGCGCTGCTCCTGCCAGGCGAGGTGCCCGATGTTCCAGCTGATGCAGTTCATCGGGAGGAAGCGCCGCCGCGCCTCCTCGTCGCTGATGCCGACCAACCCACGCCGGAACTCACGCCGCGCGAACCGCAACTGATCGACCAGGGGCTGGGTCATGGGTGATCTCCTTTCTGGAGGGTGGCGCTGCGCTCAGGGGTGAAGGGGGTGAAGGAGAAACGACGGAATCGTGTCCTCGTGCTCCTTCACCCCTGAAGCCGCGAAGCGGCTGGCACCCCCTGAGCGCAGCGGCACCCTGCGGCTGTAGGCCGGCACCCCCTGAGCGCAGCGCCACCCCCTCACTCATGCGCCGCCAGCGCCGTGGCGGGGAAATAGTACGGGTCAGCGCCGCCGTCGAAAACGTCGTCGATGCCGCGGCGGACCGCGGCGGGTGAGGCGAAATCACCGGTGAAGAGGCGCTCGTCGCGGATGCCAACCCGATGTCCCAGCGCCCGCAGGGCCTTCGCGATTGCCGCCGGGAACCGCCAACTCAGCAACAACTCGGCGGTGGAACAGTCGATGCGCGGCGCCGCGATCGCCGGCATCGCCGCCAATCGCCAGTCGACCATGTTCATGATCAACTGGGCGTTGCAGTTCATGATCCGCCGTCCACCGCTGGCGCCGAGCGAGGCGAAGGGACGACCACCGCGCGCCAGCACCACCGGCGCCATGTTCGAGAGGGGTGTCTTGCCGCCCGCCACCGAGTTCGGCCGTCCCGGTTCGGGATCGAACCACATCATGCCGTTGTTGAGCAGGACGCCGGTGCCGGGCGTGGTCACCCGGCTCCCCCACAGCGACAGGAGTGTCTGGGTGCAGGAGACCGCTATGCCATCACGGTCCATCACGCTCAGATGGGTCGTCGAGCCATCTGCCATCTGTCCCGGTGACGCTGGGTGGGCGACCGCGCCGGTGGGGTAATCGGGAATGGAGCCGGAGAGCCCGTGGCGGATGCCGGTCTGCTCCGGCGACGCCGCGAGGAGCGGTGCGAGGCGATCGACCGGCAGCGCCGCAGCGCGTTCCCGGGCGTAGTCGTCGCTGGTCAGCAACGTCACCGGAATGTCGATCTGCGTGGCATCCGCCAACCAGGCGAAGCGATCGGCAAAGGCGATGCGAAACGCCTGCGCCATGCGGTGCAGGGCGAGCGGGGTGTGGTAGCCGAGGTCGCGAATATCGAAGGTGGCGAGGAGATTGAGACTCTCCACCAGTGTCGTGCCGCCCGTGCCACCGCCGATGGTGTGGACCTCCGCATCGCGGTAGACCGTCGAAAGCGCCGGCACAACCTTGGCCTGGTATGACGCGAAGTCGTCAGCGGTGAATGGCGCATCGTGCGCCGCCAGATCGGCAGCGATCGCTTGGCCGATCGCGCCGTCGTACATCACCCGCGGTCCCTCGCTGGCAATCGCCCGCAGCGTACGGGCCAGGTCCTCCTGCCGCAGCCGTTTCGGACGCTGCTGCTCCTGGGTGACCGGCGGATGGCCATTGGCATCGAGCCAGACCGCGGCTGTCGCCGGAAACCGCGCGAGCGTCGCCAGATCGCGGGCGATCGTGAGCGTCGTGTGCCAGGTGACCGGAATGCCCTCCTCGGCCCAGCGGATGGCGGGAGCGAGCACCTCGGCCAGCGACATCGTGCCCCAGCGCTCCAGGGCGAGGGCGAGCCCGGCCACCGTACCCGGCACCGCCACCGAGCGATAGCCCCAGATATTGGCGTTATCGACCACCCCCGGCCAGCCGAAGAGGGTGTCTTCCGCCGCGCCGCCGGTGAGCGGAAACATCTCCGGGCGCGCGCCGGCCGGCGCGATCATCGGGTACTCGACGACCATCGGCGCCTCGTCCGGGGCCTGAATCACCATGTAGCCGCCGCCGCCGATGCCGTTCATCCACGGTTCGACCACCGCCGCCGCAAACGCGGTGGCAACGGCCGCATCGACCGCGTTTCCACCACGACGCAGGATGTCCGCGCCCGCCTCTGCCGCTTGGGGGGTTTTGGCAGCCACCATCCCTCCCTTCCCGCGCGCCTCCAACCGCCCCACCTGCCACTCGGTTTCCACTGGCATCGTCGTGTTCCTTCCCGTTCCCCAATTCCGCTGTGAAGACGATCATAGGGGGAACGAGACATCGCTGGGTAGCGTGTTGTCGCCAAGGCCGTACATGATGGCCAACGATGGAGTTCACTGGCGATGCCTCCCTGACCAACGTGTAGGTCTGTATCCACGCCAATGACCCGCTATGGGCTGATTACGATCTGCTGCTGGGGCGGTTCAGAAGGTAAGTAGCGAAATCACGCAACCGTCACCGCGTCAGGGGGTGAAGAGCCGATCGAGGTCGATGATCACACCCGGGAGCGCCGCGAGCGCGATGATCCCGCTGCGATGGCTGGACGCGACGTAGCGCTCATCCGGCTGCCGCACCCAGCGCGTCAGCGTTCGCTCGTAGGGGTGAATCCGCCAGATTTCGCGATCGCCCCGTTGCCGGTAGATCGGAATCTTCGTCTCGACATCGTAGTCGCCGGTCGAGGGAGACCAGACTTCGGCGACAAACGGCAGGGGATCGGAGAAGATCGCCAGGCGCGGATCGTCCACGAGATGCGCGCCGTAGGCGGTCGGCACCACCAGCACATCCGGAATGAAAATGGTGGCAGTGGGGCGGCGCACCCGGCCCTCGACGAAGACGCGGTACTCGGCGCGGTCGAGTTGGTTTCGCAAGAGGTGGCCAAGTTCGAACGCGATATCGAGGTGTCGCCAACTCATCCCCGGCTTCTCCACCAACCGCCCGTCGTGCAGCTCCCACTGCCCGTCGACGCCGGAGCCGACAAACGCCTCGTACTCCTGCTCGCTCATGCGCTGCGCGACGGCCATGGGAACCTCCTGACACGATCGGTGAAGTCATGAGAAGCACCGCGCCGTGCCGAGTCTACCCGCTCTGGCCGGCCGCGATCGTTCATATACGCACGTTGCGCGGCCAAGCGGATCAGCGCATTTGGCGCAAGACGCGGACATCGGCGCCTACAGCGACGAGCGGAAGGTGTGTCGTCCCGAGAAACGAGGGACCTCGTCGTTCGGCTCGTGGCAAGACGGACGAAATTCCTCCCGCGTCGAAAGGACACGTCTTCTGCATGCCGCTCTACGGCGTGACAGACGGCGCTTCGCGGGGCGCGAGGATCGCGAGGCACAGATGGATCAGGGCATCGGCACGAGACGTTCGAGTATCTGGCGCCAATCCGGGCGTTGCGGAGCTGCGTCAAACTCCGTAATCAACATACGGACGATGGCGGCCAGGGAGACGAGTCCCGTGCTGACGTGGATCTTGTCCAGATCGATCGACCGCCGAGTCAACGCGTCGATCCTGGCGCTCAACGCCGCCGAGATGTGAAGATGGGGATCATCCGGGCCCTCGTAGTCGGGACCTGGTTGCCAGTGTTAGACGAGCATCTCGGTCTGGTCGTGATCGAGCAAGCGATATTGGTACATCTCGGTTGTCCCGGCCCAGGACTGCATCGCGGCGCCGCGCTCGATAGCCGCGACCGAGAAGTTCATCACGACATTGAAGAGCAACCCGCTCGGCGCGCGGTCTCGTGCCCGCAAGGGCACGGGTTCCGGGAACGCGGCCGTAATCGCTGCGCTGGGAGCAAACCCGGAGCGGGAGATCTGGAGCCGCCGGGGCGTCACGCCACTGGTGGCTGACCCCAGCTCCGTCATGAACTGCCTGACGGCCCGCTCAGACCCGCGGCGGGCGGGCAAAGGGGATCATCATCACCAGCCGTCCGATCGCGCGTCCCTCGAGGGTGTCTGGGACCGGTCGGTAGGCGCCACTATCCCAGCGTCGGAGGAACTCGGCCCCGGAGATGCCGAGCGAACGACGGGCGTAACGATCGAACAGCGCGATACCCTCTTCTTGGGTGGTCAAATGCACCCCGGGAATCGCATCCTCCACCTCGACAGCGGGAAGTTCGTGACCCGGGTCGGGGCGTGCAACCATCACCCCTCCTTTCGCTCGACGGGAGCCCTGCGGTACCTGAGATGATGGTACCAGCCGAAACGGGTTCCAGTACGACCTCGATGACGCGCTGCTGCCACCCTCCCCGTCGGTTTCCGTCTCACCAGGCAACGCCTGACGAGGTTACTCCCGCAAGTCGCAGACGTTCTGCTCGTTGCCGGGCGGATTGGGAAAGGTATTGGCGCCGAGGGTGACCGCACCCGCATCGGCATCAATGCGAATGCCACACGCATTGGTGCCGAGGAAGTTCGAGATGACGTTGCCGCCTGCGCTGCCCGTCGCATGTGGACCGTAATAGAGTCCAGGCGCACCTTCATTGCCCCGACCAACGACCGTGTTGTCACTGGCAATGAGTTGGACTGATTCTGGGGGTGAACTGGCTCCGAAGCCGTTTATCACGTTCGTAAGGGTGTTGCCAGTGGCCGTGACATTGCCATTGTTGGCGAAGACACCAACCTCCACGTTGTCGATGCGAGAGTCTCTGATCGCGACCTCGCCCACGGTTTGCACGTAAATTCCCGCGCCACACGGCAGATCGACGATGGTGATGTCGTCGATCTCACCGGGGGCGAACATTGCGATCGCGGCGTATGAGAGGGCGTCACATGAGCCGGTCAGTCCTGCGCCGTTCAATCTGACGTCGCGAACCGCGATCGTGGTCGCCCCAGCGGCCGACAGCAGTCCTGGTCCATCGAAGGGGGTCCGAATTGGACCGACGAGATTGATCGTCTTGCCATTGCCATCCAGCGTCACTCCATCCGGAATCTCGATGGTCGTGGTCGTGGTGCAATCGCTTTTGAGGGTCCAGGTGGTCGCCGTCTTGGTGAACTGACATGCCGCGGCACACTTGCCGTTGGCGCAGACCTGCGTGCCCGCCGTGCAGCACCCCGTCTTCCCGCACTTCGTATTCGGCTTCTTGCACTTCTTCGGCTTGCTCTCGGCGGAGAACCGTGGGGTCATGGCGAGAGCCGCGGACACCCCGGCGGCGAGGGCACCGATCGCAGCGCGGCGGTCAGCGGGGGACGCGAGCAGGCGAACGAGAACATTGAGGCGTCGGGCGTACATGCGGCGATCTCCAGTGAACGATCCGCGGACGAGACTCCCGCACAACATAAAACGGGGGGTAGATGTCAAGAGGTGCGATGACTCAATTCTTTCGAGCGAAGGGGCGCGGACTGGAACACTGGGTATCAGGGCTGCGATCGAGGGCTATCAAGGGCCGACAAGCCCGGCGAGGATCTCGTCAGGGGTGGCGATAGTGACGGCGAAGGCGGCGAGGACCGCTTCGCGTTTCGACAACAGGTCTTTGCGGTCGTAGGTCGCCACAAACGTTGCGTGAGCGTGCATGGCGCCGGCGACAATCGCGGCGTCTTAGGGCACGATCATGCCAGCGACGCGATGCACGAGGGTCGCTGGGGGCTCCACCAGCCGAAAGACGCCGCGGCCAAGCAACGCCTCGAAATACGGGAGCGCCGACGATGCCTTGAGCGACAGATTGCGACGCGTTTCGACCACCACGAAGAGGCTGATAATCAAGTCGACATCCCCCACCACCCCGGCTACCACGAGATCGCGGGCGGCGCCCCTGGGGGAATGGGAAGCAGAGAAGAGGACGCTCATATCGACGAAGACCCTATTCGGCTGCGGTCGTTGGCGGGTCGCCATACATCTCGCGATAGAGTCTTTCGCGGATGGCGCGGCCGGATTCCATCCAGTCTTCGAGGGTGACCCCTTCTTCGCGGAAGGCGGCTCCGATGTGGTCGAGGTCCCGCAAAGCAAGCACCCCTCGGGGCATGATCAGCACGCCCTCGGGCGTCTCCTCGACGGCGACCACGTCGCCCTGTTTCAACCCCAACCGCTTTCTGATCGCGGCTGGGAGCGTGAGTTGCCCGTTCTTCTGGATGCGGACATAGGTGGGCGCGACGGCCATGGCTGCTTCTCTCCAGATCGAATCTGCGGCAAGTCTAGCCGGAGCGAGCCGGCAAGTCGGCAAGCCGGCAAGCGGGCAAGAGCGAGTCACCATGCGGATCGCCAGTGATTGGGTTTGGCACGCGCGAACCAAGGGGGAGTTCACCAGCGATCCCCTTGTGGCAAGCGGCAGCGATCATGGCGATGATCGCGCGGCGTCGGTAGCAAGGCGTGGTCGTCAGCATCGTCTCTTACAGCAACGGCCGCGCAGGTTCCATTCGCCCTTCCGATCCGTCCGCGTCGCCGCGTTCCGTGCGTTTCTCAGGCGCTTCGTCATGACTCCGCGGCTTACTCCCATCATGGACGACGTTGCGAATACCCGAGCGGCCCCGCGAAGCGGTGGACATCTGATCCCCGACATGGACCTGCTAATCGCGGCGACCGCCATCCAGCACGATCTGACCCTCGTCACCCGCAACCGGCGCCACTTCGCGCGCGCTCCCAGGTTGCGGCTGTACCGTTGAGCAGGTGTTGCAAACGAGGCAGGCGCCGATCGTTGCCGCCCCTGGCGATTTGCCGGATACATCACCTAGAACAGACATAGACACATTGATTCTTCGCTTGGCAGGTGGTCGGCAGCAGCTGGTGCGCCGCGATGTGGCACAGGTAATGCATGGATCCGGAGTCAGCAGGCGGAACCACCGCGATGCGCCGCCAGAAACAATCGCGCGGGAATAGCGATCGCTCCACGGTCGTCTGGAACAGGAATGGCACCACCGCGTCGGTGGTGAGGTCCGCAGAAAACCGATAGATGAAATGAAACCAAAAGTGCGTGCCAATCGTTTCGCTAGTGGCCCGACTATTGGCGATGAGTACGGGTGAATCCGAACGGAGTGATCCAGCCTGCTTCACACATCCGTACTCTCTTCACGGTGGCTCCACATTTCGCCGCTACCGTCAGCCTCGACTGGGCACGACGCCTGCTGGCGGCCCGCCCGCGTGGAGTATCCGGACTGACCGGAAGGAGGACAAGTCACGTCGTAATTCTGGGCGCGAAACCCCCTCTTCATGTGGCCGCATCCGGCATGAGGGGGGTCTGTGGCAGGCGCGACGCCGCGGCAGCCCGCGGCATGTGCGCGCGGAACGGTCTCCTGTTACAATGAACTGTGCGAGGTATGCGCACAGTTACCAACACTCGAGGAGGAACTTGGTGGACGCAGAACGATTTGACCGAATGACCCGTGTGCTTGGCGAGCAGCGAGATCGCCGTGGCATCGTCAAGGCCGCGACCGGCAGCGCGCTGGCCGTGCTGGGCATGGGCGCCCTCGGTCAGTCCGTCCTTGGCCAGGATGTCACCGCCGAAGGCAAGGGCTTCAAGGGCGACAAGTGCGACAAGAACAGCGATTGCAAGACCGGTCTCCGGTGCAACAACAAGGGTAAGTGCGAGTACAAGAAGAACTGCGGCGGCAAAAAGGGTGATGCCTGCAAGAACACCAACGACTGCTGCAGCGGCAAGAACCTGAAGTGCAAGAACAAGAAGTGCAAGCGGAACAAGTAACGCTGTAGCCACTTCCGAACTGAGCGGCAGGGTTCCACTTCCGTTCAGATCATCTTGAGAATTGGGACCAATGGGGGCGTCATGACTGACGCCCCCATTTGCATCATTCCCGATCGCTCCCCAGAATTAACAGGTTCGTCGCCACGTGGGCGATGCCGCAGACGACTGGGGGAATCCATGGATGAGCGACGTTTCGACCATCTGACCAGGATCATCAGTGAGCAACCCGACCGGCGTAGCATGCTCAAGGCCGCATCCGGTGGTGCGCTGGCCGTTCTCGGCGCGAGTGTTCTCGGCCGCACCGCGGACGCCCAGGATGTCGTTGCCGAAGGCAAGGGCTTCAAGGGTAGCAAGTGCGACGATAACAACGACTGCAAGAAGGGTCTCGTCAGTGCAATAACAAGAACAAGTGCGAGTACAAGAAGAACTGCGGCGGCAAGAAGGGCGACGCCTGCCGGAAGACGAAGGATTGCTGCAGCAACAAGAACCTGAAGTGCAAGAACAACCGGTGTAAGCGGAACAAGTAGGGGGCGAGACAGCGAGTCGGCAAGACGGCGAGTCGTCAAGACGAAAGATGGAGAGCGGGGCTGCCCAAGGGCAGCCTCGTTCTTGCTCTCTCATAACAGTCGTGCCGACGTGGTGGCCGTCACGCGGGGAATAGGGTGTCGTCCCGACCACAGGAGGGATCTCGGTGATAGTGCGGATCACCACGAACGACGAGATTCCTCGCCGCGGCTCGGAACGACACATCGTGCGCACGCCGCTGTAGGCTATCACCCCATTGCCACGGCGCCTGTCTCTTGCGTTCCTTCACTCGTCGCCCGGCACGCCGTACCTCGGCGCGGCGGCGGGATCGAGGGCTCGCGTGCGGTAGGCGGCGGCCTGGGGTCGCCAGAGCCGCCAGAGCGCCGCGAGATCGCCGATCGGATCGTCCGCCCAATCGACGCGCAGATCGGTCACCGGCCACGGCACGTCAGCGGCGATGAGCAGGCCCGCGGAATGGACCGGCCCTTCTTCCCCACCGGCGCGGATGCCAGCGGTAAGCGCGGCAACCAGGCGCGTTCCCAGGTCATGGTCAGGGCGCTCGGCAAAGGCGCCGGTCATTTCGCGCGGAACGTTGTCATCCGCGAGGAGGTTGCCGGCCGCCACGCAATCCGGGCCTTCCGCCGTGGCGAAGGTGCCCAACGTACCCTCGCCGGACCAGGCCGCCGTCTGTCCGTCCCGGTCGATCACCGTCAACTGCCGGTAGGCGATCAGGGGTTCGCTCGCGGTGACAGCGGCCATGGCCGCCGGGGCGCTCATCCCGGTGGCGAGGCGATCGAGCAGGGCCGTACCGAGCCGCGGGTCGGTGATGTTCTGCGTACACGCCGCACCAACACCGGCCCGTACCCAGGCGCACCGCGCCGCCACCGCTGGCGACGACGACGTAATGGCAATCCCGAACTGTCCGGTGCGGGCACACCGCCCCGCGATGGAAAGGGTCATTGAGGCTCCTGGGTGTCGGGTGTCGGCTATCGGCCGAGACGGCAAGACGGCGAGTCGAGCAGGCGAGCAGTCGAGGAGAAGAGACGGCAAGGAAGAGGATTGTCGTTCTCCCGACTCCCGACTCCTGACTCCTGACTCCTGACTCCCGACTCGTTCTTGCCGTCTCGCCGTCTCATCGTCTCGCCTCCTCGCCTACTCGACGGCTCGACTCCGTACGGCCGTCGCGTCGATCTCGACGACCCACTCGGGGCGAGCCAGCGCGGAGACGACAATGCCAGTCGAGACCGGGAAGACCCCTTTCAGCCAGCGGCCCATGACCTGATAGACAGGATCGCGGTAGCGGACGTCGGTCAGGTAGACGACGACTTTGACGATGTCCTCCAGGCCTGATCCCGCTTCTTCCAGCAGCATCGCGATATTGGCCATCGCCTGCTCGGTCTGCGCGGCGACATCGCCAACGCCGACCGATTCCCGCGTCTCCAGATCCTGCCCGATCTGCCCCCTCAGATAGACCGTGTTCCCGGCGACCACCGCCTGGCAGAGATCGTTGTCCAGGTTCTGCTCGGGATAGGTGTCCCGCGTGTTGAACGGCCGAATGCGGCGGTGAGTCGTCATTAGGGGGTGCCACTTCGTGCAGGGGGTGTCGGCTTCGCCTCAGGGGGTGAAGGGGGTGTCGCTGCGCTCAGGGGGTGAAGGAGAATGGACGAACGGGCGCCGCCGTTCTCCTTCACCCCCTTCACCCCCTGAGGCGAAGCCGGCACCCCCTGATCGAAGTGGCACCCCCTCGGAGGAACGTATGCGTATCAATGCCGACCGGCTTCACGAGAGTCTCCGTCAGTTGGCCCAGATCGGCGCCACGCCGGGCGGCGGCGTCACGCGGTTGGCGCTCTCGCGGGAGGACCGCGCTGCCCGCGATCTCTTCCGGCGCTGGCTGGACGAAGCTCGCCTCCAGGTCCGGATCGATGACTTCGGCAACATGACTGGCCGCCGCCGCGGGGCGGAGAGCGGCGGCGCCGTCGTCATCGCGTCGCATCTCGATTCGGTGCGGCGGGGCGGCCGCTTCGATGGCGCCTACGGCGTGATGGGGGCGCTGGAAGTGATGCGCACCCTGAACGATCTCGGCATCACCACCCGCCGGCCGCTGGAGATCGTCAACTGGACCAACGAGGAGGGGGTTCGCTTCGAACCGGCGATGCTCGCCTCTGGCGCGGTGGCCGGCCGCTTCACCCCGGACTACGTCTACGGCCGCACCGACCGCGAGGGCAAGCGGTTCGGCGACGAACTGGAGCGGATCGGCTACAAGGGGGACAAGCGCAACCGCCCGGGACCGGCTGCCGCCTATCTCGAACTGCACATCGAGCAGGGTCCGGTCCTGGAGGATGCGAACATCCCGGTCGGCATCGTCGAAGGGATCGTCGGGATCACCTGGAGCGAAGTGACCGCCGAGGGGCACGCCGACCACGCTGGCCCCTCGCCGATGACGTTGCGCCGCGACGCGCTGGTCGCCGCGGCGCGGCTCATCGCCGGAGTGGACGAACTGGCGCGCTCGGTGCCGGGCGCCGTCGGCACGGTCGGGCGCATTGCCGCCGAACCGAACATCATCAATACCATCCCCGGCCGGGTCACCGTGAGCGTCGATCTGCGGCATCCCGAGCGGGAGACCCTGGAGCGGCTGTTCGGCGAACTGGAGCGGCTGGTGCGGGAGATCGGCACGGCGACCGGCGTCTCGTTTGGTCTCAATCGCTTCTGGACGAGCGAACCGACACCATTTGCTCGCGACGTGGTCGATGCCGTGCAAGGCGCCGCCGACGAAATGGGGATTCCGACCCAGCGCGTCTGGTCGGGGGCGGGGCACGACGCGAAGTACATGCAGGATGTCACCCCCAGCGCCATGATCTTCGTGCGCTCGATCAACGGTCTCAGCCATTGCGAGCAGGAGTACTCGGCGCCGGAGGATCTGGAAGCAGGCGTCAACGTCTTGTTGCGCGCGGCGCTGCGTCTGGCTGGCGTCGCCAGCGAGCGGACGACGCACCACCGGGGTAAGGGGTAACGCGATGGTCACCACTGCCAAACGCCTGACGTACGACGATCTGGAGGATATTCCCCAGGAGCGGGAGGGAGACCGGCACGAAATCATCGGGGGGGAGTTGATCGTGACGCCAGCTCCGATACCAGCGCATCAGATCATCAGCAGCAACATCATCTACGCCCTGAACCACTTCGTGCGAGGAGCGAAGCTCGGCATCGTTCTCCCCGCGCCGATCGATATCCGGCTCACGCCAGACAATGTGCTGATCCCGGACATCGTGTTCGTCGCCAGCGACCGCTCCCACGTGATCGGTCCCCGCGCCATCGATGCCCCGCCCGATCTGGTGGTCGAAATCCTCTCGCCCGGCACCCGCCAGCGCGATCTGACGGTCAAGCGCGCGCTCTACGCGCGCTTCGGCGTGCGCGAATACTGGATCGTCGATCCCCAGGCGCGGACCGTCGCCGTCCTCGCCCTGGTGGACGACCGCTACGACGCGATTCCCGCCACATCCGCTGGCGCGCTCCAGTCGCGCGTGCTCCCCGGGCTGGCGCTGACCCTCGACGAGGTGTTCGAAGGAGTTTCCTGATCCTCAGAAGCAGCGTGCCGAGGTCGTGTCGTTCACACGAGGGAAGATGGTGTCGTCCCGACCGTAGGAGGGACCTCGGCGGGGGCGATGATGGCAACCGCCGACGAGGTTCCTCGCGGCGGCTGTCGTGAACAACAGCCCGGATCGCGCGTCTGTCCGTCACGGTGATGTTCCTGCCGTGGTAGCGCCGCGCCGTGGCATGACTACTCGGAACGACACCGTTTCGGCATGGCACTGGAACATCCGAGGCGGTGTTAGCGATGCGTGATGCGTTTTCCTGCTGCATTGATGGTCTGCTCGAGTCGGGGTGTCGCGGCGACCGGTGTGTCGCGAGGAGTTGTCATGGGCCCGGGCGAACGTTCTGACTGCGTGTGCCTCGGTGCGGAGCGATTCGTTGCACGGAGCCACCAGATGAAGAGCGCCAGCAGTCCGGCGAATAGGCCCCCGACGCTCCCCCCGGTCGCGACCACCGGCAACCCCGGCGCGATCCTGACCGTCACGTCCGGGTCGGCGGGATCGAGGAGGAGGGATTGCCAGTAGCGGCTGGCGATCCACCCCGCGGCCGCGCAGGACGCCGCGGCAATCAGCGATCGGATGGCGGCTCCCCGCAACCAGTCGCGGTCAGCGCCACGCTCCCCGCGCAACCCCTCCCAGGTATGCAGCAGCAGGAGTAGGGCGATGCCGCCCAATGGCAGGGTCAAGGCCGCCCATTGCCAGAATCCATCGACCCCGAATCCCTGCCTGTTCTCCCACGTCGTGTTGTAGTCGAGCGAACCGATCAGCATGCCGATGACGGCGGTCACCGCCGCCGGGGCAACGAGTTGGCTGATGCGAGCAAGCCAGACAGCCATCGCTCGTCTCATCACGAGGAGGGACACGCGGCGCTCCTGTGTCAACGCCTCGCCGCGTGCAGCGGATCCAATGGCCGCGCCCTTGACATCGCCCAGCGGGTCACGTAAAAGACTGCGGAACCAATCACGGTGCGGACAATAGAACGTCGAATTCCGAGTTCGTTTGGAGGGAGTGCTATGCCTCAGCGACGTCTCGCGCTGATTTCGCTATCTCTGCTCCTCGTCCTGTCGATGATGGCGCCGGTCGCCAGCGTCGCCGCGCAGGACGATGGACCGATCATTATCGGCGCCCCACTCAACCTGACCGGGTGGATGGCCGCCTATGACACGCCGCCGCTGGAAGGCGCCAAACTCGCCGTCAAGGAGATCAATGCCAACGGTGGCGTCATGGGCCGCCAACTAGAGATCATCGAGCGCGATGGCAAGACCGACCCGGCAACGGTCGGCAACGCCGCGCGTGAGGTGATCGAGGCGGGCGCCCAGGTGCTGATCACCCCATGCGACTTCGACTACGGCGCGCCCGCGGGCCAGGCGGCGCAGGAAGCCGGGATTGTCGGCATCTCGCTCTGCGCATCCTCGCCGCTCTATGGCGCGGCGACCCTCGGCGACAAGCAGTTCACCCTCTCGATGTGGAACCAGACGATGGCCGCCGCCGCCGCCGAGTTCGCCTTCAACGACAAGGGCTGGAAGACCGCCGCGACCCTCGTGGACCAGGGCACCGAGTACACCAAGTCGCTCGGTGAGTACTTCGTCGAGGCCTTCGAGCATCTCGGCGGCACCATCGTCAACGAGGACACCTACCAGATCAACGACATGCAGGCGACCGCGCAGGCGCAGCGGCTGAAGGAACTCGATCCGCAGCCAGACGTGATCTTCGTCTCGTCCCAGATGCCGGACTACTCCGCCATCATTCGTGACCTGCGCTCCGCCGGCGTCACCGCGCCGATCATGGGTGGCGACTCGATGGACACCGCCGACTTCTACAAGGCGCTGGGCACCGATCTCGGCAAGGACATCTTCATCTCGACCCACAGTTTCATCGGTCCCGAGGCGGGTCCCGCGATGGAGAAGTTCATCGCGGATTTCAATGCCGAGTACGGCCGCAATCCAGAAGTCGCCTTCAACGCGATGGGCTGGGACGCGATTCAGGTACTCGCTAAGGGAATCGAGAAGGCCGGCACCACGGAGGGCGCCGCATTGGCGAAGGCCCTCGAAGGGACCGAGTTCGACCTGCTCTCCGGCAAACTGGTCTGGAGTGATGCCGCCAGCGGGCACTTCCCGGACAAGGAAGCGTTCATCATCGAGATCAAGGACGGGGCGCCAACCTTCGTCAAGCGCACCAAGCCGTCCTGGACGCCACCGACCGACTAGCTGCTTCCTGAGACGTTGGCTGCCGGCCGCACGGATTGCATGTCGTGACGATCACTCGCCGCACCGCTGAACGGTTTGCGTCACTTCCGGGGACGAGGCTACTCGTCCCCGGTGTGGCGCGTTCGGTACCTCGCCATTCCCGGAGTGCCAATGGCCGCTGACTCGCTGGTCGCCAGGGATGTGACCAAGGATTTTGCCGGTCTGCGGGCGCTCGATGGCGTCAGTTTCGATCTGCGCCGGGGTGAAGTGCTCGGTCTGATCGGTCCCAACGGCTCCGGCAAGACGACGCTCATCAACGTCGTCACCGGTCTGCTCAAGATCACCAGCGGTCACGTGCAGGTTGGTGAGACCGATATCACCGCCTGGCAGCCGTATCGCGTGGCGCGCACCGGGGTGGCTCGCACTTTCCAGGTGGTCAAATTGTTCAAGGATTTCTCCGTTCGCGAGAACGTGGAGGTCGCCGCCATCAGCGCCACCGGTGCTTCCCGTCTGGACGCGCGGCAGCGCGCCGACGAGGCGCTGGCGCGGGTCGGCATTACCCATTTCGCCGATGTCCCGGCCAGCATCCTGCCCCAGGGCGAGGAGCGGCGGGTGGAGATCGCCCGGGCGCTGGCGACCAACCCCTCGTTCCTCCTGCTCGATGAACCGGGCGCCGGGCTGAACGACGCCGAAATCGAGGTGCTGCTTCCCACGCTGGCCCGGATTCGCCAGGAGGTGGGGTGCGGCATCCTCATCGTCGACCACGACATGCGGCTGATCATGGGGTTGTGCGATCGCATCCACGTCCTCAACTACGGCCGCACCATCGCCGAAGGGAGTCCGGCCGACGTGCGCAAGGAGCCCGCGGTGATCGAAGCCTATCTGGGTGCCGAGGTGCTGGATTGAGCCTGCTCGAAGTCGAGGATCTGCATGTTCGCTATGGCGCCATTCAGGCCCTGCGCGGCGTGTCCCTGCACGTTGACGAGGGGGAGATCATCGGCCTGATCGGGGTCAACGGCGCCGGCAAGAGCACCACCATGCTCAGCATTCTCGGCGTGGTGAGGCCGACGCGGGGCACGATCAGCTTCCGGGGCGAGCAACTCGTCGGGCAATCGCCAGAAGCGATCATCCGCAAAGGCGTGGCGCCGGTGATGGAAGGGCGTCGCGTCTTTCCCTCGCTGACCGTCGAGGAAAACCTCCGTCTGGGCGCCGCGATCCGCGCCGACCGCGATCAGATCCAGGCGGACATCGAGCGCTGGTGCCGCTTTTTCCCGATCCTCGGCGAGCGCCTGGCGCAACCTGCCGGAAATCTCTCCGGCGGTCAACAGCAGATGCTGGCGGTCGCTCGCGCCCTGATGTCCAATCCGAAACTGCTCCTCATGGACGAACCGTCTCTGGGTTTGGCGCCGAAACTGGTGGCGGAGATCTTCAAACTGATTGTGCAGTTGCGCGATCTTGGCGTCACGATTCTGCTCGTGGAACAGAACGTACGGATGACGCTCGATATTGTCAATCGCGCCTATTTGTTGAACACCGGACGGGTCGAGTTCAGCGGGACGCCAGCGGAGATTCGGCAGCAGGCCGATATCGAACGGGCCTATCTTGGCGGGGGTGCGCCACCCGCGGTCCAGCCGGCGTCGCTGGGGGGAGCGTAACGTGAACGCGGTCACCGACGGCATCCAGTATCTGATCTCGTCGCTCTCCCTCGGCGGACTCTATGCGCTGATGGCCCTTGGGCTGGTCATCGTCTACGGCATCCTGCGCCTGGTCAACTTCGCCTACGGCGAACTGGTGATGGTCGCGGGGTACGGGCTTCTCCTCTTCGGCGATACCCCGCTGCCGTGGATCATCGTCGCCATATTCAGCGTGATCGCGGCGATCGTGGCCGGCGTGCTGATGGAGCGCATCGCGTTTCGTCCGGTGCGCAACAGTTCGCCGACGACGATGCTGATTACCTCGTTCGCGGTCAGCACCCTGCTCCAGAGCGTTGCGCTGCTCACCGTCTCGCCGCGGCCGCGCGCGCCGCGCCTGCCGGGCATCTTTGTCGAAAGCGCCACCATCGGCGATTTACAGATCAAGATCGTCGATCTGGTCGCGATCGTGATCGGGGTCCTGGCGCTGGTCGGGCTGACCATCTTCCTGCGGCGGACGGTGATCGGACTGGCGCTGCGGGCCGCCGCCGACGATTTCACGATGACGCGGCTACTGGGAGTCCCCGCCAATCGGGTGATCGCCTCCGCCTTCGCCGTCAGCGGCATGATGGCCGGCATCGTCGCCCTCTTCTGGATCGGGCGCACCGGTCAGACCTATCCCTCGGTGGGGCTGCAACCGGTCCTGATCGCCTTCATCGCCTCGGTGGTCGGCGGCATGGAATCGCTGAAGGGTGCGGTCCTCGGCGGCTACGTGCTCGGTTTCCTGACGATGGGCTTGCAGACCTGGTTGCCGCAGGGGGTCAACAACTACCGCGACGCGGTGATGTTCGGCATCGTCATCGTCGTCCTCCTCTTCCGTCCCCAGGGACTGATTCCACCCGCCTACTCGCGAGAAACACGGTAATGCATCAGCCGATCACGGGACTGCAGGATTCTGGGGTGAAGCGATGAGTAGCGCGACTGCCACACGTGAGGACGCAGTTGCGCGCACCAACGCGCGGCCGATGCTTCAGTTCATCTCGACGCCGGTGATCCTCATCGGCGGGATGCTGCTGATCGCCCTGTTCTCGATGGCGCGGGGCGATGTGGTGTTCGACCGCGTTGTCACCGTGATGTTCATCAACCTGCTGCTGACGGTGGGTCTCCAGGTCTTCATGGGGAACTCCGGGCTCGGCTCGTTCGGCCAATACGCCTTCGTCACCATCGGCGCCTACGGCTCGATCTGGTTCTCCCTCACGCCACAGCAGAAGGCGCTGGCCCTCCCGGACATGCCGAAAGACTGGTGGCTCTATTCCCAGCACACGCCGTTTCTGGTCGCCGTGCTCATTGCGGCCGTGATCGCCGCCGCGTTCGGCGGTCTGATTGGCATTGCGCTGGTCCGCTTGCGCGGCGCGTCCTTCACTATCGCGACCTTCGCACTGCTGATCGTGGTCAACCGGGTAGCGTTGCAGTGGTCGGAACTGACCCGCGGCGCGCGCACCGTGCTCGGTATTCCCAAACTCACCGATCTGCCGATGGCGTTTGTCTGGGCGGCGGTGATCGTGGTCGTCGCCTATCTCTTCAAGGAATCAACCGTCGGGCTGAAACTGCGCGCCTCACGCGAGGACGAGGCGGCGGCCGCCAGTATCGGTGTCAACGCGGCGCTGAACCGCTGGATCGCCTGGGTGCTCTGCGCCGCGATTTCGGCCATCGGCGGCGCGCTCTGGGCGCACTTCATCCAGCAGTTCTCACCTCACAACTTCTACCTGCGGGAGACGTTCCTGATCGTGGCAATGCTGATCATCGGCGGCGCCGGCAGCGTCAGCGGCGCGGTGATTGGCGCGGTGATCGTCGCGCTTGGGCAGGAGCAGTTGCGCCAACTCGAGAACGTGATCAACGGGTCAGGCGTAGTGCCGTTCGACGTGCGCGGTTTCGCCGATATCGTGCTCGCGGTGGCGATCATCCTGGTCCTCATCCGTTGGCCGTCCGGGATTACCCGTGGCCGCGAGATCACTTTCGACAGTTTCCGCCGCCTGTCGGGCAGAACGAAACAACAGGTCACGAACGCCGACGCACGTTCACGGTAACGATCTTTCGCGGCGACCGGGAATTGGCACGCGCCCTTACGGCATGAGAGGCTTGCGAAAGCTGTGTCGTCCCGACGGCAGGAGGGACCTCGGCGTGAGTGCGTGCCCCGACGACCGACGAGATTCCTCGCGTTCCGCTCGGAATGACACTATTGCTGCGCCGTGCCGCCTCGCCCAGCGGTGGAATAGGACACCGCCGCTCAGCCGTTCATCCCCAACGTCTCGTCCAGCCAGTCGAACATGCGCTGGTCGTAGAGGGTCCTCGCCAGCGATTCGGTGTGCATCCCGGCCCCCTCGGCCATGGTGAAGGGGACGAGCACCTTGGGCGCGGTGATCGCCTCGTACAGTTTCGGGGCGTAGTCGGCGACGGGGTCGGCCTGGGCCCAGGAGAGAAACGTGGGGCAGGCGATGTCCTTGGCGACGGAGGAGAGTTCGTAGCGGAACATGTCGACGGCGTAGGCGTAAACGCTATCGACGCCGTTGACCCAGAAGCCGCGCTGTATCAGCGCCCAGCGGAGCATGGCGGGCGCCTCCGGACTCTGCAACCACGCCTCGAAGGGGGCGAGGAGGGCGGGGTCGATGTCGGGGAAGGCGGCTTTCTGCTCGTCGGTGAGCGGCAGTCGAGCCAGGATCGCCGGCCCCTCGTCCCATTGCCCTGGATCGGCGATGAGGGCGGCGAGGCGATGCTCGAACGCCGCCGCGCGGGGAGCGAGGAAACCGCCGAAACTCCACCCGGCCAGCGCGATCCGGTCCGGATCGATCTCCGGCCGGGTGAGGGCGTAGTCGATCACCGGGCGCACCACGTTTTCCCAGTCAGGACGGATGTGGATACCGTCCTTGATCAGATTGCGTCCTTGACCGGGACCGTCGAAGAGGAGCACGTTGTAGCCGCGGCGGATCGCCGCGGGAGCGTGGGCGAAATACATCTCCTGGATGGTGGAGTCGTAGCCGTTGGTGTGGACGATCGTTGGCCGGGGTTCGCCCGAATCATCGCTTGTGACGAGGTAACCAGGCAGGCTCTTTCCTTCAAAGGGAATCTCCACCGCCTCGATCGGGATGTCGCTCAGCGCGGCGCCCTTGAGAAAGACCGTCGTTTCCTTGTCGAACGCCTCGACCAATCGCGAATCGATGGGTGCGCCGTAGAGGGGAAAATAGGCGGAGCGGTAGTAATTGCAGGCGCGGAACCAGGCCTCCCGCGCGCTGATGCGGTGTCCGGCCGCCGCGCTGTCGTCGCCGATCGCCGCGACGCGGTCGGCGGTGGCCACCCACTCGCGATACCAGTCATCGACGCCGCCCGCGCCGACACGGTGCACGCTGGTCATGCACTCGCCGAAATCGGCGCCGCGATCGATGGCGAGGACCAGCGCCCGGTTGCCGAACGCTTCCCACATCGGGTTGTCGCTGAGCAGCGGCCGCAGCGTGTCCATCGCCTGCCCGACCACGGGCGTGGCTGCCTGCGCCAAGGTGCGCGGCGCGGTGACGCCGCCAAGCGCGGCGGCTGCCCCCAGCCCACCAGCGCGAACGGCGCCGCGCCGCGTGAGCCGGTGCTTGGCGAATCCCTGATGGGCTGAATTGGTCATGGACCGGGTTCCTCCATTCCAGAACGGACGCGGCGGGACCGAGCGGGCGTTGCAGCCAAACATCGACGAGAGGATCTGGTCGGCAACTGTACCTGACCCTTTGCCCGTGTCAAACACCAGATCCGACCAGGGTTCACCGTGAAACGGCAACGCCTGAGGAGCGATCCTGCGGCGGAAAACGCCATTGCCAACATCCTTCAGGACGGTGATCATATAGGGTGGTCACTGGCAATCGGGATTGGCGAGTGTCGCCATGCCTTGACGAGGTTGGTGACGGACATCAGGCCGCGCGAGCGGCGTACGTCCGGCCGCTGGCGCCGGGAGCGACGTGGAAAGGATCGGGAGTGAGGCCATGAATCCGGTAGCAACGCTGCCGACAACAGCGGAGCGCGATGCGCAATCGATCGCCAACGCGCTCAAGATTCGCTACACCCCGTTTGTGCTCGATCGCGGCGAGGGGCCATACCTCTTTGACGAAGAAGGCCGGCACTTCCTCGATTTCAGCGCCGCGTGGGCGCTCGCTGGCCTCGGCTACAGCGACGCCCGGGTGCGCGACGCCGTGGCGCGGCAACTCGACAAATCGACCTTCGCCGGGCTTGTTTCCTCGATCAATGAACCCGCGGTCGAGCTGGCCGAGGCGCTGATCGCGCTGGTCCCCGGCGATTTCGCGAAGAAGGTCTGGTTCGGGCTCTCCGGCTCCGATGCGAGCGAGATGGCGCAGCGGATGATTCTCCGCGCTACCGGGAAGCGGCGAATCGTCTCCTTCGTCGGGGGCTGGCACGGCACGACTGAGGCCTCGATGGGACTCTCGGCGCATCCGTCGCTGGCCGATGTCCCCGGCGGCGCGCACGTTACCAAGGCGCCCTATCCGAATCCGTACCGCAGTCCCTTTGGTGATTACGCCGGCAACGACACCGATCAGTGCCTCTACTACCTCGAGAACTACCTCTTTCGGACCATCTGCCCGCCGGATCAGGTCGCGGCGATCTTCGTCGAGGCGGTGCAGAGCGACGGCGGCGATATCGTGCCGCCGCCCGATTTCATGCCGAAACTGCGCGCGCTGTGCGACCGCCACGGCATCCTCCTCGTGCTCGACGAGGTGAAGGTTGGCTTGGGGCGCACCGGCAAGATGTTCGCCTTCGAGCACGCTGGGATCGCGGCGGATCTGGTGCTGCTCGGCAAGTCGCTCGGCGGCGGACTGCCGCTCAGCGCCATTGTCGGCCGGCAGGAGATTCTCGATGTCGCACCCGGCATCGCCCTTTTCACGGTCGTTGGCAACGCCACCAGTTGCGCCGCGGGAATGGCCGTGCTGAACGCGATCGTGGAAGACGGTCTGGTCGAGCGCTCTGCCGCCAATGGCGCCTACCTCCACCAGCGGCTGCGGGAGACGCTACTCCGGCACGAGATCGTGGGCGACGTACGCGGCCTGGGGATGATCCAGGGCGTCGAACTCGTCACCGACCGCGCCAGCAAGGAGCCGAACCAGCCGGCCGCGGCGAAAGTCGTCTACCGCGCCTGGGAACTCGGCCTGATCGTCTTCTACGCCGGCAACTGGGGGAATGTGCTGGAGATCACTCCGCCGCTGATTCTTACCCGCGATCAGATCGACGACGGCGTGGCTATCCTCGATCAGGCGACCGCCGATGTCGCGGCCGGCCGCGTCAGCGACGAATCGGTCGCGGCGTTCGCGGGGTGGTAGGTGGGAGTCAGGTGTCAGGTGTCAGGAGTCGGGAGAATACGAGATCGTCGGAAGTCGGAAGACAGGAGTCAGGTGAACGAACGTAGTGTGCCACTGGCTCCGCATCCGCGGCGCCGTCACTCCTGACTCCTGACTCCTGTCTCCCGTCTCCCGACTCGTACAAGGAGTAACGATGTCCGATCCAATCGTGGCGCATCTCGAAAAGCGGCTGGATGCCTATCTGGCCGAGTTGGCAATGCTGGTCAACCAGGATTCCGGGAGTTACGACAAAGCCGGCGTCGATATCGTCACCGGCAAACTGGCGGAACGGCTGCGGAGCATGGGCTTCGCGGTGGAGCGCGTGCCGCAGACCGCGTTCGGTGACGATTTGGTCGCACGGCGGCAGGGCCAGGGGCGGGGCCGCATCATGCTCCTCGGGCACGCCGACACCGTCTTCCCGGCGGGCACCACCGCGGAGCGGCCGATGTCGATCGTCGGTGGCAAGGTGATGGGGCCCGGTACGTGCGACATGAAAGCCGGGCTGATGACCGGCGTCTACGCCATCGAGGCGCTCGATGCGATCGACTGGGGCGATTACGAGACGATCACCTTCGTGATTGTTTCCGACGAGGAGATCGGGGAGCGGCATTCGGTCGATCTGCTCACCCGCGAAGGCGCGCGGCACGATGCGATCTTTACCCTGGAGGCGGCGCGGGAAAACGGTGATGTCGTCACCGCCCGCAAGGCGGGCTGCTGGTACACGGTCGAGGCGTTCGGCAAGGCCGCGCATGCCGGGGTCGAGCCGGAGAAGGGCCGCAGCGCCACCGTCGCCATCGCCCATGTCATCGTCGATACCTTCCAACTGAACGGGCTGAAACCGGGGATGATCGTCAACCCGGGCGAAATCTCTGGTGGCCGCGCCCCGAACATCGTCTCCGATTACGCCACGGCGCACTTCGATCTCCGCGCCTGGACCAACGCCGATCTGGAGGATCTGGCCAGCGCCTTTGTCCGCGCTGCCGAAGCGCAGCCAGTACCGGATGTCCGCATTGTCGCCGGGCGCGATCCCGGCGCTGGTTGCCCGGCGATGGAGCGCACGGCCGGGGTGATCCGGCTCGAGGAGATGGCGGTCAGCATCGCCAACGAACTCGGCTTCCCGTTGAAGGGGGCGGCGACTGGTGGCGGTTCCGATATCAGTTTCGCCGGGCAGGCGGGCACGCCGGGTCTCGATGGGCTCGGCCCGGTCGGCGGGCTCGATCATGGTCCGGACGAGTACGTCGATCTGAACAGCATCGTACCGCGCACCGCGCTGCTCGCCAGACTGATCCAGGGCGCCTGCGGCGGCGCCGGAGCGCGTAATGCCTGAGCCGCCGCGCACCCCGGAAGAACTGCTCGACCGGCTCGAGCGGGACGGCATCGAGCATCTCTGGGTCACCTATCACGATTACAGCGGCGTTCCCCGCGCCAAGACGATCCCCCGCAGCGGGTTCCGCGGTGCGGTGCGTGATGGCGTCGTGTTCGCGATGGCGAATGTCGACCTCGATATCCTCGATATTCACGTCGTCGGGGCCACGCTGCTTGCCGATTCCGGCGACATGCTGGCGGTACCCGATCCCCGCTCTTACGTGGTCATGCCGCGCTATCCCGCCACGGCGCGGGTGCAGGCCTGGTTGCGAGCGAGCGATGGCGGACCCTGGCAGGGCTGTCCGCGGACTCGCTTGCAAACAGCGGTCGATGCCCTCGCCGATGCCGGATACTCAGCGCAGGTCTCGCTGGAGCCGGAGTTCTACCTCCTGCAGCGCAACGACGACGGCGCCTATCAGCCGGTCAACAGCGTCCGTGCCTTCCAGGAGAGTGGCCTCGCGGTCGAGCAGGCATTCGTGCGGCGGGTGGTCGACGATCTCGAGGCGATGGGCATCACCGTCGCCCAACTGGGCAAGGAGTTCGGCCCCGGGCAGTACGAAATGACCGTCCGCCACGGACCGCCGCTCGATGCGGTCGATCACTCCGTCGCCCTCAAGGGCGTCGTGCGCGATGCCGCCCGCGCGCAGGGCTACACCGCGACCTTCATGCCGAAGGTCAACCGCAACTGGGCGGGATGCAGCCTCCACCTGCATCTCAGCATTTGGGATGCGGATGGCACGCGGGACATCACCGCGTCTGAAACGGATGAGATTTCCCTTTCCGATCCGGGCCGCTGGTTCATGGGCGGCATCCTCGCCCACCTGCCGGCGCTCACCGGACTCGGCTCGCCGACGGTCAACTCCTACAAGCGGCTCCTCCCCGGCTCCTGGGCTCCGGCCAATACCTACTGGGGTTACCGCAACCGCTCGGCGGTGATTCGCATCCCCGGCGAGGGGAAGCGCCGCCACCTCGAGTTCCGCTCGGGCGACAACAGTTGCCAGCCGGCGCTGTTCGTCGCGGGGGTGCTCGCCGCCGGACTGGACGGCATTCGCAACCAGATCGATCCCGCTCCGCCGTTCCAGGGCGATGTCGCCCACTTGCGGCCGGAGGAGATCGTGGCGGCGGGGATCGGCTTCCTGCCGCGCACGTTGCCGGAGGCGCTGGCGGCGCTGGAGGCGGACGCGGTGATCGCGGCGGCGGTCGGGCCGATCGCGCTGGAGCATTTGCTGCTCGTCAAGCGCCATGAACTGGCGCAGTACGATCTGGAAGTTCACCCGTGGGAACGGGATACGTATCTGGAGGTCATCTAACCGTGGTCGATCTCGCGTCTTTGCCCGTAGTCGACGTGCACTGCCATCCCTTCCTGAACAAGGGGGCGCTGACCGCCGAGCAGTTCACCAATCTCACCGCTTTCGGCGGCGGATCGCAGGGGTTCATGGAAGAGGGCGGCCTCGCGTTCGATGACGATGTCCGCGCCGAACTGCAACGGGTCAAGCGGAACAGCCTCTACTTCCGGCGCATGGTGCGGGATCTGGCCGCCTTCTTCGGCACCGCCCCGGAGATCGAGGCGGTGCTGAGCGCGCGCAATGCCGCGGTCGCCAGCGAGGGGTACACCGATTACGTGCGCCGCCTCTACGCCGACGCCGGATTGACCGCGCTGGTGGCCGATTTCGGCGTGCCGCTGCCGATGCTCGACGTGGCGGCGGTCAAGGCGGAACTGCCTGTCGAGGTGGTGCCCGTCTTTCGCATCGAGCCGCTCATTGCCGACCTGCTGAAGACCGATATCGGGTGGGCGGAGTTCAAGCGTCGCTACGACGAGGCGATCGCCGATGCGCTGACCAACCAGGGCTATCGTGGGATCAAGTCGATCATCGCCTACCGCACCGGTCTCGATGTCTCGCCGTTGAGCCGCCACACCGACCAGGGGTACAAGGCGCTCGATGCCATCCGCCGCGGTCTCGGCGGCGGCAGCATGAAACTCCTGCGCGATCACTTGCTCTGCCGCGCACTCGAACTGGCGATGGAGTTCGACGTGCCGATGCAGATCCACACCGGCATGGGCGATTTCGAGGTCAACCTCGTCTACTGCCGCCCGGCCTACCTGATGGATCTGTTGCGCGCGCCGGCCTTCCGCGCCTGCCGCGTGATCCTCATCCACGGCGGGTTCCCCTATGCGCGCGAGGCGGCCTACATGGCGAACGTGCTGCCGCGGGTCTACTGCGACGTCAGCGAGGGAATTCCCTTCGCCGGTCCGGCGGCGCGGGCCATCTTCTCCGAAGTGCTGGAACTGGCCCCGGTCAACAAGATCGTCTACGGCTCGGACGGCTACGCGGTGCCGGAGATCAACTACTCCAGTGCCAAACTCGGCAAGCAGGCGCTCGCCCAGGCGCTCGATACCCTGATCGCCGACAACTTCATCGGCGAATCGGACGCGCTAGAGATCGCGGGGATGATCCTGGCGGGGACATCCAGTGAGTTGTACAAGATCAGGTGAGATTCAGCGCCCTTGAGGGTGCTTCTGTTGGGTCAGCCGGACGTCGTTGGCGTCCGGCGGAAGGGCAGCCAGCGAACGGCTGGGAACAAGGCTTCCCGCATCGTGTGCCCCGCCCGCGGCGCCAGACGCTAACGACGTCCGGCGGGGCGAACGGAAGCCCGGTAAACCGGGCTGAAACACGATGCTGGTTAGACCGAGCGCCCGGACGATCATGCTGATGGCCCTCTGCGCCCGATTGGCCGGGGCCGCACGGTCGGCAGATTCGCTCGCCAAGGCATTGTGCGTCTGCCGGGCGAGGTGGTCCCGAACTTCTTGCTCCCGATCGTTGTGCAGCACCTGAACCAGCATCGGATGCGGCCACATAGCGGATCTCCTCGGTCTCGCTCGCCGGTCGTCCGGCGTCGTGGGGCCACCGTAGGGGGCGAGGACGACGGGGACCATGCGCAACCCACGCGTCGTTCCACGCATCGCCGGGGCGTGTGGATCGGCGCGTGGGTTGGGTACGATTTCCCCGACGGCACGTTGGCCAATCCAGGAACGGCGAATCTGCATGGCCACCGAGTTCGACACGATCACGACACCGTTCGGCGCGTTCCTACGGCAGTTGCGCATCGCCGCCGGGCTGACGCAGGAGGCGCTCGCCGAGCGCGCCGGGTTGAGCGCGCGTGGGCTGAGCGACCTGGAGCGCGGCGCACGCGCGTCGCCCCGCGCTGACACCCTCCAACTGCTCATCGTGGCGCTTGCGTTGGCGCCGTCGGAGCGGGCAGCGTTAGTGGCCGCCGCGCGGCAAAGCGCCTTGCCGCCCCACGGTCGTCTCGCGCGCCGCGCCGCGCTGTCCCAGGCGGAGGCCGCCTTCCCCGGCGCGCCCCTCTCGGCGCCCACCGAGCCGTTGCTCGGTCGGGAGACGGCAGTCCGCGAGGTCACAGCGTTGCTGCACACGCCGGCGAATCGCGTCGTCACCCTGACCGGACCCGGCGGCGTGGGAAAAACCCGGCTTGCTCTTCAGGTCGCGGCCGAGAGCCGCGACGATTTCCCAGGCGGCGTCGCCTTCGTGCCGCTGGCCGCGATTCGCGACCCCGCGCTCGTGTTGCCGACCGTGGCCCAGGCGCTTGGGGTGCGCGAGGGTGCCGAACGTACCCTCGAGGAGGGGCTGGCCGTCGTGCTGCGCGAGCGGCGCGTGTTGCTGGTCCTCGACAATCTCGAACAGGTGCTGGAGGCCGCGCCGGTCATCGGCCAGCTGCTCACCGCCTGCCCCGAGTTGTGTATCCTCGCCACGAGCCGGGTGCCGCTGCGGCTCAGCGATGAGCAGCGCTATCCGGTGCCGCCGTTGGCTCTCACTGACTCGACCGAAGTCTCCCGAGACGAAGCGTCTGCGGCCAGTCCCGCGGTGACGCTCTTTGTGCAGCGGGCGCGGCGGGTGCGGCCCGATTTCGCGGTCACTGCGGACAACGCTCCGGCGGTGACCGGGCTCTGTCGGCGTCTTGATGGACTGCCGTTGGCGATCGAACTGGCCGCGCCGCGCGTAGCCGTCCTTTCACCGGTAGCGCTCCTCGCCCGCTTCGAGCGAGCATTGCCACTCCTCAGCGAGGGCGCGCGAGATCAGCCGGAACGCCTGCAGACGATGCGCAACGCGATTGCCTGGAGTTACGACCTCCTCCCAGCCGCCGTGCAGGTGCTGTTTCGCCAACTCGCGGTGTTCGAGGGCGGCTTCGCCCTGGACGCGGCCGAGGTCGTCTGCGACATCGATGGCGGCGACTTCGCCGTGCTCGATGGTGTTGTGGCGCTGGTCGAAAACAGCATGCTCCACGCTGAAGACGGCATAGGTGGCGAGATGCGGTTCACCATGCTGGAGACGATCCGCGAATTTGGGTTGGAGCAACTCACGGCGAGCGGCGAGGTGGCCCAGGTCCGCGACCGGCATGCCGCGTGGATGCTCGCCCTCGCCGAGCAGGCAGTGAACGAGTATTTCCGCGCAGACCAACAGCGGTGGTGGGAGCGGGTCGAGGTGGAGTTGCCCAACATGCGCGCGGCCTTGGCTTGGTACGAGCAGCAATGTGACGGAGAGCGGCACCAACGGCTGGCCGGCGCGTTTCAATTGTTCGCGTTGACCCGCGGCTATCTTCGTGAAGCGCAGGACATGGTTACCAGAGCCGTGGCCAACCAAGGCGAGACGACGGCGGGCGCGAAGTCCTGGGCGCTGTTTGGCGGCTCGATGATCGCCTGGTTTCGCGGCGACTACCAACAGACACGGATCATGGCGGCGGAGGCGCGGGAGGTCGCTCGGGACGGCAACGATGCGTTCGGCGTCGCAATGGCGCAGTTCGCGCTGGCGGAAGCAGCCTGGACCGAGAACGATCTTCCCCAGGCCCTGATCTTGGGCGAGGAAGCGATCGCTCGCCTACGCGAGGTCGACGCCTCAATCTGGCTTTCGATTGCCCTGGCCGATATGGGCACCGTCGCCCTGATCCATGGCGACTGCGAGCGAGGTGACGCCTGGATCGCGGAGGGCTTGGCACTGACCCGTGCCCGCGGCGACCGCTGGTTCGTCGCCAACAAGCTCTGCGATCTGGGAGCCATCGCCGTCAACAACGGCAACCTCGCCGAAGCGGCGCGGCATCTCGGTGAAAGCGTGCGGCTCTACGGCCAACTGCGCGACACCTGGTACCTGGCCAGCCCGCTCTGCGGCATCGCCGCCATCGCGGTCGCCATCGACCAGCCGGAAGCCGCGGCGCGGCTGCTCGGGACGGCGGCGCGGCTGCGCGAGGCGAGCGGGTCGGCCGCCTGGCCCTGGGAGCAGGCCCGGGACGATCAGACCGTGGCGGCGGCGCGGGCGGCGCTCGGCGACGAAGCCTATGCCCATGCCCGCGCGGCGGGCCGCGAGGTCTCGGTTTCGCAGGCCGTGGCTGAAGCCGTGACGATCACCGACCGGGTGACTGGCGATGGAGAAAAGGGGTGATGGGGTGATGGGCGAGTCGAGCGATCATAGGAGTTCCCCGTCATCGATCACCCCATGACCCGATCGCCCTCCTCGGCGTACCATCTTTCCGTACGGAACTTGTCCCCCGCGTGGAGCAGAACAGCCATGAGTACGACGATCGAGCGGCCGACCGACATTACCATCGTGGCCGCCCCCCCGGTTGGGGGTGGCGTGCCACCGGAAGACCTGGCGATCCTGGAATCGATCGAGCGGCGCCTGCTCTGGCTCTCGACCCAGATCGTGCATCACGCCAACAACGTCCGCCCCAATCCCGACAAGAGCAAGGTCGGCGGCCACCAGGCCTCCTCCGCCTCGGTGGCGACGATCATCACCGCGTTGTACTTCTCGTTTCTGCGGCCCGGTGACCGCGTCTCGATCAAACCCCATGCCTCCCCGGTCTTCCATGCCGCGCAATACCTCTTGGGACGGCTCGATCGCGCCTACCTGCCGACCCTGCGCGAATTCGGCGGGTTGCAGGCCTACCCCTCGCGCACGAAGGATCCCGATCACGTCGATTTTTCGACCGGTTCCGTCGGTCTCGGCGCGGTGGCCCCGGTCTTCGCCGCCCAGGCCGCGCGTTACGCCGATGTCCACTTCGGTGGAGTTTCCTCCGATCGCTTCATCTCCCTGCTCGGCGATGCCGAACTGGACGAGGGGAATGTCTGGGAGACGGTGGCCGAGGAATCGATTCAGGGGCTCGGCAATGTCATCTGGATCGTCGATCTCAACCGGCAGAGTCTCGACCGGGTCATCCCCGGCGTGCGCGCCGCGCGGCTGAAGGCGCTCTTCGCTGGCGCGGGCTGGAAGGTCTTCGAAGCGAAGTACGGCTCCCGCCTGGAGGCGGCGATGCGCGGCCCGGGGGGCGATGCGTTGCGCCGCCGCATCGACGAGATGAGCAACGAGGAATATCAGGCGATGATTCGCCTCCAGGACGCCGCGGAACTGCGGCGGCGCCTGGTCAACGTGCCCGATCCAGCCGAAAGCGAGGCGATTCGCCGCGCGGTGGCCCATATTGCCGATGACGATCTCGGCCGCGTGGTCTCCAACCTCGCCGGTCACGACCTGCCGCGCCTGCTGGAAGTGCTGGCGGAAGCGGACGCGGTCGATGATGCGCCGGTGGTCGTCTTCGCCTACACCATCAAGGGGTTCGGTCTACCGCTCGCCGGCGATCCGCTCAACCACTCGTTGCTGCTGACGCAGACGCAAATGGACGAGTTGCGGGCCAAACTCGGCGTCCCGGAGGATGATGTCTGGGCACCGTTCCCGGCGGAATCGCGCGAGGGGGTGTGGTGCGCGGCACGGGGCGCGGCGTTCTCCGCGCCGCCCGCCGTCTCTGTCGCCCCCCTTCCAGCGGCGGCGATCCCCGAAAAACTCGGCGCCACGCAGCCATCGCAGACCTCGACGCAGGAAGCGATGGGCCGGGTGCTGGTGCGGCTGGCGGAAACGCCGGCCGTCGGGGAGCGAGTAGTAACCCTCTCGCCCGACGTGGCGACCTCGACTCACCTCGCGGGGTGGATCAACAAGGTCGGGGTCTTCGCCACGGAAGATGCGAAGGACTTCGATACCGGCGGCCCGAAGATGCTGCGCTGGCTGCCGGGTCCGGAAGGGCGCCATATCGAACTCGGCATCTCCGAGATGAACCTGTTCATGGCCCTCGGGCAGTACGGGCTGTCGTACGAACTGTCGGGACAGCACCTGATCCCGATCGGGACGGTCTACGATCCCTTCGTCTGTCGCGGGCTCGATGCGCTCATCTACAGCCTCTACGTCGGATCGAAGATGATCTTCGCCGGAACCCCCTCCGGCGTCTCCCTTTCGCCGGAAGGGGGCGCTCACCAGAGTACGGTAACGCCGTCGCTCGGCATCGAACTGCCCGGACTCGATTTCTACGAACCGGCGTTCGCCCGTGAGGTCGAGTGGATGCTGCTCGAATCGCTCCGCCAGTGCTGCGACCGCGAGCGTGGCCGTTCCACCTACTTCCGGCTCTCGACCAAAACGATCGATCAATCGCTGCTGGACGAGGCCCTGGCCCGTCTTGGGGAAGAGGAGTTGCGGCGGCAGACACTGCTCGGTGGCTATCGTCTCGTCGATCGCCGCACCGCCGCACCCGATCTCCCCGCTAAAGATGCCGTCCAGATCGCGGCCGGGGGGATCATGGCGCCGGAGGCGGTGGCCGCGGCGAGGCGGCTCCACGCGGAAGGGGTGGCGGCCAACGTAATCGTCACCACCAGTGTGCGCCGGCTCTACCGCACCCTGCGCGAGGCGCGGGAGCGGCAACTGCGCGATGCCCACCGCACCCCCGATCTTGGCCACCTCGCCACACTCTTTCCCGCGGACGAGCGGCACGCCCCGATCGTGACTGTCCAGGACGGCGCCTCGCACGGTCTCGCCTTCCTCGGCAGTGTCTACGGCGCGCCGGTGGTGCCGCTCGGCATGGACCAGTGGGGGCAATCGGGTTCGCGTGGCGCCCTCTACGACTACGCCGGCATCGATGTCGATGAAATCGTCAACGCCGCCATGCTGGCGCTGGAGTTGAACGAGGGGTAGATCGCCGCTGGCCCCATGAAGCAGCCGTCTGGTGCCGGGGTGGAAGGATCCGTGGCGTTCGCACCGACCACACGGCCGTTGCTCTCGACCGCCGCCGGCCGTGTCATCCCGACGCAGGAGGGATCTCGGCGTGGATGTGAATCGCCTCGAGCCACGAGACTGCCTGCTCACTGGCTTGCAATGGCGAATTCAAGCGCGGCACCGGAATACGGCATCTGGATGATGAATCTTGCTTTCAGTCACGCGCCGCAGGCCCCTCCATTTCCATGGGCGAGAGGCTTTTCGCGTCCTTACCCGCGATCAATGCGAAAGTCTCCAACCGAATGCCGTATCAGATTGTGAAGTGATAGAGCGCTGAAAACACCGATTCAGCGAAGAACGCACGCTTATGGAAGGATCCGGACAGGGCATTCGCATGCCGGAAGTTGTATCTTGTGATGTAATGCGAACGCGTTTGTGTGTGTAGTATCAGATAATCACGCAAACGAAGAATTGTCCGATCTAGCGTTGCTTTGCCTTATCCCGCTTCACAGACGAGTACGTAGTCTTCGTCATCGCTGGGGGGTTCCCAATACTGAATGTAATGGTTCAGCAGTTCCGCGCTGATCGAGAACGAGTCGTTTGTGGCGGTCAGGTTTCGGCGCGCCACGCGCTCCCGTATCGTCTCAATGGGGGTATCCAGGTAATACAGGACCGCGTGGGCACCGACGTCCTCAGCCCGTTGCCGCAAGTGATTCCGGAGTTCCTTTTCCCAGACCCCTTCGTCGATGATGACGTCAATGCCTTTCGCGGCGAGCTGGAACGCGATGTCTCGCGATAATCCGCACATTCTGGCATCGTAGTCCGCGTACCCGTCGATCGTGGGATCGTTCCCAACCATCTGGATGAGCCACTCGTCCTTCGTGATTCGCACCGCGCCGGTCTGTGCCGCCAACTTCTTCGCGAACGTCGTCTTGCCGGCACCGATGAATCCGCAGAGCACAGAGACGGTGGCCTTTGGTTTCATGAGCGGCAACTCCCCGGCGTCATCCCGGACTGTCGGATCTTGTCCCCAAGGGTACCGTCCGGAACACTACGGGGTGGTGAAGCATGCGAATGAGGATCAGAGTCAATTCACCACAACCCTGAATCGGGGTGACGGCACCACGTCGCCCATTTCGCGAGCTCCGGCAATCCAGAGCGCGATCACTTCGTCCGCCGCTTTCGCGGTGGCCTCCCGCGTCAATCCATGAGTGTGAAGGTTGGGAATATCGGGCGCGCTGGCAATGAAGACTCCGTCCTGATCTGACCTTGCGACGACCACCGCGTATCGACTTGCCGCGATCTGGTCAGCGGCTGTCACTTCCAACTCGTCAAGAGGAAAGTTCATGCAGCGTCTCCTCGGACATCAGCCGCGACACGGCATCCGGATCGTAAGACGCGTGATCCTATTCCAGTGACCTCAATTGTCGCCACCGCATTGTCAGGCCAAGCGCGCAGAGGAACCCGGTGATGGCGGCCAACACGAAAACTGGCAGCAAGAGCGGCCAGTGTACAGTCCAATCGGGACCCATGCTGCCGCTGCCGTCCACCAGGGCCTCGCCCCGCGACAGAGCAGTGGCGTAGGTCACGGTCACGTACACCGCGATGAGATTGATCATCGCGGAGCAGAGCACGGCAAGTGGCGTCCGGCGCCACGACCAATGCGCGAAGATCAGGCAGACAAGGGTGATGAAGCCGCAGAGGCTGAGGAGGCCGACGTAGCCCGCTGGCGAGTCGACGATGACCGTGCCCTGGTTCCTCTGCCACTGCGACCATGACGTACGCGCCATCTCGATGGGCCAGAGGATCGCGAGCGTCAAAAAGCCTGCACAGCCGAACGCGCTCAACCACAGAACGGCTTCCCATGCGCTGAGCCAGCGCTGAAGGCGGTCCATGTTCATCACGTCATGGCCTTTCGCGATGTGGCGCTCGGCACCGTTCTTTGTGGGCGGAAGGCGGGGGTACGCACTGCGAGTTGCGGAGAATACTCTTTCACCGTCATCCATGAAGTGCGCCAGGAGAGCGGCCCGGTGCCTGACGTATCCTTCACCAACGCCCAGCGACGTTGGGTGACAACAGGGGGCATCCTCATCGCATCAGGAAAACGGCGACACCGACACATCGAGTTCCATTCCGGCGCGAACGCGCTGCTGGCGCTGATGGGGGAGATCGGCGCCGTCTACCGCGAAGCATTCGGGCAGTCGCCCTATTTTCGTGTCGAAGCGGACGTTGCCGAATTCGCGGAGAGCATGGCGGCGCATTCCGCCCGCGCCGGTTTTCGGCTGGTCCTGGCCAGGGACGATCGTGACGGCACGGTCGTGGGCTTCACCTATGGCTACACCCTCGCCCCCGGTCACTGGTGGTACGAGCAGGTGGCGCCGCTGCTGCCGCCGGAGGGGATGAGCGCGATCCTCGACGACGCGTTTCTGCTGACGCAGATCGCGGTGACACCCCGCGCCCAGGGCCAGGGACTCGGCAGCCGGTTGCATGACGCGCTGCTGGATGGCATTCCGCAGCCGCGAGCGCTTCTCTCGACCCGGCAGGACGACTCTCCGGCGCGTCATCTCTACGCACGGCGAGGCTGGCTTCCCCTCCTGTCAGACGTTTCGTTCCCGGGCGCCAACCATCCGTATCTGGTGATGATCCGGGAGTTGCCAACTCTCACCGAGTGATCGACATAATCACCATTGGTCCGCAATGTGCGTGAACCCATGGTCACTCGAAGTAGAGGAGGAGATGCCGACGTGCAGATGAAACTCGAACTGGTGCCCGTTCCCGTGACCGATGTCGACCGCGCCAAGGATTTCTACGTCGATCAGGTCGGGTTCAATGCCGATCACGATCATCGCGTCCAGGAGGGGCTGCGCTTCGTGCAGTTGACGCCGCCCGGCTCAGCCTGTTCGATTGTCATCGGTGAGGGCATTACCGAGATGGCGCCGGGCTCGCAGAAATTGCTGCAGATGGTGGTCGAAGATGTCGCGGCGGTGCGAGAGGCGCTCGCGGCCCGTGGCGTCGGCGTCAGCGACATCGAAGTGATGCCCTGGGGTTCCTTCGCATTCTTCAGCGACCCCGACGGCAATTCCTGGGCACTGCAGCAGTTGCCAGCGCGACCCTGACGCGCCGGTCGACCGGCTTCAGCCGAACTGCGGGGTTCGCGTTTGCCTTAAGGCACGACGGTCAGGGTCGTCTCCATACCCTTGTCGCGGTGCGCGCCATCGTCGAGCGGGCAGTAGAGGGTGTATTCGCCTTCGCTGAGGGTGACCGTGAGCACGGTCGCCGCACCGGGCGCTACCGGCTCGGCGAGCGACGCGACCTCGGTTCCACCGCTCTCGATCGCCAGGCTGTGGGGCTCGGTCCCTTCGTTGGTGACGACGAGGTTGACCTTCCCGGCACGGATCTTGGCCGGCGCCTCGACGATCCACTCGAAGATGGCGACATCGACGACCTGCACCGGTTCGACGGTCGCGGTCGGTTCCGGGATCGTCTCCAGTTCGACGCTCGGCGTGGCGGCTGCCAGTTCGCGCGTCTCGGCGACGGTGCGCTCCCCGGCGAGGAAGACCGAGATACCAGTGGTGCCGGGATCGCTCGAACCGAGGAAGGCGATGCCGGTGAACCCTGAATCGTTGCGGGGCGAGAGTTTCACCACCAGCGAACCACCTTCGCTCACCACGCCGCCCAGATCGCCACAGGCGATCACGGTGTCAGGCGCGTCCGGAGAGAGGGAGACGCTGACGCTCGTTTGTCCCGCGAGGAGATCGTCGAGCGGCAGCGGCACGGTGGTGTAGGAGCGCTCGGCCTCGATCGCCGATCCCTGACCTTTGGCCTCGCCAGCGGAGGTATCCAGCCCCGTCAGCGTCGCGATCGTCTCGCCCGGAGCGGTGCAGGAGCCACTGACGATGGCCGCCGGCCGTTCGGCGACGAGTTGGCCGAAATCGACCGCTACCGGCGTGGCCGGTGTGGCGATCCCTTCCTGCGCCAGCGATTCCCGCTGAGCGCCGCCGAGAATTCCCACTACGACAAGCGCCAAGAGCGCCATGGTCAAGCCCGCGGTCAGCCCGTGTCGCTCGACTCTCCTGTTTGCGATCTTCACGGCCCCTCGATTCCGTGCGCACTCGCTCCGGTCGCACACGGTACCTGAAGGCGCGGCGTGGAACAACGCGGGTGGAAGATGTTACCGATCGAACAGGCGGCGATGTGCTTCAAGTACGCTCAAGTTGGCGGGATCACGACCGATCAAACGCAGCGACCCGGCGACTGGCACGACCCCAGGCCGGAGCACCCGAAAGTACCAGCCGCTGCGCCCGGTCTGGACGAACCGCTTGAGCAGATCGGGTCGGCCGGTGACCGTTGCCAACTTGTAACAAGGCGACCGCGGTTGGGAGATCTGCAGGATGGCGTCCCCCCAGACCCAGACGTCACCGATGCGGACCGCGTCCTCCAGCCAGCCTTGGGTGGTCAGGTTCTCGCCGAAGGAGCCCGGACCGAAGGCCGCCCCGAGTTCCGCGTTCCAGATCGGCAGGTGCTCGGCCGGATAGGCGTAGACCGCCTTGTCGGTCCCGCCGTGGACGGTGAGGTCGGCCTGCCGATCGCCGGCCAGGTTGAGGGTGTCCAGATAGAGCGTTGCGGCGGTGACCGGTTCTTTGACGATAGCGCTCAGCACTGGCTCGCCGGAGCGCAGCCGCCCGATCTCGCGCGGCAGTCCGACGTTGACCGATACCACCGCGAGCGGGGAGAACGCTTCCCGTGCTTGCGCCGATGTGGGGACGGGAGCAAGGTCCGTCATGGCGTTGTCCTTCCTTCGTGCGCGAGGCGAGGACCGCAAGTCCCGGCCCTCGCCTCGCCGTTGCCAACCCGCTACGACCCGGCGCGGAACATGGTGGAAGCGAGGAACCGGGTAATCAGCCCGGCGATCGCCGCGGCATGGTCCTCCAGGGCGAAGTGCCCGGCGTCGAGGAGGTGCAACTCCGCGTCAGGCAAATCGCGCCGATACCCCTCTGCCCCTTCGACACCGAAGATCGGGTCATTGCGGCCCCAGGCGATGAGGGTCGGTGGGCGTTGCGCCCGGAAATAGGCGTGCCACTCCGGGTAGCGCTCGAGGTTGGAAAGGTAGTCGTAGAAGAGGGCTAACTGGATTTCATCGTTGCACGGACGATCGAGCAGGGCCTGATCGGTGCTCCAGGCGTCAGGGCTGATCCGGGCAGGGTCGCTCGCGCCTTCAAGGTATTGGAAGCGCGTTGTTTCCGGCGTCAGGAATGCGCGGAGCACCTTGTCGCTGGCGGCGGTGCGGGGCGCCATGCCGGAGGTGCGCAGCGGCTGCGAGAGTTCGGTGAGACCCTCCTCGTAGGCGTTGGTGTTCTGCACGATCAACGCCTCGACCCGTTCCGGCCGCTGCGTCGCCAGACGGAACCCGACCGGACCGCCGTAGTCCTGCATGTAGAGACTGTACCGCTCGAGGCCGACCGCATCGACGAACGCTGCGATCACCGCGGCGAGATGGTCGAAGGTGTAGGCAAAGGCCTCTACGTCCGGTGCGTCGCTCTGACCGAATCCCGGGTAATCGGGCGCAACGAGATGGTACGTCCCAGCGAGCAACGGGATCAGATCGCGAAACATGTGCGACGAAGAGGGGAAGCCGTGCAGGAGCAGGATGGTGGGGTTGGCTGGATCACCCGCCTCTCGGTAGAAGATCGACAGACCATCGACCGTGACCGAGCGGTAGGAGGTCGGCTGCGCGACGTAGTCGACCGCGGCCTGTGGACTTGCCGCCACGGACGGACGCTTGGCGAGCGGCAGAGCGGAGACGAGAGCGGCGGCGCCGCCGCCGCCGACCACGTGACGGCGGTCGAACCGCATCGAGCGGGAAAAATTGACGTTCATGACAGATCCCCTTTCTGAGGGAGAGGAAACCATCGCGTTCATTGGGCGATGGCCGAGTGGTGGAGATGAGGGCGCCGAACCTGATCCGGATCGAATCACCCACCCCGCTCAGTTGCGGCGCCCCCAATTTGGGGGCGCCGATTGCCAAAGGAACGAATGCACTCCTTTCTCCGCGGACCTGATCGATCCGTCGCGAGTGAACGTCCGTTCCTCATATCCATGGCTTAGAAGAACTAGACATGGATATGAGCATATCGGAGCAGGTTATCCATGTCAAGAGGTTCGTAGAGGTGTATATTTGAGTACGAGATCCACGGCGCGGGATTCGCGCATCGTTCCGGTACCGGCTGGATCTGATGGTTGCGCGCGGACCACCGCCGCGCGAGGGGTCGCGCCGCGGCTCGGAGCGACACATCGTGGAGGCGCAGGACGCCCATTACGGCAAGACGTTCGCCTGTTTGTCAGGAGGTCCACCCCATGTCGATTGCCACCGCTGGCGCTGACCCTCCCGCGTTCGTCTTCATTGGTGATGCGCTGCCGCTCGATTTCGTCAATACCGAGGTCGTGGTACGCGGCAAGCGGCGCGATCTGCTCGCTGATCCGGCCAACCTGGCGAGGTGGTGGGACGCCGCCCGGCTGCGCTATCCCGGTGCGGGGCTCGATGCCGATCATCCATTCCTGGCGCCACCCGACGAGGAACTGCTCACCGCCGCGCGTTCGTTGCGGGCGGCCCTGCGCGCGATTTTCGGTGCTGTCGCTGACGGTGCGCCGATCCCAGCCGATCACCTGGCCGCGCTGAATCGCATCCTGCGAACGGGATTCACCGTCGTGTCCGTCGCTACTGACGGGCAGCCGTATCTGAGTGGTGGGAGCCACGACCCTGGCGCCGACGGCCTGCTCTTCCCGCTGGGCCGCGCCGCGGCCGAGTTGCTGACAGCCGGTGAACCAGCCCGATTGCACCGCTGCGAGAACGAGCGCTGTATCCTGCTCTTCTACGACACCACCAGAAGCGCGACCCGTCGCTGGTGTAGCACCGGTTGCATGGAGCGGGCCCGCTCGCTCCGCCGCTATCGGGAGCAGAAGGCGGGCGGTGAGCGGCGAGCGCCGAGGGCACACAAAAGCCCCCTCCCATCGGGATGGGAGGGGGCGGGGCACTCGCTGGATCGGGGGTGATCGCGGGCCGAAACCTCGTCGCTACTCCTTGGCCGTGCTCCCGGCTTCGATCGCCTGATCCTGCTCCTGATCGGCGATGCCCTTGATCGCGATCCGGAACGGCTTGGCGCGCTCTGCCTTGGGCAGGCTCACCCGCACGATTCCGTGCTCGAAGGTCGCTTCCGCCTTGCCGGCGTCGACCTCGAAGGGAAGGGTCACGCTGCGGCGGAACTGGCCGTGCCACAACTCGTGCAGGTACCAGGTCGCGCCTTTGCCCTGCTCGCTCTCCGCCACGCTCGGGATCGTCCCGGCGACGGTGACCACATTCTGATTGACGGTGATCTCCAGATTGGCGGGATCCATGCCCGGGATCGCGGCAATCACGACCGCTTCATCCTGAGTGGCATAGACATCGAGCGGCAGCGCGCGGACCACTGTGCCATTGCTGCCACGGGTACCCCGGGACGGAACGAAACTCTCCTCCAGCAACTGATTCATCGCATCGCGCAGCACCACAAAATCCTGTCCGAAGGGAAACGTACTGACCATGATCGAAAGCCTCCTTGCGCCATCGCCCATTCCAGGCGCACCAGGTGAACCTGAACCGCGCGACGGTGGCCGATATCCAGGCCCTATCCGTCTGCCCCATACCGTATCACCCTGATGATGCATTGTCAAGAGAGTTGATCGCAACGTATCAAGATTCGTGCCCGGAAACGAGCGATTGGGCGCGTCTCAAATCGATTTCCCCTTGCCGCATCGTTTCCGTCGCGTGGGCCACGCGCTCGAAATCGAGATGCAGGAACGCATCCTGCGCTTCCCGCATCGCGGCCCGAATCGAGTCCGCTCCCTGGTGGTACGAGGCGATGGCGGCGCCGTCGCTTTCCGGCGGGGGATGAGAGGCAAGCCAGGCGTCCACGACATCGAGGCGCTCGTGCATCGCCTCCTGGGCGGCGCGGATGCGCAGCAGATTGCGCTCTTTCTTTTCGCCGATGGCGACCAGTTCGCCCGCCTGATCCGCCGCCGCGGCCAGGAGCGGCGCGAACCCGGCCCGGAACGAATCGATCGCGGGGGTTGCCACCGGGGTGGCGGTCGCGAACTCCTGCTGGTCGACAATGGAGAGATCGGAGCCGGACAACCAGCGCCCCAACGCATCGATCAGCACCAGTGCACCGACGAAGATGAGAATGGCGGCGCGCCGGCTCAACTGCATCTTGGCAGGTTCACGGTTTCCCGGATTCGGCTGCGTGTGACGTCACTCGGATTGCCCTTTGTCGCCAGCGGATCAGCGTGGATCGATGTAATCCAGGCCGCACCCGACGACCGTGGAGTCCACAACTCACACCAGCACATTGTCTCCTGCTGAAGTTCCCGGTCGGCGAATTCCATACGCTTGAGCGTCCGGAGCAGGCCGTGGCCATCATAGGTCAACAGGAGTTCGGTCACCCAGCATTTGTGGGGGGCATTAACGCTTCGAGTTCCTGGGGGTACGGTCGGACAATGGACTTCCCGGTCGCCAGCATGCCGACCATGGGTTCGCTTCATTGTGAACACTCGAGCACGACATCGTCGTTGCCGATCGTGCGGACGATATGCTGATCACCTCTGGCCGACAACTGCCGTACCAGCGCTGCTTGAAAGGCGTCGTCGTCGTTCTCCGGCCAGAGATCTGGCGCGGTGATCACCTCGTTGACCTAGCGCCGCTGCCCCGCGAATGCCGTTCCATCACCAGCGGGTCGCCCTCGACACTGACCGCGGCGCGTGTACCATGCGGTTTGTCTAGAGCAATAGACGCCGAGTCGGCGGTGAGGGTGCGTCGTGCCTCCCAACTGCGGCGAGCGGATGACGAGATGAAGGCGAGCACGTCCTCGCGCGATGATTCCACCATCGCTCCCCGCGCCCGTGGACCGCGATCGCGTCCTCGTCCTGTCCAGTGCCGCCGACCGCACCGGATCGATCCCGCCCCGTTGGTAGCAGACATAATTGGACCGCCCATCGGCGTTTCGGGTCATGACCAAGCCGGTGCGAAGTGGTTCATGCGCGTCTGCGATCTCCCAGCGCGCCACCCGCGCGGGTTCGAAGCGGCGGCCATCACGGCAATCCTCCTCATTGCTGTCTGGTTACGCTTCGCCGACCTCGCCACGATGCCTCCCGGTCTGCATGGCGACGAAGCGGTTTCCGGCATCGATGCGCGCCGCATCCTGAACGATGGGTGGATCGGCGTCTATTCTCCCCTGGCCCTCGGGCAACCGACCGGTCCGCTCTATCTCACCGCGCTCTCGCTCCGCCTCTTCGGTGAATCGATCGTCGCGCTGCGAGTCGTGTCGGCGGCGCTGGGAGTCCTTACGGTCGCGGCGCTCTACCTGATGCTGCGCCGGAACGTCGGGGCGTCAACCGCGCTGGTCAGTGCCGCGCTCCTCGCCGTGATGGGGTGGCACCTCCATTTCTCGCGCATCGCGTTTCCGGTGGCAGCCTGGCCACTGTTCGTCGTGATGACCGCTGCGGTAGCCCTGGAAGCGGCGCGGACCAAGACACCCGGGTGGTGGGGGGCGAGCGGGGTCGTTGCCGGGCTTGGCATGTATGTGTACAACGCGCACCCGGTGGTGCTGGTGTGCGTGGTGCTCTTCGCCGCGGTCATGCTGGTACGGCGCGATGGGGGAGCGGGGTCCGCTCTTGACCTCCGGGCCAGACTCCTGAACGGCGGCGCGTTCGCTCTGGGCCTCGCGTTGGCCCTCCTCCCGATGGGGCAATTCGCTGCCGACGAGCGCAATGGCTTCTTCCAGCACCACCGCGCCATCCTCCTCGTCAACCAGCCCCCGTGGACCGCGGTGACGACCTGGACGGGGCGGGCGGCCATCCTGGCCGGGCGTTACCGCGACTTCTGGGACCAGGTGTGCTGCCATCCCGTGGCGGACGGCGTCGACGGCACCGGTCTCACCCCGCTCGTACCGCCGGTGCTCCTGGCGCTCGCCGCTGTCGGCCTGCTCTGTTCCTTGCGGCGCTGGCGCGAGCCATGGGTGGTCTTCTCGCTGTTTGTTGCTCTCTTCGTCCCGCTCGCCGCGGTGATCACCGTCGATGGGTTGGCCCGGCGCACCCTGGCACTGACCCCGATCGTGGCGCTCTTCGCTGGCTATGGGATGATCGCCCTGATGCGGTCAGCGGCGCCGTGGCGATCCGCGCCGCGCTATCTCGTGATTGGGGCGCTGATGGCACTGACCGCGGCAGTGGTGTCCCAGAACCTCGACCACGAACGTGGTGTCTTCGCCCGCTCGCAGGAGGCGGCCTGGATCTTCGCCGCGCCGATGGTCGACGCCGCCCGGTTCATGGCCTGCCTCCGGCCGCGGCACCACGTCTACTTTTTCTCCGACCGCTGGTCGGTTGACTATGAATCTCGCCGGTTCCTGGCGCCGAACGTCTCGGCCGAGGACCGCTCGGCCGAGTTTGGCGAGTTCGACCTCCGCCGCGATCCCGAGGACCGCCACCCCGTCTATATCTTGCTTGGTGCGTACCGCGATGAACTCGTCGATGTCCGGCGCCGCTACCCCAGGGGCGAGACGTTCCGCTTGCGCCGCGCCGGGAGCGCCGACGATCCCAGTTTCGTCGCCTACTTCCCGTCCGCTCGCGGCACGCCGAACTTCATCCCGCCGCGTTGCCGGGATCTCAAGCAAGGCCCGTGAGAGCTCGGCCGCGAACGGCACGGGACCTGCTGCTTCCTTCGGGTAGGATGATTCGCGATAACTGCCGGTCGCCGATCTGACCCGGAGGAGGAGCCGTGTCCCGTCTGCACCGACCTTTGCCAGACCAGATCGAGCCGCCCAGCAGCGTCATCATCGAGCGCGTGCAGCCGGAGATCGATGGCGGACGCTACCCGGTGAAACGGGTCCAGGGCGACATCCTCGACGTCTCCGCCGACATCTTCAAGGACGGCCACGACGCGATCGCCGCCGTCGTCAAGTACCGGCGAGTGGCTGACGCGGAGTGGCAGGAAGCGGAGATGCGGCTGGTCGATAACGACCGCTGGGCCGGCAGCATCCTCCTCCCGGACAACACCCGCTACTGCTACACCATCGAGGCTTTCCCCGATCTCTTCGCCACCTGGCGGGACGAAGTCGCGAAGAAGCACGACGCCGGTCAGGATGTTTCGCTCGAACTGATCGAGGGCAAACTGATCCTTCAGGAAGCGCTGCCCCGCGCCGTGGGCGACGACGCGGCGATCCTGGCGCGGGCCATTGCCCTGATCGAGGACGGCGAGAGCCAGATGGCGACGGTGCGGCATCTCCTCGGCGACGAGATCGAGACGGTCATGCGCCGGGTGCGCTCCCGTCGCGGCGCCGCTACGTACCCTCGCGAGTTGATCGTGGTGGTCGATCGTCCCGCCGCTCGCTTCGCCGCCTGGTACGAGTTCTTCCCGCGCTCGGCGGGTACCGTGGCGGGCCGCGGCGCGACGTTGACGGAGGCCATGGACCGCCTGCCCGCCATCGCCGCAATGGGTTTCGATGTCGTCTATCTCACTCCCATCCATCCCATCGGCCGCGCCTTCCGCAAGGGTCCGAACAATACGCTGGAAGCGGGACCGGACGATCCGGGTGTTCCTTACGCCATCGGCAGCGAGGAGGGCGGTCACGACGCCCTCGAGCCCAGCCTCGGCACGCTGGACGATTTTCGCGCCTTTGTCGCCCGCGCCGCCTCGTTCGGCCTGGAGGTTGCTCTCGATATCGCCTTCCAGGCTTCGCCCGATCACCCCTGGGCCAGGGCGCACCCGCACTGGTTCACCATCCGGCCGGACGGCACCATTCGCTACGCCGAGAACCCGCCGAAGAAGTACCAGGACATCTACCCGATCAACTTCGATTCGCCGGACTGGCGCGCCCTCTGGCTGGAACTGCGGCGGATCATCCTTTTCTGGGTCGAGCAGGGAGTGAAGACCTTCCGCGTCGACAATCCGCACACCAAACCGACCATCTTCTGGGAATGGCTGATCGCCGATGTCCAGGCCAGCCACCCGGAAGTGATTTTCCTCTCCGAGGCCTTCACCCGGCCGAAGGTGATGCGCTCCCTGGCCAAGGCGGGATTTACCCAGAGTTACACCTACTTCACCTGGCGCAATTTCAAGGGAGAACTGGAGGAGTACTTCACGGAACTGACCCAGAGCGAGATGCGGGAGTACTACCGGGGCAACCTCTTCCCGAACACGCACGATATCCTGCCGATCATCCTGCAACAGGGTGGCCGCCCGGCGTTCAAGATGCGGTTTGCCCTGGCGACGACGCTCTCCTCGGTCTACGGCATCTACTCCAGTTACGAACTGTGCGAAAACACCCCGGTGCCTGGTCGCGAGGAGTACCTCAACTCCGAGAAATACGAATACAAGGTCTGGGATTGGGACCGGCCGGGGAACATCATTCCCTACATCACCCGGCTGAACGCGATTCGGCGCGAGCACCCGGCGCTCCACCTCTACGACAACCTGCGCTTCTACCGGAGCGATTCAGAGCACATCACCTGCTACGGCAAGGCGACGCCAGACGGCGCGGATCGGGTGCTGGTGGTGGTCAACCTCGATCCCTTCGACGGCCACGAGAGTTGGCTCCATTTTCCCCTCGCGGAGTGGGGGTTGGAGCCCGGGCAGCCGTTCCACGTCGAGGATCTGCTCACCGGCGAGGTTCACCTCTGGCACGAGCACCAGCACATCTGGCTCGATCCGCGCGACGAACCGGCCCGCCTCTACGCGGTGCGCCCGGTGACGCGGGTGAGCTATGTGGAACCGAGTGGGTAGGGAACGATGAGGTTGGGTTCGGGTATTCGCTGCTGACGGCGCCGGTGGCTAAAGACCACCGGCTAGCCCCGCGCAAGCCCCATAAATGGGGCTACGAGAGATTGCCGCGGGCGAGCGCGATCGGGGAGACACAGACCGTTCCGCCTCGGGGTTGCGGCAATGCGTAGCCCCGTTCACGGGGCTTTCGGTGGCATAGCCGGTGGTCTTTAGCCACCGGCGCGAGGGGCGCGCCGTCTCGAACACCCACGTCTGTCCGATATCAGTGACCCCCCGCAACACTCTCGGCCTTTGCCGTGTACCGCTCGATCAGTTCCCCAATGTGCCAATTCTCGGCGATCGCATCATGCGGAATTAGGGCGTACACCCAGGGTTTACCGCCGTACGTGGCGGCATGATCGCTCGCGCGCTGACACCAGGTGACCGCCGCCGCCTGCTTCGCCATAACGTCCGGCTCGTCCATCCGATTGCGTGCTTTGGACTCGATCATCGCAATGCGGCCGTCCAGCTCGGCGACGAAATCGGGCTGGTACAGGTGATAGTCCGCGCCGAGGCGATAGCTGATTTGGAATTGCCCCGTGGCGGGCTTGAACCATTTCCGCGCGTCCCGGTCGAGGATGACCGCCAGCACGCGCTCCGCTTCGGAGTGGAACTTCTGCATGGGATGCAGGCAGCGCCGGAAACCGCTAAAGAGATATTTGGCCATGTTCGATTTGTCCGGCGGTGAGACGCGGAAATCCGTGGCGGGGATCGATTGGGTGTAGGACACCGCTTTGAGGTCCGAGAACCCGCTGTTGATTTTCACCTCGTACTCGACGTCGCCTTCCCAGAAGTGGTCCTGCATCTGGCTATGAATCAGCCGGGCGATCTCCCGCTGATGGACCCAGAGCACCTTTTCCGCGTCCTCCGCGGAGAGATAGCGGCGCAGGTGACGCACGGTCTGATCGGCCAGGGCGTAGAGGAGGGCCGCGTTGGCGTCGTACGACACATCGTCGAAATCGATCAACCCGCTGACCACGTAGTCTTCGAGGCGCTCCTCACGGATGCCGCCGTCGCCAAGTCCGATCGATTCACCTTCGCTCGTCCGCAACAGCTGAACCCAGAGCGTATCCGACACAGGAGGGAAGTTGACCGCGGAGAGATCGAGGGTGAACGGATGGAACCCGCAGGCAACCTCCCCAACGGGAACGACGGTGATCCGGGGAATTGAGATGGTCTCATCGACGACGACGGACGATACGATGTCGACGATATTCGGGACATCGACCTCCCGCGCGATGCCTTCCAGACCGAGTTGACCGGCGCGATACTCCGCCTCGACGTCCCGGATGAGCCGCTCCCGCACGGCTGGCGTTGCGATCGCGGCGACATCGGGAACCAGACCGGGTTCGCGCTGCAGCGTCTGGATGGCCTGGTACGCCAACTTTGCCACGTCCTTCTCCGCCGAGGTCACGAACGGGGTTCCCTTGCCGTCCGTGGCGAATTCGGTCGTTGCCGATGGGCGAGGGGGATCGAGGCCGATCCTCGCCAAGACGTTGGGTTGGGAGACGACCGTGCGCGGCCGGTCCGCGATTTCGTCCACGTCGAGCACGATCGATTGCAACTGAATCGGCGAATCGGGTTGTTTCGCCGCCTCGACGATCTCCTGGAACCGGTCGTGCGCGACGATGCTGAGACGATCGACGGCGGAAACCCCGGTGCGCTTGCCGTATGGCAGCCGCAGCCCGCGCCCGATGGTCTGCTCGATCAGCACTCGCGCATTCGCCGCGCGCAGAGGAACGATCGTGTAGAGATTGGTGACGTCCCACCCCTCCTTGAGCATGTTGACGTGAATGACGATCTCCGTTGGTTCGTCGTAATGCTCGACCTTCAGCAAGCGCTCGATCACCTCGTCCCGCTCCGCGCCGCTGCCGCTGGAATCGACCTGAATTACCTTCTCCCGGTAGCGGCCAGCGAAAAACTCGTCGCTCTGGATCAGGGCGAGCAACTCGGCGGCGTGACTCGTATCGCGGGCGATGACCAGCACGAACGGCTTGATGATCGGCACCCCCTGTTCGCGGGCGTAGGTTTCGAGTTGGACCTTGGTCTGTTCGTGGAGGCGGATGCCGTCCTCCAGTTTCAGCCGTTCTAATTCTCCTGGCGTCATCGTGGCAGGATCGAAATTCTTGCGGGTAACGACCGCCGGTTCCTTGACGAAGCCATCCTCCATCGCCCGGCGCAGGGGGTAATCGAGCACGACGTTCCGGAAGGGGGTCGTGGTGGTTCCGCTGGTGACGAATGGGGTAGCGGTCAATTCCAGACCCAGGATCGGTTGCAACTCGTTGATCGCCCGCACCCCCGCCGAGGCGCGGTAGCGGTGCGATTCGTCCATCAGCAGCACCAGATCGGGTAAAGCGGCGAGATAGTCGAAGTAGCTCTCGCCGAGGTATTCCGATAGGCGCTTGATCCGGGGCGATTTGCCGCCACGGACCTCGGTGTTGATCTTGGAGATGTTGAAGATGTTGATCTTGCAGCGGATCAACTGGTCGAAGAGGGTGCCCGCGCGTGAGTCCCAGTTGTCCCCGGTGATGATCTCCGGCGGCTGGGTGGCGAATTCGGCGATGCCGGTGAAGACGTACTTGGGCGACCCTGGAGTGAAATCGGCGATCAGTTTGTTGTAGATGGTCAAATTCGGGGCCAGCACGAAGAAGTTGTCGATCGCGTGCGCCAGGTGCAGGTAACTGATGAAGGCGCCCATCAGCCGCGTCTTGCCGACCCCCGTCGCCAGGGCAAAACAGAGCGAGGGGAAATCGCGCTCGAAGTCGCTGACGCTGGGGTACTCGGAGGCGATGACTTCCAGCGCCGCCGCGACGGAGGTTTCCCTGCCCGGCGGGACGATCTCGGTCATGCGGTCGAGGATGTGCAGGGCCTGCCGCTGTGGCGGGCGCAGACTGAGGCGGCCAGCGATGGCGTTGACCTGCGGGCGGGTCACCGTCACACTCCTTCCAGGATCATCTCCTGCTGCCCCTCGCGCGGTGGCGCCTGCGGCAGGTTCTCCACCCGCAGGCTGTAATCGTCGTGTCCCCATTCGCAGCGGCCAAGCACGGCGTTGGGGATCTTCTTGAGGGTCAGGTTGGGGTAGCCCTGGGGGCTCGCCCGGAACGCGCCGCAGGCGACCAGCAACGTCCGCTCCGGTCCGACTTCCTCGCTCAACTGCTGGAGTTGCGCGTGGTTGAGCGCGGCGGTGGTGACGTAGATGAAGTCGCGCTCGGTCGAGTTCCCATGTTGCCAGTAGACGGTCTCGCTTGGCGCGTAGCGGAAACCCTCCAGTTTGCAGACCGCCTCGGCCAGCATCGCGGCGTTGAAGGCGGGGTTGATGATCGGGCGGCCCCAGGTGTCCCGCTCGATCAGCGACGGCGCGAGGCGGAAGTAGCGGAAGCCGCCGCCCCCCTGCCATCCCACCGCCGCGGTGATCCCGCCCGGGTCCTCGCCGTCGATCACCTTTCTCAGTCGCGGGATGATGTGGGTGTGGCAATGCTCACCGAGTTCGACCATGATCCAGCGTCGGCCCATCTTGTGGGCCACCGCGCCGGTCGTGCCGGATCCGGCGAAGGAATCGAGGACGAGGTCGCCGGGGTTGGTACTGGCCTCTAGAATTCTTTCAAGCAATCCTTCTGGCTTCGGAAACGGAAACTTATTTTCGCTACCGAACAATGCAACGCTCTCTTGAGTCCCGTGTTGCGTATAGTGCCCCGTAATAATCGTTTTCGGCTTGGGTCTCCGCTCTTCGCCTTGTGGATCACGTAAGTACTGCTTGTAAGAAACGCTGTACTTCCCATTCGACAGTGAGATAACTATCTCATTGTGTGCGCGAGCCGAATTAACTCGTTCAGTGCTCCACTGCCATTGCTTTTCGGGCCAAATTTCCTTTCCATCTTCGGTCAGGATTGGATATCGAAGGTTGGGACGCTCATCATTGCTTGTCGTCGCCAAAGGTTGAAGCCGGTATGGGCCCCGCTCGTTGTATTTTTCGTCTTTGTAACGGTAATACTTCAAAACACTTGGGTCAGGTGGCCAGAAGAACTCTGGCAGCGAGCCCATATCCTTAGCGTAGCAGAGTACGAACTCATGCAGACCCACGAAGTATTTGGCTTTCGCACCCCCGCCATAGCTCTTTTGCCAGACAAGAGTCGTTAGAAAGCAATCTCGTCCAAACACCTCATCGCATAGAACTTTTAGGTAATGTGCCTCGTTGTCATCAATCGTGATCCACAACGATCCGTCGGCTCCTCAGAGCCGACGGATGATCTCCAGCCGGTCGCGCATCATCGAGAGCCAGATGGAGTGTTCCAGTCCGTCGTCGTAGTGGGTGAAGGCGCTGCCGGTGTTGTAGGGCGGGTCGATGAAGACGCATTTCACCTGCCCGGCGAAGTCCGCCTCCAGCGCCTTCAGTGCCAGCAGGTTGTCGCCGAAGATCAAACGGTTGTCGAAGAGATCGTGGTCGGTGACGCGGTGCGCGGCGTGGTAGGAGCGATCCGGGTCTTCGAGCAGAATGCGCGGTTCCAGCCGCGGCCGCTGCTCCTTGCCGATCCAGGTCAGTTCGAGGCGTTGCTTCCGACTCATGCGCCGGCCCCACCGAGTTGATCGATCCGCCAGAGTGTGGTTGCCTGCGCCGCCATCCACCGCTGGCGCCTCTCGATCCGCTCCGGAGTCCATTCGTCGTTCTGCTCCGCGATTTCCCGCGTGATGGCGAACGCGCTCTCGGCGTAGACCTCGCGCTTGGAGGCGTAATCTGCGTTTCCGATGTCTCGGTTCTTTCCGGCCTCCAACAAAGTCATGTTGCCCAGGCGGAAGGCGAGACTCTCCGGATCACGCTCCGGGAACGCCTCCCAACCGTGCTCCGCGTTTCTCGGAAAGACGTGCTCGATGCTCAGCGTGTTGCTTTCGAAGTCGATGTCATTCCCCGAAAGATGCTTCTCCATCTTGCAAAGGATGTAGCGAATAATCCTCGGATTTCGCGCGACGGTCGACCGAATGCTCTTGGCCGCGAATGCCTCACGGAACTCGGCATCACCTGGGTAGATGGGCGCTAGCCCCGCAATGATCTCGCCGGCGGTAATTCGGTCAGAATCAAGAATCCGGCGCATGACCGCGTTATAGAGGCTCTCTTGGTCACCGGGTGAACGATCCCCAATCACGTTGTAGCGAAACGAGACCACGACCGTTGCGCGCAACACCTGTTCAAACTCACGATCATCGAGCCGCCGCTTCGCCAGAAGCAATAGAGGGAACGGTTGACGAACGTTGAACAACCGAAGGGACGAGACCAGATCTTTCCATTCTCGCGACCAATCGGAGTTCTCCGGTCTTGTCAACGCGAGGTAGACGTCGAGATCCTCCTCCATCTCCCGCATCAGCATGAACACATGCTCAGGGGTGCTGACGTGGCTTCGGATCGTCTTGAACAGTTCGCTCTGCCGGACTGGAGACTGTCTGCTGCGCCAATGAGCTCGGAGAAATTCAGGGAAGCTCTCGGCGCCAAGCCTGCCAACGAGCGCCTCCCATCGCAGCTCCAACGATTCTAGTTCATGGGGATGACGAGGATCTCGATCAAGAACCGAGAATAGATAGTTTTTCAATAGATCGGTCGCCGACAACCGGACGCCCCGCGCGTTCAGGGTTTCAAAGACCTTATAGGCGTTCAGTTCGTCCGTGACCGTAATGACGGTGAAAAACAGCCGATCGCTCATCGCTTCGACGAACGTGGCCAAGGCAACGCCTTGATCTCCTCCTTCGGCAGTAATGAGCTCTCGAACTCGGCCATCGAACCACTCAAAGGCTTTTCTCAGCAGATGCTCGGACGCACGGAACCCGCGCTGAGGCAGCGGAGATGTCAACGGAACGAGGTAGGTCTGGTAGTACGCGTCGTTGTTCCGATTAAGCGTTAGCTTGGACCTCGGGACGAGCGTCACCGGATCGAGGAATCCGATGTAGCTTTGCCGAATCTGCTCCAGCCTCCTGCGATTATTCTCGGACTCAACGCCGTTGTCGACGAGACGTTGAAGATTCTTCAAGACCGCAAGTACAAGGAGGCTAAGGGTCGTTAGGCGCTGCTGGCCATCAATAACATCAAAACGTCGCTCGTCCTGGGTCTGCAATACGAGGTAGCCCATGTAATGCGCGGGCTCGCCGCCTGGGCGCACAGTTCCCAGAATGTCAAGCCAGAGATCTTCCCACTCTTCCTCAGTCCAACTGTAGTCTCGCTGGAACCGTGGAATGTGATAGCTGAGCCCGTTCCCCATCAACTTGCGGAACGTGTCGTTTCTGGTGTTGAAATTTGTCGCTGTTGCCACTCGTGTCACCTCGGTGGCATTAGTTTAGCGTCCATCGGATCATGAAGAGTGGCGTTATGGTCTCGCGCTGCGCCAGTTTTTCCTCGATGGCCGCAATCAACGCTTCGCGCTGCGCATCGACCTGATCGTGCGCGTCGAAGAGCGATTTCCGTTTCTGGTTGCGCTGCGCTTCCAGCGTCTTGATCGCTCGCTGCGCCGCAAGTTTCTCATCGAGCGTCAGCGCGAGTTTCGCGCTCTTGCGTGTTTCCCGAATCTGCCGATCCAGGTCCCTGATCTCGCGCTCCAATCCGGATTTCAGGTCGTCGGCCCAACTGTCGAGCTTGTCGCTTTCGGCGGAGAAGAACGCGAGATTGCGCGTCGCGGCGCGCTCACCGATGGCGGATCGCCGTTGCTCGGTCGCCGCGATCACCGTCTCGCTCGGCAACACCGGCATCTCCCGAATGACCCGCGCCTGCAACGTGAGGAGCCGTCGTGCCGTATCATCGTCGAGGATGGCGCCTTCATCGCTGACCGCGGCGACGATCAGATGTTCCTCGGTCAGATCGAGCGCCGCCAGGCTGAGCAGGGAGACCGCGAGCAGACCACCCTGACCGACGAACGGCTCCAGGGCGCTGATTTTGCCTTCATGTCCGGAGAGATCGAACTGGATCAGGGCGGGAGGCAGCGTCTGCCGCTTCGCGCGGGAGATGACCACTTCTGCCAGAGGATGGGTGAGCCGGTAGACGTGGGCGTCGTCGCTGCGGCGGGGCAATTCGTATCGGCCGGTGGGAATATCGTGGCCGTCCGGCGGCCGCACCAGGACGAACGACGATTCGTCCGCAAACGCGGCCTCTGCGGCGAGTTCGTGCCGGGTCAAGGTCATCAGCATCCGCTCGTGGCGGTCCAGCGCCGCCCGCGATGCTTCCTGCTGGACGCGCAACTTCTCCCTCACCTCGTCGTCGAAGTGTTCGAGAAGCTGCTGACGCGTTTTCGCCATCTGTTCGTTGATCTCGGCGTCGAGTTCCAGCCGCAGTTGCAGGAAGGCCTGTTCGATCTCCTCGGGACGACGGCAGGTCTGGTAGATATCGTTGATCCGCTTCTCGAAATCGACGCCGGATTCGATGGCGCCGAGGACTTCGTCGCTGGCGCCGAAGACGCCTTCGAAGAGCCTGAACTTCTCCGACAGTAACTGGAACACTCGTTGATCGGCTTCGTTCGCGCGGTTGAGGAAGTTGACGACGACCACGTCATGCTTCTGTCCATAGCGGTGGCAGCGCCCGATCCGTTGCTCGATCCGCTGCGGATTCCAGGGCAGGTCGTAGTTCACCACCAGGGAGCAGAACTGAAGGTTGATTCCTTCTGCTGCCGCCTCGGTGGCGATCATGATCTGTCCTTCTTCGCGAAAGTAGTCCACCAGGGCGGAGCGCAGATCGGCAGTGCGCGAACCGGTCACCCGATCCGACCCCTGGTGCCGCTGCAGCCAACGGGCATAGATCTCGCGCGATTTGGGATCGCTGTTCGAACCGTTGAAGAGGACGATCCCCTCGCGCCAGGGGCTGTCGGCCAGAATCCGCTGCAAATACTCCTGGGTGCGGCGGGATTCGGTGAAGATGATTGCTTTCTCTTCCGCGCCGAGTTCCACCGCCTTCGCCATTGCCACGCGCAGGGCTTTGAGCAGCGCATCGCCTTTCGCGTTCCGCTCGATCGATGTCGCCAGGGCGGTGAAGGCGTCCAACTCCGCGATTTCGGTCTGAATGGCGGCGCGTTCGGCCGGGGTAAGCGCCAGTTCCGTGGGATCATCGGGCCACTCGTCGCGCGTTTCGTCCAGTGCCTCGTAGTCCTCCGCGAGGGCCTCTTCGAGGTCTGCTGGCGCGCCTTCTAGGCTCCGCTTCAGCCGTGCCGACATCGTCTCCAGCGCGCCGGCGATGGCGAATGTCGAGGAGGCGAGCAACTTGCGCAGGACCAGTGTCATCAAGCCGCGTTGCCCGCTTGGGAGCGCCTGCAAGTTAGGACGACGCAGGTACTCGGAAACGAGTTCGTAGAGCGTATCTTCCGATTCCTGCGGGGTGAACTCCTCGACGAGGGGCAGGCGGTTGGTATAGGAAACGTACCCGCGCACCTGCCGCCGTAGTGTTCTCGTGCAGAGTGGCTGCAACCGAGATTTCAGCATTGCATACGAACGCTGCTGATTGGTCCCCATGAACTGTTCGCGGAAACTCTGCACGTCGCCAAACGCATGGTCGTCGATTAGGCTGACCAGCCCATAGAGTTCGAGCAGCGAGTTTTGCAGCGGCGTGGCCGTCAGCAGCAACTTACGCCTGCCTTGCAGAGCATGCTTGATGGTGTTCGCCACTACTCGCGATGGTTGATAGACATTTCTCAGCCGGTGCGCCTCGTCGATGACCACGAGGTCCCAGGGCGTTGCGGCAACCTCGGCTGCCTTGCCGCGCGCGAACTGGTACGAGCAGATGACGATCGCGCTCTCGTGATGGAACGGCTGGAGATGGCAGTCGCGAATCGCCTGGTTGTACGTGCGCTTTTCGAGAATCTCACAGGGAAGGAAGAACTTCTCGGTCAACTCCTGATACCACTGCTTGCGCAGGTTGGCGGGCACGATGACCAGGAGACGCCGCTTCCGTTCGGCCCAGTGCTGGGAGAGGACCAGTCCCGCTTCGATGGTTTTGCCGAGGCCCACTTCATCGGCAAGCAGCGCCCCTTTGGAGAGCGGCGATTTGAACGCGAACAGCGCGGCGTCGACCTGATGCGGATTGAGATCGACCTGTGCGCTGGCGACGGCCGACGTAAGCCGATCGAGACTGTCCGGGGCAGCCAGCCGCGTCAGTTCGTATGCGAGATAGGCCGACTGATAATCTGTCAACCGCATGCGCGGCGCCGCCTCTCGAGAGCATTGCTTGGGAATCGCACGGAGCGGTACGAGTATTCCATATGCCGGAACAGTGACGGTAGGAACCCAGCAGCGAAGCATCGTTCCGGACCACCTCCTGCACGGTTTTCCCACTGCGACCCATGCCGAGTCCATCGCTCCACCGGGTTGTCCCCAGCCAAGCGCCCTTTAGGGTGCTTTCGAACGCGGCATAGCCCTGGGTCTTTAGCCCAGGGCGCCGAAACCGTCGGCCTTTAGCATCTTCAGCATCTTCATCCGCCCCTCCACCAACCACGCGTTCCCACAGCAACCGGGAATCAGGCACAATAAACCCGCCCCCGCCAGAGAGGATCATTTCGTGCCCTGGTTGCCACGCGGTCTGTTGCTCCTCGCCCTCCTGGCCGCCGTGATTCCCGGATTGGCCGCACTCGCCCAGGACCCGGTCTCGGAGATCGATGTGCCGTCCCCGGCGACGCGCCATGCCCAGGTCAACGCTCATGGCGTGGCGGCAATGCCCGCCAGTAAAGTTGCCTGGCGAGTGGCCGTCACCCGCGCCAATCTGCCTGGCCGCGCTCAGGCCGAATCACGCTCGCCCCGATTCGTCCTCGCCACGGATGGCGTCGTTGCCCTTGTCGATGATGGAGAAACGCCCCTGGCGCGGATCGCGCCCGGCGAGGCCGCGTGGATCGCGCCCGAAGTCTCCATCGCGGTGGTGAGTCTGGAACGGGAGCCGGTCGACTATTTCGATATCTCCCTCGTGCCGGCGCCAGCCGAAACGGAGCGGGGGCGGGATGTCGCGGTCGGCGCACCCTTTCCCGCGCCACCGGGTGACCTGTTCGATGTCGACCTGGTGCGCGATGTCCTCGCCCGCGACGAGGAGAACACCATTTCCGTGGGACTCGCGCCGTCGCTTCTGGTGGTTACCGACGGCGCGGTCTGGGTTTCCCCCGCAGCGGGCGATCCGGTCGAGTTGACGGCCGGCGGCGTGTTGCCCCTCTCTGCCGCGGTCACCCTGCGCGGCTCCAGCCGCCAACCGGCCGCGTTCGTCGTCGCGAACATCGGTCCCGCGCTGCCCAGATCGATCGCGTTGCGGCGAACCCGGCCGGGCGCGACCCCGATGGCTTCCCCCATTGCCGCCACTCCCGTGGTAGAGGCCGCCCTCGCCGTCGATCTGGACAGCGATGGCGATGGGCTGACCGACGACGGGGAACGCGCCCTCGGTACCGATCCCGCCGCGATCGACAGCGATGGCGACGGCCTCACCGACCGGGACGAAGCGGAACTGTTCGGCACTGATCCGCTCGCCGCCGATACGGATGCGGATAGACTGGATGACGCGACGGAGCTGCTGACTTCTAGCAGCAATCCCTTCCTGCCGGACAGCGACGGCGATGGCGTTTCCGACGCGGACGAATTTGCGGCGGGGACCAACCCGAGCGACGATACCAGCGTGCCGCCAACCCCGACCGCGACCCCACTGCCGACGCCGTCACCGGTGGCGACCCCAACGCCCGAGATCATCGCGACACCGGAAGCAACCGGGTTGCCACGGGAATTGGACGTGGAACAGGTCTTCACGCCAGCGCCGGTGGTCATTGGCACGCCCATCGCCGATCTCGACGGCGACGGCCTCTCCACCGCCGACGAAGTCGTCCGCTACGGCACCAATCCCATCGTCGCCGACACCGATCGCGACGGCATCGACGACGGCGACGAGGTTGCGGCTGGGACAGATCCGAAGGGATGAGGCGGCTGTGCCGCAGGGGGTGCCGCTGCGCTCAGGGGGTGTCAGCCGCTTCGCGGCTTCAGGGGGTGAAGGGGGTGAAGGAGCGCGAGGAGGCGAACCCGTCGTGCTCCTTCACCCCCTGAGGCCGAAGGCCGGCACCCTTCACCCCTGAGCGCAGCGGCACCCCCTCCGTCTATCCTCCCCCCACCGCGTGCACGATCTCCAGTTCGTCGTCCGGCTGGAGGATGACCGTGGCGTAGGCAGCACGGGAGACGATTTCCCCATTGCGCTCGACGATCGCCATGGCGTCCGTCATACGCTTGCTCGCCAGGAAATCGTGAATCGTCGTGCCCTGGGGCAGGGTGACGGTCTTGCCGTTGATCGTCAGATCGATCGCCGTTGCCGCTGCTGTCGATTCGCTCATTGATGATTCCTTGCTCCGTTTCGATTCGCAAAGCGCCCGATCGAGTGCCGCGCGCAGGTTGCTCGCGGCGCGGCGGGGATCGTCTGCTTCCGCAATGGCGCCGATCACCGCGATACCAGCCGCGCCAGTGGCAATCACCGCAGCGACGCGCTCCGGGGTAATGCCCCCGATCGCCAGCACCGGGCAGGGTGCGGCAGCCACGATCGCCGCCAACCCCGCTAACCCCAAGGGCGGTTGCCCCGGCTTGCTCGCGGAGGGGTAGACGTGACCCGCCAGTAGATAATCGGCGCCAGCCGCGGCGCGGGCGCCTGCCGTATCGTGGACCGCGCGGCCGATCAACGCCGCTTCACCCAGGGCTGACCGCGCGGCGGATGCCCCCATGTCGCGCTCGCGCAGATGCAGCCCCGCCCCCGCCACCAGGGCGACGCCTGGACCGCCATTCACCAGCACCGTCAAGGCGGGGCCGCCGCGCGCGCGAATCTCCGCGACCAGTGATCCGAGTTCCGTCGGTGACAGCGCGACATCCCGCAGGTAGACGCCATCGACGCCCCCGGCCGCGGCGGCGGCGATCACCTCAATGAGGGGAGGCTTCGCGCGTCGCGCATCGGTGACGAAGAGCAGGCGGGGGATGGCCGGGCGGGCGGTCATCGTCTCAGGCGGCGCCAACGACGCCAGTAAGTGGGCTGCTCGCCGCGGCGTACGCCAGGCGCGGAATGCGGCCTGCCAGGAACGATTTCCGCCCTGCGCGCACCCCCTCGGCGATCGCCTCCGCCATCAGCGCCGGGTCTTGCGCGAGCGCTACCGCGGTGTTGACCAGGCAGGCGTCAGCGCCCTGTTCCATCGCCAGCGCCGCGTCCGAGGGGGCGCCGATGCCGGCATCGACGACCACCGGCACGGTCGCCTGCTCGATGATGATGCGGATCGCCTCCAGGTTGACGATCCCCTGGCCGGAGCCGATGGGGGAGGCGAGTGGCATCACCGTGGCGCAGCCGATCTCGATCAGGCGCTGCGCCAGCGGCGGATCGGCCCCGATGTAGGGGAGGACGGCGAACCCCTCGTCAATGAGGATGCGCGCGGCCTCCAGCGTGCCGATCGGATCGGGGAGGAGGTACTTGGCATCCGGGATCACCTCGAGTTTGACCCATGGTTCAAATCCCATGGCGCGGGCCATCCGCGCGATGCGCACCGCCTCCGCCGCGGTCTTGCACCCGGCGGTGTTGGGGAGAATGGTGAAGCGGGAGGTGTCGATGTCTTCGAGAATGGAGCGGCTGGCGGGGTCGTCGAAATCGATGCGGCGCAGCGCCACGGTGACGATCTCCGAACCGGAGGCGTCCAGTGCCGCGCGCATCTCTTCGCGGCTGCGGTATTTGCCGCTGCCCAGCAGCAAACGGCTCCCGAAGGTGCGTCCGGCGATGGTCAAGGGAGCGTCGGTGAAATTGGGCATCGGGAACCCCTCCTGAAGCGAGTTGTCATCCACCGGGAACAGCTGGCGGATGATCAATGGCAACAACACGCCCGCACCTCGGGTTTCCGGGTTGCGCGTGCTGGAGGGCCGGGGTCGACATCCCTGCGCGAGCATTACCTCGATCAGGTTCGACGGTCGGCGGCGGTCGTGGCCACCCTCTCAGCCCGGCTCCCCGAGCTCCCGTAGTGGTGCGATCAGATTGTGATGCGGACGGTACGCCGCCGCGCACGCGTCGTCAAGCATGCGCTGCGAAGGCGCCGCATTCCCGTCACAGTGGCGTGCGACTGTCGTTCCGAGCCGCTGCGTGGAAGACCCTTCGTCCCGATGGCGAGCCTGAACGCCGCGGTCCCTCGTTCCTCGGCACAACACCAGGTCTGTCTGTCGTCGTCAATCAGGCAGTCTCGCCTGTCCGCGCCATCTCGAAGCGGGTCCCCGCACCCTCGGCGAGCGCGGCGGAGTAGACCAGCGCCGCGGTGACCACATCCTCCATGGCGTGACCCATCGATTTGTAGACGGTGATCTCGTCCTCGCTCTCGCGCCCGGGACGAAGGCCCAGGACGACCTCGCCCAGTTCCGTGCCTTGCTCCGGAGCGAGGCCTTGCAGTTCCCAGCAACCGACCGGCGGCGGGGCATAGGCAGCGCGCGATTCGACAAAGAGATGCCCGCGTTCGGCGAGCGTCCGGTCGAGTTCCCCGCCGGGCGGGTGATAGCCGACCGAGGTGACATGCGTCCCGGGCGCGATCCACTCGGCGCGGACGGGCGGCTCCTGGGCCGTGGTGCAGAGGCAGACAATATCGGCGTCGCGCACGGCTTCCTCCGGCGTAGCGACGATCTGCGCGCGCGTGCTGGCCGCCGCGACCCGTTCTGCGCTCGCGGGCGAGCGGGACCAGATGCGGATATCGATCACGTCGCGCACGAGAGGGATGAGTTGGGCGTGGGCCAGCCCCTGCACGCCACCGCCGATGATCGCCAGGGTCAGCGCATCGGACCGGGCGAGCAGCCGGGTGGAAAGCGCCGCGCCGCCCGCGGTGCGCATCGCGGTGACGTGCGTGCCGTCCATCACCGCCAGCGGAGTGCCGAATTCGGCGTCGAAGAGGCAGATCAGCGCCTGGTGCCCCGGCAGACCATGCGCTGGATTGCCGTGAAAGGCGGCAACGAGTTTCACGCCAATCGGGCCACCGGGCAGCCACCCTGGCATGGCGAGGAGCACGCCGGTTTCGGTCTGCACGCCGTCTCGCCCCGGCGCCCGCACCCGGCCCTCACTGAGGTCGGCAAACCCCTGCGCCAGGACGTCCAGCATCACCGCTGGATCGAGCAGCCCCGCGACATCTTCCTGGCTGAGCAAGAGCAGCGCCATCGTCCTCTCCTCCACGGCGCCAGCTCTCGGACCGGTACCGCTGATGCCCTGTGGTCGTTGTGGAAATTATCATGACATACCCGCGGCGTGCCGGTGAGAGCGATTTCGGATCACGAATTCGTCTGGCAGATGGGCGACGCAAGCATCGAACTTGCTAAGGGAGTGTAGGGGCGAAGCCGGCCTCGCCCGTTTTGCCTCTCATTGATCTCGATGGTCCTCGCGGTCGTCAATGAGGCAAATGCGGTACTGTACGTACAGTGCGAGCATGGCGGCTATGTTGTGGGGGCCAAAGTGTGGCAGGCTGAGCCAGGAACCGTTGCTGGAGGGACGGCGCTCCCGATCGCTGACCGGGTCTGGGCGATCGATCTCGGCTTTCAGGGCTGGGATCACGTCGTCTACGCCTACCTGCTGGCCGCCCCCGATGAACTGGCGCTGATCGAAACCGGGCCGACCGCGACGCTACCGGCCCTGCTGCGGGGTATTCGCGCCGCCGGGTTCGATCCCGGCCAGGTGCGGAAGGTGCTGGTCTCGCACATTCACCTCGACCATTCCGGGGGCGCCGGAGCGCTGTTGCGGGAGATTCCGGAGGCGAAGGTCTTCGTGCATCCCATCGGGGCGCCGCATCTTGTCGATCCCTCCAAACTCGTCAGTTCGGCGGGCCGGCTCTATGGCGACCGCATGGACGACCTCTGGGGCGACATCGTGCCGGTCGCGAGCGATCGGGTCGTGCCACTGACAGACGGCGAAACGCTCGATGCCGCGGGACAGGTTCTCAGCGCGCTCTTCACCCCGGGGCACGCCTCGCACCACGTCGCCTACTGGGCGCCGGAACTCGGTGCGATCTTCACTGGTGACGTCGGTGGGGTGCGCATGCCGGGTTCGGACTACGCGCTGCCGCCGGCGCCGCCGCCGGAGTTGGCCCCCGCGGACTGGGCGGTTTCGAGCCAGCGGATGCAGCAGACCGGCGCCGAACGGTTGTTCCTCACCCACGGCGGGGCGTTCGATGACGCGAAATCGCACCTGGCCTCGTTGATGCCGAATCTGGCCGAAGTCGAGGCGATTTGCCTGCCCGCGATGCGCGACGGCGCCAGTGACGAAGCGGTGACCGCGCTGCTCCAGACGCATACCGAGCGGCGGATTGGTCCCGCGCTGACCTCCGATCCGGGGATCGTCCATCGCTATGGCTGGGCGTCGCCGAGTTTCCTCTCGACCCTCGGCTTCCGCCGATTCCTCACCCGGCGGGGCGATCTGCCGGCGGTGGAGCGCGGAGCCCGCTAGCGACTGGAGCATTGCGACGTGGTTGCCGGATCGCGATTCGGCGCGATGCAAGAACGTGTGGATGGTTCGCATGCCGGAACGGCGGCGTGGGAACGGCCAGGCGTCATTGCGCTGCCACGGCTCGCGGTGTGGTGCACGCCACTGGCGCTCTATCTCGTCGCCCTGGTGGCGTTGTTGACGCCGTGGCTCTTCGCGGCGCATCCGGCCTGGGCCTACAACTGGGAGGAGTACACGGCCTGGCGGTTGAGCACCTATTGGGAGTCGCCTGAAGGCCCCTCACGGGAAATCTGGGCGCCGACCGATGGGTTGATGACCGATAGCGGCCAGGGACCGCTGGTAGGACTCCCGGCCGCCCTGGGCATGGCGCTCGACGGACACACCATCACCGCGATGCGCGTGCCGGTCTCGTTGCTCGCCGCCGCCGCCGTGCCGCTGCTGTGGTTGCTCGCCCGCATGACGACCGGTGGCGGTGCTGCCGCCTTTGCGGCGCTGTTGCTGGCGGTCTCTCCCGCCTATCTGATCTATGGACGGACCGCCACGCTGGTCGGCATTTCGCTGGTGCCGCTCCTGCTGACCGCGATCGCCCTGGTGCGGGTGCTCGATGCTCCCGCGGGAACGGGGTGGAGGTGGCGCCGTGAGGGCTTGCTTGCCGCGACCCTCCTCGGCGGCATCTATGCCTACGCGCCGGTGCGATTGCTTTGGCCGCTCGTGCTGCTGCTCCTGGGCTTCGCCGCGTGGCGCGGCCGGGAGCGGCGTGGCCACCTGGTGCGGACCGTGGTGCTGTGCGTGCTGATCGTGCCAGGAGCACTGGCGCTGGCTGAGCAATTTGCCGCGCCCGATCCCGATCCCCTGGCGGCGGTGCTCGGCTATTTTCATGCTCGTGGCGAGCAATTGGTGGCTTTGCGCGAGGATCCCGTGACACTCACCAGTTATCTGCGTGAGGATGGAGTCCCTCCGGAGGATGCCTGGGGGCGGGCCTGGCTGTTGGTGAGGCAGAACACGAGCGATTTGGGACGGCTCCTGCTCGACCGCGAGACGGCCTCGGTGCTCACCGATTACTGGAACCCGATGGGCCGGCTCTGGCCGTGGTTTCTGGGGCCCTGGGCGGTGATTGGCGCAGTCTGGTCGATCAGGAGCGCCTGGCGCGATGGACGCACCGCGCTTGTCGTGCCGGTCGCCTTGGCGGCCGGACTGACGCTCCCCTTGCTGCTGACCACCCGCGTGCATGTGGGGCGCCTGCTGCCCGCGTTCCCCTTCGCGCTGCTTCTGGCCGCGGCGGGAGTTTGGGCGGTGAGCCGCTGGCTGGGGCGGGTATTCCGTACCGCGCGGGCGCCGATGGCGGCGCGTGTCGTCGCTCCCTGGCTAGGGCTCATGGTGCTCCTGCCCACGGTGGCGGTGGCCCGGAATGACCTGGCGGCTTCCGTGCCGCCCTCGCCGGAGACGATGACGGCTGCCGCGCTCGCCGCGTGGTACCCGGAAGTCGAACGACGCGGCGGCGCGGTGCTGGTCGAAGCGCCGAAAGGCGACGAAATCGAGCGCGTTCATGTGGCCGCGTACCAGTTGGAACTCGACCCGCACTATCGCTTCATCGACTTGCAGCGCCGGGAGGCGGTCGAAACTGGTGGACGGCCGCCGCTCTACTGGCATGACGCCCTCGGCGCCCTGGCCGCGGGGATGCTTAGCGGGGCATGTGAGCGGCTCTGGTTCGTCGCGCCAGACGTGAACGACGCCTTTCTCGCCGCCTGGCGACGGGCGGGGTGCGCGGGCGCTCCGGCCAGCGTGACCCTTCCATAGAACGCCAGCCGGACAAGCCGAGGTTGCAAGGCACGATTGTCTCTGGACCTCCATGCGTTCGGGTCCGCGGACAATTCATTCTATTGAAAACGACAGGTTGACGCGATCGTTGCTCGATGGTAGAGTGTTGGTGCCACGCTTGGGGGCAATATCGCGCCTCGCCCTCTGCGTTTTTCACACCTCTTGCTGGAGCCACGGTGAGTGTATTGCCTCGCTCTCGATGCGCCTGAGTACCCGTGAATCCTGCCGATGGCAGGAGTAGGCGATGTTTTCGCGGTGATCTGTTCCCGCGCACGACTCGATCTTCCGGCGAGAGTGTCATGAATAGTTCTGTGTGAGAGAAACGAAAAAATCGTTGGTCTTGACAATCTGGAGGGAACTCTGTTGACGGTCGAAGAGACGGTCGAACCGAAGCCGGCGCCACGCCGCCGGGTATCTCGCGCTCGCGTCACGCCGGAGGCGGCGGTCGAGGAGCCAGCGCAGGGGGATGGCGTGGGCGCCATCGCCGTGGCTGAGGCTCCGCAGGAAGTCGCCGAGGCCCCGCCTGCGAAGCCAGCCGCATCGCGCTCATCGCGATCACGCGCGGCTAGCAAGGCGATTGTCGCGGACGAGATCACCCCGGCGCCGGAACCGACGCCGACGGTCGAGGTTCCCTCCGCCACTGTCGCTCCCGAATTGCCCATTGCCGCGGAAGCGACGCCGATCGCTCCGCCGATCGCTCCGCCGATACCGCCGCCCACCCCGCCGGTCGAAGACGCTGCGCCGCAGGTCGAGCGGTCCGCCGAGCCGCAGAGCGCGCCTTCGCTCACCGCCCCCGAAAACCTCACGCCGGAGGCGATTGGCGAATTCCTGCTCGATCCCCGGTCGGAATTCGGCACGCGGTCGCGGAGTCGTGACTCCCGGCGCGGACGCGACCGGAACGCGACCTCGCGGCCGCCTACGCCTGAGCGCGGCAGCAACGGCGCGGAACGGAACACGCCAGATGGCCGCGACAACCGCTACCCGTCCTATCAGCAGCCTCGCCCGCGAAACGGCGCGACCTACCAGCAGCCCCAGTCGCAACCACAGCCGCAACAGCAACAACAGCGAAGTGGTCCGCCCCACATCACCATTGCCGAACTCGATGCCAAGACGCCGGAAGAACTCGCGGAAATGGCGCGCGAGTTGGAGATTCCCACCTTCCAGCGGCTGCCGCGGCCGGAGCAGATGGTTCGCCTGTTGCGGGCGCAGACCGAGAAAGACGGCCAGATCTTTGGTGATGGCATCCTCGAGATCATCGAGGACGGCTTTGGCTTCCTGCGCGGACCGCGCTTCCTGCCCGGCCCCGACGACATCTACGTCTCACAGTCCCAGATTCGCCGTTTTGGTCTACGAACCGGTGATCGGGTCAGCGGGCAGGTCCGGCCGCCCAAAGACAACGAGAAGTTCTTCAGCCTGTTGCGCGTCGAGGCGGTCAACGGGATCGATCCCGAGACGGCGCGGCGGCGTCCCTCGTTCGATACGCTGACGCCCATCTTCCCGCTCGAACTCGTCAACCTGGAGACGGCGCCGAACATTCTCTCCACCCGGTTGCTCAATCTGGTGGCCCCGATCGGGCGCGGGCAACGTGGCCTGATCGTCTCGCCGCCGAAAGCCGGCAAGACGATGCTGCTGAAGTCGATCGCCAACGGCATCAGCACCAATTGTCCCGATATTCATCTCATGGTCTGCCTTATCGGCGAGCGCCCGGAAGAGGTCACCGACATGCGCCGCTCGATCGAGGGTGAGGTGATCTCCTCGACCTTCGACGAGCCGGTCGAGGATCACACCAAGGTGGCCGAGATGGCGCTCGAGCGCGCCAAGCGCCTCGTCGAGGGCGGCCGCGACGTGGTGATCCTGCTCGATTCCATCACCCGCCTCGCGCGCGCGTACAACCTTGCGGTCCCCCCGAGCGGCCGCACCCTCTCCGGCGGTATTGACCCTGTCGCCCTCTACCCGCCGAAGCGCTTTTTCGGCGCGGCGCGCAACATCGAGGGTGGCGGCAGCCTGACGATCGTCTCGACCTGTCTCATCGATACCGGCAGCCGCATGGACGACGTCATTTACGAGGAATTCAAGGGCACCGGCAACATGGAGTTGCATCTCGACCGCAAACTGGCCGAGCGGCGGATCTACCCGTCGATCGACATCCAGCGTTCGGGTACCCGCCGGGAAGAACTGCTCCTCGACGAGTCGACGCTGCGTCAGGTCTGGACGATGCGCCGGATGGTTTCGATGCTGGGCGGAAGCGAAGGAACGGAACTGGTGCTCGGCCGTCTCGCCAAGACGCAATCGAATCAGGAATTCCTGGAGACTCTCAACCGCGATATCTGATACCGACTGCGGATACCCACTGCCGTGTACTTATGGAATGCAACCTCACCCCAACCCTGGCTCCCTCCCAAGCCTCCCTCCCTGGAGGGAGGAGTCCCCTGTCGAGCCGGGAGAGGGGCTCTTGGCCGCCTCGCGGCCGCACCGAGACCACACGAACGCCTGATGACGGTCGTACCTCCCCTTGTGAGGTCGAGCCGGGAGAGGGGCTTTTGGCCGCCTGTTCGCATTGCGAGCGCGGGGACCGACCCGACCTTATAGCGGCGCGCGAACGATGTATCGTTCCGAGCCGCGGCGAGGAATCTCGTCGGTCACCGGTGATGGCAACCACGCCGAGGTCCCTCCTACGTCGGGACGACACCGATCGCGTTCGTCCGAACGACACAATTTCTACACGTCGCTCTCGCTGCACGCCCCCGTTCGTCAGTGTGCCGGTCGTGCGGGGACGTAGGTCCGGGCGAGTTCCGTGAAGCAGTCCATGGCATCGGTCATGACGATGTAGGTTTTGCCGGGAACGGTCGAGGCCGCGCCGTGATTCCCATCCTTGTCAACCGCAACGATGTTGACTTCGCTCCAGTAGGCATCTTCCAATCGGTGCAGGTCCTCGGCGGAGAGGCGCAATGCTTCGGTGAGCGATTTGCCACAGCGCATGAAGGTGACGACGCTGTGCGCCGTGCACAGCCGCTGCGCCATTTCACCGCGCCCGGTGCACGCCGCGGCCCCGAAGCGATTGTCGGCGTAGTTGCCGGCGCCGATGATCGGCGAGTCCCCGACGCGGCCAGGGAACTTCCATGCCCAGCCCGATGTGCTGACGCCGCAGGCCAGGTTGCCTTCAGCATCGCGCGCGATCACGTTGACCGTGCCGTGGGCGTCATGCGGCCGCTCCGGGTCCCGGCTGAGACGCGCCGCCAACTCGCGTACCTTCGTCTGGTAGGCGCTCATGCCGCTCTCGCCTTCCATCCGGGAGGCCCAGACATCCCGCGCCTCCGGCGTGAGCAGGTCGCGTGGCGCCAACCCCAGTTCGGCGGCCAGTCGCGCCGCCCCGCCGCCAGCGATCAGCACGTGAGGCAGACCATCCATGACCGCCCGAGCAAGATCGATCGCGTCCTGATAACCCTGGAGCGCGGCCACCGCGCCAGTTGCGAGGTTCCGGCCATCCATGATGCTGGCGTCCAGTTCGACCTCGCCGAGGGCATTCGGCAGCCCGCTATACCCGACCGAATGATCCTCCGGGTTTGCTTCGACCAGGCGGATGGTGGCGGTAACCGCGTCCAGGGCAGACCCCCCGGCGCGCAAGACTGCCATTCCGTCGGCAATGCCGACCCCGGCGTTGGTACTGGCCACGATCAGTAGAGTCACCTTCTCGTTCTCCTCATGACGGTGTGTTTCACCCGGTTGAAGGTATCCGCTCGGGGCGGTCACCGCAAGCAGGTCGTGTCATGAGGAGGAGAGGAAACACCAGGTTCGGAAATTGCAGCGACGTACACCTGGTGTGTCGTTCCGGCGAGCGTCATCGGTGTCGTCCCGACGCAGGAGGGACCTCGGCGTTAGCCGCGACCTGGACCGACGCCGAGATTCCTCGCCGCGGATCGGAACGACACGTTTCCCACGCCCGCAATGCAAACAGACGACCAAAAGCCCCTCTCCTGGCTCGACGGGGGACTCCTCCCTCCAGGGAGGGAGGCTTGGGAGGGAGCCAGGGTTGGGGTGAGGGCCAGCACGGCGAGACCGCCGTACCTCCCCTTGTCAGCCCCCCGGGCAGGAGAGAGATTCGGGCGAGGGCCGCTTCCTACGCCGCGGTCTCGGCAAGCGCCCGGGCGACCTCGTCGACGGCGAATTCGGGCAGGGGGAGCAGGGCGCCGTCCTGCCGCATCGTCAATGACGCTGGATCGTCGGTCAGGTGGCCGATGAGGGTGACCGGGATCCCGGCCCGCTCCAGGTCCCGGGTGATGAACGGGACGGCGGCCGGGTCAGCGCCAATCAGCAGCGCGCCGGAGGCGAGCATGCCGAGGGGATCGAGTCCCATCGTTTCCGCGATCTCCCGCGTCTCGGCAAACAGGGGAATTGCATCGCGATCGACCTCCACGCCCAGGTTGGACGCGGCCGCGATCTCGCGAATCGCGTTGGCCAGACCGCCTTCAGTCGGATCGTGGAGCGCGGTCACGCCGCCTGCCTGGCGAGCGATTCCGGCGTCACGAACGACGGAAATGCCGGGATCGTGCAGCATCCGCGCCGCCACGGTAATGGTCGATTCACCAATCCGCGACGCCAGCCAGCCAGCGCGGTCCCGGGCCAGGAGCGCGGTCCCCTCGATGGCGATTCCCTTGGTCAGGAGAAGGGCATCTCCGGCCCGCGCCTGACCGGGCCGCACCAGTTCGTCTGCCGTTGCCTCGCCGAGCATCATCCCGATCAGGATGGGGTGATCGAGACCCTCGAGAATCTCGGTGTGGCCGCCGACCAGTTCCACGCCGCGGCGGCGGCAGGCCTCGCGCAGATCGTGGAAATCGCGCAGGACATCGGCCGGAGTGACGCCGTGAGGAAGGAGGCCGGTGACCAGCAGCCAACGCGGCATCGCGCCCATGCAGGCGATGTCGTTGGCGTTGACATCGACGAGGTGATCGGCGGCGCCCTGGGCGGCGAAGGTTATGGGATCGTTCTTGGCCACGATGACGCGGTCGCCAATCGCGATCGCCGCCGCATCGCGGCCGATCCCTGGTCCAACCAGCACATCCGGATCGTCAGAGGTCTTGGGCAGCACCTTGCGCAGGAGCCAGGGTGGCAACTTGCCGGCTGGTAGGGGGGTGAGCATCAGGTCAGGCTTCATCGTCGTCCCAGTCGATCTCGCGCTCACCGATCATGCCGTAGGTCTGTTCCAGAATGCCGATCTGCAGTTCTGCTTGTTCGAGCAGTTGTCCGCAGCGGCGCGACAAGCCAAGACCTACTTCATACCACGTCAGCGTCTCGGCAAGCGTCAGTTTGCCCCGTTCGAGATGGTCCACCACCGCTTGCAAGGCGTCAAGGGCATCCTCGAAGGTGCCGCTGGTAATCAGCGATCGGGCATCATCAAGCGGCGGCGGCGTATCGAAGCGCTCGCTCATGTCGTCCTGGCCGGAGTCGGGAGGAAGGCCGGTTGAATGGAATCGACCGTGGCCGCGACCGTTCCGTCCCGAAGCACGGCCAACAACGACTCACCCCGCGCGATCTGGTCGACGCTGAATACCGAATGTCCGGTCCTGGCGTCTTCGAGCACCGCGTAGCCGCGAGCGAGAACGGCCGACGGATCGAGGGCTTGCAGGAGATCCGACGTGGCCGCGGCCTCGCGCTGGCGATGGCTCAGGCGGTGACCGAGGGCCACGCGTGCCCGCGTCGAGAGGTGGAGGAGGATATCCTCCTCGCGTTCCAGGGCGGCGCGGGGGCTTCTGGCCTGCAGGCGAAGCGAGAGACCCGTTGTGGAAGCGGCGCGCTCGGCTTGCAAGGATGCCCCGGCAACGGTCAGCCGCTCCTGCAGATCGATCAGTTGGGCGGCGAGATCGCGGAACGAGGGGACGCACAATTCCGCCGCCGCGGAAGGCGTCGGGGCGCTGAGGTCCGCCGCTTCCTCCGCCAGGGTCTGATCGGTCGCATGGCCGATCCCGGCGATGACCGGCACGTGGCAGGCGAAGATCGCGCGCACCACACGCTCGTCGTTGAAGGCGGCCAGATCATCGCTGGCGCCGCCACCGCGGGCGAGAATGATCACCTCGGCCCGCTCGTCACGCTGCAGGGCTTCCAGCGCGGCCACGACACTCGTCGCCGCGCCGTCGCCCTGCACCTGAGCGGGCGAAAGGAGGAGGGCGGCGAGCGGGTAGCGGCGGCCGACGACCGACTGGATATCGTGCCAGGCGGCGCCGTGGGCGGAGGTCACCACCCCGATGACGCGCGGCCAGGGCGGGACCGGCCGTTTGCGGGAGGCGTCGAACAACCCCTCCGCGGCCAGCCGTTGCCGGAGATAGGCCAGTTCGAGCGCTGCCGCGCCGAGCCCGGCCGGTTGCAGTAGATCGACACTGAGTTGAACCGCGCCGGAGCGTGGGTAGACGGTCAATCCGCCATGCACCGCGACCTGATCGCCCGCTCTCGGCAGGTGCATCTGGCGCAGTGCCTGCCCGCGGAACATGACGCATTTGATGGCGCCATCCTCGTCGCGCAGGGTGAAGTAGCAGTGGCCCGCCGCGGAGCGGCTGAAATCGCTGATTTCACCTTCCAGCCAGAGATCGGCGTAGAACGGATCGGACTCCAGCAGTTCGCGGAAGAGGTGAACGAACGCGCCGACCGGCAGAACCCGGCCGATCACAAGCGATCGACCGGCCCGAGCGCCAGCCTGACCAGTGGCGAGCCGTATTCGACCGGTTGCCCGTTGCTGGCCAGGATCGCCGCCACCGTTCCGGAGCGGTCGGCCGCGATCTCGTTCATGATCTTCATCGCTTCGATGATGCCGATCGTCTGCCCGGCGACGATCTGATCGCCGGGGGAAATGAATGGCGGCGAGCCGGGAGTCGCCGCGGTGTAGAAGGTCCCGACCATCGGCGCGCTGATGGTGTGCTCGGGGGCGCCGGTCTGGGCTGGCTCGGGATCCGCGGGGCGAGGGGAGCCCGCGAGCAGGGGCACGCCGCCGATTTCCCGCCGCAGGCGCACGGTGAGTGCGCCGAACGCGAGATCGAGTTCGGCCACGTCCGACTCGCGCATGACGGCGGCCAGGGACCGCACCATGGCGGCGATTTGCCCGGGAGACGACGGCGGGCCGTCGCCTAGCTCGGGTTCGTCTGTTGGGTGCTCTCTGTGAATGCGAACACCTCCGTTATGAGAGACGGGCGACGCAGGCGTCGCCCCTACGGCCCGCGTACGGTAGGGGCGACGCCTGCGTCGCCCGCTTCACGGATCCCCTAACTCACCCGCTCGATGTACTCGCCGGTGCGGGTATCGACCTTGAGCGTGTCGCCGATATTGACGAAAAGCGGCACGCTGACGACCAGCCCCGTCTCCAGGGTGGCCGGTTTGGTGGCGCCGCTGGCGGTGTCGCCCTTGAGACCGGGATCGGTGTCGGTCACGCTCAGGGTGACCGCGGGCGGCAATTCGATGTCGATCGGCTCGCCGTTGTACGTGAGCAGGTCGACGACGTCGTTCTCGCGGATGAAGCGCGCCGTGTCGCCCATGGTGTCATCGTTCAGTACGATCTGCTCGAACGATTCGGTGTCCATGAAATGGCGCTGATCGCCATCAGCGTAGAGATATTGGACATGTTGCCGCTCGAGGCGAACCTGGGGGAATTTGGCGCCCGCCTGCACCGTGTGCTGGGTCAGCGAACCGGTGCGCAGGTCACGCAGCGTCATCCGCACCTGAGCGGAGCCGCGCCCCTGCTTGTTGTGCTGAAAATCGACCACCTTGACCAGCCGGCCATCGAGATCGAAGGTCAGACCCTTTCGCAAATCTCCTGTATCGATCATCTGCTGCGTTTTCTCCTACTTCGGCGCCGCCGAAAGCACGTCGAGTCCATCGTCGGTCACGACGGCCAGATCTTCGATGCGGATCCCGCCCCAATCCTCGAAATAGATGCCCGGCTCGATGGTCACGATCTCCCCTGGTCGCAGCACGTCTTCCGACGATGCCCCGAGCGATGGCCACTCGTGAACGTTCAGCCCGACGCCGTGCCCCAGCCCGTGAATGAGCTGCGCTTCGAACCCCTCGGCAATGAGCGCGTCGCGCGCGATTGCATCCGCTTCCTTGCCGGTCATTCCAGCGCGGATGCTTCGCAACGCCGTCTCCTGCACCGCCAACAGCGTATTGTATCGGGAGCGGTACTCCGGTGACGGCTCGCCGAGCCAGATGGTGCGTGTCAAGTCTGCGCAATAGCCGTCGACCGCGGCGCCCATATCGATGACGATGGGCTCACCTGCCGCGATCGGGCGATCGGTCGGGTTGTGGTGCGGCCGGGCGCCGTGCGGACCTGCCCCGACGATGGTGTCGAACCCTGGACTGTCGGCGCCGAGTTCTCGCATCAGCACCGCGATGCGCCAGACCAGTTCCCGCTCCGTCACCCCCGGTTGCAGGTTCTCGGTGGCGGCGACAAAGGCGGCGTCGGTGATCTGTGCCGCCCTGGCGATGGCGGCGATCTCGGACGGCTCTTTCACCCGCCGCAGTTCGTGCACCGCCTCCCCGGCGGGGACGAACGTGACATCGCCTGCCTTCTCCTGGATCTTCCGGTAGTCGGCAACGGGCATCGCGAGGTCTTCGAAGAGCATCCGCCGGATGCCGCGCTCGTTCAGGTTTTCCCCGAGCACCGCCTGCCAGGGCCGGCCCCAGGAGGCGGTGGCGACACCGTCGCGGGCTTCGGCCATGGCCCAGGGCAGATTGGTCGGGCTGGTATGGAGGGTCGCCTCGGCAAGGGTAACCAGCACGTAGCCAGCCGATTCGTCCGGCGCGTGGTCGGCATCCGAGAAGCCGCTGAAATAGCGCCGGTTGTTGGGGTGACTGATCAGCGCCGCATCGACGTCATGTTCGGCCATCACGTGGCGCAAGCGGTCGAGGCGGTCAGTCATGGCGTTTGCTCCGCTTCCGCCCAGCGCTCGATCAGATAGCGCAGGGCCAGTCGATAGCCGGCCGGGCCAAACCCCGCGATCTGGCCGACCGCGATCGGGGCGATGACCGAGTGGTGGCGAAATGCTTCCCGGGCATGGATGTTCGAGAGATGGACTTCGATCACCGGTACCGCGAGATTGGACAGCGCATCGCGGACGGCGATGCTGTAGTGCGTCAGCGCGCCGGGATTGATGATGACCCCCGCCGCGTCGGGTCCTCGCGCCTGGATGGTGTCGATCAGGACCCCCTCGTGATTCGATTGATGGTGCTCGATCGCCAGCGGCGGCATCGCCGCCGCGGCGATCTCCTCCAGACTGGTGATGATCTCGGCGAGGGTCGTCCGCCCGTAGATGCCAGGCTCACGCGTGCCGAGCAGGTTGAGATTCGGCCCGTTGAGTACGAGCACATACGCCGTTTGAGGTTGGCTAGCGGCCCAATCAGCGGCCATGAGCAATCTCTGCTCCGGTTCGACCTTGGGGATGGGTCATTCCTGGAAGCGATATCTCATCACGACAACGGGCGACGCCTGCGTCGCCCCTACGACAGGCCACACGGTAGAGGCGACGCCTGCGTCGCGCGCACCGCCCCAAACGCGTCGCTGACTGGCTCATCGACCGCGCAACTACTGCAAGACCGGATCGACGAGACTGATCCGGCGCAACTCGATGATCTGGTCGCGCAGGAGCGCGGCCTTCTCGAACTCCAGGTCGCGCGCCGCGGCCTTCATCTGGCTCTCGAGTTCCTTGATCATGCGGACCATTTCGTCGCGCGGGATCTCGGCGATGATACCGGGCTTGCCGCCGGCCGCGTAGCCGCCCTGCTCCTCGGCGACCGCCCGCACCCGGTCGGTGATGTCCTTGATCTCCTTGACGATGCCGCGCGGGACGATGCCGTGCGCCTCGTTGTGCTCGATCTGGATGGCGCGGCGGCGGTAGGTCTCGTCGATAGCGGCCTTCATCGAGCGGGTCATCGTATCGGCGTACATAATCACCTGACCATCGACATGGCGGGCGGCGCGACCGATGGTCTGGATCAGCGAACCCTCGGAGCGGAGATATCCTTCCTTGTCGGCGTCGAGGATGGCGACAAGGGAGACCTCCGGCAGATCGAGTCCCTCGCGCAGTAAATTGATGCCGACCACCACATCGTGGACCCCGAGCCGGAGGTCGCGCAGGATTTCGACTCGCTCCAGGGTGTCGATCTCGCTGTGGAGATAGTGCGTGCGGACGCCCATCTCCTTGAGATAGTCGGCGAGGTCTTCGGCCATCCGCTTGGTCAATGTCGTCACCAGCGCCCGCTGCCCCAGCGCGACGCGCGCGTTGATCTCGCCGAGGAGATCGTCGATCTGTCCCTTGGTCGGGCGGACAGAGATGGCCGGGTCGATCAAGCCGGTCGGGCGGATCACCTGCTGCACGATCTGTTCGCTGTGCTCGTGCTCGTAGGGACCCGGCGTGGCGGAGACGAAGATCGCCTGTGGCACCATCCGCTCGAACTCGGCAAAGGTGAGCGGCCGGTTGTCGCGCGCCGATGGCAGGCGGAACCCATGCTCGACCAGCACGTCCTTGCGCGAGCGGTCGCCCGCGTACATGCCGCGCACCTGGGGCAGGGTGATGTGCGATTCATCGACAAAGAGCAGGAAATCTTCCGGGAAGTAGTCGAGCAGGGTCGAGGGCTGCTCCCCCGGCTTGCGGCGGGAGAGATGCATCGAGTAGTTCTCGACCCCGGCGCAATAGCCGGTCTCCTGCAGCATCTCCAGATCGTACATCGTCCGCTGCCGCAGCCGGGCCGCCTCGAGGACCTTCCCTTCGGATTCCAGTTCGCGCAGCCGCTCGTCGAGTTCCAGTTCGATGTCGCCGATCGCCTGACGCAACTTGTCCTCGGTGGTGACAAAGTGCTTGGCCGGGTAGACGTCGACCTCGATCCGCTCGACGAGCAACTCGCCGGTGAGCGGATCGACCTCTACGATCCGTTCCACTTCGTCGCCGAAGAATTCCACCCGCAGGGCGATATCCTCGTACGCGGGGAAGATCTCCAGCGTATCGCCGCGGACACGGAAGGTGCCGCGGACCAGGGTCATGTCGTTGCGATCGTACTGGATGTCGATCAGGTGGCGGACGACCTTGTCGCGCCGGGTCTGCCCGCCGCGCCGCAGCGAGACGACGGTCTGCGAATACTCCTCGGGCGAACCGAGGCCGTAGATGCAGGAGACAGAGGAGACGATGACGACGTCGCGCCGGGTGAGGAGGGCGCGGGTTGCCGCGTGGCGAAGTTTGTCGATCTCCTCGTTGATGTCGGCATCCTTCTCGATGAAGGTGTCAGTGCGGGGAACGTACGCCTCGGGCTGGTAGTAGTCGTAGTACGAGACGAAGTACTCCACCGCGTTGTGCGGAAAGAACTCCTTGAACTCGGCATAGAGTTGGGCGGCCAGCGTCTTGTTGTGGGCAAGCACCAGCGTGGGCCGATTGACGCGGTTGATGACGTTGGCCATGGTGAAGGTCTTGCCGGAACCAGTCACCCCCAGCAGGGTCTGAAAGCGCTTGCTGGCCTCCAGACCCGTGACGAGACGTTCGATGGCGGCGGGCTGATCACCGGTCGGTTGCAGATCGGAAGCAAGGGCGAAATCGGGCATAGCGAGTGCTCCTGAGGCGTGGTGGCGTCGCTGATGTTCGGGCAGATTGCGACCGGGAAACGGGGTCCGCGACGGGGTATTTTACCGTATCCGGTAGAACTCTGCCGTCGGACCGCCGCCACCAATGATGTCATCGATATGGCGCACGGCCCAGCGCTGCCCCGACCAGAGCAGCCGGGAAACGGTCTCGTCCCGCTCGCACCACTCGTAGCTGATGAAATCGACGCCGGGTGTGATCGCCGTGCGGGGGTCGATCTCGAAGGCGAACGACGGAATCAAGACGATCGCGTCGCGGGTGTGATCGAAGATCTGATTGACGTAATCCGCGCTAAAGATGATCGAGGCGGAGAGTCCGGTAGCCTCTGTCAATACCCGTTCCGCGGCCGCCAGCGCCGTTTCGGACGGCTGCACGCGTACATGCAGGGCTTGCCAGGAACCGCCAAACGGCGCATCGGCCCGCCGCTGCAAGAGCAGGAACTGCAATCTGGCGTTGACCCGACGTACGACATAGGCGTCGACGGCGTCGGACACCAGGGACGGCATGGACGTTCTCCTTGGCGGACAGTCGAGATGGGAACCGGGCTTATGAGCCGGGTCGCCGTGGCCAGCGCAAGGGTGGGCGAGTCCCGGAGTTGAATGGCGCCGGACCGCGCGGATCGCGAAGATTCTGGCCCCGCCAGCGGGGGCCATCGGTCGGTCGCCCCGGGCCGGTGCGGAACCAGAGCGAGAGAAGGGCCACCCCGCTGGCGATGGCAAGCGTGACGCCCACGATGTGGGAGATGTTGGCGCTCAGGGCCGCGGCGATGGCAAGGGCAAGTGCGGCAAGAATCCGTGTGATGTCCGATGACAGGGCGATGGTCGAACGCGCCGGCGATGCGGCCTGCATGCGCGCGCGCGCCTCCGCGCCGCGCCGGCGAACCGCGCTCTGCAATTCCTCCACGGGCGTGGTCTGGGCCTCGGCGCGCTCGAGAATCTCGAGAATTTCGCGCTCGACCCGGCTCGGGCCGTCGGGAGAATTGACCGTGTTCACTGCTCACGCTCCGTGGTGGCGGTACCGCCGCGCGAAGGCGGCGGGGTCCGCAGCCGCTTGGCGAACCCCCCGAGGAACATCCGCCCCATATGCTCGGAAACGCTCTCCGGTTGCAGTTCGGCGGCGGTGCCCTGGATCAGTTCACCCTCGCGTGAGGTCTGCGTCGCCCAGACGGCGCGAGCATCACGGGCTTCGTTGAAATAGGCATCGAGTTTGGCCGCCGCGGTTTCGTCGTCGGCGAGGAGCGCCTGGCGCACATCGCTGAGGGTGGCCGAAAAGGTATCGATCCAGCGCAGAATCGCCTCGCGATTGGTGAGCGCGATATCGCGATACATCGCCGGGCTGCCCGCGGCGAGGCGGGTGGTGTCGCGGAATCCAGAGGCGGTCAGTGTCTTCATGTCGCGCCAGGACGCATCGCGCGAGGTCGCGTTCATCAGAGCTGAACTGAGAATGAAGGGGAGGTGGCTGACCCCGGCGACATAGCCGTCGTGCTCGTGCGGATCGACAAAGAAGGCCTCCGCGCCGCACGCGGCAACGAGCCCAAGGACGGTGCGCACCGCCTCTTCCGAGGCCGTGACCGAGGGGGCGATGCACCACGTCGCGCCAGCGAAGAGATCGGCCTCCGCGCCCTCGATGCTTTGGGTTTTGCCGGCCATGGGATGGCCACCCACGAAGTGGACGCCGCGCGGCAGCAACTCATTGGCCCAGGCGAGGACATTCGCCTTGGTCGAGGCGGTATCGGTCACGACGGTGCCGTCGCGAAGATTGGGGGCGAGGTCGGCGAAGACATCCCGCATCGCCAGGACCGGCGTGGCGAGGACGACCACATCGGCTTCGCGCGCCGCCTTGGCCAGATCCCAAGCGCCGCGATCAATGGCACCCATTTTCTCCGCGGCGCGCTGGTGGTCGAGATTGGGATCGAAACCGGTAATCGTCAGCGGCGCGCGGCCGTCCGTCTTCCGCTCCTCCGACCATCGCCGGAGGGCAAGACCGATCGAGCCGCCGATAAGGCCAAGTCCGACGATCAGGATTCGTTGCATGGTCAGGTACTCACTTTCTGACGCGTGAGCCGAATCGTATCAGGGTTGGTAGGGAACCGTATCGATCTCCCGCACCCAGCCCTCTTGCCCCGCTTCGTTGCGGAACTTCATCCAGCGGTCGCCATCGCTCGGATTTGTAGTCGGTTCGTCTTCGTTCAGGTACTGCAATGGCGTCGCGGGGGAGAGAGCGATGATGATCGCATCGGAGGTGGATGGACCGGCGCGGAAGTTCACCGACTGACTGGCGCCGATCTGGTGCGTCGGCTTGAATGCGGTGGTGCTCGGTGCGGCGGTGGTGGCAGCGGTCGGCGGAGGTTCGGTTGGCTGCGGTTCTGCGGCGGCGACCTGTTGCTCCGACTGCGGTTGAGGTTGCTCAGCTGGCGGCTGGGTGGCTGATGGCGCCGGTACGCTGACTGCTGGCGCCGCGACCGGGATGAGATCGGAGAATGGACGCGACAGCCAGGCGAACAGGCCGGCGGCGCCGAGGATCAGAATGATGATGGTCAGCGCCATCGTAATGCCGACCATGAGGCCGGCGCGGCGAGACTGCTGTCGGAGCCGCGTGCTGAGTCCTGAATCGGTCATGTCAACAGGAACCCGGCCAACGCGGCCGCTGGCCCAGGAACATCATCGGTTCGCAATACGCTAAGTGTAGCATGGGGAGTCGGGGAGTCGGGGAGTCGGGGAGTCGGGGAGTCGAGGAGTCGAGGAGTCGAGGAATCGAGAAGTCGGAGGTCAGACGGTGCGGCCGATGGCGCGGACCGGATGCATCGCACCTTGGCGCGTTCTCCTCGTCTTCTCGCCTTCCTATCTTGCCGTCTCCTCTTCTCGACTCCTCGACCCCTCGACTTCTCGACTGGTAAGGAAAACGCTTGTGATTCCGCGGCCCGCCGTTTACGCTGCGGCAATGACGAGATCGCTGACCATCGCCAGGATCGGCGAAACCGATGTCCGGGTCCACCCGACCTTCGCGTTAGTCTTTCTCTGGGTATTGATCGATTGGCGCCGGGTCGGGGCTAGCAATGGCGCGGCCGCGGTGATCTTCACCCTGGTCCTCGTCCTGCTCGTCTTTCTCTGCGTCCTGATCCATGAATTCGGTCACGTCTTCATGGCCCGCGCCTTCGGCGTCCGGGTGCACGATGTCTCGCTCTCGGCAATCGGCGGCGTGTCTCGGATGGAATTGCATCCGGGCGAACCGCGCTCCGAGATGCTGATCGCTCTGGCCGGGCCGGCAGCCAATGTCGCGGTGATCGCGGCGCTGCTGCCGGTACTGCTCCTGCTCGGCGTCCTCGGCGGATTTTCATCCCTCGAAGAGTACGCGCGCTCGGTCTTCTCGCCATCGCCGACGGGTCTGGTCAGCACCCTTCTTTACGCCAATCTCCTGATCGTGGTCTTCAATCTCTTGCCAGCGTTTCCTATGGACGGTGGGCGTGCGTTGCGCGCCGGGTTGACCACAATGCTCCGCCGCGAGGCGGCGACGCGCACCGCCACGATCATCGGCCAGGCGCTCGCGGTGGGCCTGCTCCTACTTGCGATCTTCGGCATCCAGAGCATCATCCTCGCCCTGCTCGCGGTCTTCATCATGGTGGTGGCCTATGCCGAAGACCGCGCGGTCCGCGTGGAATCGGCGTTGCAGCGGTTGCAGGTGGGGCAGTTCGCGCTCTGGGATATGGGCGGGATCGCGCCGGACCAGCCGCTGGCGAATGCCCTGCGCGGCGGACCGCGCGATATCGTGGTAACCAAAGACGGCCGCGTTCTCGGGATGCTCTGGCGGAACCGCCTGCTGGCCGAGTTGGCCAATGGCGCCAGCGACCGCACCGTCGGCGACATCATGGACCGGGATGTACGTGCCGTCGATATCGACACCTCGGTCTTCGATGTCCACCGCATGATGCTTGCCGAGCAACGCTGGGCGGTGCCCGTGACCGAGGCCGGCCAGTATCGCGGTGTCTTCACCGCGGACCGCTTCTTGCACCTCTATCGTCAGTTGACGCCGGATCCGGCGCGAGTGATGCGCGATCTCCTCGAACGGCGCGGATTCGACAAATTGCGGGCGTAAACCCGGCGTTGCCCCAGTTCGCGTTCCCGTCTTCGTACCTCGCCAACTTGAAGGACTGGTGCGGGAAGGGTAGGATCACCGGTAGCACTTCTCCGGCGTCGCCCCAGTTCAGGACTGCCATGAAAGTTTCATCTCGCGGCGAATACGGCGTACGGGCAATGGTGGCACTGGCCAAACACTATGGTCAGGGTCCCATGTCTATTGCCGCGATGGCCAAGGACTCCGCGGTGCCGATGCCGTATCTGGAGCAATTGATCGGCCCGTTGCGCAAGGCGGGGCTGGTCGAGAGCACCCGCGGCGCCCGCGGCGGCTACAAACTCACCCGCGATCCCCATGACGTGCGCGTGGGCGAGGTGTACCGGATCATGGAAGGTCCGGTGGCGCCGATGGAGTGTGTTTCGGAGGATCTGGCGGATCAGACCTGCCCCCTCATCGAAGGTTGCGAAACGCGGCCAGTCTGGCTGCGGATGCGCGACGCGATCGCCGAATCGCTCGACTCGATGACCCTCGCCGATCTGATCGCGCAGTCGCCGCGCCGCTCGCGCCGCGCGGAGGCGACCGTCGAGCCCGCACCAGTGGGCAGGTAGCGGCAGCGCCGGAGCGGGTTGCCGCGGTCACGAATCCGAATCCGGGCGACAAGGTTCCTGGAGACACTTCCTTTGCACGGCCGTGATCCGATCTATCTCGATCACGCCGCCACGACACCGGTCCATCCGGATATCCTGGCGGCCATGCTGCCGTGGTTCACCGCGCGGTTCGGCAATCCATCGAGCATCTATCATCTGGGGCAGGAAGCCCTGGCAGCGGTGGAGACGGCGCGTCGCCAGTGCGCCCGCGTCCTGCGCTGCAAGCCGAACGAAATCGTCTTCACCAGCGGCGCCACCGAAAGCGACAATCTCGCCCTGCGAGGCGTTGCCTGGGCGGCGCGGTTGAACGGCACGCTGGACCGGCCGGCGCCCCACCTCGTCACGACCGGTATCGAGCATCATGCCGTGCTGCATGCGGCGGAGGCGCTGGCGCGGCAGGGATTTGCCGTGTCGGCCGTTGCCCCCGATTGCGAAGGGATCGTCGATCCAGCAGCGATTGCGGCGGCGATCGGGCCGGAAACCTGCCTCATCTCGGTGATGTATGCCAACAACGAAACCGGCGCGATCCAGCCCGTGGCCGAGATCGCCGCGATGGGACGAGCGCGGGGGATTCCCGTTCACACCGATGCCGTTCAGGCGGCGGGATTCCTCCCACTCGATGTCGATCTGCTTGGCGTCGATCTGCTGGCGTTATCGGCGCACAAGTTCTACGGCCCGAAAGGGGTGGGCCTGCTCTACGTCCGGGACGGAACCTCGATCGAGTTCCAGCAAGCGGGCGGGGGACAGGAAAGCGGACGGCGCGGCGGGACGGAGAACGTCGCGGGCATTGTCGGCCTGGGAGTGGCGCTGGAGCGGGCCGAGGCCGCGCGCGAGACGTACCGGTGGCATTGCGGCGCGTTGCGCGACCGGCTGTGGGGCGGAATCTCGCGGGAGATCCCGGAGGCGGTGGGGAACGGCCCGCTGGATCCGGCGCGGCGGCTGCCCAACAATCTCAATTTCTCCGTTCCCGGCGCGCCGGGGGAGACCATCCTGCTCAATCTCGATCTCGGCGGCATCGCCGCGTCATCGGGTTCGGCCTGCACCACCGGCAATACCGAGCCAAGCCACGTCCTCCGCGCCATGGGGCTGAGCGACGACCGCTGCCGGGGCGCATTGCGTTTCACCACCGGTTGGAGCAACACCGAGGAGCAGATCGATCGGGCCATCTCGATCGTTGCCGAGGCCGTGAAGCGATCACGACTGTTCGCCGGGTGATTCGAGAGTTAGCGTACTGAGCGAACGTCGTGACGCTCTGTTGCATACGACCGACGAGGTCCCTCGTTCCTCGGGACGACACAATTTCGCTAAAGCGCTGTTGCGTGCCGCGCGACCGACGTGTCGTTCCCAGGCGCAACGAGGAATCTCGACGTTGATGCTACCAATGCGACCGACGAGGTCCCTCCTGCATCGGGACGACACCTTTGACCGCGCGGCGCTTACGCGGTCGCTTCGTCATCATCCACCGCGTCGGGACCTCTGACCGCTGCCGGGTACTCCGCCACCACGCGATCGACCGACGCCTGAGCCAACTCCTCGATCGGCGGCAGATCGGCGAGCGAGGTCAAGCCAAATTGGCGGAGAAATTCCACCGTGGTGGCGTACTGATTCGGATTGCCGACGGTCGGCAAGCGGCCACGGATCTCGATGAGCCCCCGGGCGAGCAGGCTGGAGAGGACACCGGAGCAATCGACCCCGCGCAGCGCTTCCACCTCGGCGCGGGTGACCGGTTGGCGATAGGCGATCAGAGCCAGCGTTTCCAGCGCCGCGCCGGAGAGCCGGGATTCGCGCTCCAGCCGCAGGAGGCGGCGTACCTGATGGGCGAAGCGCGGGGCGGAGGCAAGGTGAACCGTATCCTGATGGCGGACGATCACCCAACCGCGATCATCCCGTTGCTCCATGAGCGCCAGGGTCTCCTTGATCAGCCTCACATTCGTTTCCGCGACTTCGGCAAGATCGGTGATCGCAACCGGTTCCGGTGCTACGAGGAGCAGCGCTTCCAGCAGCGCCGGGAGATGGCCGTCCTGCTCGGACGCGGCTGGGAGCATGGTCTGCAATGCCACCATCGGCTCAGGCGAAGAGTCCATCACCATCCTGCTGGTCACTCCTGACGTCATGGTTGTCCACGGCGAAGTCGCCGCGAATCGCGGGCGACTCGGCGCGGAAAATCGTGATCGGTCCGAACAAATCAGTCTGACTGACGCTGATCCGTTGCCGGCGCAGCAGAGTCAATACGGCGAGGAAGGCGACGGCCACGTCCTGCCGGCTGTGGCAGCCGGCGCGGAGGGTGGCGAACGGCACTTGCGCGTCGCGGTCGAGCGCGGAGAGAAGACGCCCAATCATCTCCCGCAGCGTCACCGCGACCCGGGTCGGCAGCGGCGCCGGCGGGGGGGTGGCGCGCGAGAGCCAGCGCCTGACGGCCCGCGCCAGCACGGTTGGCGGTTGCGGCGCGAGTGGTTGCGTAGTTGTCGGCGGCGTGGCGACGCCCTCGCCGCGGCCGTAGGCGCCGAGTCCAGCCTGCTGGCGCTCGGCCAGGAGCGTCGCCGCGGTCTTGACGGCCCGGTACTCCTCGAGTTGACGCACCAGATCGGGGGCCTCGCTATCGTCGGGCGGCTGCACGGGACGCGGCAGGAGCGACCGCGATTTCAGGAGCGAGAGGCGTCCGGCAATCACCGCGAATTCCGCGATGATCTCTGGCGGGGCCGATTCCATCGCCCGGGTGTAGGCGAGGAACTGATCGCAGACCGCCAGCAACGAGATCTCGGCGATCGGCAATTGCTCCCGCTCGATCAGGCGCAACAGCACATCGAGCGGTCCCTCGAAGACCGCAAGACGGAGTTGGTACCCGTCGAGCGACGGCATGGCGCGACTGGCCTGGAGTTGCATGCCGGGCAGTCTACGTCATCCGCCAGATCGTGCGGCAAGAGCCAAGAGGGGAACGCCGATGTCGTCCCGACGGCAGGAGAGACCTCGGTGATGGTGTGTGAAATATCGCGATCGACGAGATTCCTCGCTGCGGCTCGGAACGACACCTCCTTGGGAAGCCTGTCCGGCGGAGGGCGCCCATCGCCATGAGGGACTCGTCCGCCGGGGCGGGCGGCTTGGGAGGGAGCCAAGATTGGGGGAATGGCATGCGCTACGAGAAATCGGCGGCCAACCCTCGGTATCGGTACAAGGCGCGGTGAGGCGCGACCGTTGCCGGTCCCCTGACAACGCGGTCAACCGCCGGCAAAGACCCGGAGCAGGAGCGCGTAGACCGGACCATAGATGGCGCGCAGGATGCTGGTTCCAAACTGACTGCCGATGAACAACAGGGCGATGAGGATGATGAACCCCGAACGCTCAAGCGTGGCGAGGTAGGGGCGCCAGAATGGCGGCAGGATCGCGGCGAGGATGCGTGAGCCGTCGAGCGGCGGCAACGGAATCATGTTGAACGCGGCGAGGCTGAAATTGATCACCATGAAGACCTGGAGAAAGACATCGAGTTGCCCCAGTTGCCAGCCCATGACCGCCGACGCGCGCAGGATGGCCGCGGCGGCGGCGCCGAGCACCACGTTGGAAAGCGGACCAGCGAAGGCGACCAGCGCCATGCTGCCGTGACGGCCGAAGCGCCCACTCGACCGCAACCGGGAGTCATTGACCGGAACCGGCTTGCCCCAGGCGATCGCGGGGAAGCCGAGGGCGATGAACAGAAACATCAGCGCCCCAAGCGGATCGAGATGGGCTGCCGGGTTGAGGCTGATCCGGCCCAGATGCCGCGCGGTGTCGTCCCCCAACGCCGCGGCGGTCCACGCATGCATGAACTCGTGGACGGTGATGGCAATCAAGAACGTAATCAGAACGTAGAGGAAATAGGTTGGATCAAAATTCTGAAGATTCGGCATTCGTCACTGCTTTCGATGCGAACGTCGCCACTCTCGTGACCGCTGCATTTCCGCCCATGGTTGCAACCGTCCGAAGATCACTGTCTAGCAGGTTCGGTTCACGGTCACGAACGATAGCCGCGGCGCGATCGCCAATGCTGATACGGTGCCAGGGACAGTGTTGTTCCATAACGATCGGGGATGGCGACGCGCCCGTATGGGCGCGTCGCCATCCCCGATGAGCCGACCGCGATTCGGCGGAATGGGTGCTAGATGGCCTGGAACTTGGCCGCGCCACCGGCAACCTGATCGGCGCCGGAGCGAGGGAAGAGGTGGCAGGCCACATAGTGCCCGTTGCCCTGGTCCGCGAGGATCGGATCGACCTGCCGGCAGACTTCCATCGCGTAGGGACAGCGGGTGTGGAAGTGACAACCGGCGGGAGGGTTGATCGGGCTGGGCACGTCGCCGGAAAGGATGATGCGCTCACGCCGTTTCTCGACCACGGGATCGGGGATCGGTACCGCGGAGAGGAGCGCCTTGGTGTACGGGTGGAGCGGATCGGCGTACAACTCGTTGCGATCCGCCATCTCGACGATCTTGCCCAGGTACATCACCGCCACGCGGTCGGAGATGTGCTTGACGACCGAGAGGTCGTGGGCGATGAAGAGATAGGTCAGCCCGAAGCGCTCCTGCAGATCTTCCAGCAGGTTGACGATCTGGGCCTGGATCGACACGTCGAGCGCCGAGACCGGCTCGTCCGCGACGATGAAGTCCGGGCTTGCCGCCAGGGCACGGGCGATGCCAATGCGCTGGCGCTGACCGCCGGAGAATTCATGCGGGTAGCGGTTGGCGAAATAGGGGTTGAGACCGACCGTCTCCAGCAACTCCTGAACCCGCTGCGTGCGCTCCTTCTTCGGCACTAGATTGTGAATCTGCATCGGCTCGGAAACGATGTTGCCGACGGTCATGCGCGGATTGAGCGAGGCGTAGGGGTCCTGGAAGATCATCTGCAAATGGCGGCGCATCTTGCGCATGTCGCCGCCATTGAGTTTGGTGAGGTCCTTGCCCTTGAAAATGACCTCGCCCGAGGTCGGCTTGTAGAGCTGGAGAATGGCGCGGCCGGTGGTCGATTTGCCACATCCGGACTCGCCGACCAAGCCGAGCGTCTCGCCCTTCTTGACCTCGAATGACACGCCGTCGACCGCCTGCACGGCGCCGACCTTGCGCTGGATGATGATGCCCCGCGTCAGCGGGAAGTGCATCACCAGGTCGTTGACCTTCAGGAGCGACTCGCCGGTTCCATTGCTGCTCGCGCCATTGCTGGAAACCGCGGCGGAGGCGCTCGTGGGATTTGCGGTAGCCATCACTCGCCTCCTTTCAGACCGATTCGGTATTGATATTCGGCGGCGCCGTCGGAAGCAGCGGGTTGTCCGGATCGACCACGCCGTGTGAACCGGGAACGACCGACTCCAGCGAGTAGTCGACATTGGACGACGGCGCCGGATGTCCCAGGCGCATCGCGACCAGGTTCTGGTCGGATTCCTTGCTCACTTCTTCCCAGAACCAGCAGGCCGACCAGTGGCCGGGGTTGACTTCCAGCAGCGGCGGGTTCTTCTGCTCGCACTTCTCGCGCGCGTAGTTGCAGCGCGGGACGAACGGGCACATGTCGGGAAGATCGATCAGGTCCGGCGGCAGGCCGCGAATCGGCTCGAGTTTCTCCTTGCGTTGGGCGTCGAGACGCGGGATCGACTTGAGGAGACCGACCGTGTAGGGATGCCGCGGGTTGGCAAAGATCTCCTCGGTAGACGAGGTCTCGACGATGTGTCCGGCGTACATGACCTGGATGCGGTCGGCCATGCCGGCGACCACGCCCATGGAGTGGGTGACCAGGATCACGCCGGTATCGCGCTCCTGCTGGAGCACCCGCATCAGGTCGAGAATCTGCGCCTGAATCGTCACGTCGAGCGCCGTGGTTGGTTCGTCCGCGATCAGCAGTTTCGGATTGCAGGAGAGCGCCATGGCGATCATCACGCGCTGGCGCATACCGCCGGAGAACTGGTGCGGGTATTGATCGACCCGTTCCTCGGCGTTGGGAATGCCCACCATCTTCAGGAGTTCGACGGTGCGCTGCCGCGCCTGGCTCTTGTTCATCCCCATGTGCAGTTGCAGCGCTTCGCTGATCTGCCGGTTGATGGTCAACACCGGATTCAGCGAGGTCATCGGGTCCTGGAAGATCATGGCGATGTCGTTGCCGCGGATCGAGCGGACCTGCTCATCCGACATGCGCAGGATGTCATCGCCATTGAAGAGGATCTCGCCGGCCACGATCTTGCCGGGCGGGCTGGGGATCAGGCGCATGATCGAGAGCCCGGTCATGCTCTTGCCGCAACCCGATTCACCGACGACGCCGAGCGTTTCGCCCGGCATCACGTAGAAGGAGACGTCATCGACCGCTTTGACGACGCCGTCCTGCGTCTGGAACTGGGTCTTGAGATTCTTGACTTCGAGGATGGGACCGCCACGGCTCTTGTCGCCGTTCTCCGCGCCCGCCCGGCGTTTCGCCTTTCGCTGCGCGACCATCTGTGCTCCTCTCTCAGGCGCTGAACCGCGGGGCGTCTGTACCGCCCAGAGCGCGACTGCCGCTGTGTCTCGGGACCGAGGCGACTGCTCACCCCTGGGGTCTGGCCGCCACCGTGACAGCCATTAAATCTGTGCAATTCGTCCCCGGTTTGGGGGCGCAGGATACCATATCTGTCTGCACCATATGCGCTGTCAAGCGCCGCGACGATGGTGGACGACAACGACCATGTTGTCATCCTCCACGAATGTCACATCTGGGACCGGCGCGGTTCATGCGCCCGCGCCAGGGTCATGCGCTGGCATGTATGTCCGCCGCACAGCGTTCCCAGCGGACGCGTCACAGCGTGCGGCGGAAGCGGACTCGATCCTCGCCCGGCCCATCGTAGTCCGGCGTGTATGGAATTCCGTCGCGGCTGGCCGGCCCGGAAAGCGGCGTGAAGCCGAGCCGGGTGTGGAACGCGATCGATCCCCGGTTGATCGGGGCCGTCACCGAGAGCGCTTCCTCACACCCCGCGAGCGAGGCATCGGCGAAGAGGCGCTGAAAGAGCGCCTCGCCGACGCCAGTCCCGCGCGCTGCGGGCGCTACGCCGATGAAGTGGCAGTAGACCTGCCGGGGATCGGTCTGCGACCGCAACCCGGCGAGAAAACCGACGGCCACCTCATCGCGCTCGGCGACGTAGGTCCAGGGGCGGAAATGGGTGAAGAACAGACGCGGCAGCATCGCCGCCATCTGCCTTCCGCCCCACCACGCGTCGAGTTGGCCGATGAACCGGTCGTAGTCGGCCGGTTCCGCGTTGCGGATGACGAGCATCGCCACAGGCTAGCGCTTGATCCCGGAGAGCATCTCTTTCGAGGCGCGGGTCAGCAGGGCGGGGACATTGGTGACGACCATCTGGAATCCCTGCTCCAGTCGCTTGTTGGTGCCCTCCGCGTCCGCGGCGACGATGCCGAGCGCAACCCCCTTGGCGCGGGCGCGGTCAACGACTTGCTGGATGACCGATTCCACCTCGGGCACGCCGTAGCGGCCGGGATAGCCCATCGACTGGCCGAGATCGCTCGGTCCCACGAACAGGACATCGAGCCCCGGCAAGGCCAGGATGTCGTCCAGGTGGGCGAGGGCGTCGATATGCTCGAACTGGATGATGCTCAGGACGCGTTCGTTGATCGCGTCGACCAGTTCCGGCATCGGGCGGCCCTGACCGAAATCGAAGGTGCGGCCACCGGCGAGACCGCGCAACCCGAGCGGGGAGTAGCGCATCGCGGCGATGGCGTCCCGCGCCAGTTCGGCGGTGCTGGTCTGGGGAATCATCGCCCCGGAGGCGCCGAGATCGAGGTATTTCAGGATGACCTGGCGGTCGTTCTCGCCGACGCGGACGAACGCCGGAATATCACGCGCCTCCGCGGCGAGGATCATCGGGTAGGCGTCGTCGGGGGAAATGCGGCCGTGTTCGGCATCGAGCAGGGCGAAATCGAAGCCGGACGCGGCGATGATCTCGACGACATCGGGAGAGGGCATCGGGATGAACACGCCGATCGCGGCGCCGCCGTCCCTGATCTTCTCCTTGACCGGGTTGTTGATTCTCATCCCACTCCCTTTCATCCCTCGTGCGAACGCTGTTTTCGCAGCGGGATTGTAAACGGGAGACAGGAGACAGGAGTCAGGAGTCAGGAGTGCGAAGACGAGAGTCGAGAAGTCGAGGGGGCGAGAAGTCGAGGAGTTGCCGAGGCTTGAGGCATCCGACAGGCGCGAACCAGCGTTTCCTCCTGACACCTGACACCTGACACCTGACACCTGACACCTGACACCTGACACCTGACACCTGACACCTGACACCTGACACCTGACACCTGACACCTGACACCTGACTACAATCGCCTCGATGAATTCGCGTACAAGTTAAGGAAGAGGCGGAAGGTGCGAGAGCCGGCCGAGCCGGACGGCGCGGGTGAGATCGAGCGCGAGACGGCATACTGGATAGCGGTCTCACGGGTGCCGCATATCGGGCCGGCCCGCATCGATCGCCTCTGCCGCCAATTCGGTTCGCTGCGGGCCGCCTGGTCGGCGCCGCCCCATGAGGTACGCGCGATCCTGGACGGGCGCCCGCTGGCGGAACTGCTGGAGGCGCGGGGACGGATCGAACCAGAACGGGAGCTGGAGCGGCTCGCGGCGAAGGGGATTCGCGCCCTCTTTCCCGGTCATCCCGATTATCCCCGCTTGCTGGCGGAGACCTCCGGCAGACCATCCGTGCTCTATCTCCGCGGACAGTTGACCGCGGCCGACGAACGTGCCGTGGCGATCGTCGGCACCCGGCGCGCGACACCCTACGGCCGGCAGGTCACGGAGCGGATCGCCGCCGAATTGGCCCAGGCCGGGGTGACGGTCATTTCGGGACTGGCGCGCGGTGTCGATGGCGTTGCCCACCACGCCGCGCTGGAGGCGGGCGGGCGGACCCTGGCGGTGCTCGGCTCCGGCGTCGATGTGATCTACCCGAGCGAGCACCGGCAACTTGCGGAACGGATCGTGGAGCAGGGAGCGATCCTCTCCGAGCAGCCACCGGGCGCCAAACCGGACGCCCAGAACTTTCCCGCCCGCAATCGCATCGTCTCCGGGATGTCGCTCGGCGTGGTGGTGATCGAAGCGCCGCTGCGGAGTGGCGCGCTGATCACGGCTACGTTTGCCGCGGACCAGGGGCGTGATGTCTTCGCCGTGCCTGGCGCCGTCTTCGCACCGAGCAGCGAGGGGACCAATCAGTTGCTGCGCGACGGCGCCCGCCTGGTGCGGGACGGGCGCGATGTGCTGGACGATCTCGGACTGGGGACGATGGAGCCCGTTCCGGTGCAACGCCAACTGCTGCTGAACGAAATGGAACAGCGGCTCTTCCAGGCGGTGAAACGCGAACCGCGCCATATCGATGAAATCGCCGAGGAGACCGGTTTACCGGTCGCGGTGGTCAGCGGGCAGATGATGGCGCTGGAACTGATGGGTCTCGTGCGCAATCAAGGCGCGCAGTTTTACGTGCTGCGGTAGGGGGCGCTGCTATGCCATAAAGTCAAGCGATGCTGGTCGAATAGTGGCGAACGTCCGGTTCGCGACCAGCAAGAATCCCAGTCGTGATTGAGAGTACGGAGTTCCGCCGACCATTCGTGGACGATCGCCACCCTCACGCGAGTCACACCGTTGCTTCTCGCAGTCTGGCACCGTCACCCGCCCGCTCACCCCTGCGAGGTCTGGCTGCTCGCATCGCCGCCGCACGCTCGGGGGTGCGCAATGGGATCACGTGAAGGGGGATCCCCTCTTCAGTCTGCAAGTCCACGACCCGTTCCACGACCAGATCGCCCACTTCGTCGGGGTCGGCGACATCAGCGACTACGAGGAGATGAAGGGTTCCGTCGTGTTCAGGGCTACGCGCGAGGGAAAAGATCGCGGTCGGATAGTGTGCAGTGATCGTACTTTGGAGTTCGGCAACTGCCTGATGCGTTCGATCATCCAGGTCGCCGATATCAACTCCGGAACCGCTCTCAGTCATGGCCGGACTCCTCTTGTACCATCGCAGCGACAAATTTCTCCGCGCGACGCACCGCCCGCGCCGCCTGGATTTCGCTGATGTTGTCGCGCTGGTAGTCCGCCGCCACGCGCAACCGGTAGTTTTGCTCCAGCGTCTGTCGGAGGTCGGCGGGATAGCGCTTCCGGCGGTTGATCAAATCCCCGACAAAGCGCGCCTGCACAAAATCGTGACCCCATTGCTCGGTTGCTCCGGGCGGCCGCACGTGGGTCGCAATCAAGGCGTGAATTGCGGCCTGATAGCAGGCGTAGTACGCGCGGTTGGCAGCGTTGTTGAAGCGGTCATTGACGTATTCGCTCACCGACCCGGCGAGACTCTCTTCGGCTTTGCCAAGATACTCACCATCCCGCTCCGTCATGCCCCCTACGATAGTCCAGATGCACCGACTGCGCATGTTCCAATCGACTTTCGCGGCCGACGACCGAGTTCAATACGGTCATGGTTCGACTCCTGGGAATGGCTTCTCGCACCGCTATGCTGCACCGGGGGAACCACGGTGTGTGTGCTGACGTTATCGTTCAGGAACCAGTAAAGGACTCCATTCCATTCCATCCCTAGAACATTTGCTTGACATCGGGGCGCGGGCCATCTACGGTTGCGCGCCGTTCGCGGTCCGGCCCCACAACGCCGCGGCGTCGCCACGTTCCCGCGCCGTGACCGTCGAAATTCGCGTTTCACCGGAGACAGCAACTCCTCATGTCTGATACGACAACAACCAAGACCCGGAAAACCACGGCCAAAACGCCGAGCCGGGCGAAAAGCACCGGGACCAGGAGTGGGACCGGGGTGACAAAGAAGACGACGCCCGCGAGGAGCACCACGTCCCCGGGACGCGGCAAGTTGGTGATCGTCGAATCGCCCGCCAAGGCGCGCACCATCGGCAAGTACCTCGGCGCGGGCTACACCGTGAAGGCGTCGATGGGTCATGTCCGCGATCTGCCGAAAAGCACCCTCGGCGTCGATGTCGATGACGATTTCGCGCCGACCTACCTGGTGCCGCGGGACAAGACCAAACTGGTCAAGGAACTCAAGGAGAGCGTTCAGCAGGCGCGGGAGATCATTCTCGCCACCGACCCCGACCGGGAAGGGGAGGCGATCGCCTGGCACCTGGTGGAGGCCACGGGAGCGGCGGCCAAGCCGGTACACCGCGTCGTCTTCTACGAAATCACCCCGGAAGCGGTCAAGGAGGCGATGGCCCAACCGCGGGCGATCGATCCCGATCTGGTCGATGCCCAGCAAGCGCGCCGCGTCCTCGACCGCCTCGTTGGTTACAAGGTCAGTCCGCTCCTCTGGAAGAAGGTCAAGCGGGGACTCTCCGCGGGCCGGGTGCAGAGCGCGGCGTTACGCATCATCTGTGAGCGGGACCGCGAAATCGACGCCTTCGAGCCGGTCGAATACTGGTCGCTCGACGCCGAGTTGGCGAAGCAGACCGGGGCCGCGCCGCGACCGCAGGATACCTTCCGCGCCGCGCTGCAGAAGATGCGTGGCAAGAAGGTCTCGCTCGAAACCGGCGAGCAGACCGAGGCGATCGTCGCCGCGCTAAATGGCGCCGTGTATCGCATCGCCGATGTCACCCGCAAAGAGGCGCAGCGGCGGCCACCGCCGCCATTCATTACCAGCACGTTGCAACAAGAGGCCGCGCGCAAACTCGGCTACCCGGTGCGGCGGACGATGCAACTGGCGCAGGAGTTGTACGAAGGGGTCGATCTGGGGCCCCAGGGCACCCAGGGCCTGATTACCTACATGCGCACCGACTCGACGAATATCGCCAGTTCGGCCCAAATGGCGGCGCGCGAGGTGATTGCCCATCGCTTTGGCGCGGAGTACCTGCCTGACTCGCCGCCGCGCTACACGCGCAAGGCGAAGGGAGCGCAGGAGGCGCACGAGGCGATTCGCCCGACCTCGCCCCAGCGCGAACCAGCCAGCGTCAAGCCGTTCCTCAGTTCACCGCAGTTCCGGCTCTACCAGTTGATCTGGCAGCGTTTCATGGCCTCACAGATGGTGCCCGCGCTCTTCGATCAGACGGGTGTCGATGTCGCCGCCGGGAAGCCCGAGGAGATCGCGCGTCCGGGTGATCCGCCGTTCCTCTTCCGCGCCACCGGTTCGGTGATGAAGTTCCCCGGCTACATGGCGGTCTATCAGGTGGGCCGGGACGAGGGCGACGCGGCGGACGAACTCGAAAAGGGTGCCCTGCCGCCTCTGGCCACCGGGGAGGATGTCGATCTCCTGCGCCTGATTCCGGAGCAGCACTTCACCCAGCCGCCGCCGCGCTACACCGAGGCCTCGCTGGTCAAGGCCCTGGAGGAACTTGGGATCGGGCGGCCGAGTACCTACGCGCCGACAGTCGCCACCCTGCTGGCGCGCGGGTACGTCGCCACCGAAGAGAAGAAGTTGACCTCGACCGAACTCGGGTTGATTGTCAACGATCTCCTGGTGGAACACTTCCCGCGCGTTTTCGATGTCGGCTTCACCTCCCAGATGGAGGAGGAGTTGGACGAAATCGCCTCCGGCGACCGCTCCTGGGTGCCGACCTTGCGCGAGTTCTACGGTCCCTTCGTCGAGACCCTTTCCCGCGCCGAGCAGACGATGGAGCGGGTGCGGCTCAAGGACGAACCGGCGGGCGAGGATTGCGAACTGTGCGGTCGGCCGATGGTGATCAAACTGGGCCGCTACGGCAAGTTCCTCGCCTGCAGCGGGTTCCCGGAGTGCCGGAATTCACGCCCGTTGCTGCAGCGGGTTGGCGTGACCTGCCCCACCTGCCATCAGGGCGAGATCGTCGAGCGGCGCTCCAAGAAGGGACGAACCTTTTTCGGTTGCGAGCGCTATCCGGCGTGTGAATTCGTGTCGTGGAACAAGCCGGTCGATCGCTCCTGCTCGAAGTGCGGCAACCCCTATCTCGTCGAATCGGGACGTCGCGGTCAGGACAAGTGCCCGAACTGCGGCGCCGTCACGGAACGGGTGGCCGATCTGGCCCAGGTTGGGTAGCGCGGCGTGCGAAGGTTGGGTCAGTCCGAGCCGCAGCGAGGAATCTCGGCCGTCGTCGGTGAACGCAAGAGCGCCGCGGTCCCTCCTGCGTCGGGCCGACACCATGGTCCCCGTGTGAACGACACACCTTCCATGCGGTGCGGTGCGGCGTTGGATGTGTTCCCGGAATTGGAGAAAGGCTACAGTCTGACCTGACACGGTGCTTCTTGCCCGGCGGTGTCATCTGGGACATGCCGGGGAATGCAATCGATAGGCTAAACTCGATAGTGCAGTGGACGGCGCCTGATGGCCGCGCCACGCACGCCTTACAGGACAACAACGCGCCAATGCCAGCCTCATATTCACGCCGGACGATGGCTCTGCACTCGGAACGCATGCACGCCACCACCATTCTTGCCGTGCGCCGCGATGGCATCGTGGCCATGGCCGGGGATGGCCAGGTGACGATTGGCGACGTCGTCATGAAACACGGCGCGCGCAAAATTCGCTCTCTCTATGACGGCGCGGTGATCGCCGGATTCGCCGGCGCCGTCGCTGACGCGTTGACCCTCTTCGCCAAGTTCGAGGCGCAATTGAAAGCATCGGACGGCAACCTGCGCAAGGCGGCGGTGGAATTGGCCAAGGAGTGGCGGACCGACCGCTACCTGCGGCGGTTGGAGGCGCAACTCATCGTCGGTGATGGCGATTCGATCCTCGTGCTCTCCGGAGAAGGCGACGTGATCGAACCGGATGATGGCATCGCCGCGATCGGCTCCGGCGCGCCGTATGCCACCGCCGCGGCAAAGGCGCTGGTCGGTCATACCTCGCTCTCCGCGCGGGAGATTGTCGAGTCGGCGATGCAGGTCGCCGCGGACCTCTGCATTTTCACCAACGATCGCTTCACCATCGAGGCCGTGGAGGGTGCGGAAGCCCGCGCTGCCCGTGACGCGGCGGAGAGCATCGGCGAGGCCGTTGTGCCTGCTGCTGGGGAGGAGTGAGCGAGATGGTCGAGACCCAACCCCGCGTGACGCAGCCATCGACGCCAAGCCGGCCGACGGCGGAAACGCCAGTCGACTTGCCGGCGATGGAAAATCTCACGCCTGCCCAGATCGTCGCCGAACTCGACCGCTACATCATCGGTCAGGCGGAGGCCAAGCGCGCGGTCGCCGTGGCGCTCCGCAACCGCTATCGGCGCCAACTGCTCCCCGAAGAGATGCGGGCGGAAGTGATGCCCAAGAATATCCTGATGATGGGGCCGACCGGCGTTGGCAAGACGGAGATCGCCCGCCGTGTCGCGCGGATTGTCGACGCGCCGTTCGTGAAGGTGGAGGCGACGCGCTTCACCGAGGTCGGTTACGTCGGCCGTGACGTGGAGTCGATCGTGCGCGATCTGGTCGAGGTGGCGATCGACATGCTCTACAGCCGCCGCCGGGAACAGATCAAGGAGCAGGCGGATCAGGCCGCGCGGCAGCGGCTGGTCGATCTTCTCGCCGATCAGTTGCTGGCCCACAACGCGCCGCGCAACGGCCGCAGCACCCCGGCGGCGGGGACGACCCGGCGCCAGACCGCCGCCGAGGAGAAGCGCCGCCTGCGCGAGAAGGAGCGATTGCTGACGCTGCTCAACGAGGAAGCGCTGGACGAAGAGACGGTCGAGATCGACGTCGATCCCCAGTTCGACGGCGGTGGCTATGAGGACCAGCAGGGGTTTGGCTTCTCCCCGGAGGAGTTCTACTCCTCGTTCCAGGATTACATGGAAGGGCAGGCCCCGGCGCCGCGTCGCTCCCGGCGGCGCGTCTCCGTGCGCGAGGCGCGGCGTATCCTGGTGCAGCAGGAAGAAGACCGCCTGATCGATTGGGACACGGTGATCGACACCGCGATCCGGCGTGTCGAGGAAGCCGGGGTGGTCTTCATCGACGAGATCGACAAGACGATCAGCGGTGACGGCGAATACGCGGGTGAGGTCTCCGGGGAAGGGGTCCAGCGTGATCTGCTGCCGATCGTCGAGGGATCGGTGGTGATGACTCGCTACGGACCGGTGCGCTCCGATCACGTGCTGTTCATCGCCGCCGGGTCGTTCCACAAGGCGCGGCCGTCCGATCTCATCCCGGAGTTGCAGGGGCGGTTCCCGATCCGGGTCGAGTTGCAGAGCCTCAGCGAAGACGATCTCTTTGCGATTCTCACCGAGCCGCAGAATGCGCTGACGAAGCAGAGTGTGGCCCTGCTGGCGACGGAAGGAGTCGAACTCGTCTTCGCCGACGACGCCCTGCGTGAGATGGCCTGTCTGGCGACGGCGGTCAACGCGACCACGGAGGATATCGGGGCGCGCCGGCTGCACACCATTACCGAGCGGGTCATCGAGGAAATCTCGTTCGACGCCCCGGATCACACCGGCGAAACCATCGTCATCGATGCCGCCTTCGTGCGCGAGCGGATCGGCGAGGTTGCCGCGGACGAGGATCTCAGTTCGTACATTTTGTGATGCCGAGACGGGAAGACGGCAAGACGGCGAGTCGAGAAGGCGAGCGGTCGAGCCGTCGAGGAGAAGAGACGGCAAGACCGTAAGGAAGAGGATCGTCGTTCGCCTGACTCCTGACTCCTGACTCGTTCTTGCCGACTTGCCGTCTCGCCTTCTTGCCGTCTCGTTCTTGACACCCAATTTTCAGCGGTGCTATCGTCGCGCCGTTCTGAGCAAGTGGCGTGAAGGACGACCTCAACAATGAGGTTAGGTCGCAGCATCGATATCTCTAACCCCGACCCGACGATGCTAGCGTGGGGCGCGCAAACCCGCCTGAGAGGTGCGGACCACCGATGCTGAGGTACACCCTCAACCGTGTGTTCTGGTTTATCCCGACGTTGCTGGCGATGGCCCTGTTTACGTTCGTCATCATGCACCTGACGCCGGGAAGCCCGTTCGACGTCAGCGACAAGCAGAGCGTTCAGGCGATCGAGCAACTGGAGGAGATTTACGGGCTGAACAAGCCACTCCCTGAACAGTTCGTCACCTACATCTGGAACGCCCTGCACCTCGACTTCGGCGTCTCGTATCACGCCCGGCCCCAGACGGTCAACGAGATCATCGGTCGCACCTTTCCCATCTCGCTCCACCTCGGCGCGATGGCCACCCTCTTCGCGGTGGTGGTCGGGATGACGCTCGGTGTGCTGGCCGCGGTCAACCAGAATGGCTGGATCGATTATGCCTCGGTGACGATGGCGATTCTCTTCTACAGCATGCCGAGTTTCGTCATGGGCTTCCTGCTCATCCTGATCTTCGCGGTCTGGCTGCCGGACATGGGAATCAATCTCGGGTTCCGTGTTGGCGGCTGGGAACGGCCCCTCGACTGGGTCTTGCCGACGATCGCGCTCGGCGCGGCGCCACTGGCGACCCTGGCACGCTACACCCGCTCCAGCATGATCGAGGTCATCCGCTCCGATTTCGTGCGTACTGCCCGCGCCAAGGGCCTCACCGAACAGGGCGTGGTTGCCAAGCATGTGCTCAAGAACGCCCTGATCCCGGTGGTCACCCTGATCGGCCCGATTTTCGCCGCGGTCGGCACCGGATCGTTCTTCGTCGAGCAGGTCTTCAATATCCCTGGTATGGGGAAGTTCTTTGTGACCAGCATGCAGGTGAAGGACCAAACGATGATCCTTGCCGTCGTGCTGTTGTACGGCGTCTTTCTGGCGGCGATGAATCTCGCGGTCGATCTGCTCTACGGCGTCATCGATCCCCGGATTCGCTACTAGGTGGGGGTGCTCGTGCTCGACCCCGCGGTCGGCCGCAAGGCCTAATCCGAAACGAGGATGTCGATGGCGACCTCGCAACCGCAAACCAAACCACTCGATCTTGGCCTCACCCTTGGCGATGCGGCCCCCACCGAGGCGTCGCTGGCGGGAGGTGCTTCGACGCGAACGGCATCGCTCGCGCTCGACAGCGAGTTGACCGCCAGGAAGCAGCGCAGTCTCTGGTCCGATGCCTGGCGGCGGTTGATCCGCAACAAACTCGCCGTCATCGGTCTCTTCATCGTCGCCGCATTCGCGCTCCTGGCCATCTTCGCGCCATTGCTCGCCCCATACGATCAGAAGGAGGTCGTCGATGTCCGGCTCGCCCGCGCCTCGCCGTCCTGGCTCTTTCCGATGGGTCTCGATGCCAATGGCCGGGACATGTTCAGCCGGATGCTCTATGGCGCGCAGGTCTCGTTGGTCGTCGGGGTCCTGGCCCAGACGATCGTTCTGCTCATCGGCATCCCGGTCGGCGCCATCTCCGGCTATTTCGGCGGCGCCACCGACAATGTGCTGATGCGTCTGGTCGATGTCATCTACGCCATTCCGCAACTCCTGATGGTCCTGCTCTTCGTCAACTGGTGGGGACCAGGGCTCTTCAACATCTTCCTGGCGATCGGTCTGGTCGGTTGGGTGACGGAAGCGCGCCTGGTGCGCGGCCAGTTTCTCTCCCTGCGGCAGCAGGACTATGTCAGTGCGGCGCAGGTGGCCGGCGCGCCCGGCGGGTACATCATTCGCAAGCACATGCTGCCAAACTCGCTGACGCCGATCATCGTGGCCATCACGTTTGGCATTCCGACCGCGATCTTTACCGAAGCCGCGCTGAGTTTCGTCGGCGTCGGCATTCGTCCCCCCCAGGCGAGCTGGGGGCAGATGGTAGCTGAGGGGAGCAAACCCGGGTACATTCAAACCGATCCCCACATGCTGCTGTTCCCGGTGCTGGCGATTGGCCTGACGATGCTCGGGTTCTCGTTCCTGGGCGATGGTCTGCGCGACGCGCTCGATCCCAAGGGCAATCGCGACTGATAACGCAGGTACGCACGGGGCGCCGCCCACGCCTGGCGAAAGGAGGTCGACTGGCGCTGAATCAGGCGCTCTCGCCGCGGACCCGCAATGTAGCGGTTCGCGGCAGTGTGAATGGCCGGGTGTACCGGCTGAGACGACGAAAGGAGTCTATTCGTGGGATCTCGCAAGGATCATCAACTCTGGCTGCTCGGCCAGCGCTTCCAGGCGCTCGGCATGAGCCGCCGCAACTTCATGAAAATCGCCGCCGCGGCGGCGGCCGGGACGGTCACGACCGCCGGCATGGAGAAGTACGTCGGGCCGGGCGTGAGCGCGGCGCCACGGCGCGCCATCCGTCGCCAGGACCTGGGACCGGATGACGTCTTTTACAACTTTGCCCTGGTCGATGACCCGGTCTCCTTCGACTGGAACCTCAACCTCTACTGCAACGCCGAGGTCGAGGTCGCGGCCGGTCTGCTGACCTTCGACGCCGATCTCAACGCCATCCCTGACTGGGCCGAGACCTTCACCCCGAACGAGGACGCCTCGGTCTGGACCTTCAATATCCGCAAGGACAATCAGGGCTGGACCAACGGCACTGATGCGAAGCCGGTGACCGCGCAGGATTTCGTCTGGTCGTGGGAGCGGCAGCTCAACCCGGCCAATGGCGCGGCGTACGCGGGCTTCCTGTTCGATATCAAGAACGCCGAGAAGTACAACCTCGGCGAAGAGGGCGTCAAGGCTGAAGATCTCGGCGTCAAGGCGCTCGACGACTGGACCCTCGAAGTCACCATGGAAGGCCCCCGCGCCTACTTCCCGCAGGTGGTGGGCTACCAGGCCGCCGTCCCGGCGCCGCAGTGGGCGGTCGAGGAGTACGGCTCCGACAAGTGGGCCTCGGGTGATGTTCCGTTGTGGGTCAATGGACCGTACAAACTCGACAAATGGGAGCACGACGTCGTCGTCGAAGTCTCCCCGAACCCCAATTACTGGAACTTCGAGAACCTCAAGCTGAAGAAGGTCTACGATCCCATTATTCCCTCCGACGCCGCGATCCTCGCCTACGAGCGTGGTGAGGGCGATCAAAAACTCGACTGGGTCAATGTCGGCGCCGCCAACCTGCCCCAGTACCAGGAGGATCCGGAACTCTCCAAGCAGCTCCAAAAGTACGTCTACCCCGGCATCTGGATGCTGGTGCCCTCGAATGGCCAGGAGCCGTTCCAGAACGACGAGGTCGGACTCAAGGTGCGGCAGGCGCTCAGCCACGCCGTCGATCGCTCCCGACTGGTCGAACTGACCAACGGGCTGGCGACCGAGGCGAACTGCATGGTGCCGGCGGGCGTCTTCGGCTACATCGACGATCCGGCAATCACCGGTATCCAGAACTTCGATCCGGCGAAGGCCAAGGAACTGCTGGTCGGCACCCCGTACGAGGGCGGCCAGGGGTGGCCCGAGATCACGATGCACATGCGCGGTGGCGAGGAGCACCTCAACTCCGACCTGATGGCCAACGACATCGTCGCCCAACTCCAGGAAAACCTGGGGATGAACGTCAGCATCCAGGTGTGGCCGGAGGCTTCCTGGCGGCCGGAACTGTTCAAGAACGAGTTCCAACTCGTCTGGATTCGCTGGTGGTACGACTACCCGGATCCGAACAACGGCTACGGCGACATGTATTACAGCCGCAAGAACTCGGGCAAGCGCCAGGCGTGGTCGAATGACGAATTCGACGATCTCGTCAACGAGGCCAAGGCGGCTCCCGATCCAGATGCCCGGCTCGAGATTTACAAGAAGGCCGAGAAGATCATCCAGGAGGACGTGGGCTACATCCCGGTGGTCTTCCGCGTCGACCAGTACGCGTTCAAGCCGTGGGTCAAGGACGTCCCGGTCAACCGGCAAGGCTACTGGGTGCCGCTCGGCAACATCTACGCCCGGATGATCTCCAGCGTGGACGTGGAGGGACGCCCGGCGGAGTAACGCCCGTCCTGGCGTTTGCCCTCACCCCCACCCCTCTCCCCGTGCGCGGGGAGAGGGGCTTTTTCGTGCGTTTTCGCTGCGCGGTGGGGTGGCGTGGGATACTTCTGGGCAATGGTCATGCCCATCTGGCACAGCGGTGTGCCCGGGCGTACGAGTGGAGGACACGGTGTCTACGAGGTCGAATCCCGAATTTCTCTGGTGGAATGGTTCCCGGCGGCGATGGGAAGAGAGCACCGTCCATGTCACCGAATTGGGATGGTCGACAGTGGGAGCGGTCTTCGAAGGCATTCGCGCCTATACCGGCGCCACGGCCGATGAACTGTACGTGTTCCGCCTCCAGGAACATCTCGCGCGGTTCGAGCGCTCGATGCGCCTGGTCCGGCTCAACTTCGACTACAGCATCCCGACGCTGAACGACGCGATCCTCGATCTTCTCACCGTCAACCAGACGAACGAGGACACCTACATCCGGCCGCTGGGATACTCCGCTCCTACCCGAGTCCGCAAGGCGTCCCAGATGAATGCGGAATCGATGGTGCTGATCGACACGTCCCCCATGGCCTCACATCTGAAGTCTGGGATGACGATGACGGCCAAAGTCAGTTCGTGGCGCCGCATCTCCGAGGATGTCATGCCGCCGCGGGTGAAAAATCTCTCCAACTACCGCAACAGCCAGCTTGCCTCGATGGAAGCGCGGCTGGACGGCTACGACACCGCGATCCTGCTCAATCATCAGGGCAAGGTCTCCGAGGGGCCGGGGGCTTGCGTAATGATCGTCTCCGGCAACACGGTGATCACGCCGCACATCGGCAGCGGCATCCTGGAGAGCATCACTCGCGACTCGTTGATCGTCCTGGCGCGTGAGGTGCTGGGGCTGGAAGTGGTCGAGCGCGAAGTCGACCGCACCGAACTCTACCTGGCGGACGAAGCGTTCACCTGCGGCACCGCGGCCGAGATTTCCCCCATCGTGAGCATCGACAAGTACGCCGTCGGCAACGGGGAGATCGGACCGGTGACCCGGGCCCTGGAAAACGCCTTCGATGACGTGCTCCGCGGCCGCGAAAGCCGGTACGCGCACTGGCGGACACCAGTGCCGGTGGCCGCCGCGGTGCTGGCCTGAGCCGAGGCGGCCCTCACCCCAACCCCTCTCCTGACGAGTCCTGACAAGGGAAGGAATGGCGTAATCGCCGCGCAGGCCCTCACCCCAACCCCTCTCCCGTCGAGCCGGGAGAGGGGCTTTTTGTGCTGAACGCTAACTCCAACCGGGGTATCGGCCAGGCGCCGCGGGACGAACAGGTGGCTCGTCCTGGGCTGAGCCGAGGATCTGTGTAAGGACTTCTGACAGCCGACCAAGAACATCATCGTTTGAAAAGCGCAGAATCCGATAGCCAGCGGTGGTGATCAACACTTCTCGCTGTGCGTCCTCCATCAATTGTTCAGCGTGGATCCCACCGTCAATTTCGACCACGAGGCGGCGCTCGACACAGCAGAAATCGACAACGAATGGTCCGATGGGATGCTGCCGCCGAAACTCAAGGCCATTGAGACGGCGCCCACGGAGTGCCTCCCAAATGATCTCTTCGGGGCTCGTCTCTCGTCCCCGCATCTCCCGCGCTGCTGGAATATTGTGCCGATGGTGCGACCGCTTCTCATGCATGGCGAAAAGTCTCTCATAATCAAGATGAGAAAAACTTGGTGTCAAATAGCGACCAAAAGCCCCTCTCCCGGCTCGACGGGAGAGGGGTTGGGGTGAGGGTGGGCACCACGAGCAAACACTTTTCGATGGAGCCAACTCGAGTACGTCAATGTCGGTTCTGAACGTGCTGCTCCCTACCCCGCCTTGCGCCGCAATGGCAATCTGGGTATGCGGCGCGGCTGGTTGAGGAGCCGGAAGCGGCGAGGGCGGCGGGTGTGGCGGCGTCCGACTCGCTGATAGCGCTCGTAGCGCTCATGAACGACGCGGTCGATCTTCTTCCGCTGCAAATCGGCAAGGGCGGCGGCGATCGCCCCGGCCAGGGTGGCCGCCGCGGCTTCCGGATCGGCGCCCGGGCCGCCCGGCGGTTCCGGAATCACCTCGTCGACGATGCCCAACCGCTTCAGTTCACGCGCGGTCAGTTTCAGTTTGGTCGAGAGTTCAGCGGCGCGTGAGGCGTCACGATAGAGAATCGCGGCCGCGCCCTCGGGCGAGATGACCGAATAGATCGCGCCGTCGAGCATCAGCACCCGATCGGCCACGGCAAGCGCGAGCGCACCGCCACTGCCACCCTCACCGATGATCGCAGAGACGATCGGCGTTCGCAGCACGCTCATTCTCGCCAGCGACGCCGCGAGTTCCGCCGCCAGACCGCGCTCCTCCGATTCCACGCCTGGATATGCCCCCGGCGTGTCGATGAGGGTGACGAGTGGCAGGTGCAACCGCTCCGCCAGATCCATGACGCGACGCGCCTTGCGGTACCCCTCCGGGTAGGTGCGGCCCTCATGACGGCGGACCGCCTCGTCGCCGTGACCACGCTCCAGCGCGATTACCACGATCGGCACCCCGCGCAACGTGCCGAGACCAGCGACCACCGCGGGATCGTCGCCTGACGATCGATCACCGTGGAGTTCGACGAACTGGTCGAGCATCCGATCGAGATAATCGACGCTGGTCAACCGCTCGACCGCGCGGGCTCGTTGCACCGTGTCCCAGGCGGCGATTTCCTCCTCCGGAAGCGTGCGCCGGGAGCGTCGCGATTGGCGTTCGAGCCGGGAGTGCCGTGCGGTAACGATCCCCAGCAGCCGGGCCAGGAAGGCACGTTGCTGGCGACGATCGACCACCGCGTCAACCAGACCATGCTCGAACAGGAATTCGGCGGTGTGGGTGCCAGGAGGGAGTTTGCGGCCAATGACCTGTTCCGCGACACGGGGACCGGCGAACCCGATCAGTGCCCCCGGTTCGGCGATGATGACATCGCCTAGATTGGCGAACGAGGCGAAGACGCCGCCCGTCGTGGGGTGCGCCAGCAGCGAGATGGAGAACCCGCCCGCGTCCTTGAAGCGCTGCACGGCGGCGGAGGTCTTGGCCATCTGGAGAAGCGAGAGCATTCCTTCCTGCATACGGGCGCCGCCGCTGGCGGAGACGGTGATGAGCGGCATCTGGCGATCACGGGCATGCTCGGCGAGGCGGACGAGTTTTTCGCCGACGACGACTCCCATGCTCCCGCCGAGGAAGCCGAAATCGAGCGCGGCGATGGCGATGTCATGCTCGTCGAGGCGAGCGGTGCCGGTGACCAGCGCGTCCGATTCCCCCGTTTCATGCTTCAGGTCAAGGAGGCGGTCGCGGTAGGCACGGTCGTCGGCGAAATGCAGTGGATCGCGGGAAACGAAGTTGACATCGCGTTCGCGGAAGGTGCCGGGATCGACAAGGCGCAGAATCGCGGCCCGGGCCGATTCTCGCTCGTGGAAGCCGCACGCCGCGCAGACGCGGGTCGCGGGGAACTCGCTGTCCGCGGCGAGATCGGCGCCGCACCGGGGACAGGCGCTGATAACAGGCTCGGTTGCGAGGGTATCGGGCCCGGAACTCTCCGGTATGGCTGGATCTGGTGGCTGTGTCACGCTCTATCTCTCATCACGCGCGTCGGCGCGGTCCGATTGGCGCGGGGTCCACGGTGACCCCGGCCGCGGCGGATGTACAATCGGGCACTCAGACGATACCACCGCGATGGGAGGATAGTACCGTCGTGCAGGCGATGGATGAAGGCGCGATTAGAATCGATGTTCTGCAACGTCTGGCCGAACAGGTCATGTCTGATGCGGACTTCCGCGACGAAGCGCATGACGACCTCCCTGGCGCCCTGAGCAGGCATGGCTACGATCTGAACCCGGCGGAGATGGCGCTGGTGTTGCGTTTCCGCCGCTCCCTGGAGGAGGCGGGGGTCGATCTCGACCTGGTCGCGGGGATGGGCGAGGAGCGGCTGGGTGAGATCATGGACATGTTGAATCGCCGCGCCCGGCGCCAAGGTTTGACGTAACGTCGTTCATGGGGTAGATGTCGCACCTGATCGAAACAGGCATCTCGGGGCGAGCGTGTCGCTGTTGTGATGGGCGCTCGGACTTGTGAACACTCGCCGGGTTGCCCGGACGAGATTCTGGCCAGGAATGCGTCGAGAGAGGAGAGGGAAGCGTGCCGCTTTGCAGGTACACGGTTGCGGGGCGTGATGAGCCGCGGCTGGGCGTGATCGACGGTGACCAGGTGATCGATGCCGGAAATGCGGGGGGGCCCGATTCGCTCACGGCGCTGCTGCAACTCCCCGCGGCCGAGGCGTTGGCGGCGCTCCGCCGCGTGGCCGGGAGCGGGGGAGCTTCGACAGCGTTGTCCGAGGTGACGCTGCATGCGCCGATCGATGCCCAGGAAGTCTGGGCGGCAGGGGTGACGTACCTCCGCTCGCGCGATGCGCGGATGGAAGAATCGACGCAGCGCGATGTCTATGACCGCGTTTACGACGCGGCGCGGCCGGAGATCTTTCTGAAGGCGACGCCGAACCGGGTCTCCGGACCAGGAGAGCCGATCGCTATTCGCGGCGACTCGGAATGGGATGTGCCGGAGCCGGAGTTGACCCTGCTGCTCAACACCGGGGGTGAGATGATCGGCTACACCATTGGCAACGATGTCTCGTCCCGCTCAATCGAAGGCGACAATCCGCTATATCTGCCACAGGCGAAGGTCTACGCCCGCTGCGCGGCAATCGGACCAGTCATTGTCACGACCGCGGAACTGGCCGACGCCGGAAATCTGACGATTCGGCTCACGATCCGCCGCGGCGGAGACGTACTCTTCACCGACAGCACCTCGACTTCGCGCATCCACCGCACCCTGGACGATCTGGCAACCTACCTCGTGCGCTGCAACGACTACCCCGCCGGTGTCTACCTGATGACCGGCACCGGCATCGTGCCGCCATCGGAATTCACGCTGCAGGCCGGGGACGAAGTCTCGATCGAGATCGAGAAGATCGGCACGCTGACCAACCCGGTCATCCGGCTCGCGGTATGACCGGATCCTCCACGGAGGGGGTCAACGGGCGAGACCCGAAGAGCGCCGCGCTCCACCTGGAGGATGTCCGAATCTGGACTCCGGGGGGAGCGCACATCCTGCGCGGGATCGATTGGCATGTCGCGCCCGGCGAGCGCTGGGTGTTGCTCGGCGCCAACGGTTCCGGCAAGAGCACACTCCTTTCCCTGGCCGGGGCGTGGCGGCATCCGAGCGCGGGACAGGTGACGGTGCTTGGCGGACGACTTGGCAAGGTCGATATGCCCGCGTTGCGCCGATCGATCGGTCTGGTCGATTCGGGAACGGCGCCGCTGGGTTGGCTCACCGCGGAAGAAGTAGTGCTGACCGGAATCGGGGCGACGCTGCGGCCACTCTGGGGGACCTATACCGAGGCGCAGCACGAGCGCGCGCGCGCCCTGCTCGATCTGCTCGGCTGCCGGGATCTCGCCGACCGCGAAATCTCGACCTGCTCGCAGGGTGAGCGGGGACGGATCCGCATCGCGCGGGCGCTGATTGGCGAGCCGCGGCTGCTGCTGCTCGATGAACCAGCGGTCGGACTCGATCTCGTTGCCCGCGAGGCGCTGATCGCCGCGCTCGATCGCCTCAGCGCCGAGCAGCCGGAGTTGACCACGGTGCTGGTCACCCATCACCTGGAGGAGATTCCGGCCTCGACGACGCACGCGCTGCTCCTGCGCGACGGCGCGGTTGTCGCCAGGGGCGAGGCGGGTGAGGTCCTGAACAGCGAAAACCTCTCCGCCTGTTTCGGCTTGGCGATCACCTGCCGGTACGACGGCGAGCGCTGGTCGGCGCGCGCGCCCGCGCGGTGGGCAAAGACCTCCTGATCGATTCCCGCACGCGTTGCTGCCACGCCGGCGCTTGTGGGGCAGTGGCGAACGATGGGCATCAGCATTTGGAATCATGAGCACCCCGGTTGGGGGGCGGGCGACGCGAAGCGTCGCACCCTACGAAAAATGCGGCGTAGGGTGCGACGCTTGCGTCGCCCATGCTCCTTGTCGGGAAGTCCATGGTCCAGAACATCATGACGAGCGACGTAGGAGCAACCAATGGGAGATGAAGTGATCGTGGCGGAGCCGGATGACGGACGAAGCCGGGCCGCGCCACGGCCGCCGGCGCCGCTGGACGAGATCATCGATCTGGTTTGGCCGGAGACCGGCTTGCAAACCGCCAGCCGCGTATCGCTCCGGCCCAGAGACACACTGGGAGACGACGATGTCATCGAACTCGAGATCGATTTCGTGACGCTCTCGCTGTCACCGCTGGAGTTCATCCAGTTGGCGTCGTTTCTCCGCATGAGTGTCGATGGCCTGCTCGATCGCCACCCCGGCTTGCAGCGCGCCGTGGTCAACGCCTTCGACATCCGGGATTGACGGCGAACAACGTCGACCGCAGTCGGCGCTAGTGCCACCATCAGACATCAAGGTCTCGGTTGTTGCGGTAGACTTCGTTTCAGAGACATAAGAGAGCGCTGATTCTGAAGGAGTGGATGGTGTCACAGCGGCGTGCCCGTCGATCAATCTCGATTTCTCACTTGATGCTTGCATTCCTCCTCTTGACCTCATCTGTCATTAGGTTCGTGGGACAACAAGCAGCGGCAAGAGCTACTGACGCCCCGGACATCGTATTCGTGCTCTCGGACGATATGAACAGCGACGACTGGCGGTCATTGCCACGGACCAGTGCCTTGCTGAACGCTGCCTTTCCCAACTACATCAACACCGATGCTCTCTGTTGCCCGAGCCGGGCCTCGATCCTGACGGGACTCTATCCGCATAACCACGGGACGTGGTTCATCGATCCGGTTCCTGGCGGTGGCGGTGGGTGGGCGAGTTTCCAGGACCGGGAGACGGCTACTATCGCGACGATGCTGCACAAAGCTGGCTATCGCACGGCACTGATCGGGAAGTACCTGAACAACTACAAGCTGCAGGCAGGGAAGCGCCCCGGTTGGGACTACTGGTTTGCCTTTGACACGCCGCCCAGGTACTACAGATTTCAGGTGTCAGAAGGATCCAAGGTACGGACTATACGCGGGTATTCCACCGACGTGGTGGCAAGCAAAGCACAGGCATTTGTCAGGTCGTCCAGCGGATCAGCACCGATTTTTGCCTACATTGCGCCAAAGCCCCCGCATGCCCCGCCCATCCCGCCCAAGCGTTACGCGGAGGACTGTCGGAACGAGCCGTTGCCGGCGATGGACAAACCAAGCTTCCGGGTGCCGATAGTCGATGGTCCTCCATACCTGCAAAGTCAGGTCAGTGAGGCGCAACTGGCCGAGTTGGTCCGTTTTGACCAGAAGCGGCAATGTGCGTTGAAGGCGCTCGATGACCTGATCGTTGACGTCCACGCGGCGCTGGAGAAGCGAGGGCGGCCGTATTACCTCTTTGTCGCCAGTGACAACGGCTATCTCCTCGGTGAGCATGGTGGCGTCGGCAAGCGCGCCCCCTACGACGAAAGCACCAGGACGATGATGCGCGCCACCTCAGGCGGTGGCGCGCCGGCGATTACCGGATCTGACCACCTCGTGGCGAACATCGACTGGATGGCCACATTTGCCGAACTTAGTGGAGCGACGCCGCCCTATCAGACGGATGGCCAGTCATTGCTGACCGGCCCTGCGCGCGAACTCGTTGTGATCGAGGGCGAAGAAGCTCCGTCGCAACGATCTGGTCGGTCCGGAGAGTGGGCGGCCAGGGTTGGCGAATCGTATGAGACGCCCAGTTTTCGTGGGCTGCACGTTGCGACAGGTGAGCTGTACGTCGAGTACGCCGACGGTTTTGTCGAGTACTACGCCGCGGACGATCCCTACCGGCTGCGCAACGCGCGGTCGGACGATCCAGAGCGAGTATCCGAGTTGGCCGCGCTGCTGCAAAGATACCGGGACTGCCGGGCCGCCTTGTGCCCATAGCAAGAGGAACTCATTGGTTGGAGAGGGTCACCTGGTGAAACCGCGAGTTCAAATCCACAGCAGGGGATTGGTTTCCGTTAGCAATTGGGCGGGGCTGTCGTGGGCACCAGCGTGCTGAGCAGATTAGAGACTGATTGAAATAGGAGGGAGTTGTTGCGTGGCGGTGCCGAGTGGATTGTGTGCGCCGACAAAGCCGCAGCTTCTTCCTGGAATAGTGTTCAGTCACCGTTACAGTGTCTAGGTGGGGTGCGAACCTGCGCGGCGCACAGGAATCGGTACGACTGGCCGGAGTTGAACTGGTTGCGAAATCGATTGATCGGAGATTGCGAGCATGCTGGAGCGTTTCACAGGTAGGTACTTGAGGGTTGCTCGATTAATCATTGCCCTTTTCTTGCTCGCGACCAGTGCCTCTCATGGGTTAGGACTTCCTTCCGCCACAGTAACCGCGAGCGCACCGCGCCCGGATATTGTGCTGGTGCTGACCGACGACATGAACTCCGACGACTGGCGGGCGCTCCCAAACTCCACCAAGTTCCTTACGGCTGAATTCCCCAATTACATCAACACCGACCCGCTCTGCTGCCCCAGTCGAGCCTCCATCTTGTCCGGTCTCTACCCCCACAACCACGGCACCTGGTTCATCGATCCCGTCCGCGGCGGCGGAGGGGGGTGGCAGAGTTTCCGGGACCGGGAGAAGGCCACTATTGCCACGATGCTCAGCAAGAGCGGATATCGAACGGGTCTCATCGGGAAGTACCTCAACAACTACGAGCCGAAGGCCGGACCTCGTCCCGGTTGGGACTACTGGTTCGCCTTTGGCAAGCCGGAATACAAGCAGAATGAGGTGGCAGATGGGCGCAAGGTGCGCCACTCGCACAAGTACTCCACCGACTTGGTATCCGCCAGGGCGCAAGCGTTCATCCTCCGGTCTGATGCGGCGACACCCATCTTCGCCTACATCACCCCGAATGCGCCGCATGGGCCGGCGGTCCCGCCGAAGCGGTACGCGAGCGACTATCTCGGCGAGCGGTTAGTGGCAGAAGACAAGCCGAGTTTTGGCGTTCGCATTGTCGATGGTCCGCCGTACCTTGGCAGCAGCATGAGCAGCGCCCGAATCGCACACCTGACCCGCTTTGAGCGCCAGCGGCAATGCACTCTCAAAGCAGTGGACGACCTGTTGGTGCGCGTTCACGCCGCGCTTGTGGCTCGAGGCCGCCCTTACTACCTCTTCGTCGCCAGCGACAATGGTTACCTTCTCGGCGAGCACGGAGAGGTCGGCAAAGGGGTGCCATACGACGAGAGCACGCGTACAACGATGCGAGCGGTATCTGGCGGCGGAGCACCGGATCTGAGCGGCTCGACGAAGCTGGTGGCGAACATCGACTGGATGGAAACGTTTGCCGAGATCGGATCGGCCAAGCCGCCGTATCAGTCTGACGGGGAGTCGTTGATCTCCGGATCGGACCGAGATCTGGTGGTCATCGAGCACAAAGAAAATCCTCCAAGAAGCCGGCGTCGCTCCGCGGAATTCGAGGCGGTCGTCGGTGAATCGACGAAGACGCCCTCCTACCGCGGGCTGCACGTAGCGACCGGAGAGCTGTACGTCGAGTACGCCACCGGATTCGTCGAGTACTACGCCGGGGACGATCCCTATCGTTTGCGGAACGTTGCGAGTTCATCTGCGGAACGGGTGGCGGAACTCGCCGCGCTCCTGCATCGGTACCAGGATTGCCGGGGAGACGCTTGTCCGTGATGTGCGGCCGGTTGGCAGCCCTGCGCGTAACCTCAAAATTGCCCATGGCACAGGCGCAGCCGGATCAAGCATGGTTCTCAGCCCGCGCCGGGGGCGCCGGGCAGACTTGCCAAGCGACGATTGTTGTGCACTGAGCGGGACTTGAGGCGCGCTCTCCGTGGGCGTCCACCACGATTCGATCGACACTCGGCTGGCGGCGCTAGCATTCATTCACTTGGCGGCTTGTCTTCGCATGAGCGTCTGAGGCCTGCGCGATTGCCATCCTGACTCGCAGCGCGCCATAGTCAACGCCTTCGACATCCGGGATTGATGTCCGCCACAATCAGTCCCAATTGACCCGCGCACTTCCTGCCTTCGACAAGCGACGATACATCGCGCTACACTTTCTGCCATACATAAGAGTGTAGTCTGAACAGGGAGCGTGACGGTGTCAGACAGGCTAATCCGGCAACCAAATCCGATGCCTCTCATGGTCCTTATGTTCCTTCTTGTCGCATCAACCGTCGGCGGACTGATAGGACGACCGGTTGTCGCGGTCGCCGAAGCAAGACCAGACATCGTGCTGGTGCTCTCGGATGATATGAACGATGACGACTGGCGTTCACTACCAAAGGCCAAAGCCTTTCTTCCCGCCGAATTTCCGAATTACATCAACACCGATCCCCTCTGCTGTCCGAGCCGCGCCTCGATTCTCACGGGACTCTATCCGCACAACCACGGCACTTGGGGGAACGATACTGGCCCGAGCGGAGGTTGGCAGAGCTTCCGCAATCGGGAAGACGCGACCATTGCCACGATGCTCAGCAAGAGCGGATATCGAACAGGTCTCATCGGGAAGTACCTCAACAACTACGAGCCGAAGGCCGGACCTCGTCCCGGTTGGGACTACTGGTTTGCCTTCGGGAAACCGGAGTACAAGCCCTTCGACGCGGTCGAGGGACACAAGGTCAAGACCTGGCACAAGTACTCCACTGATGTGGTAGCCACTAAAGCCACGGCGTTCATTGCCTCATCCGGGAAGGCAACGCCGCTCTTTGCCTACGTCACGCCGAAGCCCCCACACGCCCCAACTACGCCGCCCAAGCGCTACGCGAAGGACTGCCGTAACGATCCCGTACCGGTGGTCGACAAGCCGAGTTTCCACGTCAAGATCATCGATGGACCGGCGTATGTCAGCCATGGCATGTCTCACTATGACAAATCGCGTCTGGTCCATCTTGACCGGAAGCGGCAATGTGCGTTGAAGGCGCTCGATGACCTAATCGTTGACGTCCACGCGGCGCTGGAGAAGCGAGGGCGGCCGTATTACCTCTTTGTCGCCAGTGACAACGGCTATCTCCTCGGTGAGCATGGTGGCGTCGGCAAGCGCGCCCCCTACGACGAAAGCACCAGGACGATGATGCGCGCCACCTCAGGCGGTGGCGCGCCGGCGATTACCGGATCTGACCACCTCGTGGCGAACATCGACTGGATGGCCACATTTGCCGAACTTAGTGGAGCGACGCCGCCCTATCAGACGGATGGCCAGTCGATCTTGACTGGACCGGAACGAGACCTGATCGTGATTGAAAGCAAGAAACAAGACCACGATGATGTTCGGGACGATGCGTTCGAGACGCTGCGCCCCCCATCGTACCGGGGATGCACTTGGCGACAGGCGAAGCATATGTCGGTATTCAGATGGCTTTACCGAATACTACACGGCAGATGACACGTTTCGGTTGCGCAACGCCCGAAAATCCTCGCCGGTTCGGGTGACGGAGTTGGCGAGACTCCTGCGCACCTATCAGGACTGCCGGGGCGCGGCCTGCCCGTAACGCCCGACTTTTTCTCCACCACGGCCGGTTGACAGGGGCGCATGGCGCGATAGGCTGAGCGCGGCGGACGCGCCCTCGGCTCATACCGCGGACAGGAGGCACACCATGACATCGATGGCCGGCGCGACCGGACCAATTCTTGACAATGCCGCCCATGGCGACCTGCGGCCGCTGCGGGTGGTGCTTGTGCTTCAGGCTTTCTTCGGGCTGCTGTGGGGGATCTCGATGCTCTTTTTCGCCCGGCAGATCGAACTCGGGGAGACATCGGGACAGCACATCGAGAAAATTGCGATCGAGGGCGCCGCGCACATGATGCTCGTCTTCGGCGCGATCCTCGTCTGGCGGAATCCGTATCAGTCGAAATCGGCGCTGCAGATGATGATCTTCCTCAACGCGCTCTGGGTCATCACCGATCTCGTCTACATTCCGCTGGTCGGGCTTAGCGACATCGATTTCTACGCCAAGGTCATTGTCAATGCCGTGCTCGCGGTGGGTCTGTTCTTCACCGGACGCCGGGCGGGCCTGATTTAGCGCAGCGCGCGGCGGTCGTGTCGTCCCGACCGCAGGAGGGGCCTCGGCGTAGACATTGATCCGACGAACGACGAGATTCCTCGCGCCGGAAACCCTCACCCTAACCCCTCTCCCATCGTGATGGACGAGGGGCAGTTTCCGTCGATACCTGCAATCAATGCGGAAGTCCTAAACTGGATTGCGCATGTGCGGGTGCGATTCTCAGCCGGAACCTCCATCCGCTCCCGATTCGTCCTCGCGCGTCCGCTGATCGACCATCCGGATGTAGGCGGCGGTGTCGAACTTTCGAGCCATGCCAGCGGCGGTCATGGGGCGGACGAGCCCAAGAATCGGCTTGTTGGGCGGGAAGGGGCGGTCGTGGAGACCGCCGATCGACCAGCCGACGCCGGCGTAGCCGTTGGCATCGCGGCCGTCGAGAAAGTAGCGATCGTCGAGGTAGACCGCCAGGTCGAACGCGTCTTCCGGCTGCGCCGTCCATTGCAGGAGTTGCTTCGCCCAGTACATCCGCAGTCGGTTCGGCATCCAGCCCTCGTGCCGCAACTGGCGCTGCGCCGCGTCCCAGAGCGGGTCTCCGGTCTGGCCGGCCTCGATACGATCCGGGGACATGATGACCGGGCGGGGATCGTGCCGATGCTGGTCGAGCGTCGCCCGGCCCCAGGCGGGGAGTCCCTGCCAGCGATCGTACGCGGGTTGGCGCTGACAGTAGTTGATCGCCAGTTCACGCTGGGTCACCAATTCGTCGAGAAAGGCGAGGAGCGGCGCATCCTCGACAGCCTCGTCGGGATGACCGATGGCGATGCCGCCCGGCGCCAGCCACGAGCGGTCGCCGACCCGCGCCGCAATCGCGGCGCGGGCCACCTCCAACGGCGAAATCTGCCCGAAGTGCAGATAGGGGGAGAGTTCGCTGTGCGGGTCTCGTTCCGGCTGGTTCCGCTGGTCGGGATACGTGGCGAGGCGCCCGGTGATGAATCGGTTCAGGCGGATCAGGGCCTCGGCACGGCCGCCGACGAAGCGGGGCGATGCCGACATCGTACGATCGAGCGGCAACGTGTCGATCAGTGCGATCGGGTCGACATCGTCGCTCATCCCAAACTCGGCGCGGAGGAGGGGGTCGCGGTCTGGCGCGGCGGCGAGGAAGTCATTTGCCGCGATGGCGCGCCACAGTTTGGGCCGGATGGTCCGCGCCGCGAATTCCATCTTCGGAAAGAGTGAGGGCGACGCGATCGTGTCGCTCGCGACCGCGACGAGTGGGATGGATACACGCGCCGCGATCTCGTCCCGCCAGCAACAGCCGGTGCGTAACGGATCGGCATCGGTGATGAGCGCGGCCGCACCCAGTTCATCCGCCAGACGCGGCACGAGATCGACGGGATCGCCGGCACGCAACCACCAGCCAACACCACGCTCCCGGAATGCTGTCGCGGTTTCGCGCAGCCCCTCGGCCATGAAGCGATAGGCGCGGTAGGTGGCGCCGGGGTAGGACGGGGTGAGGACAAAGACGGCAACCACTGGCAGGCGGAGGTGATTGGCCAGGTTTATCGCGACATTTGCGGCGCGGTTGCCGGTAGCGCGCTGCGCCCGCTGTACCCAGAGCATGACGCAGCGTCCCTCCGCATGCGGTTGCCCTGGCCGCAAGAGATCGATCCACGGAGCATCTGGCGATCCGCTGAGATACTCGCTAACGTCTCCCATCGACTCCCCCAGGCAGGTGCGCCAGCCCTCGCGCCGCGACGGCAACGATGCCAAGAATGCCAAGAGTGCCAAGAATGCCAGAGCCATCGACGTGATCGGGTGAGATTCGCTACCGCCGGGAGCGATCCGGGTTTTGCGGTGAATGTGCGGCATTGTTGCCGGGAGGAGCATCCGGGAGCGAGGGCGGAACGCACAATGGGGCAGAGGAACGGGTTCGGTGGCGACGCGGGCGCGGTGTGATAATCCCAGGCGGTTCGACAGCCGCGATGAGCGATCAGGAGTGTGCTCACGATGCAACTTGCCACGTTGCCCCGGTTTCCCCTGGCCACGACACCGACCCCACTGCAACGAGTGGAAACGTTCGAGTTGGCCCTCGGCAACGACAGTCCCGCGATCTACATCAAGCGCGACGACTTGACCGGTCTCGCCTTTGGCGGGAACAAGGCGCGCAAACTGGAGTATCTCGTCGCCGATGCGCTTGCTGTCGGCGCAACCGCCCTGATCAGCGAGGGAGCGGTGCAATCGAACCACGCCCGAATGACCGCCGCCGCCGCCGCGGTGGCGGGGCTGCGCTGTGCGCTGGTGCTGGATGCCAGGCATGGGACGGACGTGAAGGGAAATCTGCTGCTGGATCATCTGCTCGGGGCCGAGGTGCATATCGTCCCCGACGCGGCCCGGGCCGAAACGATGGAAGCGGTGGCAGCCGAGTTGCGGGAGAGCGGCGAAACGCCATATGTCATCCCGACCGGGGGCAGCGTGCCACTCGGGGCGGCGTCCTATGTGGCGGCCACGCTCGAACTGCTGCAGCAACTCAACGAGGTCGAGGAAGCCCCGCGCCGCCTTTACCATGCGACCGGTTCGCTGGGGACGCAGGCCGGTCTCGTGGTTGGGGCGCGGGCGTTCTCCGCGCCGTATGCGGTCTACGGCGTCGCGGTCTCGCACCCGCGTGAGGCGCTGATCGCGAAAGGGATCAGCCTGGCGAACGAGACGGCGGCTCTGCTCGATCTCGATGCCGAGTTCACGGCGGACGACGTGGTGATCGACGGCGGATTCGTGGGCGAGCGCTACGGGGTGGCGACTGAAGGGGGCCTGGAGGCGATCCGGCTCCTCGCCCGTACGGAGGGGATCCTGCTCGATCCCGTCTACTCGGGGAAGGCCATGGCTGCTCTCATCGATCACATTCGGAGCGGTGACCTGTCCCACGCTGATACGGTGGCTTTTCTCCACACCGGCGGTGGCCCGTCGCTCTTCGCCTTTGGCACGGCGCTCCTGTAAAGTGACGGCCGGAATATCCGCAAGGGACGTGAGGAACGGCATGGCGATCAAAGTCACCGTCTGGAATGAATACCGGCACGAGCGCGAAGATGAAGCGATTGCCCGCATCTATCCCGATGGCATCCATGGGGCGATCGCGGCGGGGCTGAACGCGGCCGGCGGCTTCGACGTGCGGACCGCCACGCTCGATGAGGCGGAGCACGGGCTGACCGCGGATGTGCTCGCGGATACCGAGGTGCTGACCTGGTGGGGGCACAAGGCCCACGCTGCCGTTGCCGACGAGATCGTGGAGCGGGTCAAGCGTCGCGTGCTCGATGGCATGGGGCTGGTGGTGCTCCACTCCGGGCACCATTCAAAACTGTTCAAGGCGCTGATGGGGACGACGGCCAATCTGAAATGGCGGGAGGCGAACGACAAGGAACGCCTCTGGGTCGTGAATCCGAGTCACCCGATTGTCGATGGCATCGGCGAGTACATCGAGCTCCCGCAAGAGGAGATGTACGGGGAGTTCTTCGACATTCCCCAACCGGATGACCTCGTGTTCGTCAGTTGGTTTACCGGCGGCGAGATCTTCCGCAGCGGCTGCTGCTACCAGCGGGGTCAGGGGAAGATCTTCTATTTCCGGCCCGGCCACGAGACGTATCCGACGTACCACAACGCTGAGATCCAGCGGGTGATCGCCAATGGGGTGCGCTGGGCGGCTCCGGTCAATGGCCCCGTGCCGCAGTTCGGGCTGAACGGCCCCAACGCGCCGCTGGAGCCGTTGCCGCCGCGGTAATTGGGGAGCGTTCCTCCCGGCTGCCATTAGCGGACGCGGGGTGCGCCCTCACCCCCATTCCCTCCCTCGTCGAGCCGCCCGACAATGGAATGGGAGGTGGTTCGGTCTCGTCGCGTGACCCCTCACCCCAACCCCTCTCCCCGCGCACGCGGAGAGGGGCTTTTGGTGGCTTTACCGGCGATGGAGATTCAGTGGCACGGGAAAAGCAGGGGGAGCCGGCAACGCGCGGCTCCTGTCCCGAATTAGCGGTGATCGTCCCGGCGCGATTTGAAGCGGGGTGAACCGCCGCGGTCGGGGCGGTCGCTCCGCTCGTAGCGGCGTGGGGACCGCTCGTCGCCCTCGCGGCTGGTCCGGGTGCCGCCGACGAATGGCGAACGGCGCGGTGGGCGGTCATCGCGATAGCCACCCCGATCGCGCGAGGGCGGCGCGTCATCGAGGCGGGCGATCTCCACGTTGACCGGCCGTCCCTTGATCTTGGCGCCGCGCATTGCACCCAGCACGCGATCGACGAACTCGCGCGGGATGTCGACGAAGGCATAGTCATCGAAGATGTCGATCGCGCCGATGGCGCGGCCGGGGATGCCCGCTTCGTTGGCAATGGCGCCGACAAAGTCCTGGGGCCGCGCGCCCTGATTCCGCCCGACGTTGATGAAGAGGCGCACCATGCCAGTTTCGCCGCGGGGTCCCTGGGGCCGCGGCGCGGCGGCGGCGAAGGTGGCGACGTCGTCCTCGACCTGCTCCGGGGTCGTCGTGCGGCCCGTTTCCTCGGCGTAGAGCTTGAGGATGGCCGCGGCCACTTCGGCGGCATCGTATTCATCCGCGAGATCGTTGATGGTATCGAGATACGGGGTGTAGTTGCCGTCCTCGGTGGCCAGCACAGCGCGGATCTGCTGCTTGAGCGCTTCCCGGCGCCGCTCCGCGACATCGGCCAGGGTCGGCAACCGCCGGGGCTCGATCCTGGCGCGCACCGTCCGCTCGATCTGGCGCAGCCAGCGCACCTCGCGGGGCGTGATGAGGGTGATCGCTTCTCCGGCGCGTCCGGCGCGGCCGGTGCGGCCGATGCGGTGCACGTAGGCCTCGGCGCTTTCCGGGATGTCGTAGTTGATGACATGCGACACGTCCGGGATGTCCAGCCCGCGCGCCGCGACGTCGGTGGCGATTAGGACATCGGCCTGACCCGAGCGGAAGCGGCGCATGACCCGGTCGCGCTGGGCCTGGGACAGGTCGCCATGGAGGGTTTCCACCGCGTAGCCGCGGGCCATCAACGCCTCGCCCAGTTCATCGACGCCGACCTTGGTGCGGCAGAAGATCATCGTCGATTGCGGTGTCTCGGCATCGAGAATGCGGGTCAGCGCATCGACCTTGCGCGCCCGCGGCACTTCGAACGATGACTGCCGCACCTGCGGCACCGTCATTTGCTTGCCGGCGATGGTGATGCGGCGTGGATTGCGCAGATAGCGCGACGCGAGGTCGGCGATGCGCGGCGGGATGGTGGCGGAGAAGAGGGCGGTCTGCCGCGTCTCCGGCGCCTGCTCGAGGATCCACTCGATATCCTCGATGAAGCCCATGTCGAGCATTTCATCCGCTTCATCGAGCACGAAGAAGCGAACGTTGTCGAGTTTGAGGGTGCCGCGGCGCATGTGATCCATCACCCGGCCCGGGGTGCCGACCACGATCTGTACGCCGCGCTGCAGGCCGCGGAACTGCCGTTCATACGGCTGCCCGCCGTAGATCGGCAGGGTTTCGACTTCCTTGTGCCGGCCGTACTTGTGGAGCGCCTCGGCGACCTGGATGGCGAGTTCGCGGGTCGGGGTCAGGATGAGCGCCTGCACGGCGCGGTTGCGGGGATCGATCGTCTCGATGATCGGGAGACCAAAGGCGGCCGTCTTGCCCGACCCGGTTTGCGCCTGGGCAATGACATCGGCGCCCGCGAGGAGCACCGGCAGCGTTTCGATCTGGATCGGCGTCGGCGCTTCGTAGCCAACATCCTTGAGGGACTTGAGCAGCGCTCCGCTCAACCCGAGATCTTCAAACGTCGGCGTCGCTTCGGTTTCGGCTGGCGCGTTTGCCGGCAGGGTTGCGGTATCCGCGGGAGAGGTGTCGGTCACGAGGTACTCCTGGTCGTGGGAACTGGTCGGTTGCAGGTCGCCGCGCGCCAGATCGCCAGCGCCAGCCGATCACAAGGTCTCAACTGTACTCTGAATATGGGCGAGGCGATTGTGGGGCCGGGCGCACGGTTCTGGTTCAATTGGCGTCGTTGGATCAGATGGAATGGCGTCGTCGCGTCAGGTGATGACGGCGGCGGGCAAGACGAGGTTTCTGGAGGAAGGTATGCCGTTCCCGATTTCCGATGCGGAAGCCGCGACCCTGACGCTGGACGAGTACGGGCCACTCTCGGCTCCGGTGGGGACTGCGCTCGATGGCCCGATGCCGACCGCCGGCAAGGTCTTCTGGCGGAGCGACAACGGCGCGATCATGACCGGGGTGTGGGAGGTCGGCGCGGGCCGCATGCGCGCCGATTTCGGGAACGACGGCGAAATGGTCCATGTCGTCGCCGGGACCATCGAGGCGCGAAGCGATGACGGGGAAGAGCTGACGATCGGCCCCGGCGAGAGCGCGACCTTCCCGCCACACTGGAAGGGCGTCTGGACGATGGCAACCCCGATGCGCAAGCTCTACTGCACCTTCAGATTCGACACGTAGAGCACGCGGTGTTTCGCTGCTATCGGGCATCTCGAAGCAGCATGACATCGACCTGATCGGCCATGGTGGCGATGCTTGCGCCGCCGCGTCGCGCCTGTTGGGATCGGATCAGATGACCGGCTCGCTCCCTGAGCCCGTTCCAATCCTCATCATCGTGACTGCTGGCGCCGATCTGACGTCAACGCGGCGATGCGAGCAGGTCAGCGACGCGCATGGGGCAGGCTTCGCCCGCGGGCGGCCGCAAGAATACCGATGTCCATGGCGTCTCCTACCGCTTCCGGGTGATTCCTGCCGTTTCCTCATCAGGCGCGCCCTCACCCCAACCCCTCGCCCTGTGCGCAGGGCGAGGGGCTTTGGGCTCATTGTGTGAGGCGCGGGAATCCCTGGTAGCCTCCTCGTTGCCAGTGCCTCCCCCTGTCAGATTCCGATGGGAGAGGGGCTTTCGTCTCAGTTCGTGTCGTCCCCAACAGGTGAAAACGCTCGATTTCAACCCCTACCTCTGCGCGGACCAGGATCGACCGCTCGATCGGCGCCGGGGCGCGGCGCGCCCGCACCACTGGTCGCGCAACCGGTTGGGTCGGATCGCGGAAGGTGTTGCCGGCGATGAGCGGGCGGATCGAGGGGCGCGGTCGATTCGGCCAGTGCCGCGGGGAGCGAACGTTCTTCGACGTGCGAGCCGTCGGGGGTGTTGTACAGCGGGAGAAAGGGTCCCACATCCAGATGGAATCGAACCCATCGCGTCTGCCTGCGTCCAGGAGCTGCGGCGTTGGGCAATCGACGCGCTGAAACGGAACGATTTTCACGTCGGGCACGACAGAACCGTTCTTTCGACCGCGCGCGAGATGACTACTCCGCGGCGACCCGATCGGCCACGGCTTGCCGCATCGCGGCCAGGATCACGTCTGGCGGCTGAGCCCCGGAGAGCGCGTAGCGATGATCGAACACAAAAAAGGGGACCCCGGTCACCCCGAGGCGATACGCGTTCTCGATCGCCGCGGCGGTCGCGGCCACCCCCTCATCGCTCTGCAACCGGGCGAGAGTCTCGGCGCGGTCCATTCCGGCGGCGGCGGCGATGGCGGCGAGCGTCTCGAGATCGGCGACGTTCTGCCCTTCGCTGAAATAGGCGCGATGGAGCCCAGCCACGATCTGCTCGCGCGCGTTCTCCGGGGCAAGGAGGATCAGCCGGTGCGCGTCTTCTGAGGGAGCGCGGATCGCATCCGCGAAGTTGAAACTGACTCCCGCCCGGGCGCCGGCCTGCTGCACGCGCTCGAACATTGGGGCGACATTGTCAGCGCCAAATTTCGCCCGGTAGAAATCGCGGGTGGGAACGCCCTCCGCCGGGACATCCCGATCGAGGAGGAATGGTTGCCAGGTGACCGTCACCGGTTCCCCCCGCCACATCTGCAATGCGGCTTCGAGATTGGCCTTGCCGATGCGGCACCAGGGGCAGGGAATATCGTGATAGATGTCGATCTGCATGAGAACTCCAGCATGATGCAGTGGCCCGCCGCGGACGGTCCGCGGAACCGAGGGTCCATTATGGATGTTCGCAGCAAGAACGGATGGCGTCCGAGCGCAGTGACTGGACTTGTGCCGGAGCCTAGCGATCGACGCATGCCTCCTGTGCCGGGACGCATGATGGCATACCGAGCGAGCGCCAAGAGGCTCGGCAATCGTCACCAGCGCGCCCCACGCCGAGGTCCCTGCCGCGGTCGTGACGACACGACAGCCGAGCGTGTCATCGGAAATGCCGGGCCGGCACGCGCGGCAGTCGATGGTGCGTGGAGAGCCGAGTTCCGACCCCCCACGCGATCATCAGAATGGACGAAAGGAGGCGCTACGCGGGAACGCAGATCACGTGAGCAGTGACCAGTTTGTCCGGACCCCCATCGTTGACGCCGACCTCCCAACCGGTCGGGGTGCCGCCGTCTTCGAATGGGGTCGGCAGACTCCAGAACTCGGTGACGCCCGCGAAACTCGCGTTGCGGATCACGTAGCCACCGCTGACGGCGCGTTCGCCCGCGTTGCAGGCGGCACTCGAAACCTGGAGGCCAGGGCCGGAGGCCGGCTCGCCGAATCTGATGGTCGATCCCAATGTCGGGCCGGCGGGACCGGTGGGGCCCTGCTCGCCCTGGGCACCGGTGACGCCCTGTGGTCCTGCGTCGCCTTGCGGTCCGGCTTCACCCGTGGGACCTGCCGGGCCAATTGGGCCGACGGGACCGGGGGTGGTCGAGTCCGCGCCTGCCGGGCCCTGTGGACCGGTCGGTCCGGCCTCGCCTGGCGCGCCTGCTTCGCCTGGCGCGCCTGTCTCGCCCTGTGGTCCAGCCGCACCTGTCGGTCCTGTTGGTCCAGTCTCCCCGGCTGGTCCTTGCGGACCGGTTTCACCCGTTGCTCCGGTCGGTCCCGGGTCGCCCTGGTCGCCCGCCTCTCCCCGCGGACCGGCCGGACCGGTGGCGCCGGTCTCACCGCTGATTCCCGGCGCCCCGGCTTCTCCCGCCGGACCAGTGGGTCCCGTCTCTCCTGCCGCCCCGGTCGATCCCGATGGACCGGCAGGACCGGTTTCGCCTGCCGGACCAGTTGGGCCGGTTTCGCCCGATGGACCGATTTCACCCGCTGGGCCAGTTGGGCCGGTTTCGCCCGATTCGCCCTGCTCTCCTTGCGGTCCGGTCGGACCGGTCCGGCCCTGGGGACCAGCAGGACCGGTGGCCCCGGCTACGGTCATCAAGGGCATCGCGTTCGGCGTCGCCTGGGCGGGGCATCGCTTGGTGCCGGTTTCGGTAGTCGGGGTCTGGCTGGCGCGGGCGGTCTCGGCGAGGCCGACGGCGGTGGCGACGCCGAACACCAGTCCCTTCAACCGGCCAAACATGACGCGGCGCGGCGCCTCCGCGCTGAGTCTCTGCTGCAATGCTTCGAGTTCGGACCGTTCCATCGGCTGCTCCCCCTGTTCGAGACTGCCGTTCCCGGGACACCCGCGATGCGTGGCGCCGCCAGCCGCGGCGAGACCATCATGTGTCCGGGTTTCCACCCATGCCGGTATCATGCCAGTGCCAGCGTGTCAAGCATGTTGACCAGTTCTTGATTCTGCTTGGGCAACACTGGAAGGCGAGGACGGTCGTTTCTGGCGCGCGGCCGAGACTATCCGGGCAACTGGCCGGCTCGATCCAGCGGTCTGTACGTCGGACAACCGGACGAGCGCGCCCAGGACGGTGCGTCTGTTGCAAAATCCGGCCACGTCACGTACTGTTGCTGGCATCAGGGGGAGTAACCGCCGTCCGGCCCGACAAAGGACGGCCCCACGGTCGTCAGTACGCGCCAAGGCGCCGGCCGCGGGAACGAGCGATCCACGCATCGATGGCCAGACCCTGGCTTCATCCGGCAGGATGTGGCCGGGGTTTTCTGTTTCCACCGGCCACATCGCATGAATCTTGCGGAGGATGGCTGTCCGTCATGGTGGCGGATCCTGATCCACTCGTTGCAATCGGCGTCGTCCGTGATCGCCCGGTCAGGGTGCCGAAAACGGAACATAACAGCGAGATTCGACGTTGTTGGAGTGGTTTCGACTGTGTGTCGTCACTTGTAGTCTTGACAATGTTCTGACGCAGCGGTGAGTCGGATGGTGTTTGGCATCGGGATCGGCGATGCCGGCGCCGGACTCGCCAGACGAAATCCGGACGTGGGACGTTCCGGACTACGGCGAACCAGACCGTTCGCCAGCGGCGATGACGCCGTTCAGGAGTGAGAAAAGGGGAAGACCATGGTTGGCTTCGACCCAATGTATTTTGTCTTCATGATCCCGGGCGTACTGCTGATGCTCTGGGCGCAGGCCAAGGTGCGCGGCAGTTACAGCAAGTACAGCAAGATCCGGAATGACGCGAATCTGACCGGGGCGCAAGTGGCGCGGCGGGTTCTCGATGCGAATGGGTTGCGTGATGTCCCGGTCGAGCCAGTTCGCGGCGAGTTGACCGACCATTACGATCCGCGCACGCGCACGCTGCGCTTGTCACAAGGTGTGTACGACACGCCGAGCATCGCCGCGATGGGCATTGCCGCGCATGAAGCGGGACATGCCATCCAGCACGCCCGCGCCTATGCGCCGCTGAAGTTCCGCACGGCGATCGTGCCCGCGGTGAACATCGGCTCGAACCTCGGCATGTTCGTATTGATCGCTGGAATCTTCCTGCAGATGACCGGGTTGGCGTGGGCTGGCGTTGCGCTCTTTGCCCTGTCGACGGTCTTCGCGCTCATCACCCTGCCGGTCGAGTTCGATGCCTCGAAGCGCGCCAAGGAGGCGCTTTCGTACCTCGGCCTGACTGACGGTGGGGCGCGGGGTGGGCAGGAGAGCGCCGGCGTCGCCGCGGTGCTCAATTCGGCCGCCTGGACCTACGTCGCTGGATTCGCGGCGTCCGTGCTCAGCCTGCTCTACTACGTGAGCCTCGTCGGCGGCATGAGCCGGGACGATTAGCGCGGCGCACGAACATTGTGTCGTTCCGAGGAACGAGGAATCTCGGCGGGCATGACTGCTCGCCGACGTGCCGAGGTCCCTCCTGCGTCGGGACGACACCCATGACTCGCGTCCGAACGACGCAACCGCCGCAGATCGCTGTAGCGGACCGCCATTCGCCACGCAACCACCGAACATGCCTGATTGACCATGGAGAAGACGTAGATGACCGTACCTGTTCCCTTGACCATGCCTGCCGCCGCAGGCGCCCAACTGCTCGCTAGCGCCTGGGCTGACTACTACGCCGGATTGTGGCGTGGCGACGCCAGCGTCTCGGAGTTCGCCGAATGGCTCGCCGGTTTCTGGGAGGAGACGCTCGATCGCCCCGAGGGCGAACCCGCCGCGGTCAGCCCACATGCGGCAGGCGGCCGGGGCATCGACTGGTTCGAGAGCGCCGGCTGGGTCAGCGGCCACATCCGCGGCCGCAACGGCGGCTACCTGGTGCCGATTGCGGCCATCCTGCGCCAGCCCTGGTCGTTGCGCGTCGTTCCCGCCGCGTAACACGACGCTACCAGGCATCACACGCGAGATCGCGTCCTGCGTTACGATGGGCCCGGGATTGCTATCCCGGGCCCTGTTTGTTGCTGGTGCTGGGGCGAGACCAGCCCGCGTCAAAGAAGACGAGTGCCATCGATGGAAGGCAATATGACTCTTGGCCATGTCTGGGGGATCCCGATCCGGATCAATCCCAGCCTGTTTCTCATCCTCGGACTTTTGACCTTCAGCCTCGGCAGCGCGCTGCTCCCCGCGGCCTATCCGGACATGGACCCGACCGGCCGCTGGTTGACGGCGCTGGCGACCGCGGTGCTCTTTGCCGGTTCGATCCTCTTCCACGAACTCGCTCACGCCTGGGTGGCGCTGCGGAACGGGATCGCGGTCCAGAGCGTCACTCTCTACATCTTCGGGGGCATCGCCCAGATCGAGAGCAAGCCGAAATCGCCGGGTGAGGAGTTTCGTGTCGCCGCGGTCGGGCCTGCCTCCAGTGTGCTGCTGGCGCTCATCTTCGGCGCCATCAACCAGGTTGTGGGTGACCGTGGGTATCTCGGTGCCTCCGCCGACTGGCTGATGACGATCAATCTGCTCCTCGCGGTCTTCAACCTCCTGCCCGGCTACCCGCTGGATGGCGGCCGCATCCTCGAATCGATCGTCTGGCACTTCAGCGGCAAGCAGGAGACCGGGGTCCGCGTGGCCAGCACCAGCGGGCAACTGATCGCCTATGCGCTGATCATCTGGGGCGTCTTCCGCGTCTTCCAGGGCGATGTCCTCGGCGGTATCTGGACCGCGTTCATCGGGTTCATCCTTCACAACGCGGCGACGGCGGAACGACAGTCCTTCTTGCAAGAGCAGAAACTGGCCGGGGTCTCGGTGGGCAAGGTGATGGGGATCGTCAAGGAACCCGAGATTGCGGCCGATCTGCCGTTGCAGCGGCTGGTCGAGCAGCACATCCTCGGCCAGGGCCAGGGGTCGTTCATCGTCATCGCCGCTGATGGCTCACCGGTCGGCGTGCTCAATCTCCGTGCCGTGTCGCAGGTGCCACGCCCCGACTGGACCATGCGCACCGCTGGCGACGTGATGACGCCGCTCGGTACGCTGCCGCGAGTCGCGCCGAACGACGATCTGCTCGCCGCGGTCCACCTGATGGACACCAACCAACTCAATCAGGTCCCGGTCTTCGAACATGGCCGCCTGGCCGGGCTGCTGACCCGTGACGAGGTCATCCACCATCTCCGGCTTCGCGCCGAGACCGGGGTGTGAAATGCGTGGTGCCTACGGCGTGCTGGATCTTCAGCGAGGTTGTTGGGGATGCGGGCGACGCAAGCGTCGCACCCTACGAGGGGCGCGGGATCAGGACCAAGTCCGGCTTGTCCGCTGACCATGCCGCGCATCGTGTGTCATGCCGAGCGGCACGCGAGGAATCTCGTCGGTCAAGTTGGCACGTACCCACGCCGAGGTCCCACCTTTGTCGGGGCGACATGACAGCGGCACGGAGTAGGTAGCAAGGGCAATCGCGATGCACGTCACGGTCAAGTATCACGGGATCATCGGCGACATGCTTCAACGCAAGACAGAGCAGATCACGCTTGCCGAAGGCGCCACGGTAGACGATCTCTTCACCCGGTTGACGCGTGAGGACGAGCAGACCGCGGCCATCCTCAAGCAGACCCGGGCCTTCATCGACGGCAAGCAGGCCGACCGCGCCGCGCCGCTCAGCGACGGCGCGGAGGTGATCTTCATGCGGCCCATCGCCGGGGGTTCGAGTAGCCTGCCCACGTAGTGCCATTCCGAGCCGCAGCGAGGAATCTCGTCGTTCGCACGGATACGAACGCCGAGGGCCCTCCTTCGTCGGGACGACACCACTTCCTGCCGCGTGGTATCGGATGGGCCACGCGTCCCAAAGCCCCTCTCCCATTGCGATGGGAGAGGGGTTGGGGTGAGGGCTACTTGCTCGCGGTCGAACCGACTGGCAGATTGAGACCGCCGGTGTGGGGGAGGGGGTGCGCGCCTGGCGCGTTCACCGCCCAGCCCAAGCCATAGCGGTCCAGCGAGGCTTCGGTTGGCATGCCGGTCGCCTTGTCCCAGCCCGCCATCGCGTAATAGCGGTCAAGGGCCTGCTCCATCTGCTCTTCGGTGACGTGCAGTCCGTCGGAGGGGCCGCCGGTGAGCGGCTTGAACAACTTCTTCGGCAGTTTGTCCTCGTTGCGCCCCGCGCCCTCGCGGGCGTTGAAGAGCCGCTGCATCGTCAGTTTGCGCGCCCCGACATCGACCAGTTCATCGACCGATGTATCCCAGCCGGTGGCAGCGTTGAGCGCCTGGGAGAGGTGATCGGGTCCGTAGAGTTGCCATGCCGGTCCATAGACGAACTGGCAGACGGAGGCGGAATCGAGCAGCGAGTAGAACTGCTGGGTGATCAGGGCAAATCGCACTTTCTCGTCCGAGAGGTTCTGCGGATCCTGGGGGTCGGTCAGGCCGAGCAATGCCAACCGGCGCAGGCTCTCCTCGTCGGAATCGGGGGCATAGCCGGGATCGTGCTCACTCGACTGGTGGTCGGCGCCGAAGGGATTGACGGCGTAGATCAGCGCCAGCGAGCGCTTCACCTGGGGCATGTGCGCCGGCATGGCGCCACCCTTGACGGCGGTGATCAGCGATTCGCCCCTGCCGCCGAGGCGTTGGGAAGCGCCGCGCATCCCTTCCGCCAGGACATCGCCGAACCCTTCGCGGTTGGCGATCATCGCGGCGAGTTTGACCATCGTCTCGGCGTCGCCCCACTCGATCGGCATGCCGCCCGTGTCGGCGAGGGTGATCTCCCCTTTGGCGAACGCGTCCATCGCCCAACCGATTGTCGCGCCGAGGGCAATGGGATCCATTCCCTCCTTGTTGCAGATCTGGTTCGCCAGGGCGACGCGATCGAGATCGGAGATCATGCAGTAGGAACCGAGGGTGGCCAGGTTCTCGTACTCCGGACCACCGTAGCGGCCCTCGACGCCGAGTTCCTTGACCTCGACCACCCGCTTGCAGCGCACGGCGCAGGCATAGCAGGTGTCGTTCTTGAGCAGGATGGTGTCGTACATCTTCTCGCCGGAGATCTCCTCCGCCTTGTCGAAGACGCCACTATCCCAGTTGTGCGTGGGGAGGCCGCCGACCGACTGCTGCGCGAGCACCGTCTCCGCCGTGCCGTACTTCTGGAGGCCAGCCATCGCCACGTTGATGCGGACGTTCTTGGCGCCCCATTGGGTCAGTTTCTTCAGCCCCTCGGCGTCCTTGACCGTCACCTTGCCGGTGCCGCGGCAGACGATCGACTTGAGGTTCTTGCTCCCCATCACCGCGCCAGTGCCGGTGCGTCCCGGGGCGCGGGAGGTGAAGGTGATCGGGCAGGCGAACTTGACCATGTTCTCACCGGCGCGGCCGATGGTCATCGTCTGCAGGTTCTTGTCACCCAATTCGGTCTTGATAGTGTCCTCGAAGGCGCCGGTATCCATGCCCCAGTATGTGCTGGCATCGCGCAGTTCG